>JAZOUB010000014.1:0-45400 GCA_045657945.1 Bacteroidaceae bacterium | reverse complement strand
ATAAAAAAGCAAGGTTGTACTGCTTGTCTGTATGGAATGATGTCAAGGATCTATCTTGCTCTTCGTCGCGCAGCGCGTTACCGCGTTGCTTCCCGAAAGCGAGTGCAAAGGTAAGGCAACTTTTTGAAATGACAAACAAATCGAGAAGAAAAATTACACCATTTTTTAAACTTTTTTAAAGTTTGCTAATATTCAACAACTTACAAAAACACACAAATTGGCAAACAAACACCACTTTTCTGCTGTTATTTTAAATTATGGGGAGGCTGTCAAAAAGCAAAGTAAGAAAAAAGAGACAAAAACAGACATCAAAAGCCACTTTGCACCAAAACATATCATTAAATTAGGCAAGCAATCGCATATTTTTGCGTATTTTTGCAACCGCAAATGCCGGAACACGCATATTGCATCTTGCCGTTAGCAAATAAATGATGAAGAAAAGCACCTTATACCTATTATATATAATAATACTCCTTGTTTTCCCCACCACCCTGCTTGCCCAGGATGCGAAAGAGAAGACAAGGATACACGGCAAGACCATAGACTCTTCCACAAAAAAGGCGATTCCCTACGCTTCGATAAGGATAAAGAACACATCAAACGGCAGCAGCAGCGACAACAAGGGCAATTTCTCGTTCGAGTCACCAATCCTGCACGACACATTGATTGTCTCATGCCTTGGATACACCGATGCATCCATCGCCATAACCCCAAAGACGAAGATGCCGCTGAAGGTCTCGTTGATCCCTGCCGACTATGACCTGCCCGAGGTTGTGGTAAAACCCAAGCGCGAGAAATACAGCAAGAAGAACAACCCGGCTCTGGACCTGGCACGCGAACTCATTGAGCGCCGCGATGACAACTCGCCGCTCAACAAGGAGTTCTACAGCCGCGAGAGGCACGAGAAACTGAACCTTGCGCTGAACGACTTTGACGCGCGCAACGGAAATCCGTTCGGCAAGAAGTTCAAGTTCCTTGAGGAGTACATCGACACCTCAAAGGTAACCGGCAAGCCAATACTTCACATCTCGGCACGCGAGCTCATTGCCACAGACTACTACCAGAACTCACCCAAGCGCGACAGGCAACACATCAAAGCACGCCGGCGCAACGGTATCGACGATGTATTCTCATCGGGCGAGACCGAGGCTCTCTATGAGGAGGTATTCAAGGATGTCGACATTTTCCAGGACAACATCTCGCTGTTCAACAGCAAGTTCGTGAGCCCGTTGTCAAAATTGGGTCCCACATTTTACCGTTACTACATAATGGATACCCTGATGCTCGATGGCGACATCTGCATCGACCTCGCATTCACGCCATTCAATGTAGAGTCTTTCGGCTTCACCGGACACCTGTATGTAACAGCCGACAGCACCAGATTCATTAAACTGGTGAGGATGAACACGCCCCACGAGATAAACATGAACTTTGTGGAAACACTGAACATTACACAGAGTTTCCAGAGCACCCCCGACGGCACCCGCCTGCTGACAAAGGAGACACTCACCGCCGAGCTGAAAGTGGTAAACGCCCTGACCGGTTTCTATGCCAACCGCGAGGTAGCATACCAGAACCACAATTTCCGGAGCAACGAATTTGCCGAGCGCATACTCAGTAACCCGTCGCATGTCGTTGAGGACGACAACTCAACAAACAAAAGCAACGAATACTGGAGCCAGTATGGATTCAACGAAGTTAGCGAAAAAGAGAGGTCGGTTGGCGACATGCTGGCACTCCTGCGCCAGAACCGTGTATTCTACTGGGCCGAGAAATGCGTCTCCTTCCTGTTCACGGGCTGGGTTCCCATCAGAAAGGAAAACCCACCACTCTTCTACGGCCCCGTAAACACCACCATCAGCCACAACGACCTCGAAGGCTGGCGTCTGCGCACCGGTGCAATGACATCGGCCTACCTGAACCCAAATCTTTTCGGCCGTTTCTTCGTTGCATACGGTATCGGCGACAACAAATGGAAATACATGGGCGAGGTGGAATACTCGTTCAAGAAGAAAAAGGAACACGCCAACGAGTTCCCCATCCACTCGTTGCGTCTTCACTATGTGAACGACATCTACCAGTATGGCCAGAACTACCTCTACACCAACAAGGACAATCTTTTCATCAGCCTCAAGCGACAGAACGACAACAAGATTGGATACATGCGCAAGGCCGAGTTCACATATACCAAGGAGTTCTACAACCATTTCTCTTTCAATGTAACCCTGCGCAACCGCGTCGATGTAGCAACACAGTTCGTTCCATTCGAGCGCACACAGACTGTTGACGGTGTAACCACAAGTACTTTCGAGAAAGACCTCACCCGTTCCGAGATTGAGATTGGACTGCGCTACGCACCAAAAGAGAAGTTTATACAGAACAAATGGGACCGCATATCCATGACCCCCGAACACCCGGTGTTCACCCTCACGCACCGCATCGGCATCAAGGGCGTACTTGGCAGCGAGTTCAACTACCACCACACCGAGTTCGGTTTCTACAAAAGATTCTGGTTCTCGGCGTTCGGACACACCGACTGCATAATAAAGGCCGGCAAGATATGGAACAAGGTACCCTACCCGTTGCTCATAATCCCCAACGCCAACCTTTCGTACACCATCCAGCGCGAGTCATACTCACTGATGAACGCCATGGAATTCTTCAACGACCAGTACGCATCGTGGGATCTCACCTACAACATGAACGGCCTGCTGTTCAACCGCATCCCGCTCATACGCAAGCTAAACTGGCGCGAAGTAGTTTCATTCCGCGGAATGTTCGGACACCTGAGCGAGAAGAACCGCCCCGACCCGCTGAACACCGGCGAACTTTTCAAGTTCCCCTATGAAAACTACGAGCAGCACTACCTGAGCACAATGCCATACATGGAAGTCGCAGTGGGAATAGCCAACATATTCAAGGTACTGCGCATTGACTATGTACACCGCCTCACATACCGCAACCTGCCCAACATTGACAAATGGGGCATACGCGTGCAGTTCCATGTAGAATTCTAAGTAATCACCACCCGGCCGCCTGCCATCCGGCAGCCGAATACCACTCGGTAGTCCTGAAATCTGAATTGAATTTATCGTTGCGGCTATAATGCTGTGGCATATACATTGACATTCCGCCGCCAACCGCAGTATCGTACCCTATCACCTGACCGCACACCGCCGAATACCATTTTGGCGACGATGCGACATAGGTAACAGCCCCGTCAAAAACCTCACGCCAATGGGCATACTCTTCGGGCGTGAGATACTTTTTCATCACAGCATTCATATCGAAGAACGACGGATAAGCAGGAGAGCCGCTGTACTTTCCACCGGGCAGATATGAGAACACATCGGTATAGTCGCGTCTCTTCTCACTATTGAAATATTTGATCACATAGGAATATGTCACATCGGCAAGATTTTGCATCCCAGGCGTGTTCACAGCCGACAACACCGCACCCGAAGGCCTGCTTTCGTAGGCCCTGATATACGAATCCATTATATCCTCGGGGCCGTCCGAATTAAAGAAATTCTGTATAAGCGTTGAATAGAGAGCACCGTCGCCGGGAATTTCGGCCGGAGAAGCAATAATCCATTCGGCGGCGCCACGCAGGGCAAAGCAACTCTCGGCGCACTGCATGAAACAGGCATCGAACATCAGGCGATCCACCCTTGCCGGCATCCTGCGCAGCAACGCAGCAAGCTCCTCAACCTCAATAGTCTTTGTAACGCTGTTGCTATAGGAATTCTTCCCATTGTCAATGCCAATAGAACGCTGCGGAGCCACATTCAATGGGGCACGGAGCCACCCGTCACCATGCGACCACATCACCAGGTCGAGCGATTCGGTAGGATAATCCTTCAGGATATAATCGAGTACCGCCCCCAGCGCAGCCGTGTCGCTCGAGCACACATCAGTAGTAAAAGGATGAAAATTGGAATTGCCAGCCTCGCCGTTCGTCATGCGGAAGTACTGGGTAATCATCGGGAATTTGTTGTCATCGACATAGACAAAGAGACGGCAGTCACGGGGAATAGAGGGCACAGCCTCCATAATCTCCTTCACATCGAGCGATGCATAATTGTTCAGGCTATTCTCGGCCATCATATACACCACCAATGTCTTGCGCGCGGTGTCGCCCTTTTCAACAACATCGGGCTTCACCCTCAGGAACACAGGGTCGTTGCACGACACAAGAGTCATGAGCAAGAAGAAAACAAATGCCCCAACCCTGCCCGGCATATCAATGCTTTGTGAATTTGAAAGCGTCGCCCAGGTATCTCACAGTCTTCTCCTCACGCTCAATGAGTTTCTTCTTTATCTTCTGCTCCTTCTTTTCGAGCTTCGCACGCTTATCCGAGAAGAAGACGAACGAAGTGCGTCCGGGCATGCCCTTCGCAAAACTCATATAATCCTTCAGTTCATACGAATAGAGATGGCGGTTAGGCAGAAAACCACCCTTCTCCAGCACCACATCCTCGATACACTGAATCTCGGTAAAATATACGACCGAGTCGGGGAAAGCCATGGAAACGCCAAGGATATATATATCCTTAGCATCCTCTTTCTTGGCCTGCTTCTTGTCATCACTTTTGGCCATAGCCACGCTTGGCAACACCAAACATATAAATAAAAGTATAGAAACTATCTTCTTCATATCCCTAAAAACATAAATATCCGCGAAGGTACTAAAATATTGACATTTCTAAAAGTTTATTACAACTTTTAACAGCGCAAAGGAATGTGCAAAAAACAAATCCGGGCTGCATCGCGATGCAGCCCGGAGCATAAATTCATTATCCCAAATAAGATTTCAGCAACTTACTGCGCTGATTCTGTTTCAAACGGCGAATTGCCTTTTCCTTGATCTGGCGTACACGCTCGCGTGTAAGACCAAAACGGTCACCAATCTCCTCGAGCGTCATCTCCTGCATACCGATACCGAAGAACATCTGTATAATCTCCTTCTCGCGGTCGGTAAGTGTTGAGAGAGCACGGTCAATCTCGCGCGACAATGACTCATTCACCAACAGATTGTCGGCCATTGGAGAATCATCGTTCACAAGGACATCGAGCAAGCTATTATCCTCACCGTCAACAAAAGGAGCATCAACCGAAATGTGTCGGCCCGACACCTTGAGCGAATCGACCACCTTGTCAACCGGCAAGTCGAGCTGATCTGCAAGTTCCTCGGCCGATGGACGGCGCTCGTTCTCCTGCTCAAATTTAGAGAATGCTTTTGTAATCTTGTTCAATGAACCCACCTGGTTCAAAGGCAAGCGAACGATACGCGCCTGTTCTGCCAAAGCCTGCAGAATCGATTGCCTAATCCACCAAACAGCGTAGCTGATGAATTTGAATCCACGCGTCTCATCAAATTTCTCTGCGGCCTTGATGAGTCCAAGGTTACCCTCGTTGATCAAGTCGGGCAGACTCAGTCCCTGGTTCTGGTACTGTTTTGCCACAGACACCACAAAGCGCAAGTTTGCTCGTGTTAATTTCTCAAGTGCACGGCGGTCTCCTTTTCTGATTCTTTGTGCCAACTCCACCTCTTCTTCAACGGTGATGAGTTCCTCGCGACCAATTTCCTGCAAATACTTGTCAAGCGATGCGCTTTCGCGGTTGGTAATACTTTTAGTAATTTTTAATTGTCTCATTTTTTATAGCGATACAATTTTAATTCGCGAAAATAACAACTTCTTTCATTAAATACAAGTTTCTCATGTTAAATGTTACAAAAAACCACCGAAAAAACCGGCTTTTGCATCAAAAACCACGCAATTCCAGGCATTGACCATACAAAACACCTTTAATATACCACCGCCGTGATATACACGGGTGAAAGTAGAAAGCACCCGCAAAATTTTGGCAACCAATGGCGATTAAAGCAGAAAAAACACCATTGCCGCCGGTCAATGCACCGGGTTGGCAGCGACACAAAAGCCGGTATTTTACCAACATCTACACCACTATAGAGAACATTGCCCACAAAATATCACGGGATTTATTGTTAATAAAAGTTAAACAAGAACCGTTTTTTTATTTTCTTCCACAAATCTTGCGGCAATGGCAACAATCGTGCCGCGCTTTTACACTATCTTTGCACCGGTTTTACAAAAACAGCGAAACAAACAGTCGGACAGTCTGTCGCCGTTGCTTCAAATGCAAAGGAGGAAAGTCCGGGCAGCGCAGAGCACTCCACTTCCTAACAGAAAGCCGCTTGTGAAGGTGGAGTAACGCAGAAGAAAATAACCGCCCGCAAGGGTAAGGGTGAGAAGGTGGGGTAAGAGCCCACCGGCCGTGCAGCGATGTACGGGCCGTGCGTCTTGGAGGCTGCAAGTTCATGTAAACCGGCGCTTGAGGGTTGCTCGCCCGAGCCGGAGGGTAGAACGCTTTAGCCCTGTGGTGACACATGGTATAGATGAATGACAGACACCCCGCAAGGGGCACAGAACCCGGCTTACAGGCCGACTGTTTAACAAGAGAGGGTGACCACGGTCACCCTCTCGTTTATTTTGGAGAAATTTTCTTCATCAATAAACCTGTATCAGCAACAATCCCACCGCAATTGCCACCGCGGTAGAGATGAGTCCCGGCAGCATGAACGAGTGGTTCAGCACCCACTTGCCAATGCGCGTGGTACCCGTGCTGTCAAAGTTTATCGCAGCCACCAGTGTCGGGTAGTTCGGGATAAAGAAATAACCGTTCACTGCGGGGAACAGCGCAATGAGCATCATTGGCGATATCGCCAGCGCAATACCCAGCGGAACAATGGCACGCACCGTCGCCGCCTGGCTGTAGAGCAGTATCGACATCACGAACAGCGCAAGACCAAAGAGCCAAGGCATATCAGTAACCACGCTCTCCACAGCACCCTTCAATTGATCAATGTTTCCGTTTATGAATGTGTCGCCCATCCACGCGATGCCGAATATAGCCACCACCGCCTGCATACCGGCCGTGAACACACTACCCTTCACAGCTTTCGCACCGTCGGTCTTCGTCAGCAGCAGAATCAGCGCGGCCGTGGCAAGCATCACCATTTCAATGATGAACGGCATACCCAGTCTCTTTGTCTCAACACTCTTGCAATAGACCTTGCTGGCACTCACGGCCTCGGTAGCCTCATCAGCACCGTCAGCCTCATCGGCAACACCAGCATCAACCGCAACCACATCAGCAGGCTCAGCCTCAACACTCTGCTCCACATACACCTCGTTGTCAAACGATGGACGCAACTCCTCAATTGAGCCAAAAAGCACAATAACCAATGTAGCCACAAAGAAGAGCGCGACCGACAGTTTTGCCTTCACCTGCGACACCGCATCAGCAGCCTGCACCCTGCTCTTCTCCACCAACCCGGCAGCAACACGGCGTTTGTATTCCGGGTCATCAACAAGTTCCTTGCCCACTCTCATTGAGAAGAAAGCACCCACCAGCACACCAATCAATGTAGCCGGCACGCTAATCTTCAATATATCGAACAAGGTAATGTCGAACCCTGCAAGCATTCCGAGCAACGCCACCGTGGCAGCAGAGATGGGCGAAGCCGTAATCGCCTGTTGCGATGCAATCACAGCTATTCCCAACGGACGCTCGGGGCGTATCTTCGTCTCCCTCGCCACCTCCGAAATCACCGGCAGCACCGAGTAGGCAACATGTCCTGTTCCTGCAAGGAATGTAAAGGTATATGTCACCAGTGGAGCAAGTATCGTAATGTTCTGCGGATGTTTGCGCAACAAACGCTCGGCCACCTTCACCATGTAGTCAAGGCCACCGGCCGCCTGCATGCACGCCGCCGCCGAAATCACGGCAGCAATCATCAGCATCACATCCACCGGCGGCGTTGTAGGCTCCAGCCCGAACACAAAAGTGAGCAGAGCCACACCCAAACCGCCCATAACACCAAGACCGATGCCACCAAGACGGGCACCGACGATGATACAGAGCAGAACAATCAACAATTGCAACAACATATCAATGACCTATTAGAATACAGGCAACTTATAGATGAATCCAATCGACAACCTCTGTGTCGAATAGTTATCCTGCCCCAAAGCCTTCGCTCTCTCGGCAAAGAGATTTGTCTGACCGAAGAAGCTCAGATACAGGTGCAGGTTGGTATTCATCGGGTAGTACTCGATACCTGTGAGATAACCGATTGAAGTGCGGTAGTTGCCGTCGGCAATGCTTGCGCCACCATAAACACCCGCATTCTCCTCGCCGCCATAGATGGCCGCGCTCTCAAGCATACCCTTCACAAAGAAATTCCATTTTGGCAAGAAACGGTAGTTCACCTTTGCCACCAAAGAGTTGTAAAGAGTGTTGTACATGTTATGACCAGCGAAATTATCCTGGCCGCCGAACATATTTGTCATTATACCCTTGCGGTCAAGCTCCTCGTATGAACTCATGATATCGACATACATGTTGCACTTTGGAGAGAAGTTGAACTGGTTACCGATAGCAAGATAGTACATGTACTTTCCGCGCACCTCATCCATCACCGATGCCGACCATCTTGTCTGCCATGCACCGCCACACATGTTCGCGTTCCAGTTGAGCGAATATACAAGCGGCAGCTTGTTCGCCTCAAGGTTCTTGCCGTATGTATCCTCGATAGAGCCGTTGCGGCTGTCGAGCACCTGGAGCACCAACTGCTGGTTGGGAGTAAAGTCATATGTAAACGAAACACCACTCATAAAGTTGCTCATATTGTTGATCATCTCGCTGTAACGGTAAATCTCGATAGGATTCAGGTCATACTCAAAACCGCCATAAGCAGCTGCCTGCTTACCGGCAGTGATAGAGAAATGCTTGTTCACATTGAATGTAAGGCAAGCAAAGTCTATCGAGTTGGGCAAGTTGTCAATGAAGCCACCACCATCATTGCCACGGTTCAGTCGCTGACGCCAGTGATAAGAGAGCCAGTCAGTCACCCTGCCCGTAGCCTGTATGCGGAACTGGCGCATGTTGAACGAGCCCTGGTGAAAACCACCGGTGCCTGCAGGGTTGAATTCAGCATCAAAGGCATAGTGCATGTTCAGGTAGAGGTTGAACCAGTCGTGCTTCTTCTCAATCTTTGCAATACGCTCCACAAGTGTCTTCTCCTCGCCACTTGCCTGTGCATTCTCCGTCACCTGTGCCGAAGCCATGCCCGCCACCATGGCAAGCAGAGCAAATGCAGTGTTTTTCATTTTCATAGATAATTATTTTAGAAATTGTTGAAATACTTTTGAATCTCCTTCCAGTCATGGGTCTTTGTGAGCGCAAGCATCAGCAGGATGCGCGCCTTCTGTGGGTTGAGACCCCATGATGCCACAAAGCCATGCTTTGCATCATCAACCTCGGCATCGAGTGTTGTGGCACCTGTCGGCACGCGCGATGAACGCACAACAATCACCCCCTTCTTGCGAGCCTCCTCAAGTGCAGGGAACACATTCTTGTGGATGTTGCCATTGCCCACACCGGCATACACAATACCCTTGTATCCATTCGCAACCATTGCATCCACAGCCTCGCGGCCTGCATCGGCATATCCGTATGCGATGCCCACCTTTGGCAACTCCTTCAACTTTGAGACATCAAAGTAAAGGTCGCGTGTCTCGTCATACACACCACCCTTGTGTACATAGTGCAATGCACGCTCATGGGCAACCGGTCTGTAGTAGAACACCTCGCCGTTGTTCACATAACCCTCGGCACCTGCGTTGGGCGACTGGAAAGTCTCCACGCTTGTAGTATTTGTCTTTGTGACATCGTCAGCGCCATACACCTTGCCGTTCATGCACACAAGCACGCCACGCTCCTTTGATGCCGCCGACGCAGCCACCACCACAGCGTTGTACAGGTTGGCAGGGCCATCGGCACTTATGGCTGTCGATGGGCGCATTGCACCGACAAGCACCACCGGCTTCTCGCTCTTCACCACAAGGCTGAGGAAAAACGCAGTCTCCTCCATAGTGTCGGTTCCGTGGGTAATCACCACCGCGTCAACATCGTTACGGTGCAACAGTTCATTCACCCTTGCAGCAAGTTTCAGCCACACGGCATTGCTCATGTCCTGAGAACCGATGTTCACCACCTGCTCACCCTCAATGTCGGCAACATCCTTTATCGCAGGTACAGCGTCAATCAGCGTACCGATGGCAACCTGTCCGGCCGTGTAATTGGAGTTTGTAGCCGAACTGCCCGAGCCGGCAATTGTTCCTCCCGTTGCAAGGATATACACTTTGGGAAGCTCCTTAGTATGAGCAAAACCCACTGCCACCACCATGAAGAGAGCGGCAAACACAGTCACAAATCTTCTGAACATTGTCATAATATCAAAATTTAATAATAACCTATTCCATAAAACCACCTGCGAGCCAAAAGGTTGAGCCGGCAACATTTTTTATATATCCGCAACCGTCATCCGGGCAAGCAATCCCACACCGCCAGGGGGACGGTTCACCCGTCAGAATATCGACTCGCTGGTCTCTGTTGTCAATATCTCAAGTGCCTTTATACCCATTACCGAGTTACCCTTGCTGTTCAGGCGCGGACTCCACACCGTCACGGCATAACGCTGTGGGTAAATGGCAGCAATTCCACCGCCCACGCCACTCTTTCCGGGCAAGCCCACAAGATAAGAGAACTCGCCGGCCTCGTCATAGAAACCGCAGGTCTGCATTATGGCATTCATGCGCTTTATCTGCGAACGGGTGAGTTTGATGCCAGCATGACTGAAATCGCCGCGGTGGTCGGCAAAGGCAAGAAAAGCCTTGGAGAGCTCCTTGCAGTTCATCTCAACCGAGCACATCTGGAAGTAGAAGCGCAACACCCTCTCCACATCGCACTCAATATTCTTGTGATACTTCAACAGGTTCACTATTGCCGCGTTCAGGAAACCCGTCTCGCGCTCCGACAGCGCAACCTCGTCGTTATACCCCACCGTGTCACTGCCACACAACTCACGCACAAACGCCAGATACTCCTCCTCGGGGTTCTCGAACGATGTGAGCATAATATCCGTCAGCACCAGCGCGCCGGCATTTATAAAAGGATTGCGCGGTATTCCATGCTCCACCTCAAGCTGCACAAGCGAGTTGAAGGCCGTGCCCGAAGGCTCCTTGCCCACCCTTGTCCACAGCGACTCGCCCTTCACGGCAAGGCACATGGCCAGTGCAAACACCTTTGAGATACTCTGAATTGAAAAACGCACATCGGCATCCTTAATCGCGAACACCTCGCCATCGACACTGCTTATGCACATGCCAAAATGAGCAGGATCCACCTTTGCCAACGCAGGGATGTAATCGGCAACCTTGCCCTCATTTAAGAGCGACAGCACCTTGGCATAAATATCCTCAAGCAATTTCTGATAATCCATAATCATCAATTTCCCTCATGCAGCATATTATCTTTACAACGCGAAGATAGTTTAAAAATATTGTTTTTAACAAAAATATGAAAGCATAAAATTTGCCTTCTCGGCATGGAATGATATTTTTGCAATACAAAAGAAAAGAGCAACCATGCCCATAATAGAAATAACCTCACTCGAGCACCCCGGATGCGAACTCTTCGGCACACTCACCGAAGCGCAGCTGCGCCGCGAATATGAGCCCGGCAAAGGCATCTTCATTGCCGAGAGTCCCAAGGTAATCCACGTAGCGCTCAACAGCGGCTACAGACCCGTTGCCTTGATGTGCGAGCAGAAACACATCACCGGCGACGCTGCGGCAATCATCGAGCAACACCCCGACATGCCCGTTTACACAGGTAGCCGGGAATTGCTGACACAACTCACGGGCTACACCCTCACACGCGGTGTGCTGTGCGCAATGCAGCGCCCCATTGAGCCGCCCGTTGAGGAGATATGCCGCAACGCAAGCCGCATAGTCGTTATCGACGGAGTTGTCGATACCACCAACATCGGCGCCATATTCCGCTCGGCTGCAGCGTTGGGCATCGACGCCGTGCTGCTCACCCGCAACTCGTGCGACCCACTCAACCGACGCGCCGTGCGCGTCTCCATGGGTAGCGTCTTCCTTGTCCCCTGGAGCTGGCTCGACGGCGGCATAGAGCAACTGCACGCACTGGGCTTTGCAACAGCAGCCATGGCACTCACCGACGACTCCATCCCCATCGACTCCCCCGTGCTCACCACCCTGCCCAAACTGGCAATCATCATGGGCACCGAGGGCGACGGCCTCCCTGCCGAAACCATCGCCAAGGCCACACATGTAGTACGCATACCCATGTCGCACAATGTCGATTCGCTCAATGTAGCCGCCGCGGCAGCAGTCGCCTTCTGGGAACTGCGCAACCGCAACACCACCGTGGAACAAGAACACCCAACCATCTCCACATGAAAATAGAAGAAGCCATACTCTACTGCCTTGCAAGCTGTAACCGCGGGATGCGCACCGAGCAGATTGCCGAGATGATAAACCGCCAACGATTACATATCCGCAAGGATGGACAACCAGTTACATCTAATCAGGTTTATGCTGTTATCTGTCGCTTTCCTGATATGTTTGTCAAGGCAGAAGGACGGATTATGTTGATGATATAAAATAACCAAAGATTATGAAGAATATCTTAGGAGAAGAATACAAGGGAGATTCTAAGTTCGTTGCAAAATGTAGGAGATTGCAATCAATATATCGCGTAGAGATTGGCGAAGATATACGCCCATATAGAGACAGATATGGCAATTTGCATTATTACGGTAACTACATCAGCAATGGAGAGATAGCCAAAGATGGCTGTCAGAAGAACTTCTTGACGGAAAAAGCTTTCAACTATGCAAAGGAACGCGTAAATCCAAAGAATAAGAAGCCATACGAAACTATCGAATCGGACAGGCTGTTCAATAATCTTCTTTCCAGTCAACCAATGGCATTCAATCTGTTTTGTCCATTAAGTCAGATGCTTGAGGAATCTCCAGAAATTGCAACGAAAGTCATAAAGACAGCTCTCCCTGGTTATCCTATATACAAAGTAACAGAAGTTGATTTAGAATTCATTCCCGAAAATTATAAGGATTTGACCGGCGACAAGAGTGCAATGGATGCAATCATAAGATTTGAAGACGAACATGGCAAAAAGGGATTCATTGCCATAGAAACAAAATACTCCGAAAGCCTTGGCAGTAATGCAGCCTATGACATCGATGAAAATGGCAACAAGAAACCTCGTTCACAAAACATAGAGGCTATAAAGGAACTCAAATGCTTCATCCCCGATGTGGAGAATAGTATAATGGAAGGTACTACTCCACTTACTCAAATCTATCGTAATTTTCTGCTGAGCGAGACATATGGACATAGAAAAGGATTATTGTCATACTCTATTATCCTTGCGCCTAAAAGGCATCCGTCAACCAAGAGAGAACTTGACTCTTTAACCAACGGACTGTGTGATGAATACAAGGAAAAGATTGAGGAAATAAATCTTGAAGTTTTTGTAAATCGGATAATCAGTGTTTGCCCCAAAGAATATAAATCTGTTTTCGAGCGATTCCATGACAGGTACCTTAATTGGGATAAACTGAAAAATTACTAATAAGACAAAAATGCTTGCATATACCTATATAGAAAAAGGAAAGTTCGCTTTGGTGGAGAAGCCGAAGCCCACATTGATTGAACCTACCGATGCCATTGTTCGCGTAACAATGAGCAGCATCTGTTCAAGCGACCTGCACATAAAGCACGGCAGCGTTCCGCGCGCCGTTCCCGGTATTACCGTAGGACACGAAATGGTAGGTGTGGTGGAAGAAGTGGGAGCCGAAGTCACCAATGTAAAGCCAGGCGACCGCGTGACGGTAAATGTGGAGACCTTCTGCGGAGAATGCTTCTTCTGCAAAAACGGCTTTGTGAACAACTGTACCGACCCCAATGGCGGCTGGGCACTTGGCTGCCGCATAAATGGCGGACAGACAGAGTATGTTCGCGTGCCATTAGCCAGCCAAGGCTTGAACCGTATTCCCGATAGCGTGACCGATGAACAGGCATTGCTCGTTGGCGATGTCCTGGCCACAGGCTTCTGGGCAGCCCGCATTTCCGAAATAACCGAGGAAGATACTGTTTTGATTATAGGAGCAGGGCCTACGGGCATCTGCACCCTCCTTTGTGTGATGCTGAAACAACCCAAACGCATCATCGTTTGCGAGAAATCGGAAGAGAGACGGCAATTTGTGAAAGCACACTATCCCAATGTACTGCTCACCACTCCCGAAGAATGTAAGGATTTTGTTTTAAAGAACAGCGACCACGGCGGTGCCGACCGGGTGATTGAAGTAGCCGGAGCCGATGACACCTTCCGCCTCGCATGGGAGTGCGCCCGTCCGAATGCCATTGTAACGGTGGTAGCCCTTTATGACAAGCCGCAACAACTTCCCTTGCCACAGATGTATGGCAAGAACCTCACCTTCAAGACCGGCGGCGTGGATGGATGCGATTGCGAGGAAGTACTCAGCCTCATCAAGCAAGGCAAGATAGACACCACCCCACTCATCACGCATCGTTTCCCATTGAGCGAAATTGAAGAAGCCTACCGCATTTTCGAGAACAAACTGGATGGAGTGATAAAGATAGCTATCATCTGATTACAAAGTCGAACATATAATCCCAGGACAATGAAAGAAGAATGTCTTATATGTAGTGCTCCATTGAAGTACCTGGAAAAGGAAATCCTCATGGAGTGTGCCATTTGCCACAAGAAGGAAGAGAGCAAGACCTGTTGCGAACACGGACATTACGTCTGCAACGAGTGCCACACAAAGGGCATAGATGCCATTTACAAACTGTGCCTTGACGAAACCTCCAAGAACCCTATAGAGATTCTGGAGAAGATGATGGCGATGCCCTTCTGTCACATGCACGGTCCCGAACATCATGTGATGGTGGGAGCGGCTTTGCTGACTGCCTACCACAATGCCGGAGGGGATATCGTGCTCCCCGATGCATTGGTGGAACTGATGAAACGAGGCAAGCAGGTTCCAGGTGGAGCTTGCGGTTTTTGGGGAGCCTGTGGTGCAGGATTGAGTTCCGGCATGTTCGTTTCCGTTATCTCGCACTCCACACCATTGACAATAGAACCTTTTGCATTGTCGCATAAGATGTCGGCTGCATCGTTATGCAAGATTGCCGAGGTGGGTGGTCCACGATGCTGCAAGCGCGACTCCTATCTGTCCATTCAGGCAGCCATTGATTTCGTGGAAGCGAATTTCGGTATCTCCATGGAGAAAACCGCCGTCGCGTGCAGACATTTCGGCAAGAACAACCAATGCATCCGTTTGCGTTGTCCCTTCTTTCCCAAGCACCGGTAAAGAGTAATATTTTATTGCATATATGAGAGTATTGATTTTGTGTACAGGTAACAGTTGCCGCAGCCAGATGGCACATGGATTTCTTCAGTCATTCAGTCGCAACCTGGAAGTGCATTCTGCCGGAACCATACCGGCCGAGAGGGTGAATCCCAAAGCTATCGAAGTGATGAAAGAAGTGGGTATTGACCTATCCGGGCACAGGCCAAAGAGTGTAGAAATATATCTAAACGACGAGTGGGATTATGTGATAACTGTCTGTGGCGGAGCAAACGAGAGTTGCCCAATGTTTACGGGTAATGTTAAACACCGCCTGCACATCGGCTTTGATGACCCCTCGGATGCCATAGGGACGGATGAATATGTGATGAAAGAGTTTCGCAGAGTGAGAGACGAAATCCAGATGAAGTTTAAGGAATTCGCCAACAGCATAAAATGACAAGATACATTTTGGGGAAACTGCGATATTATTTCAATACTTTTATCGGATGAAGTGCATCATATCCCAAGGCTCATCCTTGGGGCGGCCGGGTGCCTTCTCTCCGTTTGTCGTTTTCAACAGCCATGCTATGTTGCGGGCAAGCGTCTGCATGGTCTGCATACCCTCCCTGTCCATAGCAGCCTCACCGGGTGTCCGGCCATAGACGATATTCCAATATTGCGATGTCACCACCGGCATGTTCATCATTTGAAAAGGCATGTTCAGGCTTTCGAATGCAGCAGTTGCACCACCCCTGCGGCACACGGCAATGGCAGCAGCCGGCTTACCTGCGATACTCGCACCGTTTGAATAGAACGCGCGTTGTATTACAGATAGCAACGCACCGTTGGGCTGGCCATAATAGACAGGCGAACCGACAATGAGCGCGTTTGCACCGGCAAATTTCTCCGAAATCCTGTTGCACACATCATCGTCAAACACACAGCGTCCCAACCCCTTGGCAGCGCACTGGCCACAGGCAGCACAGCCACGGATAGGTTTGTTCCCAATCCAAACAATTTCGCTCTCAATACCCTCTTTATCCAGTTGTTTAGCCACCTCGGCCAACGCAGTGGCAGTGTTACCCTCCTTTCGGGGACTTCCGTTTATAAGCAGTACTTTCATAGACCTTATATTTTTGTTACTTCAGAGTTTTTCCATCGGCAAAAGCATTGCCCACACGTTTGCCCAGTTCCACATAACCATGATGGATAGGCTCATAAGTTATGAGCTGCATCTTCTCAACATCAGGCTTGCCGTCCTCGCCAATGTAAGCCTCATCGACAAGGATATTGACAATCTCTGCAACAATATAATACCCCTCCTCGCTCTCGTCAATCTTGCGCAGGATGCGGCACTCCATGGTCATGGGAAAATCGGTGAACACGGGTGCGTTCACATTCCCGGCCTTCGTGGCAGTCCACCCCGTCTTCTGCATCTTCGCTGGGTCTTTCCTGGCACTTACAATACCCACATAGTCAGCAGCTACCATCGTATCCTTGGTGGCGAAGGCAACGGTAAACTCACCACAACGCGCAAGGTTCTCCGTGGTGGCATGCGAGCCCATGCTAATCATTATCTCTTTACTGTCCCATTGACCGCCCCATGCAGCGTTCATGGCATTGGGAGTACCGTCACTGTTATATGTACCTATTATCAGTACCGGCTGTGGAAGCATCCACGCCTTCTGTCCAAAACTTTTCATAAGAATATCTATTGTTACAGCACAAATATATGGGTATAAATCCAATTATAGAAAACAATCGTGGATAAAAAGTTGCAATAATACAGACGCTTACACTAAACATAGAATCCCCTCGTAGGTGTCATATCGACCGTAGTGGAGATATCTCAAGCTCGCTTCAAAGCAGTTTCCTCACTTTGCAACATAATCTTTAATTGTCCCTCTATAGGGGGACGAGCCATTTTATGGCGGAGGGGGTACTATTGTGCTACGCGCGACCTTTTGCTGCCGATGTTGTCGATGCCTTCAGCATTAACCGCACTTTGTGCGCTTGAACCTGCTCACCTTTCAGTCTTCCGTTTTCAGCTTTAATCCCACTTCGTGTGATTGAACCCCGGCTGCATTCGCTGTAAAACGCAAAAGCGAGCTTTCCGTTTCGCTCATTGGCGCGGGCTTTCACCTTTCAGTCTTCAGCTTTCAGTTTGAGTTTCCCTGCCTCCGTCATCAGCCCGCGCGCTTCAAGGTCGGCGCAACGGTCCATATTCAGTTGCGTCCAGTGGCTTTTGGGCCGGCGTGGCGACAGGCGTTGCACCAAGCGCCCATCGGGCAACCGCTTTAGCGTACTGTCTATCCAGCCAAAGCAAAGCGCCTCCTCAACAACCTCAGCATACGGCACAGCCGGCCACTGCGGCGCGCACTTGCTGCGGTAAGTCACAACCCAACAACACTTCTCCTTGTCGTGGTTCTCCATGAGCCACCGGCGCAGCTCGGAGCGATTCCCTAAGTGTAGTAGATTTTCAACTTCCATGATGTCTTTAGTCGGGTTCTCCTTGAACTATGTATTTATCAAATTCGCTCATATAGAATTTCCTTTATTCAAAGTTAGTCATTATCTACATTGGACATTCCGACTTCTCGCTATTTATTTTTTTCTTTCTCTATTGGGCTTGCCCATTGTCCAACCTTTTGCAGGTGGGGGAGCCTAATACCCCAAGTTGCTTTCGCAAGCATTGGGAGTGCTAATCCCAGGTCGTAGCAAGCAGGGGAGAAGATTGGACAATTTCTTGCAGACCATTTGTCCGAAGGTATATAAATTTTTCTAATTGCTTCGGACAAATGGTGTTCATTCTGTTATATGGGTATCTTATAACCATATTTCCGAACCCTACAAATATTTTTTGTACCCATCGGACAAATGCTATTTGCAATTCATTATAGTGGACACAACTTTCTTAATCTCGTTTGAAACTTCTTCCACTCTAAAATATGAAATAACTTGTCTTGCGCTGATGGTTATACCATATTCCTCTTGTGTCCATAGTGAAAGAATGTTGAAGAACTCTCTACCAGATATAATGTCGTATGGCTGTTTATAATCATTTTGCAATTCCTCAATATTGGTATTAGTGGCGCCACTCGAATATTCCATTACATCCTCCATCATATCATTTGCAATACTCTGCATAACACCCTTAAGCGAGTCTTTATCTATAGTACCTTGTTGCTTATTATGAGTTATGTGTCGTAAAATTACATCAGGATTAATGGCGTAATTCTCAATCTCTTTCTTTTCCCAGATATGCAAGTTAATCTTATGCTTATTTGCCTCTTGTTTACGCTGCTTGATTTCCGATGGAGTATGATAGTCTGAATTGATAATACAAAACAGTTCTATGTTCATACGATTAAGTGCAAATAGATCATATACCATTACAACCTTTTCCCAATCATTCCATCCATCAATAAATGCCTTGGGCAAATTGATAAGAGGATGCAAGTCTTGGGGATATAACACTGACTGGAACGCAGACAAAATCTTACGCGAAGTGTCATCTCCGTCCCACAAGATAAATTGGTTGGAGATAAATATTCGCGCCAAATCAATATTAAAAGGAGAGCCTAATTGCTTTGTCAATGATTGCAGAGGAGTTTCATCGCCTATCGGTTTAATCTTTCTCTTGCTTGAATCGATAGGAATAATACACTCCGATGTTACCTCTTCTATAATCTCAAGCGAGTGTGTTGCAATGATGAGCTGCGAGAATTTGGGAGCTAACAACCTTACTAACCTACGCTGCAAATCTGCGTGCATATACACATCTGGCTCATCCAAAACCACAATGGCATTGCTAGGGCATTGTGATATGAACCACATTGTCTGAATCCACATTTGCAAGCCGTGACCCATCCAGCCAATCTCTGCCTCGAAATCTTGAACTCGAACATAGAATTGGAGTATCTGTCCATCGTTCACAAATGTAGACTCAATAGGCGACACTTTTAATCTCTCCCAAGTTGATTCTACAAGAGATTTGAATGTCGGGAACGCATCCTGATAGTAGAATAGTTGGTTTCTAAAATTTCGTGAAGCCAAGCGTGTGGCTCTATTGCCATCAACAGTGCTCTTCTTGATGATCTTCTCGGTGTCTAACACAGCCGATATCTGCGGTAACACCTCTATCAATGGAATGTCTATTTTCTTTACCTCTTTGCTATTTCTTGCAGGACAGCCACCTTCATCATATATTACAGCAAAAATAGATAAATCCTCACCCACATACGCTTTGATTGATGTCCCGTTGGTAAATATTGCCTCAACAATGGCTGGTGGATTACCATACATATGAAATATACCTCTATCCGAGATATTCATATTCTCCACATTAGGAGACACACCATATGAAGGCTCACTGACAACCCACTCTGGTGGAGCAATAAAACGAAGAGTCTTGTACTTTCTTGTTACAGACGAAATAATTTTAAGAGCCTCAATCAATGTTGATTTTCCCGCATTATTTCGTCCCACGAGAATTGACGTTCCGTTAAATGTAATGGAACTTTTCTCGTAACAACGGAAGTTTGTTATGTTAAGTTGCTTTATCATCTCGACAATAGTTTAGTTAGGAAACCCTTTCTTCTTTAATGCTTGCAGATTAAGATAGAATGCATATTTCATTCTATCCGTAAACTCCTTCTTGCCGTCCACAACATCCTTCATCACCTTCCACTTCCAATCATCAAGAACCCTGCGCCGTTTGTCCCAATCGACCATCTGTTGGATTAGTTCCAAGGTGATATCTGTTGACTCGTTAATGGGTGAAACTAATCTATGTTGTGCAGATGATTCTTGATCTTGTGCGGCAAGAGCGTCAGCTTCCTCTAATAGTTCAGGATTATACTGCCATACGGTTTCATATATGGAATATCCTCTTGAAATATCTGTATCTAATAGCTTTCTACCATTCTTTATCTTATAAGCAATATCGCTTGCTAATGACGCATAATGTGAGTGCAGAATGCCTGTCTCTCTGCCCCAACTCTCAATCTTTTTCCATAACGAGAACGGAATGGACCTAATAATACTTTCTTGATGTAATCTAGTCTTTTCTGCATCCTCAATATCTGTCTTATGGTTGCGTTTAGGGGGATTTTTCTCGTCAATACAATCCTCTTTTATATCTTGTAAATTATAAGACCACCTATGTTCTTTCACCATTACCCAGCACTCTTCTTTCTTGGCCCACTCAATATAATGAGACACAGGAGACCTATCGATGATAAACTTATTCACTTGCTTCATCAACTCATAAATAAAGTCTGAGAGAGCAACTGATATATTCTGGTTTTTCCATATCTTGTATAGGTCTAATTTGCCATCTGTAATGAGGTTCAGCAGAGATAATGTATATGGAACTACAACTTGCTTCAATTCACCGATTTGATTTCCAGAGACTTTTGTTCCATAGCGTTTGTCCGCAGCCTTAAATAGAATAGCCTTTGCTACAGCATCTTCAAAGTACGCAACATCTATATGCCTTATCTCAGGCAAATTATAGTTCATAAAACGAGCGTAGTTCTTCTCATTACCACGAACTACAATGTGTGGGCCGATGACCATTGTTTTACCACTATACACCTCTTGCCAAGCATTAATATATTTTGCCAATTCAACCTTTGTGAATACTTGCTTCTTGGGATATTTAAGGTCAAATGCAGCCAGTCGAGACTTAGTGAATCCCTCCTTGGAGAGCAATGTCTTGTATTGGCCTCTCGCGCGTTCAAAGAACCAGTTTGTCTGCATGTTGTTCTCTGGTGTAACAGGCGACAATACAAAACGAGAAAACTTCTCAATCTCAACTAAAGCAGGATTATTAGCAGTAAAGTCTGCATCATTAACCTTGTTTTGAGTATTTGCGTATTGAGAAATACGAGATACAATATCGGCATATTGTTCGCTATCTTTGATCACAGACAACTTGACTTGTACATAAATCTGCGATATATCTGCTTTGTCCTTCTTCGCTGTATTAAAAATTGATGCCGTTGTCTGACCGCCATTGACAATTTGAAGGTTACGGATATGTTTAATGTATCGTCCTGTCTCGTCTAACTCTATGTAATCCGCAGTAGCAGCTATACCATTGTTGAAGGCAAGGAACATGTGAGGCTCTTCATTGATGGTTTTGCGAATGCCTTTATTGATTTTGCCTGTAAATTGCAAGAAAGAACGCACATTCTGCTCTAACAATCTAGCTCCATAGTTGTGGTATAGAGTATATAAACACTCTCCGGGTATAATGGCAATGTATGCTTCATAATCTGGATTGTCTATATTGGCAGCAAGACAAGGAATCTCGTAACTCTTGCCATCCAGATTGTTAAAATCTAATTCAATAGGAACTCTGGATTGTTCTGAAATCTTATATAAAAAGTTTATATCAATGATTCGATAGAATATAGTATATCCACTAATTGATTGGCTTGCAGGAATATCCCCCTTATACTCTCCGTTTGTAAGAATAAAGGCATTGATGCGAATCAAATTATCTTTGAGCTCTTGGTATGTTGCCAATGTATGTGCAAACTCGAAAATCTCTGATGACTCGGCAACTTCATTAGCATAGTCATCGTATACTGCTTTACGAAAAAAGTTAGAAATTCTTTTTACAGCAGTATCAATATCCGCTTTCGGAATAGATTTAATCTCAGATGAGTTACTATATAACGAGATAAACAAATCAACATTCTCGTAGTTCTCAGAGATAGCATATCCATTAATCTTGTGCTGTCCCTTTCGACCAAAGTCGCGTTCATCATAGGCAAGATGTGTATCTTCAGTTTCTCCCGCCTCGGCCAGCATCTCTTGGCAAATGCGAGTGAAAACTTGTTCTTGTGTATCGCCATCCTCATCACCAGATTGCATGGCGATTACCTCTTGCATTAATGATTGGTAAAATTTGATTAACTCGTTCATAACCTCTTTATTCTATTGAATTAAAGTGCGTATTCTCACTAACCATATATTCTGCGCAAGTAGAAACATTGATTGAATACACGGTATTACTAACACCATCTCGCAATTCTGACTCCTTGATACGAGGGAAAGAATCATCTATCACATAAATACTTTCTTTGCGAATCTTATAACAACGCTCTCTGTATAATTCTCGGTGGTGGTCAAAATAACCAGCCTCCATAAGTTTGGCATTAAAGAGATTCAGCGCAGCTTTATCATCTGAGAATAAACTCCTTAATTCGTCAACTTTTTCGTTCAATGTTTGTCCATTCATGCGGGATGCCTCAACTGACAAATGATACAAATATAATTTATCTAAGAGAGTTTCATCTAACTGCCTTTCTCCGTTTATCGTAATTTGGTCTGCGTTATTAATGGATATTGTTTTTGCCTCAACAGCCCAATCTTTACCTTGAAAATCTCGCATCGCTTTATCTGCGCCTACCCATATTTTCAATGTGTCAATATACGAAAAGATTCCTCTTAGTACCAACTTATGGAGATACATTAACTCTCCATATAAACCCTGCTGCTCTGTTATACTCAGTCCGTCTGACGTACCTTTTGAAAACATCGTTTTCCACTTCTCAAGTCTATTAAGAACGAGTTTTATTGCCTTTGCTTCCGTATCACATCTCTCAATTGTCTCCACTAGGTTTCCACACAGATATACAAAGATGTCGGTGTTCGCATCAGAGAATAGTTGTATTGTGAGCAATCTATTGGGCTGATACGAAGTGTCTAAAAATAGTTGTACAGACAACTCTTTCAAGTTGTAAAAAGAATCAATAGATAGTTTAAGTTTGCTATCACAAGAGAAGGCTATGCCACATATGTTTTCGGGGTGTTTATATGTCGCAAACACCTTAAGTGGAGAATAATTTGGGAGTAATCTCTTGACTAATCCTACGCTTTTTTCTTGGGACATAATCTCCCATAATGATGATATATTATTATGCTTCTGCATAGACATTATCATTATTTTCGTCAAACATATCCTCGGTCTCAACAAAATCTCCCACCTGATTTACCACATATGATATAGCATGATTTGTTTCGCTTCCTGGAAAGGAGATAGCTAATCCGATAAATGGTTCATCAGAGGCACTATATTGCACTGTTCCCTCTACAATATTTCCTGTCTTATCCAACACATTTGAACATTTTGGATTGAGGGGATATATAATCAGTAGTGGATTCTGCTTTGATCTAAACTCTTGGCGCACAATATCTGGAGCAGGGTATGTCTTATCCCACTCTTTGCCGGCATCTTTTTTACGTTCTTTAGTTACTTCCAAAGCAGACGAAAGGATAGTCGATTCAAGATCAATAAATTCATCACACTGATTACCCACGATATGATTCTTACGAATATAATAAGTGTTCACATCGCTAATGTCTTCTGCTCTATTACGAACGAAACAGCCTACTTTAATACCATTAGAGAATTGATGTGTTGACTCTGCTCCATCCCCCTTGCTCATCAAAGCTACACTCCAAGATGTAAGTTCTCCAACGCCATTCAGGGTTGTTATATATTCGCAAATGCAATCCAATGGCACCTTCGTCAATGATTTAGGCAACTTAAATTGCATTAAGAAATCACATATTGTTTCTGCTGGCACATTGCCCCATAAATGGTTCTTGTCAATCGCCTTTCCTTTGCCTAACTTACACAAGAAATCATCTGTTGCCACCAGATTAATTCTTTTATCTCCCTTTCCGCGCAATAGTTGATATGTTTCGATAAGGCGACCAGCCCAAGACACTTTTAGCTCCTTAGTATAGCGCATCTTAGTAACAGATGTAATCTGCAATTGTCCAGGGTGAGAACGAACTTTAAGAGCGTAGTTTTCTGGTGTGCCGCCCGATTCCGCAAGGTACTTAAACTCCTCTCTCAGCTCTTCGCTGGCTAATGTAATATGTCGATACCATTCGTTCAACTCATTGCTTGTAAATAATCGGCATAGGTCAACATAGCCAGGGCGATATCCAAACCAACGGCCCATTTGCATCAATGTATCATACATTTTTGAAGCACGCAAGAAATAACTTACAGACAACCCTTCGAGCGTTAGTCCTCGCGATAGTTTGTCGCCGCCAATAGCTATGACCGATATGCCATTCTTCTCATTCTCATAATAAGTTAAACTATCACCCGAAGATCCATTAATAGATTTAACCTCAATCTTTTGAACAGCAGGATACAAGAAGGATTTAACTTCCTCCCAAGTATGTTGTTTGATTTGTGAATCAATGTTGTAATAACTTTTCGAGCTAAGAATCTCCTCCGTAATGGTTGTGTATGATTTGTAATCCACATTATCTTCTTCGAAGATTCTGCGGAACTCCTCCATAATTGATGGATCATTAGCCTCTATCTCGCTCTTATAATATCTGAATTGCTGCTCAACAATATCCTTGATATGATTCTGCCATGCCTGGAAGCGTGTGATGTGAATCAACATTGAGTTGTGTTTCTTTTCTTGACCACGTGCTGCACGAATTGCACAAGTAATGATAAAGCATTTGATTGCCGTTTTCAAAGATTTGGGCATATCATAAATCGTTGGCATATCGTCATCTTTGCGGTGCTTTGGTGGCACAAAATAGTCGCTATCATCTACGGTATTGACAATAGGTAGCAAGTCGTCATTTTCATCAGGAATGGCCGATGTCCCAAAGACCTTCTCAGGACCGATATAATTATCTGGGGCAGGAAGATTGATTATAAAATCTCTTGGGAATAAATCACTATCGTCTAACGGAATAAAAATGTTTGCAAACGGCGTAGCAGTATATCCCACATAAGCCGAACGATTGAACAAGCCAAGTATATCTCGTATATAGCCATTGATACGAGTTGGATGCTTATCGGCCTTGTTGGTATTCACAGACGCATTATCCGCCTCATCATCAATTAGCAACATAGACTTTACGGAGATTTTCCCAGCCGCTGTATGCGTTTTTAGCCAATCGCGCAGATTCTTTAATACGGAAGAATTCTTTTTTACTACTAAAACAATAGGCTGTGGTACATAAAAATTGAAACCAGCAGTATTGGCCGCCCGCTTTGTGAAATCGCCAGTATCAAGACTCGTTGTATATGAATGGGCAATAGCATCATCAAATCCGGGAATACGTCCAACGCCCATTTTGATGGTTTGATTAAGGGTAAACGCTCTTGTGTTTTGTGTGTCAAACCCCAAAAATCCTTCATCTAAACGCGTCTGTGTTTGGCTACGAAGGTTATTGTGAATACCTGCCAAAACAATTATAAGATTGAAGCCAGCATCGGCAGCCTTACACACCAAACCGGTATAGTTCGCAGTTTTTCCAGATTGTACTTGGCCGACAACTAAGCCTTTTTTACTAATTACTATATCCTCTTGTTGCGGATTAAACAACTTGTCTAAGACCTTATCTGTTAATTCATCCAAATGAGAGATGACACTTGGTGCAAAAGATTTCTTTTCCGCTAGATACTTCTTATATCGCGTCCAAAAGCTCCATTTGGATATTTGAGCTGCCTTAAATGCCTTTAACCAAGGCTCACGGCGTTCCTTACCCTCCAGAATCTGGAATGTATCTACCTTTGTAGTGTACAGAGATAATAACATATCTTTAAGGATAGATTGATCGATATCCTTAAATAATGGCATATATGTGATATTTGTAATCGCAGCCTCGATCTCGTTAATTTCGGGTGTGGTTTTTTCACCTATAAGTTTTCTACAAATATCTACGGCTTGGGCAAGTAATTCACTCATACCAAATCTTCAATTAAGTTTTCGTAATCATTAAAAGGCTCCATCTGCTTCAATGATGAACGCGCTTGTTCTGGAGTTAATCCATCCGCAAGTTGATTCTGATATATTTGCTTCATCATAGACTTTACAATAGAAATATCTATATCAGAGTATGGTTGCTTCTGTGTATCTTCATCCTTCGCTTCTCGAGCATAAATGGTCTTTGTTGGTATTGACTCTTCAATAAATTTAAGCAATACTTCTATGGCTCTATCTGGGTTATCTTGTGCCATCATTTTTACACTTTTAATCATTGAGTGCTCTCGATTAACAACAAAATACCATTTATCATCCTTCTTCTTTTCAGACCATAATGTCTGAAAGTCTTGACCAGCTCGGCGTTTCAAGATTCTTCCGCGATGCTTGTATACCTCTAAACCTATTCCGCAGGCCTGCTTTGCATAAGCCTCTAATTGTTGACGACAGCCAACAGGTGGATATGCCTTCGATTTCTTGATGTCAATCTGCCAGTCAGAATCTACACTATTTGGCAAATCAATTTGTATTCTGACAAGCTTGTAAGACTCTTCCTTTCTTATTAAGCCCAACCAATCTCCAGCCAATAGTAAACGATCACCTCGATACACATAAAAGCCTTGATGTGCAGAGAATCCATACATTCCCTCGGCATTCTTAAATGCAACTTCTGATGAGAAGTTGTTCTTATGTGGCAAGATATAACCCTTTACGGTAACATTTTCTCCGATATATTCAGTTGGCCTAATTTGCACCTTACTCTCATTGGGACAGAAGGGATTCCAAGGCTCTATTTCGTGACTACACCAGAATAATTTGATGGTTTTGTTCTCCATGAAACGATGGAAGGTCATTGATAGATGCCTTTTAACCTTATCAAAAGCCTCTGAGAATTTTCGTTTTGCATTCTCATCTACCTCTCTCGTTGCTGAAGGAATTACACGATCCAAATGTGACCATATAACGATAGTTCCTCTGGCAACATCCTCTAATGCGTTTATGTATTCATCAGGGGCCCACTTTATCAACTCCCACTTATCACTTTGGGCAACATAATCCAAGCTCCACGTCCAATAAGATACAGCACCTTCTTCTTGTTTGCTCATCACGGTAAGATTACGGCATTGAGAGAATGAAGCCGTTTTTAATCCCAAACCGAATCGTCCAAGATCTGTAAGCGAACGTTCTTCCAAAGGGTTTTGTGCGCCAGGTCGCATTGCTTGGATAATCTCCTCGTTAGACATTCCATAGCCATCATCTCTGATGGTTATGATAGATTCCCCTCCCTTCCAAACACGATTGATATAAATGTTTTTTGCTTCTGCTGAAATGGAATTGTCAATAATGTCCGCAACAGCAGTTTCCAAGCTATAACCAATAGCTCGGAATGTTTCTATCATAGCAGCGGCACCAGGAATGGCCGAAGCTTTTTGCAAGGAAGAATAATTCATAATTATATCAATTTAACTAACTCGTTATTTGTGACAGAGTATGAAACTTGAATTATAGTCTGAATATGTTTAGACGGAGACAATACTTGCGCAGGATTTTTAATGTATTGAATGGTAGGTTCTCCCTCATTTATATTTCGCACCACGCACAAATAGTAACGATCACCCTCATTTTGTGCAGTATCCCATTCTTTATTTGTAAACAAAACTCCTCCGCAATCTTCTGCAATTCCTTTTACTTCAACATAGGATACCTGATTATCAGCTGATATTATTTCGTAATCATATCCACATCCATTGTCTCTGCAATCCTTTAGCTCTCCTCTAGGGAGATCCGTGTTACATTCAAAATCTTTTTCAAAAAACTCTTCGGCCAATTTGCCGGTGATCGCTCTAGGAATATACACTCGTTTGTCGTGTTTACTAGAATACTCTATGAATTGAAGTAATTGAGAAAAATCCCTTATTTCCTTATGATACAAGATATCAGTAGTGATAGCATACATATCGGATTCTGACACATTATCAAACAATGTAATTATATTAGATACCATCTTGGCCATTGGTCTATTTCTCCAGCCTTTTCTCCAATTATATACTGGATCAAACTCATCCCTGCGTAACTTAATATAATTAGGTTTTACGTTAAGTAATTTAGCACATTCATTAAATGCATTCGCATAAGTCTTGAATCCAAGTTTCTGTAACGCAAGATCATTAAACTTGGATAAATAGAATGCAACTATAGTAGCGAGTATATTATTTGATATTGATTTCATATAATTTCAGATAATATTTCAATCGTCTATCCGTGCCAATACATAAGCGGCATCTAAATCTGGGAATCCAATTCTATTATAATAACGTATATAACTTGTTGACATCGCTTGTGAATAAGGATCATCTAATTTAGCTAATCGATTAAATTTTAAGTTTAGGTCATCATAAACAACCATAATTTTATTTTGAAAATCAATAACTCGATTTTCAATAAATGGCGTACGTGGTAAAAAGAAATACCTATCATTGCCTCTTGATTCTATCAATTGTATTATTTTCCCTTTATAAGTATCTTCTTTCTTTCTATCTGCTTCTGATTTTTCAACTTTACACTTATATTTCAGGTATTCAATATAATTTGGCTCTTCTGTCAATAATCTTGTATGAGCCAATAGAACCATATGAGCCTTTCTCTTTCTCTTGCCTGTCTGTATAAAATCACATGATGGAGTAAGAATCACATAAACTTCTTTGGATTCTTTATGCTCTATAATATCACCATTTTCATATTCAGCATCATCTTCCCTTGGATATATATAGAATTCCATAGGATGTACCTTATCTTCTGCAATAGAGTCATCTCCAAGAATTTTATAAATATTATCTCTAGACAATGAATTGCATATATTTCTTAGCAATAGGTATCCTAAAGAATGATCGTTATCGTCTGGCTTAAATGTGGTATTATTTTCTTGGATTATATCCCAAAAATATTCCTTTATTTTGCCATTAATGAATGCATGTATATTTTCATTAATAAAAGGCAAACTATGTGAGGTCAAACGGCCTATTTCATTCTTTAATTCATCTATTCCTCCATCACCTTTAGTTGCAACACCTACAACTTGTGATTTAAAATTACTCACAGCTGCAGTATTTCCTGAATAAAAAATAATAGGTACAAAAATGTGGCTCTTAACATCTCTTAATGTTGTTAACCCAAGCATCTCCCCGCCATCTCCAGCTCGACCTTTATATAGATCTAAAATGACCATATGAAACCCGTCTTCGCAAATTCTTCGGGTTGCAATTTCAAACGATTCTTCTCCTTCAATGATAATTTTACAATCATTAATTTCCCAATCAGACAATAGTTCTATAAGTTCCTCTCTATTATCTTTATCGTCCTCTATATATAATATTTTCAAATTTTTCATATTCGATATCTAAATGATAATTTAAAAGAAGCTCCTCCTAATACACTTTCCACTAATGATAGATGACCATCGTATTCTTCTATAGTTTCTCCTATTATTGCTAAACCGAGGCCTATTCCATCAGGTTTTGTACTAAAATATGGATCAAATATTTTATCTTCAATTTCCGGCTGAACACCTGGACCATTATCACTAAATATTACAGACAATTCATCCTTTGCTTCTAGAATATCAACCACAATTTTTCTTTCTGCATTAATCTGTTCCAACCAATACATAGAATTTTGAATGAGATTCATAAAAATTGAACCTAACTCACTTTCGTCAATTGAAACTTTGTGTTCAGAAGTAGGAAGTACACACTCAATATTTAACTTTGACAATTCATCTTGATTCAAGGTGAATATATTCTCTATTGCTTCTTCAAGAATTATTGTTTTTGGACGGCCTCTTTTGCGTCCGCCAAAAGGCTCTACTCGTTTAAACAACAACGCAAAATCCTTACGTAGCTCTTGAATATCATTGGCTTTTGATATAATTTTATTAACATCTAATTGCTCTTTGTTTGCTTCTTTAATTATTAAATTCGATTTTAAATCGATTTTATTTAACAAATCTCTACCATCATGTATAATAGGCTCAATTAGCTGTCCCATAGTTGATAATCTCCTATAACGAGATATTGTTTCTTGAACCTTGACTACAGCATCAGTTATTTCTTTTTCTTTTTGCTCCAAGAGCTTAATAACTTCTTGCTGTCCAATATTCTCATTCTTTATACTTGTAGAGATAGTCTTAAGAGAGAACGCTTCAAACAAACTTTTAATAGACTTTGTCTGGGTATTTCTCGGACGCTCGGCATAACGACGTTGCTCAACTTCATTTAATATTAACTTTATATAATCTTTCAAGTCCTCAAAGGCTTGACTTTCTACAATTCCTTCTCGGTTGCTCTGGTCTTTAAGGAATGGATTATCATCTAATTTGATAGACACATAGCCAACTATTTGATTATTACTTAATCTTAATGTCGGATTATTAACACGTCTTATGTCTAATCGAACCCAATCATTATTCTTGTTACCATAAGGTAATACACGAATATTGTCACGATAAATGCTAATACCACATAATTCATCCAAATCCTTTTTGACATTTCTTACCAAAGAACCCATTTCGCCAGCTAATGCTTTAAGCTCATCAGTTTCTCTATTCCAGATCTTAAATTCAAAGGAAAAAGGTCCAGCTGAATATTCTCTATTGAGGATAAACTCAAGTTTTAGTTGTTCTTCTTTATTTACGCTTTTACTAAAAAAAATAACATTCTCAGGTTTTCCATCTTTGGTAATACATCCTCTAATGCTATAATTAGGTCTATTTAATGTTTCTGGGCGCTCTACAATACCAGATAGTTTCGAAAATTCAGAAGGAAGTTCAAGATTTATTAAAAAATCTTCTGTAGGTACAATTGGATTTAATAGTCGTGATAACGAAATGCGCAAATCCATTATTTTAGATTCATCCCAATCATCATTTAAATCATATAATTTAAGGATAGTACCATGGGTTTTGATTTCTTGTGCTGGACGTATTTGCCAATTGATTTTCACATCATCCAAATAGTCTTCTTCATTTGAAAACAGACTCCAATCAAAAAATACAACAATTTCATCTTCTCCTTCTCGTCTTGTTACAAGCTCTAATTTAGAAGCTAATTTCGCTGATGCGAAGCGACCAATACCTTTTTCACCACTATATTTCTTTTGCGGATCTTGATTCTCCTTTAATTTTTTAAAGTTTGTTGCAGGTTCCATCCAAGCATGTTCTATTGTATTGAAGTCCATGCCAACACCTTCATCGTATATAATGATTGAAGAACCTGCTTTTGATATATACTTTCTATAACCTAAGGTATCTATGCAAGTTTCTACATTGCCTTTAAAAACTATATCAACAATAGGAGCACCATTATATAACGACGAGTATGCATCGTAAGAATTTTTAACTAATTCTATAATAGCAACCTTGTCATCACTTATAAGCTCTTCACCAATTGTCTTAATCAATCTTGCACGAGGCTTAAAAACGAGAGTCCCAGCTTTGATATCTTTATTCATAACAATATATCTTTAATTTTTTCAGCTATTTTATACGCTAAAATAACAGGCACGGCATTGCCAATCTGCATCAATGCAGAAGTACGGCTACCTTCGAAAAAGTAGTCGTCAGGAAACGACTGCAAGCGAGCAGCCTCACGCACTGTTATTGACCTTACATTATCCATAGTTGGATTTGGAGTTGGATATATGTAATAGTGACCATCCATAGCGATATGAGCTACCACGGTATGACAACACCCATCTGGATCAACTACACTGAATCTGTTGAGGAAGGTCTCTTTATTTTTATGTTTTTGTAACCTAACTGGAAGCTTTGCGTAATTGAGACGACGCTTGCCATCTTTCCACATTTCAACAGCAATCTTGTATATTTCTCGATCATTATCATTTGTTGGACGAGCCAAATGTTGTGTTGTAAAATCTAACACGCCTCTAATGCCTGACTTTTCAAGATACTCCATTTCTGAAAGAGGCCTCGTATAGGAAATAGGCTCACACAATTTACCTTCTCCTGCTTTTCTATTGGGTAGATCTGAGAATAAATCATTCATCACAGTATACGGCATATCCTCAATTCCCAATTCTGGATAGCCATATTTTGAAGAAGCATTTCTCTTCCAACCTACAATGATTACTCTTTGCCTATTTTGAAGTACACCATGTTGGGATGCAATTTGTACCTTGGCGGCCATATCATATCCAAGTTCATCAACGAGTTTCTTTAAGTCGGCAAAAGGTTCGCCTCGTTTAGCTGTAATAATACCTAAAACATTCTCAAAGACAAACATCTTAGGATTATACTTCTCTAAAAACTGTACATAGTACTTGTACAATTCATTACGAGGATCTTTTTCAACAGCTTTACCCATACGAGCACGACCTGCAACAGAATATGCTTGACAAGGAGGACCTCCAATAATTATATCTACGGTTTTGTCTCCTTTGAGTGCGTCAACTTTTTTAAAAATTCCATTGATAGTATCCTCTCCGATAGTTGCACATATGGCAGCATTAGTAACCTCTGGTGGTACTTGATTCCATAATATAGAACCATCAGTACCCTCAACTTTATTCTTGAGGTAGTCTTCGTATATTGACAATTTGCCCTGTGCTTTGAGATAATGGAATGCAGATCGTGTTTTCAACGTATTACACGCATCTTGCTTCATTTCGATGTGTGCAATAGGGGAAAAACCTGCCTTAATGAAACCTTCAGAAAGGCCTCCTGCGCCAGCAAATAGATCAATAAAAGTATATTTCTTTCTAGCACTCATGGTTAGCAATCAACTCTTTGGGGTCTACATTCAAAATTTGGGCTATCTCAAATAGTACATCTAAGCTTGGTTGACGACGGTTACAAACATACGAGTTTACTATACAGAAACTCTTGCCAAGTCGCTCAGCGAGCCAAGTTTGTTTAATTCCTCGCTCTTCGAGTACCTCTTTTATGCGATTTTTGGGCTTGTACATATCGTTTATTTTTACTTTTTGCAAAAGAGATCTATTGACGAAGACCTATTCTTGACAATGATTAGTGTATGATGTTTCTAATCTTAAAGCCTCGTCGGCTTTGTGCTGTTCTAGTATGTCAGTCATGCTCCGTAACATGTTTCTTGCACAAAGATATAAAATATTATGCAATATAAAGAGAATATAAGAGCCTCATTTGGTTAATCCGCCAAAATCCTCCACACGCAGAGGTAATAATCGGCTGTTTTTTTAGTATGTTGCTGTAATTGACTCTGTTAGGCGTTTTGTTGATGTATTTCTTCCTGAAACATTTCATTGTAGCTGATACTTTAGATGGATTATATATAATCTTGCGAATATATGGTTCGCGCGATGTCTCCAAATTTGCAGTGTCGTAACTTGTAGCCAATGAAATGCAGTAGTACCTTAAGAAATTATCTGGATTTTTGAAGATAATAATGAGTTCCTGTCAGTAACATTTTTCGTTAAGGATAATATATACCAATGTATAGAGGTATATCATTACGATGATTTACTTGAAAACTGTTAATAGAAATACATCATGACATTTGCTTTCATTGTGGCAGTGTGCGTAGCCATTTTCTTCGCCATCCTTTGGTCGGAGGAAAAAGAGAAACGTGAGCAAGCGGAAATGAAGATCAAGCGGCTTACGAGAGAGAACAAGAAACTTAAGGCCAAAGGTGGTCCAGCGGTGGTCGAGAAACCCACAAAGGCCAAGGGGTTTGCGATCCCGAAACCTGAAAAGAAGAAGGAGGAACCTCTTCTGGACAAGGGTAAGCTGATGGTTTTGCGAGAGCAGACAAAGGCAGCCCAAGAGATGCTGGCGGAGATCTTTGTTCAGGAGGATGAGAGCGTTCAGGAGCCTGTTCATAAAACGGACATTAATCCTCTGATGGAGATTTTGGGAAAGCTTCTGACTAAAGAACAATGGACACGAATAGAATTAGCAGAGTTGGTCGGGCCTGCTGTGATGCTGGGAAACCTGCTGGAACAGATCAATGACTACGCGTATTCCAAGATCAATGATACAGTTGTGGAAGAGGATGGAGATATTATTTATGTAACGACAGAATATAAAGAACAACTTATATGAATAGACTCATTAAAGCAAAAGAAAGAGAAACAATCATCCAGTCGCTGAAGTCTGGAGTCGTGCCGCGAGCCGGATTGCATCATATCCAGGTAGGCCGTAGCGAGGAGCTTAAATCCTTCATTAAGGACGTGGATACCATTGCAGAGGGAGGCACTGCATTTCGATTCGTCATCGGCGAGTACGGATCAGGAAAGACCTTCTTCCTGTCGCTGGTGCGTAGCATTGCTCTTGAAAAAGGACTCGTGACAATGCATGCAGATCTCTCCCCAAGCAAGAGACTGCATGGCTCAGACGGCCAGCCAAGGATGCTGTTGTCAGAAATGGTCGGTAACCTTTCCACCCGTACAAAGCCGGACGGCAATGCTCTTCAGAATATCTTGGAGAGGTTCATCTCTAATGCGAGGGAAGAGGCCGCTGCCAAGGGTTCAAGTGCCTATGATGTTATCTCCGAGAAACTGAATGAATTGAACGACTATACCGGCGGATATAACTTCATCGCTGTAATCCAGAAGTATCTTGAAGGTTATGAGTCTGGCAATCATGATCTTATGAACAGTGCCTTGAAGTGGCTCAAGGCCGGGTATACGACCAAGACAGATGCATACAGGGACTTGAATATCAGGGAGTACATTGATGATTCATCATTTTACAACACCTTGAAGCTTTACTCTGTGCTTGTTAGGAAGGCTGGATACAAGGGCCTTCTCGTGTGCATGGATGAGATGGTCAACCTTTATAAGATTCCGAACAGCATATCCCGCAAGGCGAACTATGAGGAGATTCTCAGCATGCTGAATAATACTCTTCAGGGAACCTTCCCGAATATCGGATTTGTCCTTGGAGGCACGCCTGAGTTTCTTACAGATAACATCAGAGGATTGTACAGCTATGAGGCCTTGAAGTCAAGACTGTCCGAGAACTCGTTCTCAAAGCAGTTGGGTGTAACGGATTATAACTCAATCGTTTTAAGACTCTCAAACTTGACGAAAGAGGAACTGTATCTGCTTTTGTCCAATCTCAGACACGTCTTTGCAAGCGGCAAGGAGGAGAATTATCTGATACCTGACGAAGGACTCCTTGCTTTCCTTTCGCATTGTGCGAATAAGATAGGGGAGAGTTACTTCAGGACACCGAGAACTACCATCAAGAGTTTCATTGACCTTCTTTCGGTTCTGGAGCAGTATCCGGACTATAAATGGAATAATATCATCTCGTCAGTTGATGTGCAGAAGGATGTAGAGGCATCTCAGGTTGAGAATATTCTCAAGACCAGTGCTTCTAATGAGCAGCCGGCATCAGACAATGATGAATTTGCAAACTTTTCACTCTAGAATATGAACGACCAGTCTTCTTCTTTTGAGTTACTGCATGACTCGGTTCAGAAATGGATCTGGAGGCAGGGATGGACGTCCCTGAAGGATATCCAGGAGAATTCCATACCTGTTGTCCTCAGTCGTGATACCGATGTTATCATCAGCGCTGCGACAGCAGGAGGAAAGACAGAGGCTGCCTTCCTGCCTATCCTTTCGCATGTCCTCTCCAATCCGTCTGAAGGATTCGATGTGCTGTATGTCAGCCCGCTCAAGGCCCTGATTAACGATCAGTACAGAAGGCTTCTTGACATGACTGCCGACACTGATGTGGAAGTGACTCCTTGGCATGGAGATATAGATGCGTCCAGAAAGGTAAAGGCTCTGAAGAAGCCATCAGGCATATTGATTATTACACCGGAGTCGTTGGAATCTTTCCTTATCAATAGGAATACAGTTGTGAAAGCGGCTTTCGGAGGACTGAAGTATATTGTCATTGATGAACTTCATGCCTTCATCGGTAACGAAAGAGGCAAGCAGCTTCAGTCTCTGCTCTCAAGAATCGAGCTTATCACGGGAAATAAGCCTCCCCGTATAGCGATGAGCGCGACCTTCTCCAACTACGATAAAGTAAAGTCATTTCTTCGTCCTGACGGATCATTCCCGTGTGAGATACCTTCTCAAGGAAATTGTAATCATGAGACACGTATCCTTGTAAAGGAGTATATCCAACAGCCTGATAAAGACGTAGATGAGGAGATTGCAGAGGAGATTTATACAAAACTTCGAGGAAGCAACAATCTGGTGTTTACCAACAGCAGAGTTGCAGCAGAAGGGTATGCTGTCCGATTGAGCGACAGATGTGAAGAAGAATGTGTGCCGAACGAATTCAGGGTACATCATGGGAGTCTGTCAAAGATTGAGAGAGAGTCTGTTGAACAGGAACTGCAGAGAGGGGAGACTCCGATAACAGCACTTTGTACATCGACCTTGGAGCTTGGAGTAGATATCGGCAAGGTGAAATCCATTGCACAGATTGGGGTAGCCAACTCGGTTTCTGGCTTAAGACAGCGTCTTGGCCGTTCTGGACGAAGGGATGAGCCGTCGATACTTCGAGTCTTCTCTATCGAGAATGAGGAGTCTTCCGGATGGCTATATGATTTGAGGACGAATCTGGTGCAGAACATCGCTGTGATAGAACTCTTGCGAGAGAAGCTGTATGAGGAGCCAGCAGTGAATAAATCGCATCTGTCAACCCTCATCCAGCAGATACTGTCGCTGGTTGCATCATTCAGCGGGTTTTATCCTAAGGAAGGAGGGGAGATCCTCTGCAACAGGGGAGCATTCAGGAACATCACTCCAAAGGTGTTCATGGATCTTCTCAAGTGTATGGGCAAGCAGGGACTTTTGTCGCAGCTGAATACTGGTGAGATAATCATCGGAAAGGAAGGGGAGAGACTACTCAGAAGACTTGATTTCTACACTGCTTTTGTGGCTCCGGTTGACTACGATGTCATCAGCAGTGATGATGGAAAAAGAATCGGAATGATCCAGTCACTTCCTGAAGTGAAGCAGCAGATCATTCTTGCAGGCAAAAGATGGGTTGTCTGCCGGGTTGATGAAACGACAAAGAATATTTATGTCTCCCGGATCAAGTCTGGAGGCGGTATTTCCTTCTCAAGTGAGATTCCCGAGGTTGATGAACTGATAACCTTGAAGATGAGGGATATATACATGTCCGACGAGGTCTATCCATATCTTGATAAGGCCTCAGAGAGTCACCTTGAACTACTCAAGGCAAGAGAGTATTTTATTAAAAATGAGCTGAATATGAAATTTTATGCAGGCAAATCACTATTCACATGGGCAGGTGCGAAGATCAACCGCACGATTGCTCTTATGTGTAAACTCAGAGTCCATCAGGATGTGGACTACAACCATCTCATGATCTTTGGAATGTCTCCGAAGCATATCTCGGAGATTCTTTCACAACCCAAGCCATGTGGCGAAGAACTGGCTGCACTTGTGTCACGTGAGGATAAGGAGAAACAGAAGTATGATCACTTCCTTTCAGAGGATCTTCTCAATCATGAATATGCTTCGACTTATCTCAATGTTGATAAGGCTTGGGATGAGCTCCAGAAGATATCAAATAAGTTGGGCTCTGAGGAATTATGTAATGATGAAGATATGGATATCCCAGCTGGCTATGATGAACCATATGAGGAAATCGAGGATGATGCTTATGAGGAATATGAGCAGGCATCAGGAGAGGGTGATTATGAGGGGATATACGATTTCCGGCACATCAGGGATATCTCCAATGTGATCAAGTATGAGACTCTCTCTGAACCCCTTAATACGAAGATGCTTGGCTATATTCAGGAGTCTGATCTGGGATGTCAAGTGGAGGTTGGTGCGATGTTCCCTTATGCTCCTGCTCACGCTATGCCGATAAACTTCCTCCTTACCAAGGGAGATAAGCAGATGGCCATCCTTCTAGTGCATCTGAGCAAGGTCAAGAGATACTCGGTTCAGGAGACTGAAGCTTTATGTGCAGAGAATGGTGTCGAGGTCAGAAGGTTCTACTTCGAATGTGACAATGAGAAGGAATACGTCATAGAGCGTATCAGAAAGGCTTTTGAGTAAAATGGTAACAAAAGAGGAGAACGCTTAGCGCCTGTTGGGGCTCCAGTATAGGCAATCAGAATGGCTTTGCAGGCAGTCTGCCTATATAAGTGCCAGTACCGAAAAGCTTTCGGTTTCAAACCTTTTCTCCTCTTTTACGTTACCTATCCTCTAAATTATCTTTCTCGGAAAGGGGACTTACTAACGACTTGAAGGTATCAAAACTTTATGAAAATGTCATTACTTGATATGTTATCGGATGAGAAAGTCTGGATTGACTTCTATGAAAGGAAAGTCGATCCGGCTTTCTTCAGGGTTACAGATGCAAAGGAACTGTTTCAGTACGTTCGTCAGAAGAGATATCTTCCAGTAGTTGAAAGGATTAAACGTGGCAAGGGCCTTTCAATTCCTATGAAGAAACGTATCGCCAAATCAGGTTCATCCAAGAAGCGAGTCGTATACTCTCTCCCAGAAGATGAAACAATGGTCCTGAAACTTCTGACATGGATGATAATCAGAAAATACGATGCCTGTCTTCCAGGGAATCTGTATTCCTTCCGTCCTCATTATGGGACGAAGGATGCCCTGAAGAAACTCGTTTCGATGCCGGATATATCAGAATACTATTCATATAAACTCGATGTCAGGAATTACTTCAACTCCATTGATATAGACCTGCTGTTGCCGCAATTGAAGTCTCTGTTCGCGGATGATGTGCCTCTATATGACTTCATCGCCTCTCAACTGTCAGACCCGAGGGCGATGGATGAAGGTGTACAGATTGAAGAACGTAAAGGCGCCATGGCCGGGATGCCGTATGCTGTCTTTCTCGCAAATATATATCTGGCGCAACTCGATAGGAAGTTTGCAACTATTCCTGGACTTATCTATTGCAGATACTCGGACGATATTATAATCTTTTCAAAGGACAAGACGCTACTTGATAATGTGAAGACTCAACTACATGAATCACTAAATGAATATCATCTTGCAATCAATCATGACAAGGAAATGGAAACCATTCCTGGACAGAAATGGACATTCCTGGGATTCGAGTGTGACGGAAAGGACATCGATGTATGCGAGGTCTCAGTGCAGAAGCTAAAGGCAAAGATGCGGCGCAAGGCAAGAGCATTACGCCGCTGGGCTGAAGTCAACGGCAAGGATGGCTGGATGGCAGCACGAGCGTTCATCAAGCACTTCAATAAAAAGCTATACACCTGCGATGACAGAAGCGAAATCAATTGGTCCCTGTGGTATTTCCCATTAATTACGACTGACAAGTCCCTCAAGGTCATCGATCACTATATGCAGGACTGCATCAGATACATCGCCACCGGAAAACATACAAAGTCACGCTTCGATTTCCGCTATGAGCAGATGAAGGAATCAGGATATTGCCCAATAGTAAATAAGTGGTATAAATATGCAGATTATGACTATCTTTGAAGAATAATCACTAGAACATGACAGATTCACAATTACTGATAGGCATAATGCAGAACGACGAACGCGCATGGAAGCATATCTGCAGAAATATGAAACATGGATTCGCATCGATTCTTGGACAGACATCCTCTTTCAACAATCTTTCGAAAGAGGATATGGAGGATTTGTTCCAAGAGTCCTGTATTGTGCTTATGCAGAAGGTGAAAAGTGGTGGTGTTACGATTGCTCGTGAGGGTGCTTTGTTCAGTTATCTGGTCCAGATCGGGAAACTCACTGCTTGTAATCTTGTAAGAAAAAGAAGGACTCTTACTCAGGAAGAAGTAGTTACAATTTCTGAGAATCTACATAAAGAAGATGTAGATAATGAAATCTCGGTAGATGAAAAGCAGAAGTCTCAGGATGAATTTCTTGATAGGGTGTTTGACTCAATACCATCAGATTGCAAGACTCTTCTAAAGCATTTCTATTGGGGTAAAAAAAGCATGGATGATATTGCAAGCATTCTTGGAATGCGCAACGCTGATTCTGCTAAGACAAAAAAGAACAAGTGTATGAATAAGTTCAAGGATATAGCAGCCAAACTCATTGAAAGCGATGAGTTTGCTGAGGAAGCAGTACGTGCTGCAGTTGAAAGAGCGGCTTTGAAGGAACTGTTGGAAGACGAAAGGTTCTATGCTGAGAACGGAATCAGTATAGCTGCCCTGAATGTAGAGGAAGAAACAGACAAAGAAGAATAATGAAAGAGAAAATCTCATATATAGTATCTAAAGGATCTATAATATTGTTCAGTCTGTTGTCTGTTCTTTATATGGGAGTATTCATCACATCTCTCGGAAAGAATGCAGTTGACATGTGTGTCAGAGTTGGATGGGATTGGAGGCATACAGGGAATTATGTTGGACTGATTGCCGGCTTTGCCGCCTATGTTGTCTTTCAGATGATTCTTACTATCGTGAAAGGTAAGCATAATCTTAATTGGTTTATGAAGTTCACGCATGAACTGACCCATACTCTTGTTGCCCTGGTATTCTTTCGAAAGATACATGAATTCGTGGTCAGAGGTAGGGAATGTTTTGTTCATTACGATCCGCCGAAAGTAGGATATCTGCCAATCACATTGTCGCCCTACTGCATTCCGATATATACATTGATGATATTCCCGTTCAGGTTTGCTGGCGACAGTCACTACATGATAATCTTCGATGCCCTCATCGCATTTACATATGCTTTCCATGTACATGCATTCATAAAGCAGACACGATTTACGCAGAATGATATTGAGAACTGTGGAATAGCACAATCTGTGTCCTTCATATCATTCGTTCATCTTGCAATGATATCTATGATTCTCGCAACCCCGAAAGGAGGCGTTTTAAAGGCAATAGGTCGAGTATTCTGGGAATACCCAAAGCTGATTTTGACCGATCCTTCAGGATGGTTTCATGACATAATCAGATTTTTCTAAAATCGATTGATTACCTTTTCCTCATTGTGACATTATAGTGTAAACAAACACTTGTTCACAATGAGGAAATTTTACAAAATCATGTTCTTAATCGCAGCAGTTGTCATTGCTGCAGGTTATCTTATTCCTGAAAAGAAGGCTATGCCATGCTGCACGCCTTCAGATTATAATCATCAGAGTTTCTGGTATTGGCCATGGACACGTGGTGAGAACGGACACCCGCATACCGGCATTGATATCTTCGGAAAGGTCGGCACACCTGTCTTATCTCAAACAGGAGGCCTTGTGATCTATGCCAAGGAAATGGAAGGTAAGGCCGGAAAGAGCGTCTTTGTCTTAGGCCCGAAGTGGAGAATTCACGAATATCTACATCTTCATACAATTGATACAAAGTTCCTAGACTTCGTTAGGCCTGGGGAACAGATTGCAACCTTGGGTAAATCCGGTAATGCTGCATCTACTCCTGCTCATGTCCATTATGGTATCATCACACCAATACCTTACGTGTGGAAAGTATTTGGAAGTGTAGGGACATGTAATCCGCCCAAGCGCTTCAATTGGCGCCTTATGTTTTGGTTAAATCCTGTTGAACATCTCCCTGTTGAATAAACTGAGCATATCGGTGTTTACCTTTTTCAATCAACGACATTATAGAGTGTATATCAAACCCAATAATATCATGAGACGATTCTTTTTAATAACTGTCGGACTATGTGTATTGTTTTCTTGCAATATGAGTCCTAACAATCATCAGACGACTCTAGCAAATGAGTCAAACACATCAGTTGGTTATGAGATGCCGCCAGCAGATGTCACAGATCCTTACGATCCTGAGAAATTTGCACTCGATGCAGGAAGAGGAGAGCTAAGGAAGGAGTACTTTGGAATTAAGCTGGCAGATCTGAATAAAGACAGTGATGGTAAGTATGTGATGACTGACCAGCAGAGAGATACTTTTATTAGGAATATCGAAGGAACACATATGTGCTCGCTCCAGTGGATTTCCTGGAAGAAGTTCGGTAGCGTAACGCTCAAAAGGAATCCAAACGGAACTCTGACGTGTACCGGAGGGCAGAAATCTACAAGTACAGATGATTACCTGAAGCTGGATGGTGACATTATTGTCGTTAATCCCCTGCATCTGAAATTCAATGGTAAGATAACCACATGCGTCAGCCATATCAATAACGGAAAGCCTGTAGTGAGAGACGGTGAATTCAATTTCACAGTTGCTGGCCAGAGGAGATACTGGAGGATGAGGGAAATGAATAATCCTAAGGATGGTTGCTGTGACTATGTTGACATATATTTTGACTAAATGAGTTTACCTTTTCTGGTGAATGACATTATAGAGTGTAAACAAATAACAACTTATTTATCATGAGAAAAATCTTTTTTGCAGCGATTCTTTCGCTCGTTACAGTTCTCTGCATTTCAGCTACTATGGCTGAGATTAACAACGCAAATTCTATCGACTATGCATCCTCAGTAACTGCGACAATCGCAGGAGATAGCGAGGATATTGATTTCGACACCAAGACATTGGTTGTAATCTACAACCTCATGCCGCAGAGAATCAAGGACCTTTGCACTGCAAGCTACAAGGACATTGCACCTAGAATCGAGAAGTCCAAGCCCTTCACTTACCAGGGCGTAAGGATCACCCCGGTTGTTACAGAAGGTGGTACAGACCTGAAGTTCAGCTGTAATGGATACACTGTCCTTGTTGAGAACTACACCAGGGCTGAGTTTGATGCAATTTTCGGAATCTAGCCCTATAAGATTCAACCATTTCAGCATATCAATGCTGTTGCTTATCTGCGGTAACAGCATTGATATTAAGGGTCTTAAGGAAAGGAGTAATAACATTATTAAAATTATTTCAATCATGAGTTTCAACAATTTAGAAAAGATAATTACTAGGACAGGAATAGTTTCGTTGGCAATTCTAGGCGTTATCGGCATTGTGGCAGCATTGTTTTGCACAGTAGGGATTGACTTGGATCTCTTTGCTGGAACAGTAGCAGAAGATATATTCTGTTTCAGTCTAATCGTACTTAGTATCGTTGTAGGTTTCTGCTTCCCGGCTTCTTTTCTGATGAATTTCTCAAGCATTGCAGTTAGCATTAGAAATAAAAGATTACAGTAAGTATGAAGATAGCCTTGAAGGTTTATGGCTGGTCTTGGGTTGCACTAATTGCTACTACTATAGTAACAATTGCTGTGATGATAATATATCCCTCACACCATGAATTGGCTGCAGACCCTTATTGTATAGAGAAGATTGTAAAGGTCGACTTGCCGGATATTGCCTCTGTACAATCAAGGGATGATTTCGGGGGATCCAGATGGGATATGCATGTTCACAAAGGACAATTTACAGAGGGGATTTCAGAGGAAAGCATCCAAATAATGGATGAGCTGTGCCTGTCTGACAGTATACATTGGAGCAGGAATAGTGATAAAGGATATTACATATATTCAGATGAGGGAGGTATAGATGGTCTCTATCTTGTTTCTTGTACCATTTCTGAAGACCGCTTTGTTACGACATATGAAGTAGAAGAATCAGAAGGAATATTTGTCTTGTTTCCATTAACTGTTGCATATATGATACTTTTCGCATGGGGAATTATCCTCTTTGTAGTTAGCCTTTTTAGAAGAAAGAAATAGTTATGAAAAACATTCTGCTAGTCCTTACCATAATCATCTCACTGAGCGTAAGCGGTTGCTCTTATCTGCACAATGACAATTATTTACAAGCAGCACAAGAGGCTACCTCTCCTAATAGGAATTTCCTCTATGCGAGTAATGCTTCTCTACCTGGACGAATCTATATGACATTTTCAGGAAAGGAGTACAAGCCGTGCATCAATACAGTCACAGCTTTTTACAACAAATACCACACATGTTCCAATTGTGAGGACTTTGTAAAGAGTCCTGAAAAGTGGAATTTTAAGCAAACGACTCAACCTAAGGTCGGAGATTTGGTTATCCAGCATAACTCCAAGACAGATCAAGCCTATCATGCTGCAATCATAGTTAACATGGAAGATGGGAAAATCTATATCAATCATGCAGTCAGGACTGGATATATAAAAAATGCAGAGCTAAAGACTCGATCTAATTTGACTTTCTATGAATATTCGTCTCATTAAAATCATCATTTATGTGAGCTTGCTCTGTATTGTTGCAGGATTAGCGTATCTCTACATTGAAAAGAAAGTGACTAGATTCGATTTGCCAGAGGGTGAATTGAAGTGGTCGCCTGTCAGGCCGAAAAAAGCTAAGATGTGCATTCCTGCTGCTTTTACCGATACGGATGGTAATATCTCTGGATTATACAGATATGATGGCAATAATTACAGGAATGGTAAAGCACTTAATATGCGAGTATCATTAAAGGGAAATCTGTTCTATATCAGCAGACAATGGATAAGCGACAATGGGTTTCAGCAACTCACATTGGTATATAATTCAAAACCCATGAAGTTTTATGATTCACGCATGGCAATACGTCGAGCACTATGCAAAGATGAGAAAGGTGCTTTCATATTACAATCCAATTACCCTATGACTCTTTCTGAATTTGCATCAGAGTGTGGGAAATGCAGTACCAATGCCGCATACCTGGATATGGGAGAATACGGATATGGATACATTAAGAAGAATCGCCTTATCAGACCTCTCTACATTTGGGGATTCTTCACTAGGCACAAACAGACAAATTGGATTTACATATAAACTACAGCTCGCTTAATAGTGACTTAAGTGCATTATCTTTCTCACCAAGAGATGATGATGCTATTGCTCGCGTCCATAGGTGGCCTGCATTAAACCAAAAGTCAATGAATGCATACTCAAAAGCCTCTGTGATAAGGAAGTATCGAACGCAATATGCACTTGGCATAATTACATTTGATATGCAGATACCTAATTTCTCGCAGAGACAATGTATATGCTGATATAGTATATCAAGGTGTTTCTCTTCTGGATGGTAATCAAATGGGAATGCTATTTTTCCTGTTTGATTTAATGTGTCGAGTACATCTTGATTACAATTGCATACAGGCGTAAACCGTTTAAAAACGCCTTGGCCATTGTACGTTGCGTCATATCTGCATCCATCAATGATGTAAGATTCTCTCCATGAAGAACTTTGAATGCTTGATAAATAGTAGCCCTTCTCCGAAAGCGCCTCGCTGACTAACCAATACTTCATCCTAATAGGAGCTGATGTGCTTGAGTTATGATATGGAGTCTCCGGAACCATTACCCCCTTTGGATAGAATCCATCAGGTGTCTTAGTTAACTTAGAAATCTTCATATCAACATTCAGCTTGCTGATAGGAGTGACGTTCGGTATGCCTACTCCGTAGATCTTTTCTTTTGCTCGAG
>JAZOUB010000013.1:0-11951 GCA_045657945.1 Bacteroidaceae bacterium | reverse complement strand
GATTTTTGGGTGATGCGGACCTTCCTCAGTTAGTCACTCGCCAAGGCGAGCACCTAACTAGCGGGCGAACATTCCTCTCACTTAATCCAAAAATCACCAGGGTTCAAGTTGTGTCCTTTAACGGTGCCGGTTTTACTTGACATTACCATTGTACGCGTTAAAGTTCACGATGTATGTCAATGAATTTTCATTGCATAGGTAATTCGTCGCTGAAAGCGAAAGTTACGTGTCAGTGAGCGTAAGCAATTTCAAAAAAGTTAAAACAACAATCAATTCTATAAATCAATGGACTACCCCCCCCAGACTTTGCAGGTGAGGCGTGTTGTTTATCGCTTTACCTGTAAAATAGGGTGATTTTGCTGGTTGTTACTTATTTTGACACATGCAGAAAAACAATTGAGAGGGCTCAGGTTATCAGCTGTAGCCCTCTCAATTGTTTTGTTGATTATTTCAGTTTCTTTTTCTTTGGACCGTAGGAGTACTTCCCTCCGTCGTTGTAGCCATATTTGTATCCGTATTTGCCGGCCTTCATATCAATACCGTTCAGAATTACAGACATCTTCCTCAATTTGCCCTCGCTGTAGAGGTTCTCGATTTCTCCAATCATAGAACGTTGCAACAAGCCACAGCGAACAAGGAACATGCTGTTTGTTGCATGTTGCTCGATAATATGGGTGTCTGCAACAATGTCTATAGGCGGACAGTCAATGAATATGTATTTGTACTCTTTCTTTGCCTCTTCAATCAGTTGCTGCAAGCGTTCCGATTCGAGCAACTCTGTTGGGTTGGGAGGAACGGTTCCTGTCGGTATTATATGTAGGTTGTTGTTCGTGCTGTCGGGGACGATGATGTCGCTTAATGAGTTTACTTCTTTTGCCAGATAGTTGCTCAAGCCAATCTCATTGGTGCTAGCATGCTCTGATAGGGATGCGTGTCGCATGTCGCCGTCAATGAGAAGTACTTTCTCGCCCTTCAAGGCGAAGCTTATTGCTGTGTTCAGGATGCAGAAAGTCTTTCCGCTGCCGGGGTTGAATGATGTGAATATAATAACATTCTCATCGTTGTCGCGTGTTATAAACTCAATATTGGTTCTAAGCACACGGAATGCCTCGTTGATTGCATTACGTGAGCCTTCTTTGACAACACGTGCCGATTTGTGATTTGTCTTATTGTTGAAGAGATTCAGTTTGGTCAATAATCTTCTCAGGCGTCGTGCTCTCTTTCTGTCGTTCTGTGGAATTTCGCCAATTATTGGCGCTGCTATGTTGTCAAGATCCTTGCGGCCTCTTATTCTGGTATTGGATACTTCGATAAGGCAGCTAAGTGCAGCCGGTATGAACAATCCTATGATTATGGCGAAGATCAGTGATTTCTTCTTTTGCGGTGCAGTGGGGGTGTAGCTGCCCGATGGGGGAGCCAAAATGCGTATTCTGTTCGGAGTGAACTCTTGTGATAACTGGTTCTCCTCTCTCTTTTGTAACAGGAACAGGTAAATGTTCTCCTTTACGCTCTGTTCACGTTCGGCGCTTGCAAGGAATGTTGTCTGGGTGGGGTTCTTGGCTATTTCGCTCTGCAGGTTCTTCCACTCCTTTTCTATTGATTCCGATTTTGTCGTTATGCTCTTTATATGTGTGTTCACTGATGAGATGATGGCGTTGCGCATGGATGAAAGGATAAGGTCCATGTCCTTTACGGCCGGGTTGTCCTCGCTGCTCTTGCCGGCAAGGTTGTTGCGCTCAATCATCATTGTGTTGTATTTGCCAATCTGTGAGTTTATGTTCGCATTGTTTATACCCGAGTTTAATGGCAGTAGCGTGTGTTCCTTCGATTTGTCCTTGACGGTTTTTAGGAAATATTCGCTCTTCTCGAGCTCTTTCTGTATGTTGGCGCGTTGCTTTTCAAGCTCCCTCTCCTTGAGCAGTTGCATCTCGGACTGTGCTTCAATGTCGGGGAGCAAATTGTCGCTCTTGAAGGCCGAAATGTCGCTTTCGATTTTGTCGAGTTCCTCGCTTACATAATCAAGTCTTGTCTCGATGAATTGTTTTGTCTCTCGGGCAGCCTTGTTCTTGTCCTTAATCCAGTTTTCATTATATACTTCGACGATGGTTCTCAATATATCATCGGCGCGTTCAATGGAGTTGTCATTTATGGATATTGAAATGAGGTTGTTGTCCTCGTCGTTTAGGCTGTAGCCAAGTTTGCCTACATATTTACCTGCAGCATTGTTCAGTCCAATGTGCTTTGCTGTGTATGAAACAGGCTTTCTAATGGTGTATGCAGGGTTGTAGCTCAGTGAAACAGTTCCCACTGGTGTGGCAATGAATGTCGGTTCATTACCGGCCAATTTGCCCTCAATAACACGTTGCTCGGCGATTATCTTTCCGTTGAATTTGGAGAGTCTGAATGTGCTGTCGGGCTTTATCTCTATGTCGAACCCTGCTATTTCCTGTGCGGTAATATCACAGAAATCCACAAATACCGGTACGGTTTTTCCATAGAGGGTGATGGGGTAGTATTTGCCCTGTTGGCTGTATTCAATGTTCAATTTTAGTCTTCGTGCTGTCTCTATTGTTGTTTCCGGTGCGCGGAATATGTATATTTCGTTGTAGGCGTTGGTGGATGAGCGGAAACCCATGTTTGCGAATGTCTCCATTTGCTCATCAATGCTGTTGCCTTTTTTTGTCGATTTGATAAGAATTTTTATACTACGAGTATATGTCGGAGCAATTCTTGCTGTGTTGTAGAGTGAACGACCCACAGTGAAGGCAAGGAATATGACGAAGAGGTACCATTTTGACAGCATTGAACGCAGGAGTTCGTTAATGCTGATGTTTTCTATCTGATGCTTGTTCTTTTTCTTGTTTTTTTTGTCTTTCATATCGTGTTGTCTCTGTAAACGGATTGATATGTTTTCTTGGTGGTATAATCCATGCAAAGTTACATTATTTATTTAGAATTTATTCTAATTTGCTGTGAAAATATTTATTTTTGACAATAAACCGTTTGGTGCTTTTATGAAATAATTGCTTTTGGATGTGATGTCTCAGGCAATTCCCAAAACTCCTGTCGCTCGCAATGATGATCCTTGCTATATGTGGAAGCGAAGGTTCTTTGTCTTTTGGTGCTTGTAACCTGTTTTTGTAAATAAAATTTATTAAAACTGCCTTTGTCTGTGGATTTGCCGGGTGTGATTTTGCTTTTGTGGAAATGTGGTGCTGTTTCATCTCGGTGTCTTGAGTGGTCTTTCTTGTTTCTATGTTGTTTTATTCTGCTCTTTGTCTGTGTTCTTGGCTCTTCTTTTTGGCTCTTGCTTTGGTCTTGCTGTTTTTTTCTGTGGCTGTTTTTTTTATCTGTATTTCGTTCTTTGAGGGTTGCTGTGTGTTTCTTATATATAAGGATAGGGCTCTGTCGTTTGTTTATCTTCTATCTTTATTATGTTTGAAAATCTATGATTGCTTGTTGCATTTGCTCAAATATCTCTTGTGTAGTGCCTCGCGGAGCGATTATTCTCGTGTGAAATGTAGCTTTTATCGGGAAAAACAACTTTTTTGAAGAAAAAAAGCAAAAAAAAACGGATTTCTGCCTTGTTATAATGATTTTTGTTATCTTTGTGCATCGTTAACTTAATAACAGATAATATTATGAAAGAACTTATCGCAAAGATTGAAGAGGTTTATGCTGCTTTTGCAGCTGATGCAACAGCTCAGGCTGAGAAGGGTAACAAGGCTGCCGGTACACGTGCACGTAAGGCTTCTTTGGAGCTTGAGAAGGCTATGAAGGCTTTCCGTAAGGCTTCTCTCGAGGCTGCTAAGTAATTCCTTCAGCATCGAAGATGAAAATGAGACCTGTTTCGGGTCTCATTTTTTTGTGATTATGAGTGGGCTGGTGTGTCTGCCTTTTTTCTTGTCTTTTTCTTGTTGTGTAAATAAAATTTACCAAATAAGTAGCTGGCGTGGCGCAGCTCTTTTGTTCTTTTGTTCTTTTGACGGAACTTGTGTGGGTGATTTCTTTTGTTTTTTTGTAAAATTTGTCTTAACTTTACAAAAGTTTCTGCGCGTGTGCGCGATGTGTGCGAATTATCAATATTAATTATAAATAACTATTTTATGAAAAAACAATTCGTTATGGCGTTGTTGGCGGCTTTTTCACTGTCAATGACAGCTACTGCACAGAACCTCAAGGGGTTTGCTTACGGTGACGTAGAGGCTCCACGCGGTTATGGCTACGTTAAGGGACAGGCGGCAGGCCTTGTCGAGTGGGAATCGCCCGAGGAACTTGCTCTCAACAAGGAGCAGCCAAAGGCCTGGTTCTTCACCTTTGAAAACGAGGAGTCGGCACGCAAGGTGTTGCCCGAGAATAGCGAGTATTACATGTCGCTCGATGGTACCTGGAGTTTCAACTGGGTTGCCAACCCTTGGGAGCGTCCGGTGGATTTCTTCAAGACCGATTACGATGTGTCTGCATGGGACAAGGTTCAGGTTCCAATGAACTGGAACGTGTATGGCCTGCAGCCCGACGGTTCACAGAAGTACGGTACTCCAATCTATGTTAACCAGCCTGTTATCTTCAAGCACCAGGTTGCTGTGGGTGACTGGAAGGGTGGTGTGATGCGTGAACCTGCGCAGCATCATACAACCTACAAGCACCGCAACGAGGTTGGTTCATACCGCCGCACATTCACTGTGCCTCAGGAGTGGGATGGCCGCGAGGTATATATCAACTTCGATGGTGTTGACTCATTCTTCTATCTTTGGATAAACGGCAAGTACGTTGGTTTCTCAAAGAACTCACGCAACCTTGCAGCTTTCAATATCACAGACTATCTTGTTGAGGGCGAGAATGTTGTTGCTGTTGAGGTTTACCGCAATAGCGACGCTTCTTTCCTTGAGGCACAGGATATGTTCCGTCTCCCCGGTATCTTCCGTACTGTATCGTTGACATCGACAAATCCTGTCGAGTTGCGCGATGTACGCGTACGCACCGACCTTGACGCCGAGTACAAGGATGCAGTTGCAAACATTGAGGTTGACGTGCGTAACCTCACAGCAAAGAAGGCAAAGAAATATCAGGTAAAGGCGCAACTCTACAAGAATGCACTCTACAGCGACGACAACGAGATAGTTGAAGGTGCTGTTTCAACAGTTGCACTTGACCAGTTGCTCGCCGGTGATACAAAGACTTTGAAACTTGATATTCCTGTAGCCGATCCTGCAAAGTGGAGTGCCGAGGCCCCCAACCGCTATACATTGGTTGTCTCTTTGCTCGACAAGAAGGGCAACGCAGTGGAGATTGCATCTACATACTTCGGTTTCCGCGAGGTTGAGATTCGCGATACAAAGGCCGAGGATGATGAGTTCGGTTTGGCAGGACGTTACTACTACCTCAACGGCAAGCCCATCAAGATGAAGGGTGTGAACCGTCACGAGAGCAGCCTTGAGAGAGGCCATGCAGTGACACGCGAGCAGATGACAAAGGAGGTTATGCTTATGCTTCAGGGCAACATCAACCACGTGCGTAACGCTCACTATCCCGATGCTCCATACTGGTACTATCTCTGCGAGAAGTACGGTATCTACTTGGAGGATGAGGCTAACATCGAGAGCCATGAGTATTACTATGGCAAGGAATCGCTCTCTCACGTTCCCGAGTTTACAAATGCTCACGTGGCACGTGTAATGGAGATGGCGCATGCAACAATCAACAGCCCAGCTGTCTGCATCTGGTCGCTCGGTAACGAGGCAGGCCCCGGTGACAACTTCGTTAAGGCTTACGATGCTTTGAAGGCATTCGATGCTTCACGCCCTGTACAATATGAGCGCAACAACAATATCGTTGATATGGGTTCTAACCAGTATCCATCAATCGGCTGGACACGCGAGGCCGTTAAGGGTAAGATGAACATCGTTTATCCTTTCCACATATCCGAGTATGCCCACTCAATGGGTAATGCAGGCGGTAACCTCATTGACTATTGGGAGGCTATCGAAAGCACAAACTTCTTCATCGGTGGTGCCATCTGGGACTGGGCCGACCAGGCTTTCTGGAACGTTGACCCCAAGACAGGTGACAAGTACATGGCATACGGTGGTGACTTCGGTGACCGTCCAAACGACCACACTTTCTGTATGAACGGTGTCGTGTTCCCCGACCACTCTCCAAAACCACTTTATTATGAGGTTAAGAAAGTATATCAGAATGTAGGTGTCAAGATGCTTGAGAACGGCGAGGTTGAAATCTTCAACAAACGCTACTTCAACTGCCTGTGCGACCTTGACGTGAAGGTCTCTCTCTGGGAGAACGGTAAGCAGATTGATTCTTACTACATGCCCGACATGAAGATTGCTCCACGCACAGCAAAGACATTCAAACTCAAGTTCAACAATGCTGCGTTTGCTGCCGACAAGGAGTATTTCGTTAAGGTACAGTTCCTGCTCAAGAAGGATATGCCTTGGGCAAAGAAGGGTTATGTGCAGATGGAGGAGCAGTTGAAACTGCAGGATGCTGTGAAGGCTGCTTTGCTTGCCGATGTTGCAAAGAGCGACGTAAAGGTAAAGATGACCGAGGACAAGGCAAATGCTACAACAACAATTGCCGGTGACGGTTTCACAGTTGTGTTCAACAACAAGACAGGTGTGTTCGAGAGCGTTGTGTATGGTACAGAGACTGTATTCGAGAAGGGTAGCTCAATGACTCTAAGCGGCTACCGCGCTCCTGTTGACAATGATATTTGGGCGTGGAACCGTTGGTTCGCCCTTGGTTTGTATAACCTTGAGGATGAGGTTACATCATTCGTGTCACAGAAGAACGCCGACGGCACAATCGTGCTCCAGTACATCGTTCGTTCACAGGCTAAGCACCCCGGTCGTCGCGTGAAGAACGAGGACAACAGCTTCACACTGCAGAGCGATGCACGCGAGTTCGGCGAGAACGAGTTCCACTTCGTTTCTAACAGAATCTGGACAATCTACCCCGATGGCTCTATCGAGCTCAACAGCTCAGTAACCGGCAGCGATGCAGCGGTTGCGCTTGCACGTGTAGGTTATCTGATGCAGTTGCCAAAGAGCCTCGACCAATATACATACTATGGCCGTGGTCCATGGAACAACTATAACGATCGCCGCACAGGTGCGTTCATCCAGCAGTACAAGAGCACTGTTGCCGACCAGTTCGTGCACTTCCCCAAGCCACAGGATATGGCAAACCGCGAGGAGGTACGTTGGGCTACATTGACAAATGCTGCGGGCAATGGTGTGATGTTCGTCTCTACAGGTGCACTCTCAACTACAGCATTGCCTTGGAACGATGTTGAGCTTACAGAGGCTGCTCACCCATATCAGTTGCCAGCTTCATCGGGTACATGGTTGCACCTCGATGCAAAGGTGAACGGTCTTGGCGGTAACAGCTGTGGCCAGGGTGGTCCGCTTGAGCATGACCTCGTGAAGTCTGGCGACAACACTGTCGGTTTCATCATGCGTCCGGTAAAGGCCGGTGACAGTTATGAGCAGCTTGCAAACGTTGCTGCTTCAGGTGTTATCCCTGTAGTCCTCAAGCGTGACATGCGCGGTACCGTGACAATGTCTTGTGCAAAGGAAGGTGCAGCAATCTACTACAAGATTGGCAAGAACGGCAAGAAGACTCTTTACACTGCTCCTGTTGACATGAGTAAGGGTGGTACAATTACTGTATGGGAGAAGGCTACTCCAAAGCTCGCGGCAACATACTCTTACGAGGCAGTGACATCAATCCCTGTAACAGTTGCCTTCTGCTCAAGCCTTGAGCCTGGTTCAGGTGCCGAGAAAATGCTCGACGGTGACCCATCAACAATGTGGCACACAATGTACTCTGTAACCGTTGCCAACTATCCTCACTGGATTGACTTCGATGCAAACGAGGAGGTTACAATCAAGGGCTTCAAGTATATGCCTCGCCAGGATGGCGGTAACAACGGTAATGTAAAGGGCTACAAGATTCAGATCAGCGCCGACGGCAAGAACTGGAGTGAGCCTATCGTTGAGGGTGAGTTCCCATACAGTGCCGACAAGCAGACAGTTCTCTTCAAAGCTCCTGTGAAGGCGCGTTACGTACGCTTCACAGCCACAAGCTCACAGAATGGCCAGGACTTTGCTTCGGGTGCCGAGTTTGAACTTATTAAGGAATAACAAGTTTTTGCTAAACAAAAAAGCATAAGTATGAAAAAGAATTTTTTCCTTTCTATCGCCACATTGCTGTGTGCCATCTTCATGGTGGCATGCGGCGGTGGTGGCAAGAATGGCGGTGGTTCTGGTGCCGACAAAACTGCGTATCTGCAGGTTCTTCCTTCTGACGCCTTTGCAATTATAAAAGTTGATTTGGGAAATCTCCTTGATAAATCCCAAGTGTTGGAAAACATTATAGTAAATACTGCTTTTGAGCAGGGTATCAAGGATGCACCAAAGGAGATTAAGACATTGTTGAAGAGTATATACAAAAATCCTAACAATTCGGGAGTAAATGTCAAAGCTCCTGTATATATGGCTCTTACCGGTGTTGAACCTACAGAAGCTGTGATTGCAATAGCAATGGATAATGTGAAGACATTTGAAAAGACATTGTCAACTATCTCTAACGGTGAATTCAGAAGCTTTGAAAGGAACGGAATGAAGTATGTTTCTGTCGGCGAAGATGAAGTGGAGGTTGCATATGACAACAATATGATTGTCATTGCATGTAGCGAATACCGTGCGGATGTATCGGATTATACTTCTCTTGCATCAGACGAGAGGGCTGTCAATGACAAGAATTTTGCAGCCGTTTTCAATGGAGACGATGATGCGAAACTCGTTGTTAATCTTCAGCTTCTGTTTGACGAGATGCTCAGACACGGAGTCGTTGAACCTGAACTGAAACCAGTTCTTGCAATGCTGAAGGATGTGGATCTTTATGCCTCGTTGAACTTTGAAAAGGGGTTTGTAGATTTCAAAGTCAATGCTAACCTGCCGGCTGAGTATGGCAATGTTATTGACGAGTTCCTCAACGAACCTGCAAAGAACCATTTCAAGTATATTCCAGGCAATGCTTTCGCAGTGATGAACTATAATTTCGACATGTTGCAGTTGTATCCGATTCTGGAGTCTGCCGGTGTGTTGAGAGAACTCAGAGCCAATGGTCTTGACGGTGAGGATGTAAAGAAAATCCTGAAGTCAATCAGTGGAGATTATACAGCTGCAATATGGGTCAACGGTAATGATGCCGAGGATATTCAGTTTATGGCAGCTTTTGATTGCAAGGACCGTACTTTGTTCGATCTCTTGGCTGCATACTTGTCATATGAGATAGATGCGACCCTTTTGGAGAATGATGTCTATGCATTGAATGTCAATAGAGAGGAGGTTTACAATTATTATACAGGTGAGAATGAATGCGTTCGCAACGGGTATGACTACTATCTTATGTATAAGGATGGTGCCATTATGCTTATGCCCCAGAACCTTTATGATAAGATTACAAGAGACGGTAACTTCTCTTCATTGAGGAATAGTGCTATGGATAACACAATATACTCGTCTATGACTGATGATATTGTGGTTGACATCAAACCACTGCGCGATATTCTTGCTAATAATATTCGTAACGCCTACCGTACCGATAATGATGACAAGATGGCACTTGAGGTGATGGATATGATAAAGAGTTTGACAGTCGATTTTAATATTTGTGACCTTGATGTCAAATTGAACCTTATTGACAAGAATACAAACTCATTGAAGCTTATTGTTGACAAGGTTATAAGCATCGGTATGCAGTACAATCTGTTTAGCGATGATGATGACGATGAGTATTATGATGACTACGGTTACGATAATTATGGAGTAGACTATTGTTATTGATTATGATGGACAGTATCATTCTCGATAATCTGAATCTAAAGGCTTTTGCCGGCGCGCCACCATGTGGCGCCCCGTCGGAGGTCTTTTGCTCTAAGGTCGAGTTCCGCAAAGGACTCTCTTATCTTGTAGAGGCAGGTTCGGGAAGGGGAAAAAGCTCATTCTGTGCCTTTCTCTGTGGCCTACGTAACGATTATACGGGAACAATCAGCTTTGGAACCAGAACTTTTGAGAGTGGGGCGGGGGAGCCTTCATTCTTCGTTTCAGTCCGCAGGGAATCCATTGCTGTCATGTTCCAGGACTACAAACTCTTTCCGGAGCTTACCGCAGTTGAGAATGTGATGCTTAAAAGCCAGTTGACTGGCTATTACACCGAGCACGAGGTGCGCGGTATGCTCGAAAGGCTTGGGCTTGCAGGGCACACTGACAGGCCGTGCGCAAAACTGTCGCTTGGACAGCAGCAAAGGGTTGCCTTTGTCAGGGCATTGGCGCAGCCTTGTGACTTCATCCTGCTTGATGAACCTATAAGTCATCTTGACGAGGACAATGCTTTGGAGATGGCAGCTATGTTGCGCGAGAGACAACAGAAAGATAATATAGGTGTAATTGTCACTTCAATAGGATACCGGTTGCCCTACGAATATGATGTAGTGCTTAAATTGTAAAAAAAAAGAGTTGTGATGAAATTGTTATATAAATTGTTGAGGCAAAATGTAAGCATCCTGCAAACCATGGTGTTCTTCATCGTGAATTTGCTGGGTGGTGTCATTGTGCTGCTTGGTCTTGAGGCATATAACGATTTCGCTGCTCTGTCGGACGCCGCCGAGGATTCTTTATCGTCAAATACTGTTGTCATAAACAAGAATCTTGATGCCGATGCTACAATCAGCAGTTTTTTAGGCTTGCGTCCATCGTTTAATGATGACGAGGTGCGTGAACTCGAAGCTTTGCCTTCGGTTGCGTCGGTAGGCAAGTTCGTTGCAGCGCGTTTTGAGGTCGCAGCCGTGTTGTCTATCTCTTCATCAAGGGTTTCGAGTGATATTTTCCTCGAGGCTGTACCGGATGAATTCGTCATGGACAGTTACACTCCTGCCGAAGGTGTAAATTGCCAATGGAGCGCAAGGTTGGCTGGGGATACAATCCCGGTCATAATTCCGCGTAACTATCTCAATCTTTATAATTTCGGTTATGCGACATCTAACGGAATGCCGCAGATAAGTAATGATTTGGTAGGTTTCCTGCCACTTAAATTTATTTTCAAAACAAGAAAAGGCAATATAGCATACGATGCTGTTATATGTGGCCTTACAGATAAGTTCAATACAATACTTGTACCTTGGGACTTCCTTAACGCGGCAAACGAGCGGTTCGTGCCAGGAGGTGACGATGCTCCTTCGCGTCTTATATTAAGTACTGAGGCAAGTGAGTTTGATGAGGCTACCTTCGCTTTCTTTGCAGAAAAGGGATATGTAGTCGAGGGTGATGCCATGAGCGTCAGATTGCAGAGTTTTGTATATGGTCTTCTTTATATAATAATAGGTATTGGTGTCGTCTTCTCAATTTTGGCATTTGTGCTCTTTGTCATGAGTATTTTGCTGCTTATTGAGAAAAACAAGGAAAAAATCTCGAATCTCCATTCAATTGGTTATTCGGTAGAACAGGTTTCGGGAATATACTGTCTTTTTGCATTAGTTCTCGATATTGTGGTATGGAGTGTCGCAGCATTTGTTGCCACATTGGTTTACCCGTACATAATTGGAAAAATACAGGTCATGTCTCCTACGTTTGAACCCGTTTCGGCGTTGCTCGTTTGGTTGGCTGCCATAGCTTTTGCTATAGTCTTTGCTCTTGTACATGCCCTGATCATATACAGGAATGTGAAGAAACATTGTAAATGAATGACAAGCCACGCAAGGTGGCGCTGATAGAACTTAATAAATCGACATATATGAAAGGAATAGTTTTGGCCGGCGGTTCAGGAACCCGTCTTTACCCCATTACCAAGGGCGTGAGCAAGCAGATGCTCCCCATCTATGACAAACCCATGATCTATTACCCCATATCGGTTCTCATGCTTGCCGGTATCAG
>JAZOUB010000012.1:0-22853 GCA_045657945.1 Bacteroidaceae bacterium | reverse complement strand
CTCACTTATTAGAAAATAGGAAAGCGAGGGCGGTTCGCCCGCCCTTGCTAAACAAAAACAAAAAAAAGAATTACGATATATGAAGAAGACTTATGTATCACCTCTCATGGTAGAGGTAAATGTTGAAGCGGAGTCAATGCTTGCAGCTTCACTGAAGTTGGATAATGACAAGACAGTAGATACCTCAAACGGAGGTCAGCTCTCAGGCGGCAGCCGCGGTCAATGGGGCAATTTGTGGCAGTAATCCACAAATTGACCTATCGACGAGTTTTGCAGCAATAGGTCACGCGTAGCGCGGGCATAGTTCGCGCCGTGTGGGTTGCGATGAGCAAAACGAGTCAATGGGGTAACCTTTGGGACTAAAAAGCAATGGCGAGGAATATTCCTCGCCATTAATATTTTAATTTCCCAAACGCCCAAAAGGGCAGAAAGGGCGAAAAGGCCTAAAAGGCCATTCAGTTGCCCCGATGGGGCAAAACTCCCTCCCTTCAGTCGGCAAGCCGACAGCTAGTCCTCCACTAAATTAGGGGAGGTGTCCAAAGGACGGAGGGGTATTTGGCAGGGGAACTCTTCAAAGTCGTGCCCTACGAGTCGCGAACTGCGTCAGTTGCTACATCAGGAATTCTTCGATGTTTTTGGGTGTAATGACTTTGAATGTCGTTTCAGGGTATGCATTTTTGAAGACTTCGGGGCACTTTACATTTGCTTTGCGCTCGTTCCATTTAAATTCAAAAGAACTTAATTTGCCGTCTTCTTCCTCAATGTAGTCTATCTCGCTTTGTTGGCGCGTGCGCCAGAAATATGACTGGGCAAAACTGCCGGAATATGCATTTTTCTTCAAACGCTCAGCAATTACAAAGTTTTCCCAAAGTTCTCCGGCGTCAGTCCTGTTTTCAATTTGTGACAAATTTCCTATGATGGCATTTCGTATGCCTAAGTCCCAAAAGAATATTTTCCGGCTCGACTTTAATTCATTCCTCTGATTGCGTGCATATGAGCCGAGGCGGAATATTATAAAGGATTTTTCTAAGATGTCAATGTATTTTTCAACAGTTTTTGAATCCAAGCCAATTAAGTTGCCAATCTCGTTGTATGAGACTTGGCTGCCAATTTGTAATGCCAAGGCTTTCAGCAGTCGTGTTAATTTGTCGGGCTTTTTAATACTTTCAAGAGTCAGTATGTCTTTATAAAGGTAACTGTCGGCAAGTTCTTTTAGGGTGGCGCGTTCGTCGCCCGGGTTTGCTACAATTTCTGGGTAGTAGCCGTAAACCAGACGATGTGGTATCAGGCGCGACTCTTCCAAAAAAGATGTATGCTTGGCCATTTCGCAGAATGTTAGAGGGAACATCTTAAACTCTCGCTTGCGACCTGTTAAAGACTCGTTGACTTTATTTGCCAGTTCAAAAGAACTGCTGCCGGTTGCAATTACTTGGACTTCGGGTATTTGGTCGGTTATGAGTTTAAGGCGTAAACCGATATTCGGGATGCGCTGCGCCTCATCCACTACCAATATTTTTTTATTACCCAAAATGGTCTTTATTCTCGTAGATGTCATCTCTTGGAATAAATCTTGAATGTCGGGCTCGTCACCGTTCATCCAAATCACATCTTCTCTGCTACCAAGCATTTGACTCAACAGGGTTGATTTACCAACTTGGCGCGCTCCCATTATTATAATGGCTTTTCTTCCACCTAACAATGGTGTGATGTTTTCTTCAATGCTACGAATTATCATATCTTCTGTTTTTTTCTTGTTGCAAATGTAGCGAAAAAATATGCAAATCCAAAAATGTTATGACTTTTTTGGATTGCGTTCCAAAATTGTTATGATTTTTTCGGAATTTATTCTATGTCTTAAAAACAAAAACGCACTAAAAGGGCTTTAAGGCCAGTTGCCCCGGATGGCAATTGCCCGATGGGCAATAACTCACTCCTGTTTTTGCAGGACTCCCCTCCGGCACTACGTGCCACCTCCACCTCAGAGAGGGGAGGAGTTTGTTTGCTATAAAGCAAACCCAGTTGCCCGTCAGGGCAAAATGCCTTTTGGCCTTTAATCTCAATCGCCAAAATGATATTTTTATTATCTTCGCGGGGTAAACAATAGAACTGCCATGCTTGACACTGCAACCATAGAATTCATCAGAGCCCACAGAAACGACGATACACGCGCGCTTGCACTGCAGGCCGGGCGTTACCCCGGTGTGGATGTGCACGAGGCTGTGGTGCAGATTGAGGGCTACAAGCAGGCGTGCGAGAAGTTGCCTGCGTGGTCGGCTGTCGATGGCATCATATATCCGCCTAAAATTTCAATGGAGCAGTGCTCGAGCGAGCGCACTGCGCGCTACAAGGCGGCGTTGGTCGCCGGTGCCGGCTTTGCCGATTTGACAGGTGGCTTTGGCATTGACTTCAGTTATATCTCCCGTGGCTTTGACCAGGCGTTCTACATTGAGCGCAACGAACGTCTGTGCGAGATTGCCACTGCCAATTTTGCCTTGCTTGGGCTCGGTAATACACGGGTGATGAACGGTAACAGCGAGGAGTTGCTCGCGTCGTTGCCACAGCTTGACTGGATTTTCGTTGACCCTGCACGCCGCGATGGTGATGGCCGCAAGGTGGTGGCTCTTTCCGACTGCGAACCCAATGTGGTGGAGCTGGAGAGTGCGCTGCTTGCCAAGGCTGCGAATGTGATGGTGAAATGCTCGCCAATGCTTGACATCACTCTTGCCTGCCGCCAGTTGGCAAGTGTGACGGCGGTGCATGTGGTGGCGGTGAACAATGAGTGCAAGGAGTTGTTGTTTGTGCTTGGGCGCGAGAAAGCGGCAGCCTGCACTGTTCATTGTGTGAATATCTTGAAAGAGGGGGTGCAACAGTTTTCTTTTACACCGGAGGAGGAGAGTGCTTCGTCTGCTGCATATTGCAGCGGGGTGGGGCGTTATCTCTATGAGCCCAATGCCTCAATTCAAAAGGCGGGTTGCCATAACTCGCTGTCGCAAAGGCTGGGAGTGAAGAAACTGCACCCTAACAGCCAGCTATATACCGCCGATGAGTGCATCGGTGATTTCCCCGGCCGTGTCTTTGAGGTTCAGGAGGTGCTTGGCTTTTCAAAGGCCGATATAAAGAGGGTACAGGCCTTGCAGAAGGCGAATATAACCGTGCGTAATTTCCCCGACACCGTGCAGGTGCTGCGCAAGCGTCTGAAGCTTGCCGATGGTGGGGAGAATTATATCTTTGCAACGACCGTAGCAAAAGGAGACAAGGTGCTTGTGGTTTGCAAGAAGGTGCAATAGGCGTTGTCTTGCTTTCGCTCTCCATTTAATTCAACATCTAATCTCAACCTTGATTGTTCACTTGTATTTTCTTCAAGTCTTTCTTTTATGTTCTTTCATCGCGTGAAAGAACCAAAGCGCCCGGCACAGAGTTCTCAAGTCGAATAAAGCTTTGTTCGCGAGTCGCAAGCGACATCCCTCAGTCGCTTTATTTTTGCCGTCATTGTCTTGACGCGGTAAATTCGGGAATGGGAGAACTCGCTTTTCACGCAAGAACATCATCGTCTTAATGCACCGCTCAGACATCACCCATTCTTTTTCCTCATTTGCCGCTAACAATGACTGTTGCTCACACAGTGCCGGTTTTCTTTGACATTACCGTTTTACGCAGTAAAGTTCGCGAATTACGCGAATGTTCATTGCAAAGGTAATCCCCCGCCAAGGGCGGAAGGGCAGCGTTGGGAGGCACAGTGAGCAGCCGAGTAATGCTTGGAAGCAGGTGGCATGATGTTTGAGCGTAGCGAGTTCTTGCCGCCCCAAGCATTGCGACAAGCTGCGAGTGGCGAGGTGTGAACCGACTGAAAGATGTTGCAAGGCAACTCTTGAACAAAGGAAGCACCGAATGCCGTACACGACTGCCCCGTTTTTGGTACTTTTTTAAAAAAGTACAGAAAGCAAGACTACAAAAAGAATATAAGACAACAAATCAAGTGCAAAAGCTATCAGGAGAATAGAAATCCAATAATTATCCACACCTTTTTTCTACTGAGCCGTGAATTGTCGCATTTGGCATACCCCCTCCGCACTTCGTGCTCGTCCCCCTAAGACAAGGGGACAATTTTATTCTATTGCTCGTTTGCAATAAAACAAAAATCAGGAACAACTCTTGTCGCTCCTGATTTCCGTATTTACTTTATCATCAACTTATCAAATTTATTCTCCTTGACAAGTTCATAGGCCTTATTAAACAAATCACTATTCTTGTTATACAACCACATGAACTTGCTCATGTCCCAAAGGTCGCGTGCGATGAGCTGCTTTAACTGCTTCTTCAGTTCGGGGAGTGAACGCTCGAACTCCTCGTCGCCGCCCTCGAGTTTTACATTGTCCTTGATACCTTGTTGCTTGAGCATCTCAATGAATGCTTCGTCAACCTCGAAATCCCTCTCAAAATCCTCGATTGTGGGGTACTGGGCATTGAGCTTCTCGCGGTTCTCGTCAAGGTAGTGCAGTGATGCCTGTATGATACTTCCGTTTGCTGCCAATGAACGGTGATACTTGGTGTATTTCATGGTGTCAACGGGTACAAAATAGTCGGGCATGATGCCGCCACCGCCATACACAGGGCGTTCGAGGCGCAGGGTGTATGTCTTCAATGAGTCGGGGAAATGTATGCTGTCGGCACTTGTCATCTCGCCGCGGTTGTAGCGGTTGAGCAGGTCGTCCTCATATTTTACCGAGTCGCCACCGTATGGCTTCTGTATGCAACGCCCTGTGGGTGTGTAGTAGCGTGCAATGGTGAGACGTATCATTGAGCCGTCGGGCAACTGGAAGGGACGCTGTACAAGTCCCTTGCCGAATGTGCGGCGACCTACGATGAGGCCACGGTCCCAATCCTGTATTGCACCGGCAAGGATCTCCGATGCCGATGCCGATGTCTCGTCTACAATGACAACAAGGTTGCCCTTGCGGAACTTGCCGCTGCTGTAGGCATGGTAGTCGCTGCGTGGGCTGTTCTTTCCCTTGGTATATACTACAAGACTCTCTTTGGAGATGAACTCTCCAACGATGTCTACTGCTGAATTGAGATATCCGCCACCGTTGCCGCTGAGGTCGAGGATGAGGTTCTTCATGCCCAGGCTCTTGAGTGAGTCGAGCTTGGTTACAAACTCGCCGTGTGTCTTTGCTCCGAACGAGGTGATACGTATGTAACCGTTACGTTTGTCAATCATGTATGCGGCATCAACGGTCTCGGTGCTTATGTTGTCGCGCACGAGTGAGAATGGTATTTTGCGCTCTACGCCACGGCGCACAACCTCTATGTTCACAGTTGTGCCTTTCTCGCCACGCAGGCAGTTCATTATCTCGCTGCGCTCTTTCTTTACGCCTGCAATTGTCTCGCCATCGACGGTGACAATCTTGTCGCCGGGGAGCAGGCCTGCGCGCTCGGCAGGGCCGTTGAGGGTGGTCTGTATCACATACAGGGTGTCCGAGATGATGTTGAACTGTATGCCGATGCCACCGAAACTGCCCTCCATCTGCTCAAGGAGTGCTTTTGTCTCCTTGGGGTCGGTGTATGTAGAGTGGGGGTCGAGGGTCTTGAGCATGGCCTTTATACCCTCCTCGGCAATTTTGTTGTTGTCGGCATCATCTACATAGAAGTTATCGATGATGTTGCCGGCGTACATCAATTTGATGATGTGGTCGGGCATCTGCTGTGCCTGTGCTGTCATTGACAGGAACAGTGTAGTTATAATCAAAAATAGTTTTTTCATATCTGTTTATTTTATTTGTTCTTGTTGTGCCTGTATCATGGCAATAAATCACTTACATCCTTGCCGTAGCGCATGAGCTCGCGTACTACGCTGCTGCTCACCGATGAGTAGCCGGGCTCGCTCACGAGCAGCACGGTGTCTATGCCGCCAATCTGCTTGTTTACATCGGCAAGCTCGCGCTCGTACTCAAAGTCCTTGATGTTGCGCACACCGCGTAGCAGCACGGTTGCGCCCACCTCGTGTGCAAAGTCCATGGTGAGGCAGTTGTAGGCGCGCACCTCGACACGGTTGTTGCCCCTGTAGTGTGCGGCAATGGCGGCTACACGCTCGTCGGCGGTCATGGTGCTGCCTTTCTCGCTGTTGCAGCCAACGGCGATGATGACTTTGTCGAACATCTGCAAGGCGCGCTCAACAAGTGAGTGGTGCCCTATTGTATATGGGTCGAAAGACCCTGCAAAAAGTGCTGTGCGTGGCATATTACTTATTCTCTTCGTTTGCCTTGTCCTCTTCGACAACAAGGTTGTCGATGATGAAGTTCTGGCGTTCCATTGTGTTCTTGCCCATGTAGTAGGCGAGCAGGTCCTCGACCTTGTCGTCCTTGTGCAGCTCAACGCGCTCCAGACGCATGTCGGGGCCTATGAAGTTGCGGAACTCGTCGGGCGAGATCTCTCCAAGTCCCTTGAATCGTGTAATCTCGGGGTTGGGTGAGAGTTTCTCGATGGCCGCTATGCGTTCCTCTTCGCTGTAGCAGTAGATGGTCTCGAAATCGCCTTTCTGCTCCTTGCGCTCCTCGGCATTCTTCTTGCCGCGTGGCTGCTTGCGCTTGTTACGCACGCGGAAGAGCGGTGTCTGCAGGATGTAAACATGGCCTTTCTTTATGAGCTCGGGGAAGAACTGCAGGAAGAATGTTATCATGAGCAGGCGGATGTGCATTCCGTCAACATCGGCATCGGTAGCCACGATGACCTTGTTGTAGCGCAAACCCTCGAGACCTTCCTCAATGTTCAGGGCTGCCTGCAAAAGGTTGAACTCCTCGTTCTGATAGACCACAGCACGGCTCAGGCCATAGCAGTTGAGCGGCTTTCCGCGCAGGCTGAACACTGCCTGTGTGTTGGCATCGCGGCTCTTGGTGATTGAACCGCTGGCCGAGTCACCCTCGGTGATGAAGATGCAACTCTCGTCGAGGCGGTCGCCCTTGGTGTCGTTGTAGTGTATGCGGCAGTCGCGTAGTTTGCGGTTGTGAAGGTTTACCTTCTTGGCCTTCTCGCGCACTTGCTTGGTGAGGCCGGCAAGTTCCTTGCGCTCCTTCTCCGAGGCTGTAATCTTTGCCAGAATCACATCGCTTATCTCGGGGTTCTTGTGCAGGAAGTTGTCGAGCTCCTCCTTCACGAAGTCGCTGATGAACTTCTTCACGCTCATGCTGCCCGGGTCGGGTGCAATGGTTGTGGATCCGAGTTTTGTCTTTGTCTGGCTCTCGAACACGGGCTCCTGTATGTTCACTGCTATTGCTGCGACAATACCGTTGCGGATGTCGCAATAGTCAAAGTTCTTTGCCGAGAAGAAGTCGTGTATGGTGAGTGCCACAAGTTCCTTGAATGCGCTCTGGTGTGTACCGCCCTGTGATGTGTGCTGTCCGTTGACAAATGAGTAGTACTCCTCGCCATACTGGTGGTGCGCGTGTGTGAAGGCAATCTCAATATCGGCACCTTTAAGGTGTATGATGGGGTAGAGTGCATCGGCTGTCATGCGGTCGCTGAGCAGATCGACAAGGCCGTTGCGCGAGAGGATGCGCTTGCCGTTGAACAAGATTGCAAGGCCGGTGTTCAGGTAAGTGTAGTTGCGCAGGAGTGTCTCAATGTATGAATCGCGGTACTCGTAGTTGCGGAACAGTGTGTTGTCTGGAGTGAACGATATGTATGTACCGTTCTCGTCGTTTGTGTTCTCGGTGGTGTCGCTCACCAGGATTCCTTTCTCGAACTTTGCACTGCGCACAACGCCATCGCGGTAACTGCGCACCTCGAAGTTAGTACTCAAGGCGTTCACAGCCTTGAGACCCACACCGTTCAAACCTACCGACTTCTTGAATACTTTGTCGTCGTACTTGGCGCCGGTGTTGAGCTTGCTCACGGCCTGAATCATCATTCCCTGTGGGATGCCTCGGCCATAGTCGCGTACAACAACAGAGTGATTCTCTATGATGTCTATCTCAATGCGTTTTCCAAAACCCATCTTGAACTCGTCGATACAGTTATCGACGACCTCCTTGAGAAGTACATATATACCGTCGTCGCTCTGCGAGCCGTCGCCCAGCTTACCAATGTACATACCGGGTCGGGTGCGCAAATGCTCAATGTCGCTCAGGTGACGAATGGAGTCGTCGGTATATGCGGCTGCTTCAACCAGCACCTGATTCTCGTTGAATTCCAAATCTTTGTTGTCGGACATATCTTGTTTTGTTGTTTTTATTTCAATTTTAATAAAGGCCTAAAAGGGCGAAAGAGGCCAAAAGGGCTAAAAGGCATTTTGAAGCGGAAAACTTTCACTTACTCGCTTGCACGAGATTTCACCTTTCACTTTTAACTTTTCAGTTCTTTCTTGAATGCGCGGCGGCGTTTGTGCTGCTCTTTCTCAAAGTCGGCCCACAGGTTCTGCATATCCTTGTTGTACTCGAGTTCGGGGTTGCTCTCGATGTCAACGATGCCCATCTCAATGTAGTGCCCCAAAAGCTCGTTGAATATCATTGCAAAGGCTCCCTTGCTCTGGTATTCGGGCTTCACGGCTGCAAGCAGGAAGTCGAGTCGTTTGGGTTGCTTGATGAAAAGGGCTTTCAGCATGTACCACCAACCCAGTGGGAACAGACGACCCTTGGCCTTGCGCAGGGCGTCGGCAAGCGAGAATACGCTTATGCCAAGCGCAACCAGGTTGTCGTCCTTGTCGGTAACCAGGCAGAGCAGTCTTTTGTCGGCAAGCGGGAGGTACATCTTCACGAACTGCTTTATCTGCTTGGGGGTGAGCGGTGAGAAACCATAGAGCCCTGAATAACTCTCGTTGCATAGGTCAAAGATGGCGTCACCATAGCGTTTTGCAATCTCGGAGCATGACTTTGCCCTCACGATGCGCATGCCGTATTTCTTTTCCACAATGGCCGAAACGCGCTCGGCCTTCGGCCACTTCTCGCCGGGTACCTTGAAGAGGAACTCTACCCAGTCCACATCCTTTACATATCCAAGTCGCTCAAGGTGCTTGGGGTAGTAGGGGTGGTTGTAGATGGTGGCCATTGTGCCCATGCGGTCAAAGCCTTCGATGAGCATTCCTTCGGGGTCGAAATCGGTGAAACCCAAAGGTCCCTGTATCTCGGTCATGCCACGCTCGCGTGCCCAAGCCTCGGCGGTTGCGAAGAGTGCATCGACCACCTCGTTGTCGTCAATGAAGTCGACCCAACCGAAGCGTGCTGCCTTGCGGTCCCACTTTTCGTTTGCGTGTGGGTTGATGATGGCTGCAATGCGTCCTACAATCTTGCCGTCGCGGTATGCGAGGAAGTAGTCGGCGTCGCAGAACTCGAATGCGGCATTGCGGTCTTTGCGCAATGTGCCCATTGTGTCTTCGAATAGTTCAGGCACAAAATAGGGGTTACCCTTGTAGAGCTCGTAGTTGAAACGGATGAACTGTTTCAACTGCTTTTTTGTACTGACTTTTACTATTTCTACAGCCATTTTATGCAAGATATTTAATATCGTGTAAAAATACTATTTTATTCCGAATTTCGCAAATTTCGTGTGTTAATGACTTGTTAACATGCGTTCAGGGATTTTTGTTCTTTACATCAGTATCTGTAAAAAAACAACAATATAGCAGTTGGCACACAGACACCAGTCATTCCGAACCTTGCGTGAGGAATCTTGTTGCCAAAAACAAAAAAGCATCTGCCCCTTGCGGAGCAGATGCCGTATTTAGGTTTAAGCGTTTATTAGAGCTTTGGACCTGCAGCAACGAGAGCCTTACCAGCCTCATTACCTGTGTACTTGGTGAAGTTCTTGATGAAACGTCCAGCCAAGTCAACTGCCTTCTCCTCCCACTGAGCTGCGTCAGCGTATGTGTCGCGTGGGTCGAGGATTGCAGGATCAACACCTGGCAACGCTGTTGGAACAACGAAGTCGAAGTGTGGGATAGTCTTTGTAGGAGCTGTATCGATTGAGCCATCGAGGATAGCGTCGATGATACCGCGTGTATCCTTGATAGAGATACGCTTGCCGGTACCGTTCCAACCTGTGTTAACGAGGTATGCCTTAGCACCGTTCTTCTCCATCTTCTTAACCAACTCCTCACCATACTTTGTTGGGTGCAAGCTCAAGAATGCAGCACCGAAGCAAGCTGAGAATGTTGGAGTAGGCTCTGTGATACCGCGCTCTGTACCTGCCAACTTAGCGGTGAAGCCGCTGAGGAAGTAGTACTGTGTCTGCTCTGGGTTCAAGATTGAAACTGGAGGCAATACACCGAATGCGTCAGCTGACAAGAAGATAACCTTCTTTGCAGGAGCTGCCATTGAGCCTGGCTTGATGTTGTTGATGTGGTTGATTGGGTAAGATACACGAGTGTTCTCTGTAACGCTCTTGTCGGCGAAGTCGATCTTGCCGTTAGCGTCAACAGTTACGTTCTCAAGAAGTGCGTCGCGCTTGATAGCGTTGAAGATATCTGGCTCGCTCTCCTTGTCGAGGTTGATAACCTTTGCGTAGCAACCGCCCTCGAAGTTGAACACTGAGTCGTCGTCCCAACCGTGCTCGTCGTCACCGATAAGCATGCGCTTTGGATCTGTAGAAAGAGTTGTCTTACCTGTACCTGACAAACCGAAGAAGATAGCTGTCTCGCCCTTCTCGTTAGTGTTGGCTGAGCAGTGCATTGAAGCGATGCCCTGGAGTGGCAAGTAGTAGTTCATCATTGAGAACATACCCTTCTTCATCTCACCACCATACCATGTGTTGAGGATGATCTGCTCCTTAGATGTCAAGTTGAATACAACTGCTGTCTCTGAGTTCAAACCGAGCTCCTTGTAGTTAGCAACTGCTGCCTTAGAAGCGTTGTATACTACGAAGTCTGGCTCGCCGAATGCCTCGAGCTCCTCAGCTGTAGGACGGATGAACATGTTTGTTACGAAGTGAGCCTGCCAAGCAACCTCCATGATGAAGCGAACCTTCAAACGTGTTGCAGGGTTAGCACCGCAGAATGCGTCAACAACGAACAACTTCTTGTTAGAGAGTTCCTTTGTAGCAATCTCCTTCAAAACATTCCAAGCCTCTGTTGTAACAGGCTTGTTGTCGTTCTTGTACTCCTCTGATGTCCACCATACAGTGTTCTCTGATGTTGCATCCTTAACGATGAACTTATCCTTAGGAGAACGACCTGTGTAAACACCTGTCATTACGTTTACTGCGCCAAGCTCTGTAACCTGACCTACTTCAAAACCCTCAAGACCGGGCTTTGTCTCCTCAGCGAACAACTGCTCGTAAGAAGGATTGTGAAGAATCTCCACAGCACCGGTGATACCATACTTGGTAAGATCTAATGTTGCCATAATTCTAAAATAAATTATAAGTTAATATTTCTTGTTTTTTCTCTTTTTTGGGACGCTTCGGGCGCCTTTTTGTCCAAAGTGCCGAAGTTCTCCAAGTGCAAATATATATCATTTTATTTAATGACCAAAACTAATTAAGGAAAAATTTCCGTAATTGCGGCAAAAAAGGTAAAAAATGTCTGTTTTTGGTGCTTTTTTCATTGTCTATCGGTTACTTTTTTGTCGTGTTTTGCCAGTTTTGTTTGTTTTGAATGTCGATTTATTGCGCTTGATGCTTGCGTTTGTAGCTTTAAAATTTGATATTTCTGACATTTTGTATTTTTTATGTTTTGCGGACTATCCGTGCAGTTTTTTTCCTATTTATATGTTTTTAATATAAAATTATTATCTTCGCGGTGGTAATATCCTCTGTCCGCTACATGAATTGTCCCTCTTTAGGAGGGCGAGCGGAGCGGAGGGGGTAAAATGAACAATTGAACAAACAATACATACTATGAACGAGAAAGTTAAAATGCCTTGGGAAGAGCGTCCCCAGGGATGTGCCGATGTAATGTGGCGCTACTCAAAGAACCCGGTTATAGACCGCTATGCAATCCCCACCTCGAACAGTATCTTCAACAGTGCCGTTGTTCCTTTTGGCGATGGCTATGCAGGTGTGTTTCGTTGCGACAACAAGGCTGTGCAGATGAACATCTTTGCCGGTTTCAGCAAGGACGGTATCAACTGGGAGATTGAGCACGAGCCAATCGTGTTCAAGGCCGGCAACACCGATATGATTGAGTCGGAGTACAAGTATGACCCACGCGTGACATGGATTGAGGACCGTTACTGGATTACATGGTGCAACGGCTATCATGGCCCAACAATCGGTATTGCATATACATTCGACTTCAAGGAGTTCTTTCAGTGTGAGAATGCATTCCTGCCATTCAACCGCAATGGTGTGCTGTTCCCCAAGAAAATCAACGGCAAGTATGCCATGCTGAGCCGTCCAAGCGACAACGGCCACACTCCTTTCGGCGACATCTACATAAGCTACAGCCCCGACATGAAATACTGGGGAGAGCACCGTTGTGTGATGAAAGTGACTCCATTCCCCGAGAGTGCTTGGCAGTGTACAAAGATTGGTGCAGGTTCTGTGCCCATTCTTACCGACGAGGGCTGGCTTCTCTTCTATCACGGTGTAATCACCACCTGCAATGGCTTCCGTTATTCAATGGGTGCGGCTCTGCTCGACAAGAACGACCCTTCAAAGGTTCTTTACCGCACAAAACCATACCTGCTTGCTCCTGCAGCTCCATACGAGCTTGCCGGTGATGTGCCCAATGTGGTGTTCCCATGTGCGGCTCTGCGCGAAGGTGACAAGGTTGCTGTTTATTACGGCGCTGCCGATACAGTTGTTGGTATGGCGTTCGGTTATATCAGCGAAATTATAGATTTCATGAAGAAGAACAGCTGCAAATAAATCCTAATAGAGAGTGACTAAAAAGTAAATTTCTGCGTTACGCTTGCCCTCTAAATCCTCATTTACGCAAAGTAAACTGCGGTTTATCGGGCTTCGCAAGCCTTGAACTTTACTTTTTATCCACTCCCTACAGAAGAGGGTGAACCGAAAAGTTCACCCTCTTTTTCATTTTTCTGCCCTCGGCTTTCTCCATCTTTCTTCCAACCGTTGCATCCACTCGTACCAGTTGGGGATGTAGAGCGTTGCGACAAGGGTGTTGAGCAACATTCCGAACACTACTGCCGCGCCAAGCGAGAGGCGTGCGCCGGCTCCTGCACCGTCGGCAAAGAGTAGCGGCATCACTCCAAGTACAAAGGCAAGCGAGGTCATGAGGATGGGTCGCAAGCGGACATGTCCGGCCTCGGCGGCGCTGTGGCGTATGTCGTTGCCGCCTTTCCTGAAATCGCGTGCGAACTCCACAATAAGAATACCGTTCTTCGCGCTCAGGGCAATGAGCAGGACAATGCCGATTTCGGTGTAGATGCTCACCGGTATGCCGGCTATCCAACATCCCATGATTGCGCCAAGCAGGGCAATCGGCACGCCCATTATGGCTGCAACGGGGCTGGTCCAGCTTTCGTACTGTGCTGCAAGTACAAGGAATGCGACGAGCAGTGCAAGTGCCAGGATTATCATGGTGTTCTGCCCGGCAGCCTGTTCCTGGAAGGCCACGCCTGTCCATTCATATCCGAACTCGTCGCCAAGCTGTGCCTTGAACAGCTGCGCAGCCTCCTCCATTACCTGGCTCGAGCTGTAGCCCGGCGCGCTGTTGGCGGTGATGGTGGCACTGTTGTACATGTTGTAGCGTACAAGCTGGTCACTGCCAAGCACCTCGTCGGTTGTGACAAAACTGCTGAATGGTACCATCTCGCCCTTGTTGTTGGCGAGGCTCAACTGCATGATGCTCTCAATTAGTTTCTGGTTCTGTTCGCTTGCCGACATCTTGACCTGCCATATACGGCCAAGCAGTACAAAATCGTTCACATAGAGCGAGCCCATGTAGTAACTGAGGGTGTATAGCACATTGCCTATGTCGAGTCCCATGGATATGGCCTTGTCGCGGTCGATGTTGATGCGGTACTGCGGCACATCGGCTTCAAAGGAACTGTTCATGGAGGCAATGGCATTTTTGTTGCCATACTCCTGTGTAAGGGCATCGACTGCCTTCTGCAGTTCGGTCATGCCAAGTGCCTTGCGGTCCTCGACCTGCATCTGCAAGCCACCGATGTTACCAATGCCGGGAATGGCCGGTGGGACGAAGGCAAAGCATTGCGCCTCTTCAATCTCTACATATGCCTGTTTGTTGAAACGCTCTACAATGGCTGCCGCCGATTCGCTTTTTGTCTTGCGCTCGCTCCAGTCCTTGAGCACAACGAATACGCTTGCGGCATTGCTCTGCCGGCCGCTGTTCATTATGCTGAAACCGCTGATGCTGATGTTGGTCTTTACCTCGGGGTAGGATGAGATTATCTTCTCAACCTTGTCGGCAACAGCCTCGGTGCGCGAGAGCGAGCTTGCCGGCGGCAGCTGCACGCTGACGATGAAATAGCCGTCATCCTCGTCGGGGATGAATGTCGTTGGCTGTGCCTTGAACAGGTATATAGCAAGTGCGACCATTGCGGCGAAGCTGATTCCGGCTACCCATGCACGGCGCAAAAGGAACGAAACCACGCGGTCATAGCCTCTCTGCACAAGGTCGTATGCCTTGTTGAAGCCACGGAAGAACCAATTCTTCTTCTTTTTCGTCGGGCGAAGCAACAGCGCGCTGAGTGCCGGGCTCAATGTCAAGGAGTTGAAGCCGCTGAGTAGGGTGGCTGTGGCTATGGTGAGCGCGAACTGCTTGTAGAGCTCGCCCGATATGCCGCCAATCATGGTGGTGGGTATGAATACTGCCATCATCACAAGCACGACGCCAACAATCGGGCCGCTTATCTCTTCCATCGCCTTTTCGGTTGCCTCGCGTGGCGGCAGTCCCTCCTCGTCTATGATGCGTGTGGCGTTCTCTACAACCACAATGGCATCATCAACTACTATGGCAATGGCAAGTATAAGGCCAAAGAGGGTGAGCGTGTTGATGGTGAACCCGAGCAGCAACATGACTGCGAGTGTGCCGATGAGTGACACGGGAATGGTGAGGCAGGGGATGAGTGTCGCTCTCCAGTTCTGCAGGAAGAGGAATATCACAAGTATCACCAGCAGGGTGGTCTCGAGCAGGGTGTAGAGTACCTCGCGTATTGAACTGCGCACCACATCTGTGGTGTCAAGGGCTATCTGGTACTCGACTTCGGGCGGAAAGGCTGATGCGAGTTCCTCCATCTTTGCCTTTACGGCCTTTGACACGGCAAGCGAACTGGAGCCCGGTGACTGATAGACGGCAATTGCCGCGGTGGGCTTACCGCGCAGCTTTGACGATGACGAGTAGGTCTCGCTACCAATTTCAATCCTTGCAATGTCGCCAAGGCGCAGCATATCGGTTCCGTCGTTACGGATGACGATGTTCTCGAACTCCTTGGCATCGCTCAGGCGTCCCTGTACATTGAGGGTGTATTGGAATGAGTTGTCGGCGGTGTCGTCGAGTGTCTGACCCACATAGCCTGCAGACACGGCAAGGTTCTGCTTGCTTATTGCCTGATATACCTCGGCTGCCGAAATGCCGCGTATGCGCATAGCCTCGGGGTCGAGCCACACGCGCATGGAGTATTTTCCTGCTCCCATGATCTCGGCTCCGCCTACTCCCGGTGTGCGGCTCAACTGGTCAACGAGCTGCAGCTGTGCATAGTTCGAGAGATAGAGCTGGTCATAGTTCTCGTCGCCGGTGAGGGTGATGAACAGGACAATGTTGGTCGATTGTTTCTGCACCGTCACTCCCTGTTGGGTAACTTCGCTCGGCAGTGAACTGAGTGCGATGTTCACTCTGTTCTGTACAAGCACGGTGGCCATGTCGATGTCCGTGCCCACTTCGAATGTAACGGTGAGGCTGTATGTTCCCGATGACGATGATGTGGAGCTCATGTACAACATTCCGTCAACACCGTTGACCTGCTGTTCAATGGGAATACCCACTGTCTGGGCAATGGTCTCGGCATTTGCACCGGGATAGACGGCTGTCACCTGCACTGTTGGCGGTGTTATGGACGGGTATTGGTCTATTGGCAGCACAAAGAGCGATGCGCCGCCTGCCACCAGCAACAGTAATGACAATACTGTTGCAAAAATGGGTCGTTCAATGAAGAATTTGGAGAATTTCATAAGCGTGGATGTTTGGTAATTACTCCATTATGGGTTGGATTGGCATTCCGTTGCGTACCTTAAGCAATGCCTTTGTAACATAGCGTTCGCCCGGTTCAAGGCCTGCAGTGACAAGGCGTAGGGTGTCGTCGATTATGCTGCCGGTCTCAATGCGGCGGTATTCCACTTCGTTCTGCCCGTTGACAACATAGATGTATTTGCCTGTCTGGTCTGTGCCTATCGAGGCATCCTTTATGAGAAGGGCATCCTGCAGCTTGTCGTATGGCATGGTAATGCTTATGTAGCTGCCGCTCTTGAGCACGCCGTCACTGTTGGGCAGCTCGGCGCGTATCTGAAGCGTTCCCGTGCCGGTGTTTACATCAGGGGCAAGATAGTCTATGGTGGCGTTGCGCCTGATGATGTTGCCCTCGCCAAGCGTGAAGGTGATGAGGCTCTGATCAATGCCGCTGCCTGTGCCGAGTGCCTTCCTGAACCACTGTATATCAGGGATATTGAAGAAGGCGTACATGGTGTTGTCCTTGTAGAGACGGCACAGTTCCACGGGCGACATCTCGCCGGCAATGTATGCTCCCACGGGCTGTCTGGTGAGGCCTATGCTACCATCGGCCGGGGCAGTGATGTGGCAGTAGCCAAGTTTTGTCTGTGCTGTCTTCAGTGCCGCCTTTGCGTTTGAGACTGCGGCATCACTGCTCTCGACATTGCTTTTTGCCTGCAACAGTTCAATCTTGCTCACGGCATTGCTGCTGCTTGCCGCCAGCATGCGTTCATAGTTGCTTTGGGCGTACTCCTGCTGCGCAATGGCTGTCTGCAGGCTTGCCTGTGCCTGTGCAACGGCATTCTCGTACAGGGTAGGCTCGATGAGATATAGCAGGTCGCCTTTCTTCACGCGGCTACCCTCGGTGAAGTTACGCTTTATGATGCTGCCGTTCACGCGCCCCATTATGGAGATTGTGGCTTCGGCCTCGAGATGACCGGGGTATTCGCGCGTGAGCGTGATGTCCCTGACTATTGGAGTTGCAACCTCAATGGGCAATGCCATGCCGCCGGCGGCAGGCTCGCTCTTCTTGTGGCATGCTGCAACGGTGAGCAATGCCACGGCAAATATCGCTTTTTTCATATTGGGAAATGTTTTGGAGTTTTTACCATCCGCCGCCAAGGGCTTCATAGAGCTGTACAAGGTATATGAGCGAGCCGCCAAGTGCCTGTACAAGATAGTTCTGGTAGGTGAGTAGGGTGCGCTGTGCATCGAGCACATTCTGGAACTGTGTCAGTCCCTGCTTGTATAGCTCGAGCGAGAGGGTGAGCGTCTCCTGGTTCTGGTTCACCGCCTCGCGCAAGGCTGCAATCTGTGTTATGGAGTTCTCGTACTGCGACATGGCGCTCTCAACCTCCTGCAAGGCGGTGAGCATCTTGCCGTTGAAGTCGAGTATGCTTGCATCGAGTGCGGCACGCGCCTCGCGTGTGGCGTTGACCCTGTCGTTGCCGCCAAAGATGTTCCAACTTATCGTTGGGGCAATCTCCCATGTGAGGCTACGGGAACGGAACAGGGATTTCAGCTCTCCCGACTGAAAGCCTATCGAACCGCTAACGAGCAGTTGCGGGAACCAGTCGCGCTTGGTCGCTCCAAGCAGTGCCGCGTTTGCCTCAACCTGTCTCTCGGCTGCGCGTATGTCGGGGCGTCGGCGCAACAGTTCTGCCGGTATGCCCACGCCAATGGGTGCTGTGTATGCAGGCAGGGCATACCCCTCCTGTAGCCACCCGTCAAGTTCCTCGGGGTTTGTGCCCAGCAGCACCGCCATTGCATTGCGGTAACCGTCGATGGTAGCCTGCATTGCCGGAATCTGCGCCTTGGTGCTGTAATAGACACTGCGCGCCTGTGCTACATCGAGTTTGGAGGCTAGGCCGCTGTCGTAGCGCGAGACGACAATGTTCATTATCTCCTTCTGTGACTCGGCGTTCCAGCGCAGTACCTGCATCTGCGCCAGTGATTGGCGCAGTGAGAAATAAGTGGTCGCAACATTGGCAATGAGTGAGACCATTACGGCATTGTACTCCTCCTCGGTTGCCATGAACAGTTTCTTCTGTGCCTTGGAGCGCATGTATATGCTGCCGAACACATCGGCCTGCCACTGCATGGATACCGCAGTGCTGAACTGCCCCTCCCAAGCCTCGTTGTACAGGGTGGATGCAATGTTGCCGCTTGTCTTTGCACGTTGCCAGCCAAGCCCCAGGTCGAACTGCGGCATCAGCTTGCTCTGCGAAACACGCCATGCGGCGCGTGCTTTTTTGATGTTCTCCATTGCCGCAAGCACCGAGTAGTTGCTTTCTCCGGCAACGGCTATGAGCGAATCGAGTACGGGGTCATTGAAATTGCGCCACCACTCGTCATCGACGGGAAGCCTCTGGGTGTAGTACTCCCCGTCGCTCCACCTGTCGGGTAGTGGATTTCCTATAATAACCTCACTTTGCAAGGCATTGCCGTCTTGTCCTGCGCTTTGCTGCGCAAGGGTGACTTCCACCGACAATAGCATGATAAACAGTAGAATAGAAACCTTTCTCATATGTGTAAATCTTTAGCAAAAGAATAAACACATTGATAAGGCTTTTGGTTGCAGGGGATAATTTGTTTTTGTGTTATTACAGCAACCTTGTTTCTAGTTGCTGTAATACCTTTGTAGTCAACAAATAATATAAAAATGGCAAAAAAGAACAACAAGACTTATCGTTTGCATATATTCGACAAACTAGTTACTGAAAGTGAGTTCGGGATGCCTGTAATCCCGAAATACAAAGGAGATATTCCTGAAAAACTGAATCCATTCAACAAGGCGGTTGCGCAAAAGAGATACGATAGTACACCTCATTTCTATTTGAATGACAAGGAGTTCATCCGTGTACTTACATATCCCGAAAAGTATCTTGAGATACTGAAAAGGTTCCTTTCGGTCATAGCGCCCGATTTCTCCCAGTACATTGATATGCCCGGTCCTATGAGGTTCTATCATTGTTTTTTGAATAAGGCTTTGGCTGCCTATTGGGCAAGCAATGGCGTGAATGTAATCCCGAATGTAACCTGGAGTACGCCCGACAGTTATGATTACAGTTTTGCAGGTATTGAAAGGAATGGAGTAATTGCAATAAACTGTACCGGTGTTAAAAAGTCGGGCTATTCCAAATATCTGTGGTTGGAGGGGTATAAAGAGGCTATCAAGCGTCTGGAACCTTCCTGTATAATTCGCTATGGCGAAAAAATGCCGGGTGAAGCAGAGAAAATGAGTGTTTATTTTGAAAATGAGAACTATAAAATGTTAAAAAATGGGCGGAAACGGTAGTTTTATTAGTGGAATAACTAACTTTGAAGATGGACGGCACTACAAAACGATACTGAGTATTGGAGATAACATAAAAATCCTTGAAACCAAGAATCCACGGCTAGGATTGAAACTCCCCGAAGAGAGCCATACCCCGGGTAGAGTATATGCCGCATTTTATCGTAGCGGAAAAGGACTAAAAGAAATCGGTGTGTATGGAGGAGATGGAAAGAAAATGTATGAAATACATACAATTGATCATCGTGGGCTAGGACCTCATTATCATATTTGGTCAGACGGTAAGCCTATTCATGATGCTGCTCATGCATTGACAAATGAAATGAAAAGTTTAATAAACAAAATCATAAACTTTAAGAAATGAACAAGTCTTATATAATCAACGATGCAAACGGCAATCCAATGAATGGGAAGTATCCACCAAACAAGGAACTGTATGGCGAAGAGTTCGGTGGATATAAAAACAGGAATGGGAAAGTCCTGTTTCATGATTTTGCTGTAATGTCAATGGATGTTTCGTTCTTGCACGACGGTACAAGGTATTTTCTTTATGTGCATAATACCCCTGCGACAGTATATAATGCAGAGTGCAAAGAAATAATAGCAGAATATTCGAGTGAATTGGATTTGCTTGAAAGTTTCTCAATCGATGGTAAGCCTTTCATTAGCTTGATGGATGAAATAGATGATGTAAAGACATTCTACAATGTCTTCAAACCTCATTTAGCTCTGGATGAGAATGGGTGTCCTTATAACTGTAAATATCCGCCAAACAAAGAGAAATGCGGAGATATGTATGAAGGGTACAAGAATTGGGCCGAAGAGGTGCTTTTTCATAGATTTGGGGTATTATGTTATGATGTTTGTTTTGTATATAAAAATAAAGAGTATCATTTATTGAAAGAACATAATTATGCAGCAGTTTGTGACGACCATTATACAAAGGAGTATGAAATATATGCCGATGAGATGGTTTTGATAGAGAATTTCAAGATAAATGGCAAACCGTTGATAGAGTTAATAGATGAGATTGAGGAGATTGATTCGGTGTAAAATGTCATAAATTTCAAGAAATGAACAGAATATATACAAAATGATTCAGGGTGACCAGCGGTCACCCTGAATCATTTTGTATATATCATTACCACCACTTTGTCGGGATGTCGCTCATCTCTATTGTGAGCGTGCCGCCTTTGGCAATGTCGCTGTGCTCAATGTATGGCAGGTTGTGTGGCTTGCCGTTGAGCTTTATGCTCTTGATGTAGATGTTTGTGGCGCTGTTGCCCGTTGTCTCAATGACGAATTTGCCGCCCTTGACGGTGAGCTCGGCACGGTCAACGGTTGGTGAGCCGAACCAGTAGCGTGCGCCGGCTGGCTCAACCTGGTAGAATCCGAGTGCTGACATCAGGTACCAAGCCGACATCTGTCCCATATCCTCGTTGCCCGAGAGGCCGTCGAAGTTGTTGCGGTATTGTGTTGTCATTACCTCACGCACGCGCTCGGCTGTCTTCTGTGGTTCGCCAAGCATTGTATAAAGGTAAAGGATGTGGTGGCTTGGCTCGTTGCCGTGGGCAAACTGGCCAATCATACCCGAGATGTCGGGCGATGCATCGCCGTCAACTGTCGATGGTGCAAGGAACAGTGAGTCAAGGCGTGCAATGCATGCCTCCTTGTTGCCGAACATCTGTGCATAGTTGTCAATGTCGTGTGGTACGAGCCATGTATATTGCCATGCGTTGCCCTCGCAGTAGTCATTGGCACGGTGAGCCGAGAAGTAGGGATTGAACGGTGTGCGGAAATTGCCCTCTACATCCACCCCACGAATGAAGCCTGTCTCCTTATCAAAGAATGTGCGGTAGCTATGGCTCATCTTTGTGAAGTGCTCATAGTCGGCCTCCTTGCCCAGTGCCTTTGCTGCATTGGCTGCGGCAGCGTCGGCAATGGCATACTCCATGTCAAATGCAACGGCCTCGCTGAAGATGTCGCAAGGGATGTAACCATGCTTGTGACGGTGCTCCTTGCCGCGCTCCTCAACGGCTGCGGTCTGCTTGATTGCTGCGAATGCAGCCTCGTGGTCAAAGCCATCGATGCCCTTTACAATGGCGTCGGCAACAACGGGTATGCCGGGGTCGCCAACCATGCAGTCGGTCTCGTTGCCCCACAGATGCCATACAGGGAGGTCGCCCTGCTTGTCGCAGATGTCAACCATTGTGGCAACGAACTCTCCGGCTTTCTCCGGATGGATGATTGTCATGAGCGGCTGCTTAGCGCGGTATGTGTCCCAGAGTGAGAAGCATGTGTAGCGTGGCTTGTCGCTGTTGTAGATCTTGTCATCGGCACCGCGGTAGTCGCCGTTTACATCGCTGAAGAGCATTGGTGCTATCATTGCGTGGTACATTGCGGTGTAGAATATCTTCTTCTGCTCCTCGTCCTTTATTTCTACCTTTATGCGTGAGAGTTCTTTTTCCCATGCGTCAACGGCAGCTGTCTGGACAGCAGCAAAGTCCCATCCGGGTAGCTCGCTCTCAAGTGCGAGTTTGGCACCGTCGATGCTCACAGGTGATATTGCTACCTTGAGCATCACCTCCTCGCCCGCTGTTGTGCTGAATGATGCACAGCCATACAAGTTATTGTATCCCTTCAACTCAAAGCTGTCGAATGGCTTTGCGAACTCGGCTGCAAAGTAGATGCGCTGGTTCTTTGCCCAACCCTTTGAGTAGCGGTAACCCACGATGCGGTTGTTGCCCTCGGCCTGCATGAATGTCTCGGTGCTCTCGTCCCAGCAACCGCCGTTCTCAAGGTCAATTACGATGGCAGCCTCGTTGCTCTCGGGGAATGTGTAGCGGTGGAGTCCCACGCGTGCTGTGGCTGTCATCTCTGCTTTGATGCCGTAGCGCATCAGGGGAACGCTGTAGTAGCCCGGTTTCACAACCTCCTTTGTGCGCTCGGCAAGTGACCACATGCCGCTGCTTGGGTTGTCAATTGTTCCGCGTTCATACTGCACCTCGCCTGTAACCGGCATTACGGTGACATCGAAAAGGTCGCCGATACCTGTTCCGCTCAGGTGAGTGTGAGAGAAACCTATTACCGATGCCTCGTCCTGGTGATAGCCCGAGCACCAGTCCCACGCCTGGTTTACACTTGTGGGGCCCAGCTGTACCATACCGAACGGAACGCTTGCGCCCACAAACACGTGTCCGTGGCCGCCACTACCGATGAGGGGGTTAACATATTCGGTCAGGTTCTCCTGCTTGGTGCAGGTCTCCTCACTCTTCTTTGCAAGTCGGATCGTAGCCATGTCGTTCTGTGAGCCAAGGAGTTGAACAACTTGCTTGTCTTCCTAAGCCCGCCTTGGCCCCCGACTTCCCACAAACACGTGTCCGTGGCCGCCACTACCGATGAGGGGGTTAACATATTCGGTCAGGTTCTCCTGCTTGGTGC
>JAZOUB010000011.1:0-42341 GCA_045657945.1 Bacteroidaceae bacterium | reverse complement strand
CTCGAGAGCCGTCGCAAAGCACTCTACGATGCACGCACCGGCAAGAAGAGCGAGGATATTCCACAGAGCGAAAAGGACGAACTCTTCGAGATTGAGAAGGAGATTACAGCAACAAAAAGCGAGAAGGAAGGCGTCCTTGCACAGTATGCAGCCGGTGACAACACCGTGAAGCAGCTCATCGACATCACCCTGTTGCAGAACAACATGCTCACAGGCGAGGCGTTGAACAACTTTGTAAAGCGCAGCATTGAGCTGATGAAGTAAGTAAAATAGAAAATATTGAAGTGAGTCCCAAGGTTTGAAGACTTTGGAACTCACTTTTGTTTGGTTTCCATATATACTATTATATATTCTCAAGCATAAGTTCTGCAAAATTGGGCAGTTTTTCCATTGGATTGGTTTAACTTTCTAAACTGTTAAAGGACAGGTAATTGGCAACATAACAATTTCGGCAAATCTTACCAATTTATCGGTTTTTCTGAAAAATCATTCTCATTCTCTTGCCATACCTTTGCAAGCGTAAAATTAAAGTAATAATATAGATGTTGACCCAACGTTTAAATGTCATGCTGAGCGAAGTCGAATTTTGCAATTGAACGAGTTAAAACCAAGTTTACTTGAGTTTTTACAACGAGTGTTTGCAAAATCGCGTAGACAGTGCATCTATTTAAAACGCGGTTTGAGATTCTTCACTTTTATTCAGGATGACAAGTTCGCGAAATAAATGAATTGCGGGTCAGCTGCTATATTGTTGCTAAAATTTAAGTAGTAAAAAGATGAAAAGATTTTTAGCCATTTTTTGCACACAATATAAAACTCGCAGTAACTATACATTCTAACACAAATTAATTATGGCAACACTAAAACCAAAGAAGACAAAGATTGAAGATACCGTAGTCGGTGCATACCAGAAGATAGAGGAGACAGTAGTAGGAACTTATCAGAAGATTGAGGATGCTGTCGTGGGCACATACCGGAAAATAGAGGACAAATTCGTTGATAAATTCCTTGAAGAAAAAGACGAAACTGAAAAATAACAGCACAAAAAATATGAAAAAGTTTATGAGAATCTTGGGGATTCCCGCCCTTATGACAGCCAAGAACAGCAAGCAATGATGGCTACAAAGAGTGTGATATTTGAAGAACCGCTTCATCATGTCTGCTTGATGTATGGATTGAGGCTGACATTCGTTAGAATGCCATTCCTGAATAAAAGGGTGCTTGAAGTCAAAGGAAAGGTGATGACTATTGACAATGTTGTTTCACCTCCTCCGGTCATGAACTATTCCGGCAATAGAACAAGTACGAGAGAGCCTAGGAATATGGTTGTGGTCTCATATTGGAAGAATAAAATTACGGTTGAGTACAAGGAGGATATGTGTAGCAGCGAAGACATCACAGCATTCATTAACAACCTAATTGAGGATTATCTGCATTTCAGACATCCATTCATGAAAACAGTAATCAAAGACAGCTGTTGCTATGAGCACTCTTCGGGGCATCTCATTGCTGAGATTATATAACATTACCGTCAGTTTTTCAACAAGGAGTGGCGGTATGCTTTTGGAGAGACACCTTCAACCCTTTTGAAATATTTTCCAAATACAGACTGTGATGGAAAATTCAGTTCGTCACTAATTTCCTGTATAGTCATAGATGTTGATGAAAGACAGCTCTTGGCATATAGTACCACATGCTTTTCTATCCAATCAAGAGCAGTCATGCCGGTTTCCTGCTTAAGCAAAGTAGATAGATATTTGCTTGTCATGCAAAGTTTGTCTGCATAAAAACCTATATCTCTCTGAGTCTTGAAATTCTCTACTACAAGAGACATGAATTTCTCACATTTCTCCTGCTGGGACGTCATAGCCGATGGCTGACTCTGAAGACCATGCATATAATATCCAAGGCCAAAATAATAAGCAGAAAATAGATGTCTTATTATTTCGTCACGGTATGGATTGTCATGCTGATTCATCAGGCTTGAAACCTGTTTGTATAGAGATATAAGGACATCAATGACCTCTCCCGAAACACTATAGAACTGCGTATCCTTGATAAAGAGCCTTTCTTGCAGACTGACGGGCAGATTCAACGAATCTGTAAATTCAGGATTCATAGCCATGCCGAATCCGGCAAATTCCTTATCAAGTTCTATCGACTCGACCACCTGACCGGGCAGGAAAAGAGCTACTGCAGGAGCCTTCAATGACCATATATGAAAATCCACCAGACATGAGAACTGCCCGGCTGTGATTACTATCTGAGTCACTTTATTTATCTTATGCGGAAAGCGGAGTCCATTCAAGATACTTCCACCATCCAATAGTTCTATATCCTTCAACATAACCATTCAAATTTACAAAGTTTGGAAGAATTGAACAAATAAAGACAAAATTTATAGGAACTTTAGAAGAATCTTGAAGAAAAATTAACCAAAATAACATATCTAATAGAATTCCAGACCAATCGTTGGGTAAATTTGACCTTTACTGAATACTAACTTAGAGATATCTTTGCAGCGACAAAACTAGAGGATAATTATGAGTAAAATTATTTATCTTATTACCGGTGCTGCCGGTTTTTTAGGCTCGAATGTATGCGCTCAACTTTTAGAGCGTGGAGAAAAGGTAAGAGCTTTCGTTCTTGAGGGCGATATCTCTTCAAAGTATATTCCTTCAGAGGTGGAAATCTTTTATGGCAATCTCTGTAACAAGGCTTCATTGGAGCCATTCTTTACAGTTGAGGAAGGAATTAAGACCGTATGTATCCATGTAGCTAGCATGGTTACCGTGAACCCATACTATAATAAACTCGTTCTTGATGTCAATGTTGGAGGTACTGAGAATATTGTAGATATGTGTCTTGAGCATCCTGAATGCCAGAAATTAGTATATGTCAGTTCAACTGGAGCTATTCCAGAACTTCCGCACGGACAGAAGATAAAAGAAGTGGAAGAGGTGAATCTCGATCTGCTTGAGGGCTGGTATAGCAAGAGTAAGGCTATGGCTACGAACAATGTCTATACAGCCATAAAAAAGAGAGGACTTAAAGCCTGTGTAGTTTATCCTACAGGTATTTTCGGTCCTAATGACTATGCCATCAGCGAGACCACTTCGACTATAATCAAGATTATTAAGGGAAAGATGCCTGTGGGAATCAACGGTTCTTTCAATCTTGTAGATGTACGTGACCTTGCAGCTGGTTGTATTGCTGCGGCAGATATTGGAAAGATTGGAGATGGATATATTCTCGGAAACGAAGTCATCAGATTCAAGACGCTTAATAAGATTCTTGTCAAGGAAACAGGATGTCAGCCTGTCAAATTATTCCTTCCTATCAATCTTGCTGAAAGAATTGCCAGAAGGATGGAAAAAAAGGCTGCAAAAACCGGCAAGATGCCTTTAATGACCACCTTCTCGGTTTATAATCTCAAAAGAAACAATCAGTTTGATTATAGTAAGGCAATAAAAGAATTGGGATATAAGACAAGGCCAATTGTCGAAACTATTCAAGACCAAATTGCTTGGCTTAAGGATAATAAACTGATTTAAACATAACAACAACTATTTCAATGTTTATCAAAGAAATAGTTGTTGTTTAAAAAACTATTGTTGTTTCTTTTTATCAAGAATGCGCTGTGCTCCTAATAACGAAAGAGAATATTTCACTTTATCTTGTTTAGTATAATATTGATTTCCCTCTCCATTGGTGGAACGGGCACCACCCTATAGGTTGGTAACTCGGGATGCAGGACAACAAGGTTCATGCGGCTCACCTTTATGCCATAATTCTTTTCAAGCATATAGCGGTAGAGATTCTGCTGCAGGCAGTAGTGGCTGTATGAGGTGTCGGTGAGGTGCTCTAGACCGTTCATGCCGCTTGCCCACTGGTTGCGTTCGGTGGGGTCAATCTTGTTGCTGCGCTTCCAGTCGTAGATTTCATATGTGCCGTCGGGGCAGCAACATACAAAGTCGAGTGTGCCCGCGACGCGCGCATCGGCATCAAACACCCTCCACTCTGTACGGAACGGGTGAAAGGCTGTGTTTCTCTCAAATGACTTGAAATAGCTCCACTCACGGGAAATGTCAACCGTCTCGTTGAACTTCACATATTGTCCGTTGTAGCTGACATTGCACAGGAGATCTGGTGTCTGTTTGCCATTAAGGTAGTCCTCGATTTCCTTATGTATGAATGTTCCGGCTTGGCTAGCAATAGCGCCCTTGCTTTCCCAGACCTCACGCAGCTTCGCTGCCTCCACTTCGTTGCCACAACATTTCTTCAGGCTGATGCCCACTGCATCGAACTCCCTGAAGAACATACCAACCACATTGCTCACCGAACGGAACTCAACCCCGTTCAGCGAGTAGCGGTGTGCCTCTTCGTCAAAAGATAGTTTTCCATCTTGCTCGAAGGTTATATCCGAGCCATTCAAATTTCTGTTTATCATTGTCTTAGTATTTTTTATATTTCGTCATTTCGACGGAGCAAAGCGACGAGGGATCTCTTGAAACCATATCATTGAGAAATCTCCCGTACGGTCGATATGACATGACGCGCAACCATCAATGCAGAATCTTGTACAGCAACTCTCGCATGATTTCGCCGTCGGGAAGCTGAGGACCTTCGGCACCCTTTGACTGCGCATCGGCAAGGCGAATGAGGTGCAGAATCTCCATTACATGCATTGCCTTGTAGTTACGCATGGCCTTTATGTAATCACCAACACCCCATGTGCTGCGTAATCCCAAAAATTCTGCAACGCCACGCTCACTCTTGTCGGGTGCATAGTAGCTCATCATCACATTAGAGAAGAAGCTGAACAGCAATGCCAATGACATCTGTATCGGGTTCTTCTTAGGGTTCTGGGCAAAGTAGTTTATAATCTTGTTTGCCTTGTATATATCCTTGTTCACAAGGGCATTCTGCAATTCAAAGTTATTATACTCCTTACTGATACCGATGTGTTCCTCTATGAGTTCGGGGGTTACTGCAGTTGCACCCTGAGGTAATGCAATAGCCAGTTTGTCTATTTCGCCGGCAATACGCGAAAGATCGGCACCGATTGACTCACGCATCATCTGCACCGACTTGTTGTCAGCGGTGAGACCTTTTTCACGCAAACAGGCAGTGATGAATGACGGGAGTTGCTCGTCCTTCATCTTTTTGGAATCGAGTACCACTCCCTTGCGTTCAAGTTCTGTAGCGACTTTCTTGCGCTTGTCTATCGAGCCATTCTTGTGTGCAAACACAAGTACCGTTGTTGGCTGTGGGTTCTGCAGATAGAACAACAGATTGTCAATATTCTTCAGCAGCTGTGCCTCGCGCACGACAATCACCTGGCGCTCAGCCATCATAGGGAAACGCTTGGCAGCAGTGACCACAGTGTCAATGTCGGTCTCAAGACCATAGAAGACAGTCAGGTTGAAATCGCGCTCAACCTCGGTGAGGGAGTTCTCTATTATATAATCGGTTATCTTGTCGGTGTAATAACCCTCTTCACCCATAAGATAATAGATAGGATGATAGACACCCGATTTGAGTTCCGACATTATAGATTCGTAAGTATATTTTGCCATATATCTTTATTTTAGCGCTATTCACAATAAAAATGCCTATCTTTGCGCAGAAAGTACAAAAGAATTACAAAGGTAATAAAATGCTCGCACTTAACCTACCGGCATACGACACAAAAATAACCGAGAACGACGGCAAGAAACAAATTTTCGATACTCTGCGCCGTTGTTATGTTGCGCTCACGCCCGAGGAGTGGGTGCGCCAGCATTTTGTACACTATCTGCTCGAATACAAAGGCTATCCCCAGGCGCTGATGGGCAACGAGATTGCGATAACACTCAACGGCATGAACCGCCGATGCGACACTGTGGTGTATGACAAGGCACTGAAACCGCGTGTAATCATTGAATACAAAGCACCTGGCGTAAAGATTAGCAAAGAGGTTTTTGCACAGATTTCGCGCTACAATTTGATTCTGAAGGTCGATTACCTGATTGTGAGCAACGGCCTGCAGCACTACTGTTGCAAGATGGACTACGAGAAGAACACCTTCACTTTCCTACAGGAAATTCCAGAATACAATAAGATAATAGAGGCGATTAACTAAAACGCCTCTATTATCTTATTTGTTAAACAATTGCATCACCCTAATCTTCTGCAACATTTCATCATCAAGTTCTGCAGTCGCACTACCCTGCTCGTTGTCATTGCAAGCTGCGAGTGTCTGTCCATAAGGGCTTAGGATAACACTGTGACCCATATATGTTCCATACTCATCGGCACCCACACGATTGCTTGCTGCAACATAACAGATATTCTCTATTGCGCGTGCACGCACTAGCGTATCCCATGCAAGCAGGCGGCTATCGGGGAAATTGGCCGAAATGAGCAGGACATCATACTGCGCCCTGTTGTAAAGGAATGCAGGGAAACGGAGGTCGTAACAGATTGCAGGCCTGAAGCGCACACCACGCCATTGCCAAACTACGGTTTCTGTTCCGTGAGTGAACACCTTATCCTCGCCGCTATACTCAAAGAGGTTATTCTTGTCATATTTTCCCACTACACCTTCAGGGGTTATGAAGTACATACGGTTATAGTATTTGCCCTCCTCGTGCACCATCACCGGCACTGCCATTGCAGCATTGTACTCCACTGCAAGACGCTTCATCAACTGCACTGTTGCACCTTCAACCTCCTCGGCAATGCCCTGTGGCTGCATACAGAAACCTGTTGAACACATCTCGGGAAAGAGATAGAGATCGGCACGCTCAGCCTTAGCAACAAGCTGTTCAAGGTTAGCAACATTGGCTTCAACATCCTTCCAAATAATATCCTGCTGTATGATTGTAATTTTCATAATTCATTCTAATAATCGATGACAAAGATAAGATTTTGGCACGATACATCAAAAAGTTTCATCAGCAACAGCCATTCTGTTGAACAATACACAAAAAAGAGCGCTCCGAACTATTAGTTTGGAGCGCTGCAATATGGTAAAAATTCTTTACGAATACATAAATCTCCTAATACTCTGCTTTGGAGTTTTTTCGAACTGCTCACGGCGAATCTCGGTGTAACCGATCTTGCTGTATGCAGCCAACTCGGGATTCAATGCAAGCACGTTCTCATCGATGAGCTTCTCGAGAGCTTTCTCATCAAGGCCATCCTTCTTGCCGGCCTCGTAATCGGCAACTACAAGTGCCACGATAGCGTTCTTGCGGCCAACAACCAATGACTCTACAACATAAGGAAGGTTGTTTATCTTATCTTCAATCTCCTCGGGGTAGATATTCTGGCCGCTTGCAGTAAGAATCATGTTCTTGCAACGACCCTTGATATAAAGGTTGCCCTTGCGGTCAAAGATACCCATATCACCGGTTCTCAACCAACCGTCTCTTGTGAATGCTGCAGTTGTTGCCTCCTCGTTGTTATAATATCCAAGCATTGTAGCGTCGCCTTTAACTTGGATTTCACCAAGTACACGGTATTGATCTGATGAATCAATGCGTATATCAACAGAACCTACATTTGTACCACATGAATATTTCACGTATTCATCCTTATCTCGGTAAGAGATGATTGGGCCACACTCGGTCATTCCATAGCCTACTGTATATGGGAATTTCATGCGCTTGAGCAAATCCTCAACCTCGCGATTGAGAGCTGCACCACCAATGATTACACCAGTTGTAAAGCTATTACCAAAGGCATTAAGCAATGATTTCTTAATCTTGTTAAGCACAATTCTGTCAAGTCCGGGAACCTTCAACATGAATTTCGCAGGGAACTTGCGTGTTGCAGGGAATACCTTTGACTTGAAGATTTTCTCAATGATCAAAGGTACTGTAAGGAACATGAATGGCTTCACAGTTGCCAAGCCGCCCAACAGACGCGCGGGAGTTGGCTTGCCCGGCATAACGAACACATGACAACCGCTTGACATAGTAAACAACACGTCAAATGCCTGACCGAACATGTGTGCCATTGGAAGAATGGCAAATACATGTCCACCAACAGAAGTAGGAATCACACGGAAACCGAACTCAAGGTTTGCCGACAATGAACGCGCAGGGAGCACAACACCCTTTGATGTCGCGCTGGTTGTACCTGATGTAAAGCTTATTTCAACAACTGCCTCCATATCGCGCTCCACGGGATAGTAATTCACATCCGCAGCAGTAAGGCCGGTGGGATACTTCTTAGTATAGTGTTCGTCAAGTGTCTCACAGGTTGCAGTCAGAACCTTGTCTGTTGCATGAGCGACGCTCAGATCCTTTATATTAAGGATGCCGGCAAAACCCTTGGTTGACTCAAGTTGCTTGATATATTTTTTATCCTCATTCAAGCCCTTGATAGCAATATCATCGGCAATGATGAGTTTACACTCTGAGAATGAACCCAGTTCAGCTACAGCTGCAGGAATGAAATCTGGGAGGAATGGTACAGTTACTGCATCGTATGTCAAGGTTGCAAAATATGCAACAACCCATTCGGCTGAATTGCGTGCATAAATAGCGATTTTATCACCTTTGTTAATACCGGCTTCGGCAAAAAGAATGTGGTATCTTGCAATCAGCTCGGCCATCTGACCATAAGTATAGGTTTCCTTGCCAAAGTTTGTGAGTGCAGGCAAATCCCAATGCTTTTTTACAGAATCATTGAAGTAACTTACAAAATGTCTCATAGTATTGATTGTGTGTGTGATTGATTTGATGGTGCAAATTTCTATAATATTTTTCTAAAATACAAATATTTCAAAATTAAAAATTGCACATTAACCACCATTTTGTGCAAAACAACCAAGTTTTGGTAATAATCGAATAAAAAAGTTCCCAGCCTGATAAGCCAGACTGGGAACTTTTCATATTATACAATCTATTTTATGAGTACATGTATCGTTTGATACTCTGCTTTGGTGTCTTTTCGAACTGCTCCTTGCGAATCTCGGTATAACCGATCTTGCTGTATGCAGCCAACTCTGGGTTCAAGGCAAGCACGCTCTCATCAACGAGTTTTTCGAGAGCCTTCTCATCAAGACCATTCTTCTTTCCGGCCTCGTAGTCGGCAACAACAAGTGCCACGATAGCGTTCTTGCGGCCAACAACCAATGACTCGACAACATAAGGAAGGTTGTTTATCTTGTCCTCAATCTCCTCGGGATAGATATTCTGGCCACTGCCTGTAAGAATCATATTCTTGCAACGGCCCTTGATAAAGAGGTTGTCCTTAGCATCAAGGATACCCATATCACCGGTCTTCAACCAGCCGTCCTTTGTAAATGTCGCTTCTGTAGCAGCCTCATTCTTATAGTAACCAAGCATCACTGCATCACCCTTAACCTGAATTTCGCCAAGTACACGACGTGGATTTGCAGAATCAATACGCAATTCTATTGGATGAGCCTTTGTTCCGCATGAGTACTTCACAAACTCGCTCTTGTCACGATAAGAGATAAGCGGGCCACACTCGGTCATACCATAGCCAACGACATATGGGAACTTCATGCGCTTGAGCAGATCCTCAACCTCACGGTTAAGAGGTGCACCACCAAGGATAAGACCCGTTGTAAAGCCATTACCGAATGCTGTAAGAAGCGATTTCTTTATCTTGTTGAGTACGATTCTGTCAAGTCCGGGGATCTTCAACAGCAACTTGGCCGGGAACTTGCGTGTAGCAGGGAACACCTTAGACTTGAAGATTTTTTCAATAACCAAAGGTACAGTAAGGAACATGAATGGTTTAACCACGCCCAAACCACCCAAAAGACGGGCCGGTGTAGGTTTACCGGGCATAACAAAGACATGTGTACCACCCGACAATGGGAAGAGAACATCAAATGTCTGACCGAACATGTGAGCCATTGGAAGAACCGCAAATATGTGACCACCGGGCTTCAAAGGAATCTCTCGACGGGCAAAATCAAGGTTCACTGACAGTGAACGGGCCGGAAGGACAACACCCTTTGATGTCGCACTTGTTGTACCCGACGTAAAGCTGATTTCAACAACAGCCTCGGGATCGCGCTCCTCGGGGTAGAAATTCACATCATCAGCTGTAAGGCCATTTGGATATGCCTTGGCAAAGTGCTCGTCGAGTGTCTCGCGTGTAGCCGCCAAAACCTTGTCAGTAGCGTGGAATACACTCAAATCCTTTATATTAAGGATACCTGCAAAACCTTTGGTTGACTCCAACTGCTCGATATATTTCTTATCCTCTTTCAAACCGTTATAAGCAATATCATCGGCGATGATGAGCTTGCACTCAGAGAATGAACCAAGCTCTGCCACTGCAGCAGGGATGAAATCGGGGAGGAAAGGAACCGTCACAGCCTCGTATGTCAAGGTTGCAAAATATGCAACAACCCATTCAGCAGAGTTACGTGCATAAAGAGCAATCTTATCACCTTTCTTGATACCTGCCTCACTGAAGAGGATATGGTACTTTGTGATTTGCTCAGCCATTTGACCATAGGTGAATGAATTTCCACCAAAGTTGGTAACGGCAGGAAGATTCCAGTTCGATTTTACAGAATCATTAAAAATACTTACAAAATGTTTCATAATAAGTCTATAATTATGATAATTAGAAATTTCTTCTTCATTAACCGGCCATGGAGCCTGTCACTACATGCAAATATCTGAAAATTTAATTTATATTAATTATGTATGTGTCAAAATTAACTCAATATCGGCATCTTTTTATCTTTTAAAAGTACAAAACGGTACCACCTTTAACACATTTTCACATTTAGGTTTCAAAATAAACTCCGAGGTACAGGGGCTGCACCCCGGAGCAATCAAATCAATCACTATCAATAATACGAAATTAAAGATACAAAACTAAAGGTGTTTTCGGCTTTAACCGCACTTGTGCGCTTGAACATGCTCACGCTTACCCACAGTTTTCCGCTTTCCGTTTTCACTTTTCAGCTTTCAGCTTTCACTCGGTTAATTGTACATGAAACGCTTGATACTCAACTTTGGAGTCTTCTCAAACGGTTCGCGTCTCAATTCACAACGCGCAATCTGGCTATACGTCGGCAGCTTTGCATTCAAGGCAAAGACATTGCCTTCAATAATCTCCTGAGCCTTCTCCTCGTTAATGCCTGTGGCTTTCATTGCATCGCGGTCGGGGACAATGAGAGCGACAAGCGCATGATTACGACCAACCACAAGAGTCTCGGCAACATAAGGGAGCTGGACTATCAGATCCTCAATCTCCTCGGGGTAGATATTCTGGCCGCTTCCTGTTAGAATCATATTCTTGCAACGACCCTTGATATAAATGATGCCTTTGCGTGGCTGAATACCCATATCACCGGTCTTCAACCAACCATCGGCTGTAAATGACGCTTTTGTAGCCTCGGGATTCTTATAATATCCAAGAGTAACCACATCGCCACGTACCTGTATCTCACCTGGCAATTTTGTTTCCCTTTCCGAATCAATGCGCACCTCAATCGTAGGCCCTGCAATGCCACCGGCCTCAAATATTGTTGGGTGCGAAGAGGCAAGATAACTGATGAGCGGTCCACATTCGGTCATTCCGTAACCCACTGCATATGGAATCTTTATCTTCTTCATCACCTTATCCACATCCTTGCTTATTGCAGCACCGCCAATGAAGAAACCTGCCTTGTGGAGGTTACCACCGAATGTTGCAATGATTTTTGAGCGCACTTTCTTGTGTATTAGCTGACGGATACCAGGTATAGAAGTAAGGAATTTCATTGCAGGTTTGTTCAAAGTAGGGATTACCTTTGCTCTAAAAATCTTTTCAATTAACATTGGGACTGTCAAGAAGATAAATGGCTTTACCTCGGACAATGCTTTAAGCAAACGGACAGGCACGGGCTTCTCGGTAAAGATGTGGATGTGACAGCCACAGCTGAAAAGGAAAAGGAAGTCGAACGCCAATCCGAAGATATGTGCGAGAGGTAATATAGACAACGTATTTCCCGGCTCCTGAACGGCAACCGAAACAAGTTTACGGGCAATCTCAACATTACCCGAGAGTGATTTTGCAGTCAACATAACACCTTTTGGAGCGCTGCTTGTACCGGAAGTATAGCTTATGACGTTGAGATCATCGAGTTCTCCAATATTAAAATTGACATCAGCCGCACTCATTCCGTTTGGATATTTCTTTGCAAAAGCAGCATCAATATCCTCAACATTTACATTAACTGAATTATTGCAATCACTTATTGATTCGTATGTTGCAATATCAAACACACCGGCGAAGCTATCGTACTCACCAAATGCAGAAACAATACCTGCACGCTGCAATCCGGCCAGCACATTCTTGTCCACAAACAACATCTTGCTATCTGAAATCTTCACCAGATTTGCTATATTCTCAGGCAAGAAATCGGCAAGCAAGGGGACAGCCACAGCCTTGTATGTTGTAACAGCAAGAAAAGCAGCACACCATTCAGCTGAATTACGGGCACAAATGGCAACATTGTCACCGGCTTTTATACCACATTTTTCAAAAAGAATATGTAATCTCTCGATATTTCTTGCAATGTCGCAGTTTTTCAAGGTGTTATTTCCATAATTGGTGATAGCGGGAGCATTCCACTTGCCCTTGATCACATCTTCGACATAAGATAGGTAATGTTTCATAAATAATTTTAAGTAAATGAGCGTGTTTTAAAATCAAATCAACCACACAAAATCCGGGAATTCCACAAACCTGACCCCCGTATGATTGTCGGCTTTCAATACAAAGGTCGCAAATCCTTTTTCAAATCATTAAAATCTGCGATACAGAGCCAATCCAGTTGGTAAAATTTAAATATAATTGGTGAAATTATGTATTTATTGGCGAAATTCAATCAATGATTTTATTGTTTTTCCATAAAATTTCACAAGTTTCGCCAATACCAACAATAAAACATGTAAATTTTAAACAAAGAGCACGTAAGAGCAAGAACCGCCCCACTCCCACTGTAAAATACCAAAATCAAAGCAATGTAAACAAAGCCTACAAGCAAACAAAGCAAATACCACACTGAATACACCACACCAAAGCAACACATAACAAACACGCATATACAACGCTATATATTAGCTATTTACACACCTAAAAACACTCTATCAACAAACCTGCGCGAACCATTATACTTATATACTTTATAAACATATTATAAAAACATTTAAAAAAACAACCGCAAAAATTAGGTTTTAAACACAAAGCGACTAACTTTGCATTAGTAATTGCTGCACGGCGACCGCAAACAGACCAGACTTGCCATTTGCCTTGCAGGATCACATAATGACAACTGTTTACACTACCCTCAAATTTTCAATATTATGAAAAAGGAGATTAAATTCAGCTTGGTCTATCGCGACATGTTCCAATCATCGGGTAAATTCCAGCCTCTTGCTGAGCAACTCGAAAAGGTAGCACCAGCAATCATTGAAATGGGATGTTTTTCACGAGTAGAGACAAACGGTGGTGCATTTGAGCAGGTAAACCTGATGGCAGGCGAGAACCCCAACAAGGCGGTAAGAACTTTTACAAAACCATTCAATGAAGCCGGCATACAGACACACATGCTTGATAGAGCGCTAAACGGCTTGCGCATGTTCCCCGTACCGGCCGATGTACGTCGCCTTATGTACAAGGTTAAAAAGGCTCAAGGCGTTGATATCACACGCATTTTCTGCGGTCTAAACGATTCACGCAACATCATACCGTCCATCAAATATGCACTTGAAGCCGGTATGATTCCACAGGCGACACTCTGCATCACCTCCTCTCCAGTCCACACTGTAGAATATTACAGCAACCTAGCCGACGAACTGATCGCTGCAGGCGCTACAGAAATATGCCTCAAGGACATGGCCGGCATTGGACGCCCGGCATTCCTGGGCCGCCTGACTAAGAGTATAAAGGAGAAGCACCCCGAAATCATCATCCAATACCATGGGCACAGTGGCCCGGGACTCTCTATGGCATCAATACTCGAAGTATGCAAGAACGGATGTGACATCATTGATACAGCAGTGGAGCCACTCTCATGGGGTAAGGTTCACCCGGACATCATCAGCGTTCAAGCAATGCTTAAAGACGCAGGGTTTAAAGTCCCAGAAATCAACATGAATGCATACATGAAAGTACGCACTCTAACACAGGAATTCATTGACGAATGGATGGGTGTATTCATGGACAAAAACAACAAACTGATGAGTTCACTGCTGCTGACAAGCGGACTGCCTGGTGGCATGATGGGTTCAATGATGTCCGACCTTGCCGGAGTACATAAAGGCATAAACGGCATACTACAGAGCAAGGGAAAACCTACATATACGCTCGACGAATTGATGGTAGAACTATTTAATGAGGTCGCATATGTATGGCCACGCGTAGGCTATCCCCCACTCGTTACCCCGTTCAGCCAGTATGTCAAGAACATTGCACTCATGAACCTGCTTTCTCGCGCACAGGATGAACCACGATTCAGCCGAATGGATGAAAGCATGTGGGGAATGATACTGGGCAAGAGTGGACAGCTGCCTGGTGAGGTTGCACCTGAAATCATAGAACTTGCCAAGGAAAAGGGTTATGAGTTTACCACTGCCGACCCACAGAGTTTCTACCCTGATGCCTTGGAAGGCTACCGCAAGGAGATGCAGGAACTTGGCTGGGATGCCGGTGAGGACGATGAGGAGCTATGGGAATTCGCAATGCACGAGCGCCAATACCGCGATTATAAGAGCGGAGTTGCAAAAGAACGTTTCCTTGCCGATATTGAAAAGGCAAAGGATGGCGAAATGGCAAGCAAGGGTGTGAGCATTGAGGAGATTAAGGCTATCAAGCATGCGAAAGCCGACCCTATTGTCGCTCCCGAAAAGGGACAGATTCTTTGGGAAGTTGTCGTTGAGGGCGTTTCACAAGCACCGGCTATTGGACGTCACTACGCTGCAGACGAACTGTTCTGCACCATCATCACACCATGGGGCGAACTGCAACCCGTAGCCACAGGCCTTGGCGGACGAGTGGTTGAAATATGCGCAAAGCAGGGTGACCATGTCAACCGCGGAGAGATTATAGCATATCTTCAACGAGACGAATTATTCAATTGACAGCAAACCAATTATTGAATTTAAAAAAGGCATCCGATGGATGCCTTTTTTATGTATTGTTCATACTGCTTCTGTTATCTTGCCGTAATGTGAAAACACCCCTGCTTGACTTCATATTTCACATAGCAACGGCCCTGTTCCCTAAAATCACGCAACACCTCTGTCAACACCTGTTTCAAGTCATACTCAGTAACATCATCGTCACTTTCATTAAGTTTTGAAAAACGGGCATAGGAGATGTCTATTGTCGTTCCATAACGATGTGCAGAATTCGGGATGGAGTTGATATTCCTTTTAGAAAGTCTCTTTATATCATCGTCGGTTCTCAGTACCGATGTCACGACAACACTATACTCCGACTTATGCTTGTTTCTCAATGAATCCTGAAACGCATAGCCAATCTCCTGTAGGAGTTGTGCAGCTTCGGGTACAAGATGAGGTGTCGAGTGGGTCAAGTTATAGAGCACAAACGCATCGCCAAAGCATGGGTCATCAATTGCCACCAACTCCCTCGTTGCATCCTTTATCTCTTCGCGAGTTGCAAGAGGCTCTATACCAATCTTTGTTGCTGCAGCCAAATGCACGTCATTTCCATCACGGAAAATCCTGTTGGCATTCAAATGATATGCAATCTTGTTGGGTTTTGCAGGCACCGGAGTCCTTTTTCTCTCAACCTTGTATTTATTCTTCTTTTTTCCATCGGAAACACCACCCTTGCCACTACCTCCACAGGAAGCAAGCACGAATAGCGACAATACAAGTAAATACAAAAATACTTTTTTCATGTCATGTTTATTTATTCCATGGCAAATTTAATAAAATTATCGCACACAAGCAAACGACACCTGAGCACGAACTGCAGTAAAATATTTTTACATTAAGGCTTTGAGATTTGAAAATAATCCACAGTTGCGACCAAAGTATCGGAATTCCGGCAACATACCGTATATTATATTTAATAAGGTAACCCCGCTTTTTTAGAAAAATTAGATTATCTTTGCAAATATGGTATAGTGTCCAGCAACCATTCAGTCACACTTTGCAAAGGCAACTTTTTTAATAACTAATTATAAACCCATGAAAAAATCAATTCTATTCCTGTTAGGTCTGTTTATGGGAATTACGGGCGTCCTTGCGCAAGGGTTCCCTACCATAAGCACCGATGAGAACACGAAGTGGTATCTCATCCAGTTCATGAACGGAGGAAACGCGCTCACAGCAGAGACCTCCGGAGCACAGATCACAACATCGGCAGCAATTGGCAGCGATGCACAGTTGTGGAAAATCACCGGTGATGCATCAAACGGTTACACCTTTACAAACAAAAAGGGGTACACACTCTATGTAAGTTCTGCAGCAAAAAACCAGATGGTACATGCCAATGCTACTGCAAGCGGCGTGACCCAGTTCTTCATCAAGGAAACCGGTAACAGCAACTACAGCGGTGGTTACGAGATTCATCCGAAAGGCAACACAAATATCTCAATGAACCTTTGGGGTGGCCCGGCAGAGAACCGAGGCGTTGGTCTTTGGGACAAGAACGACCAGAACAACCCCGTGCAGTTTGTTGAAGCTGTAGCATTTGAGAACATGGGCAAGGTTTCAATCATTCCACAGCCACTGGAGATGACTGTAGGTGAAGGAACTGTTGACTTAACAAAATTCACTGCCATTGCCTACAAGGGAGAGCAGATGAAGGAGCATGCAGAGGCTTTCGCTACGCAGTTGAGCACATCGGCAGGCATTAACCTTGAGGTAAGAGAGGCCGGCGAGGCTGCAGCCGACGGCGAAATCTGGTTCGGCACTGACGCTACCCTGCCTGCCGAAGGTTACACTTTGACAACAAGCGAGAAGCAGATTGTAATCAAGGCATCAGAGTTCGGTGGCCACCTCTATGGTTTGCAGACCCTCATGCAGTTGCTCCCACGCGAGTATTTCGCAAGCGAGCGCAAAGAGAATGTAGAGTGGACAATCCCTGCGGTAGAAATCAACGACCAGCCATTGCTTGGCCACCGTGGTTATATGCTCGACATCGCACGCCACTTCTTCAACAAGGACGAGGTAAAGAAGGTGCTCGACATCATGGTTCTCTACAAGATGAACCGTTTCCACTGGCACTTGACCGATGACCAGGGCTGGCGCGTGGAAATCCCCGAATATCCAAAATTGACAGAGGTTGGTGCTATCCGCAAGGCTTCTTTCAGCAACGCCGACGGACAGAACTTCTACGACGATACAGAGTATGGCCGTGGCATGTACTACACATTGGACGACCTCAAGGAGATTGTTGACTATGCAAAGGCACGCAACATCGAGATTATCCCCGAGATTGACCTTCCCGGTCACATGGTTGCAGCGGTTGCATCATACCCCGAGTTCAGTTGCGACCCCACAAAGCAGTACGAGGTTCGCGTTGACGGCGGTATCTCACACGATGTATTGAACATTGGTAACGAAGAGGTTATCACATTCCTCAAGTGCGTTCTTGGCCACATTGCCGAGACATTCCCATACGATTACGTACACATCGGTGGCGATGAGTGCCCCACAGAGCAGTGGGCAACAAACCAGCAGTGTCTTGCACTTGTTCAGAAACTTGGCCTCGACGGCGTTCACCAGTTGCAGTCTTGGTTGGTTGAGGAACTTGGTATCTTCCTCAAGGAAAACTACAATAAAGATATCGTTGTTTGGGACGAGTTGCTCAAAAACTGGAACGACAACAACAAGACAAAGCCTGTTATCATGGCATGGAACAGCCTTAACTATAGCAGTGAAGCTGCTAAGAGAGGCATGAAATCAATCATCGTTCCTTACAGCCACCTCTATCTCGACTTCCAGCAGGCACAGGATGCAGACCGTCCTGTTGACGAGCCATACAACGGTGGTTGGGGCGTGAACACTCTCGACGAGATCTACAGCCTTAACCCACTTGGTGCACTTGGCGGCAAGGAGGAGTTTGCTTTGGGTGTACAGGGTAACATGTGGACCGAGACAACAAACGACATTGACGAGGTTGAATACCAGTTGCTCCCACGTATGTTCGCGCTTGCCGAGATTGGTTGGTTGCCAACAAGCAAGAAGAACTGGACATCGTTCTACCATCGCTTGCAGAGCCATGACGAGATTCTCGACTATCTCGACTACCAGTATGCCAAATACTTCATTGAGCCAACAGAATATACAGCCGAGGAGGCTGCTGTAATTGAGGCCGAGGATATCCTTGCAAAGAGCATCCGTGGTGGCGTGGGCTACCCTGCTGCCGAGGTTTACGACGCATTGCAGGATGCACTCGATGGTGGCGAGACAGCTGCCATCCAGCAGGCTATCGCAAACTACAAGAATGCAGCTATCACACAGCCTGTTGAGGGCAAGACCTATCAGATTGTTTCGGCTTGTACATACTTCCGTCAGCAGTACGAGGGTTCAACAATGTACATGAAGAACAATGGTGTACGTTTCCACTACACCCCACAGACCGAGCCCGAGGAGTTGTGGCAGTTTGTTGCAACCGAGGGTGGCTACATCATGAAGAACCTCTACAACGGCAATGTGCTGGAGATGCCGGCATACAACCAGGCCGTCAAGATGGTTGAGAACGGTGGTACTGCTGTCAGAATCGATAAGGCAACCGTTGCAACAGGTGACTTCACATACATCCCCGGTGTAGTTACAATCTCCGCCGTAAACGGTTACAGCGCAACAGAAACAGGTAGCGTCAAGCGTTTGAGCGCAAACATCACAGGCGATGTATTTGCAAGGGACAACGCAGCACTCTGCTACAACGGTACATGGAAGATTGTTGAGGTGAGCGACTTCACTGCACAGCTTGCAGGTCTTGTAAAGAAGTGCGAGCTCATTGTCCTCACAGCAAAGGTGGGCGAGATTGGCCAGCCAAGCCAGGAGGCTCTTGACTACTTGCAGAACAGCGTCATCAACCCAGCAAGCCAGGCAGTTGCCGACGGTGGCATTACCGAGGAGCAGTACAACGCATATGTTGCACTCTACCACCAGTTCCAGATGATGCCACGCACATCAATGGCCGATGCTCTTGATTTTGGTGCATACTACTACATCCGTAACGGATATTTCACAAACTACTATGCAGCACTCAACACAAGCAACAAGCAAATTGGTGTAAGAGGCAGCAAGGGAACCGACGACATTTTCCTGTGGAGTTTCACAAAGAACACCGATGGCACCGTATGTATCTATAACAAAGCCAATGGAGAAGCGGCCTACATCGGCACCGATGCCGACGATCAGACACTGATGGTGGGAGAAGAATACAACTGGACATTGATTGAAACTACCACCGACCAGGGTAACAAAGGTATCGGCATTGTCAGCGGCAACGGTTCATCGGCATGGTATGTCAACCCAAGTGCTTGGAACTATGTTCTCACAAAGCCTTATACATGGGGCGGTAGCGTCTGGACACTGGAGAAGAGCGATGTCCAGGTTGAGACAGGCATCACTGAGGTGAGAGGCGAGAACGGAGAGGTGAAAGGTATCTACGACCTTGCCGGTCGTCAGGTCGAAAACCCGACTACAGGTATTTATATCGTAGATGGTGTCAAAACTTTGGTAAAGTAATTGACCTAACAAACAAAAATAATCAGTGGCATTGCGGTTGCAATGCCACTGATTATTTTATTCAGGCAACAATATCGATTTCGGCCCAAATACCGGTTGTCATTTTTCGCTTCGCTCAAAATCTATTGAAGGACACATTTAAAGATACTGGCTCACCAGCAAAAAGGTGGGAGAGTTCTCGCTCTCGCTCGTCATTGTATTCACAGCAGTATTCAACCTTCATCGTTCACATGTGTTTTCTTCAAGTCTTTCTTTCATGTTCTTTCATCGCGTGAAAGAACCAAAGCGCCCAGCACAGAACAAAATTAGTCACAACAGCCTTTTGCTCACGAGTCGCAAGCGACATCCCTCGGTTGGCTGTTGTTTGCCATTAAAGGCTGTTCATTGCCATTCAGGCGCTCCGGAACTTGTGCGGTTCAGCGTTATAAATAATAAGATAACGCTACCGCACTTCAAACATGTCCTCGCTTGCTCCCTGAATGTCAACGGCCTTTAACTGTAATTTTGACAGTGCCGGTTTTTCTTTGAGATCACCATTGTACGCTATAAAGTTCGTGAGCAAAGGTAATCCAGTAAAACGGCACCGTAAGCAACACAGCGGAGAGCCCTGCCGACAGCAGGCCATTGTGCGAGGACCGTCCAAACGTAGTACGGCAATTATGTTTCCCAAAAATTGCCGTACGCAGTGCGATCCGCAGCACCCTGCTGACGACAGAAAGGCTTGCAGCGACAAGCGAGGGACGGACGAGTTATATTGCCTGCAAGGCAATTCACGAGCAGGAGGAGTGAGCGACTGGTGCGCCCGAGTGCCGAGTTCTTTGGTACTTTCTGTCATACAGAAAGTACAATACAATAAGAAAAAATAAGTGAGCGGATCAAAGGTGAATTCTGCTATTAAATTAAATCTTTATTTATATCGCCCCCCTGAGTTTGCAGGTGAGCCAAGATACTTCATTCCACTACGCAAAGCGCAACTGTCCCTCTTTGCGACCCGTAGGGGGAGTTTTTATGCTACGCGCGACCTATTGCTGACGAAGTTGTCGAACCCACGATTTAATTCGAACCTCGGCTTTCAGTTTTCAGTTTTCACTTTTAACCGCACTTCGTGCGCTTGAACCTTGGCTGCGCTCGTTGTAAAAACTCAAGTAAACTTGGTTTTAATTCGCTTGCACAAGCTTTCCGTTTTTTAAGAACCTCATTATCGCCCGTTCTGCCTCGGACGGCGTGTCGGCAAGTGAGAGCAACAAGTTTCTGTACCCACCACTCTGGTGCAGGGACTGCAACAACGGATAAATCGGGAATTTCTCGCACCAATATTCACTGTCGAGGAAAACCATGGGGCTCTCATAGCCAAATGTGCGGTAGTGGTTTTGCGCGGCATCCTGGAAAATCTCTTGCATTGTACCTGCGCTGCCCGGCGAATAGATGACACCACCCTTGGCTATGGCAAGCAACATATCCTCGCGTATGCTGTTGTCGAAATACTTTGTTATGTGCGTTGCAAACGGAGTCGCCGGCTCGTGGCCGTAGAACCACGTGGGTATTCCCACACTGCAGCACTCGCTCACGCGCGGCATCTTGTACATAAGGTCAAAAGCCGAAGAGAGCCAGGCAGCATCCTTGTACGACGGCGCATGCGACAGCAACATCAAAGCATCATCAACAGCCACATCATCACGCCCGGCAAGCCACGCACCAAGATGCGCCGCCTCCATTGCACCCGGGCCACCGCCCGTTACCACCAGGCAACCCTGCTGGGCAAGGTGCTTTGCAATAAGCACCACCTTGCGGTAATTCTCATCGGTGCGCAACAAGGCATGACCACCCATCACCGCCACCACCCTGCGCTCATCGTAACGGGAGAGGAAATCGTGCAGGGCATCACTCATCGAATGGTCGTGCAACGAACGCGCAAGCGTCTCGGCAATATCGGCCGCCTGCTTGCCACACTCCATGTAATGACGGTATATGCGGGTATCGTAGCACTGCTCAAAGGTGGAGGGATTGCGGTAGTCATACCCAGCATAAAGCGTTGCTGCAGTGTACAACTGCGCCGGGAAAGGATTGAACGGCACAGGCAACTGCGGCAGCACACAACAATCGGGCGTAAGTTCGGCGCGCATCACATCGGGCATTGAGCAACCGAAGAATATACAATCCTCAAAACGGCACTGCACCGCATTGCGCCCGAACTCAATGTTCTGGAAAGCATAGTGCCGCAGCACCGCCCCCGGCACAATCAACAGCTGCAGAGCGTCGTAGCTCTCTATTTCAATGTATTTTTTCATAGTAATCAGAATATTGTCAATAGCAAAAATAAGCAACTTTTCTTGTCGACAATATACAAACTGTGAGAATTATTAAGGCCGATGGGCATTAAAGTTAAATAAATCCTTGTTGTAATGGAATATGCTCTATGAGACGGAGATACAAAGAAATTTACAAGTATCAAATTGTGTCTTAATCCTTATTGTAATGGAATATGCTCTATGAGAGTAAGCATAATTATCAACGGAGTGAGGTATGACGCGTCTTAATCCTTATTGTAATGGAATATGCTCTATGAGAAGTTAAACCATATCTCTTTCCTCTTTCAAGTATGACGTCATAATCCTTGTTGTAATGGAATATGCTCTATGAGTTATTGATGAACTGAACAAAAAAATTGGTTTATTGGTGTCTTAATCCTTATTGTAATGGAATATGCTCTATGAGTAGCAAAAAATGTATTTGAATATACAAATGCAAAAGTCTTAATCCTTATTGTAATGGAATATGCTCTATGAGTAATGAAAAAAATTGATAAAGAGTCTATATTCCTGTCTTAATCCTTATTGTAATGGAATATGCTCTATGAGCTTGAGCTGTTCAAGCAGCCAATTGCAGGTACTGAAAGTCTTAATCCTTATTGTAATGGAATATGCTCTATGAGACGACATTGAGGTGATTGAGGAGAAGATGGCGAAGCTGTCTTAATCCTTATTGTAATGGAATATGCTCTATGAGTCAATTAAAGTAATTGGATTAGAGTTTGAAGAAGAGTCTTAATCCTTATTGTAATGGAATATGCTCTATGAGTAATGTTTTTGATGTGGCTAGCACTTGTTCTCGAGTCTTAATCCTTATTGTAATGGAATATGCTCTATGAGCTAAATAATTGTAATGTTGAATTGACAATTAACAGTCTTAATCCTTATTGTAATGGAATATGCTCTATGAGAGGTATTTTTATAATCCTTTTATAATCAATATACTATATCATATATAATATACAAAAAGGCCGATTTAAAGCACAAAAAATGTACCTCATTTCAAAACGCGAAAATAATAAATATTTCAAAGAACGCAAACTGTATTCATTTTTTTGTTTACTAAAAAAACAAAGTATTTTTATTATGCATAACTATATCTATATCAATGGTTTTGCCAATAACACGCATCGATTTCAGATGATCGACCGACAATGGAACAATCAATATGCTATCGTGATTTTCATAGAACGATTGTACCTCGGTTAAATCGGAACGGATTTTATCGTACATCTCATTGCTCAAATCGGCCAAAAAGATGGAGTTCTGTATGCGGCTACATCCTTTTGCTAGCAAGTATTTAGCTACCTGATGACGGACTTTGTCATCTTCTATGTCATACATTACAAAAAACAACATATCTGTAGGTTTTCTTTCTTCGCGGTTTATCAATCCAAGAACTTTCTGCACCCTTTCGCTCAACGATTCAATACCCGTGACATCGGTTGGGGTTGAGGTTATGGGTTTTGAACCTTCGACTCCGGCATGTTTTATCTTCAGCAGTGACTCATAAAAGGTGAGTTCTTTCTTTTTTTTGCGTGGCATTATTGGGCATTGGTTAAAAGGAACTCATTCACAAGTTCATACATCAGGTCATTCAGTTCATGCGATGTGCCACCGCGTGGAGACTTCACAACCGAGAATCCATGCTTGCCGTAGAACAGGTTTACCTCGGCCAGGCGATGTCCGGCTTTAAAGCGAAGTTTCTTGCCATATTGTATATTTATTATTTCATACAGTTCAACTCCTGCGGTTTCTACAAATTGTTTGAGTTCATCCATAATACTATCCAATTCCTCGGGGATATATGGAGCAGGTTTGTTCCGTTGTCGGCCTTTAGGGTTCAACAATGCCTTTATACGGGTTATTGTTTCGTCATCCACTGACGATGAATTATTTTCCTTTTTCTCTTCTATTTTGGTTTGCTTACACTCGGCATCAAGTTCTTTTTTCAGTGAAAACAATTCCAATGGGTTATGGGTATCCACATAAGAATCCAAGTCAATGCTCACTGCATTTGGGTTATAATAAGCATTTGAATCGACACTCACAAAACAAGCACGGCACACATCGCTGGTGCGCTCGTCAACAACCTGTTCAAGGGAGTATTGTTTTGAAAAATCGCGCAAGAATGCTTTGTAGAACAAAGAATACAGACCGGCATCGTAACAACGCTCGTTGAAACTGAACACAACCTTCAATCCATCTTCTCCGGGGGAGAGAAACAGGAGTACAACACGATTGTCGCTCTGTAATCTACTGCGCAAATCTTCAATATTTATTTCTTTCAAAGAAAGATGGTCAATGTCAATGACAAAGTATTCGGTAAACGCAAAGTTCTCGGTTTTGCGATATGGTGGATTAAAGTGAGCACAAACAACATATGGCAACTGCCGTTTCAGTTGCGAATATTGCTTCGCATTTATATCCCTTATTATACGCAACTGGTTCACTTGCGATTTTATTTCGGACTTGGGATTACACAGACTATGATAGAGATACTCAAGTTTTACTTTCTTGAGTTCATCATTGAATGCTGTTATGTTTTTGCCGTATGATATCATGGTTACTGATATTTTTTGAATACTTGAGCCAATGACTGAACATATAATTGCATTTGCGTTTCACGCGAGCGTGATACTCCCTTTTGCGTTATCACCTCGGCAAGATAGTCGTTGAATGCTTGTATGAGAACACGGCGTCCAAGCGGTTCAAGCCAATATGCTCCGTCTTCACGAACAGAATAGTAATCGTCGGTTATCGCATTCTGGGCAACAAGGTTGTAAACGATGTAATCGACCCAAATCCGATACAATTCAATTACATCGTACACAAGCACGGGGCGGTTGTAATCATCCCTGTGCAGTATTCCCACATACGGGTCTATTCCCACTTTTATCAACGCACCCTCAATTTTGTTATAAAGGAGACCATAGCCATAATTGAGGAAAGCATTCACTACATCCTTTGCCGGGTGTTGGGAGCGTGCTTCGAAGCGGAATTCCTGTGGGATGTAATAGTTCAATGTATCGAAATATATTTTTGAGGCTATGCCTTCCCATCCACGCAACTGGCTTGCCACATCATTGACAATCTCGCCTTTGAGGGCTTTAATCTTGCTTATATAATCCTCGAGACGGGATATATTCTTTTTACACAGCAGACTTATTTCATGATTGTCTTGCTGCAACATCAGCATCAGAGCCTGTTGGTTCTCAATTTTACGACAAATAATGTCTTTTATCCAGTCAACGGCATCACTTGTAAAAGTGAAGTTCAGCTGGCCTTTGCGTATTGTTGATATTGAGCCATACTTTGGACTCCACACCCGTCCTACAGGAGTGCCACCTTTGTCCATGAATGTAATCTCTATCTCGTTTTCAATGGCAAGTATTATGGCATCGCTTGTCACTTGCGCACCTTTACCAATCTGTATGGACTTTATACCTGTAACCGGCACGCGTTTCTTGTCACCATTTATTGTAATGAAAAAAGCTTCATTGTCTCTATTGAGTGAGACACCATATGTGTTAAGTACAAGTTCCATTTTCCTATTACATTATCCAAAAATCGTCTACAATATACAACTCCTGCCTTGCCCTTGTCATGGCTGTGTACATCCATTGATACACATAGGGTTTCTCCACCAACGGCAGGTTGCGTGGAATATCAAGATATACCCGTTCCCACTCACCACCTTGGGATTTATGACAGGTCAAGGCATAGCCGAACACGGCACGGAGGGCATTGAGATAAGAATCCTTTCTCATCATGTCCTCAAAGGCTTTAGTTCCCTGTTTTATTCCTTTATTTTTCATTCTTATGAAGAAATCTATATAAAGGTCGGTTTGTTGTTCTTGGGTCAGGTTTGTTGCATTATGGTATAATATCTCCTCTATCAAGTATTGGCTGTAGCATTTGTTGCTCGACAGTTCTTTCATAGATACTTTAAGGAATGTCAACCCTGCACGCACAACTCTCTCTGCTATTTCATTTACCACAACCAAATCTCCATTCAATAACCCCGAAATAAGGTTGTTCTGGGTAACAAGCAACAAATCTCCCACCTGCAATATTGTTCCAAGTTTCCCAAATTGTGGGCGTATTATATTGGTCAAGGTGTTGGATTGAGAGTTAGAATAACAGAGCATTGTTGCCTCATTAAAGCCATGCTCTTTCACATCCCGCACATACAGTTCCATTAGCCGTGCTTGACTTGGCAGTATTTTTATATTGTTATAACCTTTCATTGGGAACTTTGCCCATTTCCATGGTTGAGGGTTATAATATAGTTGGCGCATTTTCTTTGCCGAATGGACAATATCATTGCCCGAAGACTGACGCAATACCTCGGTGAGTTCACACTCCCTTGCATTTATATGGAACGCGGTCTTGAAATAGTCAACATTCAAAGCCGGAGACATTTTTTGATTCACCGGAGGCAACTGACAAGAATCTCCAACAAATATAAACTTGCCATTGGGGTCATAGTCCAACAAATCGCTCAACAATTTTCCGGTACCGAAAACAGCCTGAGAGGATTGTTTATCAAGATTATCCGACACCATTGAGGCTTCATCGACAATATAACATATCTCTTCGTTTTTGTTTTCAACCGGAGCTAAATCGAATTTCAGGAAAAGTTGGCCGGTAGAATCCACGCCTACCTCTTCGCGCTTCTTGACAATATCTTCAAGATTTTCATTTATATCCTTGAATTTATATATCAATCCATGTATGGTCGTAGCATCACACCCTGTGGCATTATTCAATATTTTGGCAGCGCGACCGGTAGATGCCAACAAACGATAGTGCACATTTGTTTTGTTCAAGTGATCAATGAATACACGCATCATCGTAGTCTTGCCGGTTCCTGCATAACCACGCAGAATGAACACTCGCCTATCGGGAGAATTTACAAATTCAACCATTTTGTCGAATGCACTTTGCTGATGTCCGGTGAGATTTATCGCATTTTTGTTCTCAGACATATCACTGGAAATAAATTCTGACTTTATCATTTTATGCAAAAATTTCGTATTCTCTGAATCGTTCAAAATTGAAGATTACGACCTTCATCTCCCCTTCCTGTTCTATAATGCGTTTGGTTGTAGATGCTACACATTTGTAGCCGGCACGCTGCAAACGCAGCAGAAGTGAATGTGTAAATGTCTGCTCGCCCATTATATGAACTATCGCATTGTATGGTTGCGCAAGTTGCTGCACCTTGAGCAGATACTCATCGGCAAGTACTTTCAGGAGCTCAATATCCGCATTTTCATCAACTACAGGGAAAGGAATGTCAACGATTTCTCCATATTCCATCGCTGCAGTTCTTTGATCCTCGCTCCACTCTGCCGATGGGTGATTGGAGAGATTGATAAAGATATTATCCGTCACTATCCTCTTCCCGTTTTCCTGCGCATGGTCACCAAATACATTTTCCTCAAAGAATGACAATGTCTTTCCAATCTCAGCTATTAGCCTTGCCGAATTTTGTGGAGCACGTTTAGAACGCATTCCAGAATGATTATAATCGTTGCGTAGATTTGTCAAATGGGCGAACTTATTAGCCACTGTAGTGTCTGTCAACAGTTCGTCTGTCAGTAATTCGTCAATGACATTGTTCCCGGTATGGCGTTCAAGATTATTCACAACCACATAAAAGGCCTGGTTCACGCAACCACGTAAATCCTCATCTTCGACTGGAATGCCATGACGGAAAGCGAAGAAAGAGACAATACCCTCCTGAAGAATGGTTGCCGCTTGCTGATACAATCCCTTATCAAAACACCAGCGTGCAGCATGTATGGTGTTGCTTACATCATAGGATGACGAGAAAGGTTGCAAGCTTTCGTTTATCTTCCTGAAGATTGGGTTCAATGGTGATATGAATGTCTTCTGAGGAGTATTCTCCCTTATCCTGTGTATTGACGATGCTTCAATTATATCACAACCACGACAAAGGCGAAGTTCCTCTATGAACGCCGACAACGAACGTATGTATTTGTTCAGGAGCAAAGTGCTTTCATTATGTTTTTCCTTGTCGCGCAATATTGGCCTCAATTCGGCATCACATAACTCGCACATGTGTCTGAGATTGCCGCTGTCAACAAATTGCCCTGCAGCATAACTCCAGCCCAACAAGGCTGGAAGCGATATCAAATCAACTATTGGTGCCTCGTTCGTAACCTTGTCTCTTGCCTCAAAATTACCATATGTTACACTCACGAATTTTGTTCGCTTTAGAAATTTTGAATAGAATGCAAGCGTCAACACCAACATTGGTAAAAAACGAAAACCATGAGTTATATCAAAATATATTTCATCCTCTTCATCAAGCACCTCATATATATTCTCAAATATTCCCCATATTTCTTGCTCATTGTTACCATCAGGTATTGATTTGACCTCAACAGAAAAAGGCAAGTTCATTTTGTCAAGACGAGTTTTCAATCCTTCACACTCAACAGCAGCTCCAGTATTATGGTCTGTATGTCCGTTATCATTCCAATTCGCGATCTCTGCACCTTTGGTTAACAGTATTATAGCTTTATCTGTCTTTATCCATTCCTGTTGCTGTAAATAATGTTCAAGCATAGCCTCCTGGACAAAGCGCACCGATGACGAACGGAACTTATCCTTTATATATGTACACTCCCTGTATTGTGAGGAACCGAGTACCGATATAAATATTTTCCTTGCCATTATTATCTCGCATTAATATTATACAATTCTGAATCAAGCAACATATACAAGGCCATGTCGGCCGGTATCAATGTCGGTTGCTGCAATGAAAAATGAAGTATTGCATTTTCATCACATTTCTGCACAGCCTCGGGTTTCATAACAGCGTCAGTAATGAAGAGCCCCTTGCTTCCCATGCCGCCATATGTCTTGACCACACTACGGAATTTATCCAAATCGACTGTGTTATATATTTGTGTCTTGCACTCAACGAACAACACCTTTGAACCAGTATTGACAATTATATCCACCTCGTTCTTATCAACACCGGGGCGGAATGGGAAATGACAGTTCATATAGACCTCCTTTGCCTTTGACCAACGCGACATGATATCGGCAATCTTATACTCAAACCATCCCGAATTGAAAAAGAGTTCAATGGCATGGGGCGATTCCAAGGTCGCGGTCTTTACCCTGCCATCTTTCTTCAGAATAAAGACGCACACCCTGCCGTTCTCTTCATCGGTGCCGGGCTTCTCCCATTCTACGGTTGAGCAGTTCCTGGTGACAAATGTTCCCGATTTGCTATTCTTGAGGCACAGTTGATCCTCTTTTGTCAACACTGTAGCCAAGGCATTAAATTCCACGAAATTGAATTTCCTAATCTCTTCAATATCCTTGACGACCTCCTTATCTTTCACAGTATAATCATTAAAGTCCACAAAGTTACCATCTATGGAGTTACCATAGAGTCTGAACAAAGCACGCATATCGAATTGCGTATACTCAACTTTTTCCATTGTACTGTAATTCCAAATGGTATTATTCTGGTCAATGTATATAATGGCAGCGTTATCCAATTTTTCAAATATTACAGAAAACCAATAGGCCCATGATTTCAACCCACTTGTTATATTCACTGTAACATTGTCTGCATTGAACTTTTCCGCCAAACCCTTTGTCATCCTTTTGATATCAAAAGGATTTGTCGGCGACAATATGTGTGATTCAAAATCGGTGCCAACCTCCCTTCTCAATGACTCAAAAGCTTTGATACTATCAACGGAATCAGAATGTATATATACAATATAATCGGGCGAAGTTGCCATAATAGCATTATATACTGGGGCTACCTCGCGACCTAAAAGTGCAATATGAACCTTTTTCATAAAATCATTTGTTACAGCAACAACCACTTCCATAAAGGAATTACCTCTATCACCTTGTTGTCAATGCGAAGTGTCTCTTCTTCGTTATAAGTTATAATGCTCAATTTGTCAGCTTTCAAATGTTTGCTCACTTTCAACAAAGCCGATATTTCTCTCTCACGTGTTTCCTCTTCGGCTATTGAATAAGATACTTGAATCAGATGATTATGTTCCGGTAAATAAAAATCTACCTCAACGCCCTTATTATAGAAATAGACTTCATCACCATACAGCTTTTTCAATTCTATTGCAACACGGTTCTCAAGCAAGGAGGTCTCAGGGTCTGTCAAGAAAAGATTCAAGATTCCATTGTCACGGAAATAGTACTTCTTGGCACTCTCTTTCTCGGCAAATTTTGCTGCAAAATTTGAGATTCCAAACAACAACCAGGTCTCTTCCATATATCTAACATATTCTATAATAGTAGAGGTCTGTATCTTTTGACCGGCCGAGGAGACGATGTTTGCCAATCTATTGAACGAAGAAGGTTGTTTGATACTTTCTGAAAGTTTTTTAACCAAAAGTTTTAGCGAAAAATCATTTCTTATTTTATAACGGGCAATAAGGTCGCCAAGGAATATTTTCTGATAAAGGCTTGACAACCATTGGCGTTTTTGAACAATATTGACACTTTCGGGAAAACCTCCATAGGTAAAATAGTCGGCAAAGGCACGAAATACAGCATTCGCAGTTTGCGAATCGTATTCCCAATTCTTTTCCAGAGCTATATTATTGGCACGCAGATATTCGCTGAAAGAATAAGGATATACTTCCTGAATAACATATCTACCACCAAGCGTTGTAGCAACTTCACTGCTCAACATTTTTGCATTGCTTCCGGTAATATACACCCTGTATTTCTCATTAGCCAAACGACGGGCAAACTTTTCCCAATTATCGACATTCTGTATTTCGTCAAGAAAAAGGATTGGAGTACACTCTTCCAATTGATAATGCGCCTGAAGTATCAAGTCCAAATCCTCGGCTTTCATCTCCAATAAACGCTCATCATCAAGGTTTATATAAACGATTTCGTTTATGGAATGTCCTTTTTGCAGCAGTTTATGTATTTGCTGATACATCAAATATGATTTGCCGGCCTGACGAAGACCGACAAATACATAATTCAAATTATCTTCCAAGTATATATCACGTTCTACAAATTGGATATTACCTATAATAGAACGGTTAGTAACCAGAATTTTCTTAATCAGTTCAATATTCATAATCTACATTTAAAGCCACAGCAAAAATAACCATTTCCTTTGATATATCGAATAAAAACAAGCATATTTTATTCGTTATAACAAACAAAAACTACACCAATGTCAACTTTACAAAACCGAGTATGTCTACTTCATTGTCCTCAATTTCATATACTCTACGCGATTTTGGGAAATCGTACTGTGTGTATTTGGAATTATTTGGACGCGCCATGGGGACTATCCTGTTGTCGAAGCACTCTAATTTTTCGGTCCAAGCACCTGTCGTAAAGCGCCATCCCGATGCATGACCTACGCGAAGAACACACTCCTTGCCACATTGTACATCTTCGGCCTCACCCAAAACATCCTCAATGAATTCAATATAACTATCTGCACCTGTTTTTTCTTTAGAAATATCTCTCCAATACTCAACTTCTTCTTTGAGAAGAGAAATTGTGTGATTGTTTATTGTAGTAAACAACGCTTCCATAGATTTCATAGAAGTCGGCAAAGGGTGTACTACACCGCTTTTCAGTGGTATAGCATCGGTCTTGAGGCGCAGTTCGAAAACTGTTTCAGCTCCCGCATCCAATGTTTCTATGGCTTGTGGTTTTCCACTATCAACTAAGGAATCTTTGCTTTCCCTGATGTTGAGGTTTATTGCATTAAGGACACTCTCGCGTCCACTCTCAAAAAAAGCATCGCCAACCTGCAAAAAGCGCATACATGAGGTATTGGACTCCGTAATGCCTTTTGATCCGGCCGGTGCAGGCTTGCTGAACAAATGGTTTTCGACCTTGTTACAGGCTTGGCTCGCGTACCTTCCACCTCTAAAATCAATCTTTTCACCAAGTTCACGTTCTTTACCTTTTACCTCTGCAGCCAGGACAGCTGTTCTTATTGCACCCTTGATGGAACTGCCGGGAATATAAGCCAAGCCTCTACCATCATGGATATTCTCTTTTATTGTACTGCAATTTACAACATAGCAGTTTGCAGTTCTTCTTGAATACTCACGCGGATGAGTATTCTTGCCAATGCGGCTTATGAAATCGCTGATATTCTCGCCACGCTCTATGGCGGCAACCCACGCATCAATTTTGTCGACACCAATAACATCCAAAAGTTTATTATTGTCTAAAAGGTAAGCATTACCATCCCTTAAAACATAATCCATACCTTTGTATAGCGTGTTTCCGCTACCAATATGTACAGGTGTCAAAGTCTCTATCTTTACCTTACTCATAAATCTGTTATTTTTATAGGTAATGCCAAACAGCGGCCACTGCGGTAAACGGGATGCATTTCCTCACTGTTCCAAACAGGAGCCAAGTCCACCACTTTTCCTTTTGGGACAAGCGGCATCTTCAGTACCGAGGCTGTGTTGAACATATAAACCGCCTGTTTTATCAAATGTGTCAATGATGCATTGTTGCTTCCTGCCATGTAACCGCCTCGCCTGGAAAGTTCGTAACGCGAGTCGCCGAATACTATTTGCGCATGCTCATCCTTCGTGGGTATATATTGCGACAAAAGCATAACGGCATTTGCATCTGCAACATCGGGCAAAGTGATGGTGTCGAACTCAACTTCGAACATTCCACCACCGACGCTCCTGTCAGAGCCTATACCACACTCTCCCAAACGGACGAAAAGTCTCTTTACAAGTTCTTCGTTCTCTTCATTTGTATTGAACATGCAGAATAAACCTGCATCCTTTGCAAAATATTTCCATTCAAAAAAGAACGGAGTAGCATCGCCACCATCCCTGGATACGCCTACTCTTTGGTGAACCTCGGTTTTATAAGGCTGTTCAAAATCTTCAACATCCGACTTTGCCACCAGGAACTCTCCCTGCAACTGCCGCTCATCTATATCAAGCCGCGCCCCATTAGCCACATTCCGCCAAAGTGTACAATCTATATATTTTATTTTTTTGACTGTTTTGCGAATCTTATCCACATCGCAGCCACATATATCAAGATGTCCCATTGGCTTTGGCAAGTAGTAACATTCTCCTGAATAAGGGAAAGCGGAACTTACTGTAAAACTGTTCATGAAATCCAGAACATTATCCCCACCCTGCTGTGCATAGAGCGATGCAAAAGCCGATGATATTGTATCGCTCAACAGACACTGCGAAGCGGTATCATATACATCGCGCCCGTCACCTATGTGCAAGGGGGACATGTTCTTAAATTTGACAATTGCGTATGTTGCCATAATCAGTCAATGTACGTTTTTGGTTCGTCTTTGAATTCAAGCAAAACTTGCCCATAGCCACGTGAGCCCGAACCTCCGAGATAGTCATCGTGCAACAATGCAATGGCCTGGTCAAGGAGTCTCTTCAACTCTGCTTCGTCGTCGGTATCAAAGACATTAAGTACCATGTTAAGTTCAAACTGCGCACCGGCGGGAACACGCTCATATGTTCTTGGATTAGCAGCCGATGTTATGCGGTCAATATTAGCCTCGGTCTTGCTCTCGGTATATAGAAGATCTGTGTTCCTGAAGAGTTCTTCATTCTTCTCGTTTATAATCATTTCGCAGTCTCTAACTATCAGACGCGAAGGGCGGCCGCCATTGTTGGCTGCAACGCCAAAGAGTTGCCCCGACCTTGAATCGGGATTCTCACAGGCACCACCCTTACGGCCAATTTCGCCATATGCAAGTTCCAGCAACGACCTTAGCTTGCCCTTTAGAGAACTACCTGGAATATATGGTTTCTTGTTCAATGGATTGCGGACAACAAAATTGTCGGGGCCACCAATGTTCAACGCTGTGTTTGTACCACCAATATGAAGACCGGTCTTTAGTGTTATTGTTCCGGTATATAATATTTTTTTTATCAATTTAGCTGACATAATTGCTCTTTTTTAGTATTACAAAATTCAATCTCTACCGCCATTGGCTTTATGGTATGCTATTGTAGCCTCCATCACATTGCATAGGTTATAATAATGCTGTGCGGTTTCAACATTATTGAAACATTCATCAAAAACAAGTTTGAACATCTGCAAGCCAAGGTTATTCTTGTCACGACCTACAGCATAAGCAACTTTGGGTTTCAAAAGATAGAATGATGATTTTTCTTTCTCAAAATCGGTCTGCACACGTTTTATTTCACTGTATATGTTACGTATTTTAGAACTTGTCAATCCATTCTTTGCCATGTAATATCCAACTTTCTCGGCAAATTCAACAAAGGACTTATCAATACCTTCAGTTATCCATTTGGCTTTGAAACCAAATCCTTGATATTTTTGGCGAGCCTCTTGCTCGGGGTTCGGTCTTGGTGCTTGTCTATCGCCATAACCGGGTTTTCTCTCAAAATTTCCCATAGTAAATTATTTTATCAGTTATTTTTTGCTCTATATTCCAACTCGGCCCAACGGGCTGCAAGTACCCAAAGTTCTATGGGGTGGTAGTCGGTTGTTATTTCAAAGTTCTGTTTTGCACAGATATTTTTCAAACATCGTTCTATAAGCCCATTTACGTTTTCATACTTGCTTCTTGATTTCATACGTTCAAAGTCGTATGTCATCATCCAATATGTCTTGTAATTTGTGATTCTATGATTCTCGACACCTGCATTTTCATAATGAATCATCAGTTTAGAAATGAATGATTTTGGTAGTTCATCATTTTTTACTAAACATAGGATTTCATCCTTCAACTGCTCTACAAAAGGGAATTCCTTGTCCCAATTTAAAGGCATTGACATAAAGGATATACTATTCTTTGACAAACCACCGCAAGAATGCTGTTTAGCAAGTGTTTCTTCCCCGGCACTGTATTCGGCAGCTTTCATCACAGGGAAACCCGAATCGACTATTGAAATTCCGCCCGACAAAGAGAAAGCCGGATTCTCACATGTAAACTCTTTGAAATCCTCACGGATCTTCTTCGCCATTTCAATTGCGATGTCCCAACGGGCTACGATGAAAACATCATCGCCACCGCTGTAGATGATTTGCGATTTCTCGGGGGCAACCAAATTCCAAATTGTGTTCAGATAGCCCGAGAAGAAATAGTCGAAAGAGCGCGACAATGCCGAATAACGCGACAAAGTGGCACGTGAGGGAGATATACCCTTCTGGAATATTGTTCCAAGATTGTCAACATCCATTCTCAACACGCCCATGCGGGTAAAGTCGCTTTTACCGTCGTTTCCACACAATTTCTCGAATGTATTTGAGTCGTTTTCGTTTCCGCCATAGAATTCGAGCTGGAAAATATTGTTGGAACCTTTCAATGTGTTCAAGAAATCGCAATTGCCGTTCTTGCCATTGAAGGTAACAACATAGACATCATCGGCCGAACCAATAAGCCTCTTTTCCATCTCGGATTTTTCTTTATCGCTGATGAAATAATAGGTAAAGCCAATGTTCAATGGGGCGACATGCACGCACTCGTTCCAATAGGGCAAGGGGGCACCATCCTTAACCATAAGCAGGCTTGTGGTTTTCAACTTGCCACCGATTTCTATCTGTTGTTTTGTTATGCGTTTCAACAACAGGTCACCATCTTTTACCGGTTTCTCATCCTGCATGAACACCTCGCCGGTTACAGAATCCCTTGAATCGGTATTTGTTGGCTGTGGCGAGAAGAATTTACCATAATCACTTTGCAGCATTGACGAGAAACGGCTGTTCTTCTTCTTGTCACGCTTCAGGAATAACTCACCCCACACATCGCCCAAATGTTTATCACCTTTGTGCATGAGCGCATCGGCAGAAAGCTCAACACTGTCAATTGCCACGAACAAAGATGTTCCATGCTCGGCAAAGATACGTTCCTCTATCTCCCTTATTGCCTTTTGCAATTTCTCTTTGACTGCATTTGTGTTTGGGGCAAGAATGTAAAATCCACCACCCGAGTTGTAAATGACATTTGCGCTGTAGAGCTCAAGTTCACGCAACAGATGACGCACTATGACATCCGACAACAAACGCAGATAGAAAGAACGGCCTTTGAGGTTTTTGGCTGCATGTTTTGATATAATCTGGTAGATGTAGGATTGAATTCCGCTGAAATCGGCACCAATCAACAGGAACGGTGACTCATGCTCCTCTCCGCTCTTCTCATAATCGTAGAGGCAGACAGCAAGTGCCGCTGTTGTTTTCAGGTGGTCATACAAAGAGACATCGGGGAAGTCTATTGTGCTTGCCGGGATGTGCGACATATACTTCTGCAACAAGCCCACGAGAGTCTCGGCAAAGCCGCGCGCTGTAGCATGTTCCAGTGTTGCGAATTCCCTCTCGAAATCGTTCCAAAGTTTCTTGTAATCGGGGGAAGATGTAAATATTTCGTTAGGGAAATATTTTCTCGTCAATGTCATCTTCTCAACAGGTAAGTGGTAGGCTGGTGCATCATTGTTGCCGTTGATTGTCTGCAACAATGACACCATTCGTTTTCTTTTAAAAGAATCCCATTTGTTTTCCTCTTCCTGCACATCATTCAGCACTGCATCGCTGTTTCGGTCCATACCGGAAGAGAGGCAATCGGCCTTTTTGACAATGCGCCCCAAATCGCCCAACTGTGCATCGCTCAAATGATGCTCTGCAGCCAACTGCAATAAGCGGTTGTCTGCATCAAAATCTTTGAACTTGGATGCATAAGTATCCACGAAATCGGCAGTCCAAAGAACATGTTTGTGGGTGTAATGCCCCTTGTAGAGTGGGCAATATGTACTTTCGTCTTTTATCGCTATGCTTTTATCGGCTCTCTGCGAGAATTTACCGATATCGTGCAACAGTGCCGCCAAGTATAGCAAATCCTTTTCACTGTTCATCTTTATTTTTCTTTTTTGTTACTATTCCAAAGCCCAAACTAGTGTGTTTGCCAAGGCCTGCATAATCAGGAATTGAGATATTTGTCTTGAACTCAATATCAAAAGACATCAACTTCACCCCCTTTGCAAACATAAGGCGAGGAGAATCTATCGATATAATCTTACATTGTATTTTCTCGTCAATACCAATATCAAGCCCCTTGGCCATTGACAAGATGTTGCCCACGAGAATTTTCTCCAAAAAAGCAGTTTTCTCCACCACGCCTTCGAGTTGTGTATATTTAATGTAGTTTTCCGAATTTAGAGGCAACCACTTTCTCAATCGGTACAGAAACATTGTACCCCAGGGCTGCACAATATAGTTACCGGGTCTAAGGCTTTCCACTTTCAGTTCCACAACCTCGTCCTTAATTCTTATATTCAAATTCTGCCTTAAAAAGAACTCACCAATGGTCAAAGCACCCTCGCCAAGACACACAATTGCAGCCTTTTTATTTATTCTCTTGTACTGGATGAGTGGATAGGAATAACGGAATTCTGTATCGGACTTATGGTTATGGAACAACACATTGGCATCGTAGTCCATAGCCGAAAGAATTCCGCTCCTGAAATATGGTATATCGCTGAATTTTATTTCGTTTTCGAACCTTATTATAAAGGTATTTATCTTTTGTGGTGCCATCACTCCGCGTCTCCTATAAATTATCGTCTTAACAAAGGCAATATTACCCAATTTTATCTTAAATAACAAAAATTTGTGACTAAAAAAATCACTATTATTTCCCCCTTTTAACGGATGTGATGTAATGTGTTCGCATTACCGTCTTATTGAAGTCACTTCATTTGCTCACGCAACCTCAACCCGCGCCAAGGCGCGACTATTGCTATGAAGCAACTTCGATTTTACTACGAAAAATTCCTTGTTGTAATGGAATATGCTCTATGAGCGAGAAGAGATGAAAGACAGTAATTACATAGTTGTGTCTTAATCCTTGTTGTAATGGAATATGCTCTATGAGAACGGTTACAAGTGGAATGCTGAAACCAAGACTTTGTCTTAATCCTTGTTGTAATGGAAGTATCAACCTATTCGGTTGAAGTCTTATTAAAGTCACTTTATTTGCTGCGCAACCGCACTCCGCGCAAAAGCGCGACTATTGCTATGAAGCAACTTCGATTTTTACTACGAAAAATTCCTTGTTGTAATGGAATATGCTCTATGAGCTCCAAAGATAGAAGCACTCGAAGACAAAGCATTGTCTTAATCCTTGTTTTAATGGAATATGCTCTATGAGATTATGAACGAAGATTTTGTTCCCTACGAGTTGGCGTCTTAATCCTTGTTTTAATGGAATATATTCTATGAGTGTTGTCAAAGACATCACAGAGAATATAGTGGCATTGTCTTAATCCTTGTTTTAATGGAATATGCTCTATGAGTGGTGTGAGTACGGAGATATTGACGATATTATAGAGTCTTAATCCTTGTTGTAATGGAATATGCTCTATGAGTGTTGGAGCATTGAAAGAAGATGAAGAACTAGCTTGGTCTTAATCCTTGTTGTAATGGAATATGCTCTATGAGTAGAAGTGTTTAATTTATAAAGTGTTTTTATTATGGTCTTAATCCTTGTTGTAATGGAAGTATCAACCTATCGGTTGAAGTCTTATTGAAGTCACTTCATTTGCTGCGCAACCGCACTCCGCGCCAAGGCACGACTATTGCTATGAAGCAACTTCGATTTTTACTACGAAAAATTCCTTATTGTAATGGAATATGCTCTATGAGTTTATGACCTTGCAAGAGAAAATAGACAAGTTGCCGTTGTCTTAATCCTTGTTGTAATGGAAGTATCAACCTATCGGTTGAGTCTTATTGAAGTCACTTCATTTGCTACGCAACAGCACTCCGCGCAAAGGCGCGACTATTGCTATGAAGCAACTTCGATTTTTACAACGAAAAATTCCTTGTTGTAATGGAATATGCTCCATGAGAGGTGTTTTATAATCCTTTTATAATCAATATACTATATCATATATAATATACAAAAAGGCCGATTTAAAGCACAAAAAATGTACCTCATTTCAAAACGCGAAAATAATAAATATTTCAAAGAATCGAACTATGCACGAAAAAATATTAAAGAATAAATCTGCCCCTTGCAGTTCTTGCGGAGCAACTATTATTGGTCAAATTTTTCTGGTGTAAATATAGCAAATATATCGTTTACCAGTACCAATACCGCTAAAAAACATTCACTTTAACCACAGCGTATTGATAGAAACAATTAAATTAGACATAAGCAGCCCCTTTCACACGAAAGGGGCTGCCATATAATATACTGCTATACGAATTATTCATACAGGAAGAACTGTGGACGGCCGTAGAGGCGGAAGTCCTTGATGCAACCGGGGAGATTGACATCGCGTGTCAATATACGGAATCCCTTGACAGTACGTATGTTGCCAAGATCGACAATCACACGATGTGGCAACGCCTTCACATCCTTGCGCCAAGCCGAGTGCCAGTAGGTCTTTTCGTCGCCGTCAATCATATCATCGGCCACACCCTCGCCGAGCGCCTCGGTGTTGGTGAACACCACGTTCCACTTGTCTTTGTTGATGATGTTGCCACTCTCGTCAATGAGTTCAATCTCGCAGATGCATGAGTGCTTGCCGTCGTATGTGCTCTGCACATCGATGCACAGGTGACGCAGTGTCTTTATGCCATCGAAGGTGAACTCCTGCCAACCTGTCTTGTGCTCCACTGTGCCTTGGAAGATGCCGTCATACTCATCGAGGATGGGCACGCGGTTATAGTCGCGTGATGTATTGAAGGCGTTCTTGTCGGGGCCAAGTACATTGAGTATTGGCTTGTCAACACCGCAGAGTGTGCGCTTGCCGGTATATTCCATCTCAAAGACTACAATCTCGTTCTCGCCCTCCTTGAGCCAAGGAGCGGGCAGGTACATTGTCTGCTGTGGGCCAATGCCCCAGAACTTGCCAAGCGACTTGCCGTTTACCCAAACGGCACCCTTGCCCCAACCGGTCATATCGACAAAGGTATCACCAACTTTGTCAATGGTGAATGTGCCACGATAGAAACCGGGGAGATTGCCCTCGTAACGCAATCTTGGGAAGCGGAAAGATTTCACATCGGCACGGTGCAATGGAAGTGATGTCGTTGTCCAACCCTTGAGTTCCTCGCCATTGAAGAGAACGCGCTTGGTGATACCCTTGAGGTTGTTCACAAGGTCTTTACCATAGTTCACGCGGCCGCCGTTCTCAACAAGAATTTCAAGAACAGAGTTAGGTTCGGTAACATTCAGTGCAATGCTGTTCTGGTGGAAACGGCGGTCAATGCTACCCACTACCTTGCCATTGAGAATTACAACGGCATAGTCACGCAGTTCGTCGAGCACCAGTTTACCGCTGTCGGGATTAGCAACAGTTGTCTGATAGTGCAAATAGCCATAGTCCTGCATCATTGCCTCAAAGGTGAGCGGTTGCTCGGCCTCTACCCTCTTGCCGTATGCCACAGACAACGGTGCCCACTCCGTGAGCTCAACAGGGGCAAATGTTGTTGTTGGGTTATCGGCTGGAACGGGTGGCAGCACCTTACCCTCGGGGAGGTTCTTTTGGATAACCTCGCGGAATGCGTGGTACTTGGGATAGGCATTTCCATACTCGCCAAGCGGTGCATCATAATCGTAGCTTGTGGGCTGTGGTTCGTATGAGCCGTTGTTGGTATTCGCACCATTGGTATAGTGGAAGTTCGTTCCGCCATGGAACATATAAATGCTTATCGATACGTCGTTCTTGAGCATCCAGTCGAGCTGTTCGGCCGGGCGTTGATAGTTAACAGCCGAATGTGGCAAACCCCACACATCGAACCATGCAGGATAGAACTCGGCAACGAAATATGGGCCACCGGGCCAGTAGCGGTCGATTGAATGCATAATGTCATCGCCAACCGCGCCGTTTACAGTGGGAAGAATACCGGGAATGTAGCCGTTGGGCATCTGACCCGAACCGTCGCAGGTCATCAACGGAACATTGAAACCGGCGTTCTTTATAAGCTCGGCCATCTTGCCAAGATAGACTTTATCGTTGCTGTATGAGCCGTACTCGTTCTCAACCTGCACCATGATGATGTTTCCGCCGTTGGTAACGGTGTGTGGCGCAAGCTGCTCGCCAAGTGCGTTCAGATAACGTTCACAGGCTGCAAGGAATGCCGGGTTGTCGCTGCGCCAAACGAGTGAAGAGTCGTTCTGCAACCAATAAGGGTAGCCACCGAAGTCAAACTCGGCACACACGTATGGACCGGGGCGCAGAAGAACGAACAAGCCTTCCTCGGCAGCAATCTCAACAAAGCGGGCGATGTCGGCCTGACCTTCGAAATTGAACTCTCCGGGTTGTGGCTCGTGAACTGCCCAAAATACATAGGCTGAGATTGTATTCAAGCCCATTGCCTTGGCACGCTGCATACGGTCGCGCCAATACTCTACCGGGATGCGTGGATAGTGCATCTCGCCGCAGATGAGCTGCACCTTCTCGCCGTCGTAAAGGAACTTGTTGTCCTTTATTTCAAATGTATGTTTTGCAGCGTTGGCTGTACTGTTGATTTTTGAGGCGGTTTTACAACTGCCCAACAGCATTGCCGCAGCAAACAACATCAATAACAGAGTTTTTCTCATAACTGATATTTATGGTTAGTAATGTTATATAATAAGGTATTATTTTTGATAAAGATAGTGAAATCCGTTATGATAAAAAAATATGGTGGTCTATTTTTTATAAACAATGCATTGGAAGCTGTCACATTTCCGTGTTCCTCCCCTCCGTCACTGCATGACACCTCCCCTCCGGGAGTGGAGGAGCTATTTGCACAGCTTAAAACTGATTTATTGGCTCACCAATGTCAACAAAACACAAGAAAAGGGGCCTCACTTTCGTGAAGCCCCTGAATTTTTAGGTATTTGTCTGTGCTATAAATTACTTAGCAGCGATTACGCGAGCCATCTCACAAACCTTGTTTGAGTAACCCCACTCATTGTCGTACCAAGATACAACCTTAGCGAAGTTGCCATCAAGAGAGATACCAGCCTTAGCGTCGAAGATAGAAGTGTTAGAGCAGCCACGGAAGTCGGTAGAAACTACAGCGTCCTCTGTGTAGCCGAGGATACCCTTCAACTCACCCTCAGAAGCCTCTTTCATAGCTGCGCAAATCTCGGCGTATGTAGCGGGCTTAGCGAGGTTAACAGTAAGGTCAACTACTGAAACGTCCAATGTGGGAACGCGCATAGCCATACCTGTAAGCTTACCATTAAGAGCGGGGATTACCTTACCTACAGCCTTAGCAGCACCTGTTGATGAGGGGATGATGTTGCCGGCAGCGGCACGACCACCTCTCCAGTCCTTCAAAGAGGGAC
>JAZOUB010000010.1:0-61077 GCA_045657945.1 Bacteroidaceae bacterium | reverse complement strand
AATCTCATACTCGATACGGTCCGAGATTTCCTCATATTTCACAAGTTTCTCACGCAGTTCGTTGAACTTGTCACCATCGGCATTCTCAACAGCACTCTTTGCATACACTGCCCCATTCTTTGAAATGTGTGCAAAATGTATAACCTCGTCGAAAGCCTGCTCAACCGACAGTTCGGGAGTTGAGAGAGGACCGGCAGAGATATATTTGAGTCTGTACTCTTCCTGTTCCTGCTGCTTGGGAGCCCTGATTATCCAACAGACAGCTTTTGCAATCCATTTGGTAAACCACACCAGTATTAGGGTGTTTGTCACATTAAACAATGTGTGCAACATTGACAGACCATACAAAGCTGCGGTTGCCTCAACAGGCGCACTGCCATCTTCGGGTGAGGTTGGAACAGCAAACCCTTCCGCTGCCGGATTCGGCAAGCCGAAAAGTGTTTCCGTAATAAGGCCAACCAACTTCAGAAATGGTTTAAAGAGTATCAATGCCCAAACGACACCAAACAAATTAAAGAGCGTGTGAGACATTGCGGCACGCTTTGCCTGTGTGTTACCCACGGAGGCAGCAATGTTTGCCGTGATGGTTGTACCGATATTCTCACCAAGTACCATCGCGCAGGCCATTTCAAAAGGAATCCATCCCATGCTGAGCATGATGAGTGTTATGGCCATTGTTGCCGACGATGACTGCAGAACAAGTGTCAGAACCGTTCCGAACGCGAGGAACAACAACACCGAACCGAAGCCGTGAGCCGACCATGCTGTGACAAACTCAAGCACCTCGGGTGTCTCCCTTAGGTCGGGTACAGATTCCTTCATGAACGAAAGACCAAGGAAGAGAAGGCTGAAACCGACTATGAGTTCACCGATACTTTTGCGTTTGTCCTTCTTTGAATTTGAGAAAAGGAATCCAAATAGCATCAACGGTACTGCCAGGATTGAAATATCGGCCTTGAAACCAAGCCACGACACCATCCAGGCTGTCACCGTTGTTCCAATATTGGCACCCATTATAACACCTATCGCCTGTACCAAAGTCAGAAGTCCCGCATTCACAAAACTCACAACCATCACCGTTGTTGCCGATGAAGATTGTATAACAGATGTTACTCCCAAACCGGTCATCACACCCTTGAACGGGTTTGATGTCATTGCCGACAGGAAGCCGCGCAATCTGTCGCCGGCAGCTTTCTGAAGGCCGGAGCTCATGAGATTCATACCGTAAAGGAACATTCCCAATGCTCCTAATAATGTAAACACTTGTAATATTTCCATATAATCAATATTTGTCAAGTGCAAAGTAATTACAAAGATGTTTCATAAGTATTACATAAAATGTTACATTTTCATTAAATCTCACCACACGATATAGCTGACTCGGATATTCGCTATAACTTTGTATCCGAACAACAGATAAGGTATATGAAAACTGAACGTATATTAATAGTAGATGACGAAGAGACTTTATGCGAAGTATTGAAACTCAATCTCGAAAATGAGGGGTATGATGTAGATATTGCTTTCAGCGCAGAAGAAGCATTGACACTTGACATGCAGAGTTACTCGTTGGTTCTACTGGATATTATGATGGGTGAGATAAGCGGTATTAAAATGGCCAAGATTATGAAATCCGATGTCAAGACTGCTGATATTCCTATAATCTTCTGTACTGCGCGCGACAGTGAGGATGACATGATAATGGGGCTTAACCTTGGAGCAGATGACTACATCATGAAACCATACACCGTACGCAATGTGATTGCAAGAGTAAAGAGTGTACTGCGCCGCACTGCAGGACACAAAGGCAATACCGCAACAGCAGAAAAGCCGAACATGTTGCAGGTCGAGGGTTTGCAGCTTGACTTGGAGTTCAAGACCTGTACCGTTGATGGCGAAGAGGTAAAACTCGCACGCAAGGAGTTTGAGTTGTTGGCCTATCTTATCTCGCACCGAGGGAAAATATGTTCACGCGAACAGATTCTGAGCCGTGTGTGGAGCGACGAGGTAGTTGTGCTTGACCGCACTATTGATGTAAATATCACCCGTCTGCGTTCAAAAATTGGCGCTTACGGTTCATTTATTGTCACACGTTCAGGTTTTGGCTATGGCTTCCGCGATTAAACTTTCGTATCACAAGCGTTTATTTCTCTTGTTGTTGCTCTTTTATTGGAGCACTATCGCATGCTTTATATGTTTCCAATACGTAAGAGAGAAAGAGTATAAGTCCGATTTTGTAAATGCACAGTTACAGCTGTACAACAGGACCTTGTTGCAGGCCATTAATAACGGGGACGGATTCGAGGAGTATATTAGAACCCACTCAAAACCATTCGAGGATTTGCGCATATCAATTATTTCTCTCGACGGAGTTGTGATATATGACAACATGCTGCCTATTGATTCGCTTGACAACCATAGCCGGCGCCCCGAGGTTGCCGAAGCCCTAAAAAGTGGAAGCGGGCATAACATTGAGCGTTTGTCGGCAAGCGACGGGCAGGAGTATTTCTACTCTGCCACAAGGGGCAAGAAGTGTATAATAAGAACTGCCATTCCGCACTCTGAATCATTGAAGGAACTGTTGAAAGCAGACTGGACATTCTTGACCACAATGGTATCAGTTAGTTTGGCTGTAAGTATTTTCATTTACTTTGTCACACACAGGCTTGGCAAGAACATAAAGCGTCTTAACCGTTTCGCTGAGAAAGCCGAGAGGGGTGAGCCTTTTGACGATGACAAAAAATTTCCAAGCGACGAACTTGGTTCAATATCGAACCATATAATACAATTGTACGCGCAATGGCAACAGACGATAAAGGACAGGGATAGTGCACACGAGGCGGCAATGCGCGAGGAGCAGGAGAAAATACGTATTAAACGACAATTGACAAACAACATCAACCACGAGTTAAAAACCCCGGTGGCTTCGATTCAGGTGTGCCTTGAGACTTTGCTTTCGGGCATAAGCATCAGCGAAGAGAAACGACAGGAGTTGATTGAGAGGTGTTACACGAACAACGAGCGTCTGCGTAACCTGTTGAATGATGTATCATTGATAACGCGTATGGAAGACGGAAGCCAACTTATTGGCAAGGAGAAGGTAACGATAAACAATATCATAAACGAGATTGCAGGAGAGTTGGAGATAATGCCCAAGGAGGAACGCATGCAGTTGCATGTTGAGTTCAACGAAGTGGTTACAATTGAGGGTAACCTGTCATTGATTGGTTCAATATTCCGCAATCTCACAGAGAATGCCATTGCGTATTCGGGAGGAAAGAATATTTATATTTCATTGGTGGAAAACAACGGAGAGATGTGCCGCATAAGTTTTGAGGATGATGGCTGTGGTGTTGAAGAGAAGCAGTTACCACGTCTGTTCGAGAGGTTCTACCGTGTTGACAAGGGACGTTCACGCCGAATGGGAGGTACCGGTCTCGGACTTGCTATTGTGAAACATGCCGTACAATTCCACGGTGGCGGTATATGCGTGACAAACAGGGCAAGTGGAGGCTTGAGATTTGTATTTTCGCTATCTAAACGATAACAGCATTATATACATCACGTACAAAGCCCGGCAATTGCCGGGCTTTGTACGTGATGAGAGGTATTGAATTTACTTCTTCTTGTTGACCATTGCGTCAATTGCAGCAACGGCTGTGATGTTAAGAATTTCCTGTACTGAACTCTCGAAATCGATGAAGTGGATTGGCTTGTTCAGACCCATCTGGATTGGTCCGATAATCTCGGTATCTGAGCCGAGTGCCTGGAGCATCTTATACGATGACGAAGCCGAGTTGAGGTTAGGGAACACCAAGGTATTTACCTCCCTACCCTTGAGTTTGTTGAACGGATACTTCTTGTCGCGGAGCTCGCTGTTCATGGCAACATTCACCTGCATCTCACCGTCGAGCAACCAATCTGGGTAATTCTCGTGGATGTGGGCTACTGCCTTGCGAACACGCTCGGCACTACCGCCCTGGTCGGTACCGAAGTTAGAGTATGATGCCATTGCAATGACCGGCTCGTGGTTGAAGAAACGAACCGATTTCTCGGTAAGACGGGCAATGTCAATGATGGTATCCAAATCGGGGGCACGGTTGATGAGTGTATCGGCAACGAAGTATGTACCTTTCTTTGAATTGATAATATGCATTGTAGCAAAGGTGCCATAACCCTCCTGAACACCGATAACTTCCTTGGCTACCTTAATGGTGTTAGAGAACTTGGTATAAAGACCTGTCACAAAGGCATCGGCATCACCTGTCTCGACCATCATCATACCAAAGTAGTTGCGCTCGAACATTTTGTCATTGGCCTCCTCTACTGTATAGCCCTCGCGCTGACGCTTGGTTGCAAGAATCTGGGCATAACGCTCGCGACGCTCGCTTTCATCGGGGTGACGGAGGTTTACCACCTCAATACCCTCGAGACTCAGGCCGAGCTCGGCTGCAAGCTTGGTGATAATCTCGTCGTTACCAAGAAGGATTGGCTGGCATATGCCCTCTTCCTTGGCCTGAACGGCAGCCTTCATCATTGATGGGTGTGCACCCTCGGCAAATACCACACGCTGTGTCTCGGTACGCGCCATGTCATGAATCTGCTGTGTGAGCTTTGACTCGCGTCCCATGAACTCGAGCAGGTGCTCCTTGTATTTCTCCCAATCGGTAATCTCCTTGCGTGCAACGCCGCTTGAGATAGCAGCCTTGGCAACAGCTGTAGAAACCTCGACCAAGAGGCGTGGATCCACAGGTTTTGGAATGAAGTAGTCGCGGCCGAACGAGAGCTTGCCTACCTTATATACCTTATTTACTATTTCGGGAACAGGCTGCTTTGCAAGGTTTGCGATTGCGCGCACAGCTGAAAGTTTCATCTCCTCGTTGATGGCTGTAGCTGCCACATCAAGCGCTCCACGGAATATGTATGGGAAACCGATTACATTGTTGATTTGGTTAGGATAGTCGCTGCGGCCTGTACTCATGAGCACATCGGGGCGGCACTCCATTGCTGCCTCGTATGTAATCTCGGGCTCGGGATTTGCCAATGCGAAGACGATTGGATCCTTTGCCATTGAGCGTACCATATCCTGTGAGAGGACATTGCCCTTTGAGAGTCCAAGGAACACATCGGCGCCAACGATTGCCTCACCAAGTGTAGTGATATCTGTGCGCTCGGTAGCGAACTCCACCTTCTCGGGGGTGAGGTTGGTGCGTGATGTGCTGATGACGCCACGACTGTCGAGCATAACGATGTTCTCACGCTTCACGCCAAGAGCGACATAGAGCTTTGTACACGAGATTGCCGCTGCACCTGCGCCATTTACAACAACCTTTACATCACCGATGTTCTTGCCGTTGACCTCAAGCGCGTTGAGCAGACCGGCTGCCGATATGATGGCTGTACCGTGCTGGTCGTCGTGCATTACCGGAATATCAAGTTCTTCCTTGAGGCGACGCTCTATCTCAAAGCACTCGGGCGCCTTGATATCCTCGAGGTTGATACCACCGAAAGTGGGGGCAATGGCCTTTACTGCCTGGATGAACTTCTCGGGATCCTGCTCATCGACCTCGATGTCAAAGACATCAATGCCGGCATAGATCTTGAAGAGCAATCCCTTACCCTCCATAACGGGCTTGCCGGCGAGAGGGCCTATGTTGCCAAGGCCAAGAACGGCTGTACCGTTTGAGATAACTGCAACCAGGTTACCCTTGTCGGTGTATTTATAGGCATCGTTGGGGTTCTCCTTGATCTCGAGACATGGCTCGGCAACACCGGGAGAATAGGCCAACGAGAGGTCGGTCTGTGTAAAATATGGTTTTGTAGGTACTACCTCTATCTTTCCGGGACGCTTTCCGGCATGGTAGTTCAATGCATCTTCTTTTGTTATCTTTGCCATTTTTCTAATATTTTCCCCTATGGGGTTCTTATTTTGTATTGTTTGTTATTCCGTCAATAAAGCTGTCACCGGCCTCGCCAACTCCGAAGAGTGCGAAATCGTACTTTACGGGGTCATCGGGCGAGAGCTTGCGCAGCTGTGCCGTAAGTTCCTCGACTGTCCTGCGGTCGTTCTGCTTGCGCGTAACAATTCCCAACTGACGAGCGGTGCGCGCTACATGGACATCGAGCGGTATCATCAACTCTGCCTGAGATACCCCTTGCCAAATGCCCAAATCCACTATCCCGTCTTTGCGGCAGAGCCAGCGGAGCATCATGTGGAGCCGCTTGCATGCCGATGCGGGTTTGCCTTTCTGTGCAACAGGATTACTTATGTGCCTTGTAGTTGCTCCATCGTTGGCACCGGCCATTTCACGGCGCAGGTTTTCAATGCCGTCCCAAACCGAGCAGCCAAGGAAAAGTGTTTCCATTGTGCCATGCTTGGAGAAGATGTTTCTCAAGCCACGACAGATATACTTGAAATCGGACGCAAAAAAGGTGCGGTGAATATTCATTCTGTCATCAAGTCGCTCCCACTCACCACTCATTACGTAGTCGTATGGTGCGGAGTGCATGATGTCACAGAACATTTTCCTGCCCGATGATAGTATCATCTTTCTGTTTCCCCACGCGATTGTAGATGCAAGCAGGGCTGCAATCTCAACATCTTCGCGACGGGTAAACGAGTGAGGAAAAGAGATTGGATCGTTTTTGATGAATTCCTTGCAGTTGTAGCACGCAAACTTTTCATCAAGAACCGCCCTCAAATGCTCCATACTACCTAATCAGAATGTTGTTATTGCCTGCTGTAACTCACTGTATGTATCATCACATGCAGGAACGAGTGGCAAGCGCAACACATTGTTTATGCGACCGTGGATATTGAGCAACGCCTTGATGCCCGATGGGTTACCATCGACAAAAATGAGCTGGAAGAGTTCGTTTAATCGGTCGTGACGGTTGCGTGCATCGCTCACACGTCCCTCCTGCATTGCACGTACAAGTGCAATCATCTCCTTTGGATAGGCATTACCGAATACCGAAATGACACCGACACCACCGGCTTCCATGATGTCCACGGTGAGAGCATCATCACCCGAGAAGAGGTCGAAGTGAGGAGGTTTCATGGCAACAAGTTCCTTTATTTGTGCAAGGTTGCCCGAAGCAGCCTTGTAGCCCACGATGTTGGGGCATTCATTGGCAAGACGCACTACTGTTGAAGGAAGTATGTTGATACCAGTACGGCCTGGAACATTGTACATGTAAATTGGCATGTCGGTTGAATCGGCGATTGCCTTGTAGTGACGGTAGATACCCTCCTGTGTCGGTTTGTTGTAGTATGGAGCCACAGAAAGGATTGCATCGACACCGGTCAAGTCCTCGTTCTTGATTTCCTCAATTACATTACGGGTGCAGTTACCACCGATACCGAGCATGATGGGCATGCGGCCATCGACCTGTTTTATGATGCGCTTTCGGATTTCGCGTTTCTCCTCGATTGTCAATGTAGGGGTTTCACCTGTTGTGCCAAGCACGCATAGAAAATCGGTTCCGCAGTCAAGATGCATCTGCACAAGATTCTCAAGTGCCACATAATCGACCTCGCCATCATGTGTAAAGGGGGTTACAATTGCAACGCCCATTCCTTTCAATGTTTTTCGCATCATAAGTATATTAAAATCTCAAATTTATTTCGGAGTGCAAAATTACATCAATTTTTGCTAATTATAATATTTATTATTATAAAATATGCAAAAATCCGGTTGATTACAGTTCTACTGCTGTAGCATCTGCAGGAACTCCTCCTCGGATACAAGACGGACACCCAACTTGCTTGCTTTCTCGAGTTTCGATGGTCCCATATTTTCGCCGGCAAGAATGAATGAGGTTGATTTGCTGACGCTACCTACATTCTTTCCGCCATTGTGTTCAATCATCTCCTTGTATTCGTCGCGAGAGTGATGTGTAAATACACCGCTGATGACAATGCTCTGCCCGGCAAGGATGTCGCTTTTCCCAACGCCGGTTTCCTCTTCAACCTCAAATTTGAGACCGGCTGCCCTGAGGCTTGCCACAAGTTGCAGATTCTCCTCCTTGGCAAAGAAGGCACGCACGGCACCGGCTATGCGTTCGCCTATCTCGTCAACCGCCTTCAGGTCATCGAAAGAGGCCGCCATGAGTGCATCGATGTTACCGAATGCACGTGCAAGGCGCTTTGCGACAGTAGCACCGACAAAGCGTATTCCAAGGGCAAAAAGAACTCTCTCGAACGGGACCTTGAGCGATTCCTTTGCGGCATTTATGATATTCAGAGCCGACTTCTCACCCATGCGTGGCAGGAACATGAGATCCTCGGGCTGAATGGTATATATATCGGCAATATTCTTTATGAGCCCGTAGTTATAGAGCTGTTCAATGGTCTCGGGGCCAATGGAGTCGATGTTCATTGCCTCGCGCGAAACGAAGTGCTCTATCCTTCCCTTGATTTGCGGAGGACAGGATGCCTCGTTAGGGCAGTAATGGGCAGCCTCGCCGTCGTAGCGCACCAAGGGGGTGCCGCACTCGGGGCATTTGGGTATGAAGGTTACCTTCTCGCCAAGCATGAAGCGTGCCGACGTATCGACGCCGGTTATCTTGGGGATTATCTCACCACCCTTCTCGACATAGACCATGTCGCCGATATGAAGGTCGAACTTTTCTATGATGTCGGCATTATGCAGTGAAGCGCGCTTTACGACTGTACCGGAGAGTTGCACGGGGTCGAGGTTGGCAACGGGGGTGACGACACCTGTGCGGCCTACCTGATAGGTTACCTCGTTCAAACGGGTCAAGGCACTCTCGGCCTGGAATTTATATGCTATAGCCCAGCGTGGGGACTTGGCTGTGTAGCCAAGATTCTTCTGCTGACGGAGTGAGTTTACCTTGAGTACTATTCCGTCTGTTGCAAAAGGCAGGTTCTTGCGCTCGGCATCCATGCGGTCGATAAAGGCAAAGACCTGGTCTATGGTGTGGCATTTACACATTGTATCGGAGATTTTGAAGCCCCACTCTCTTGCGGCAGCAAGGTTCTCGAAATGCCCCTCGGCAGGGAGCTCCTCACCAAGAAGGGAATAGAGATAGGCATCGAGTGAGCGTTTTGCAACGACCGACGAATCTTGTAGCTTGAGTGTTCCGGACGCGGCGTTGCGTGGGTTGGCAAACAACTGTTCGCCGGCAAGGGCGCGCTCTTCGTTAAGACGTTCAAAGACCACCCACGGCATGAGCACCTCGCCACGTATCTCAAACTCCGCAGGATAACCGCTGCCCGATAGAACCAATGGAACGGAGCGGATTGTCTTGACGTTGGCTGTCACATCGTCGCCCTTCTCTCCGTCGCCACGTGTAACGGCACGCACCAGTTTGCCGTCAATGTATGTCAAGGAGATTGAAGTGCCGTCAAACTTTAGCTCGCAGCATATTTCAAAATCCTCGTTCAGCGCACGCTTTACCCTGTCAAAGAACTCGGCAACCTCATCCCTTGAATAGGTATTGCCAAGCGAGAGCATAGGGTATTTATGCTGTACTTGCTTAAACTCCTTTGTAATATCTGAACCCACACGCAACGAGGGCGAATTGGGGTCGTACATATCGGGGTGGGCAGCCTCCAAATCCTGTAGTTCGCGCATGAGCATATCAAACTCAATATCACCTATAGTGGGTGAATTGAGGACATAGTAATTGTGGTTATGGCGATGGAGCAGTTCTCTCAGTTCAAGTATACGTGCTTTTGAATCCATTGGTATTGTCTTTTCCTTTTGCGAAGATACAAAATTATAACAAAAAACAGGAGCGAATTCAATAGAATCGCTCCTGTCATATAAAATATCGCGGAGTTTTAGAACTCGGCACATGCAAATGTCACCAAACGGTATGGTCTCTTGTAAATTGTGGTTGTTGTTGAGCTGACATTGTATGTGAGGCCCAAAGCCTTGTCGGCCTTTACATAACCTGTACCCTGGCTTGAGAAGCCTGCCTTGCGCAATGACTGTGCATAGAGGTTCCATGCCATATCGTCATTGTCATACACGAAAGTGATTGAGTTCTGTGCTACAATGTAGCCTTCGGCGGTCTGGCCATACATAGGGAATGCCTCCATCAAAGGTGACATGGCAACCTGCTGTGCAGGCTCGAGCTCGGTCATCTCATAACCGGTCTTCTTGAAAGCCTTGGCTGCCGATTTCTCGGAACTGCATGATGTTGTAGCTATTGCCACAAACATAAGCAACATTGTAGATAGTGTAAGAATCTTTTTCATAACAGTGTTCGTTTGTTTATTTTTTGCAAATGTACATTTTTTTAACATAAACAGCAACAATCACGAAAAAAATAAATCGGCACTATCTGCATGTATCACGCGGTTAGGGCTTGCACTGTAGATTCCGATGGCACAGATATTGATGGGGTGGGCTGTGCTTGCGGGTCACCAGGTTGCATTTGCGGCTGTTGTTTTCCTGAATCTTGCAACTGGGCAATGAGTTCGGGCGGTATGCCTTGTAGTGCACCACCCTGCGCCGCTGCCTCCTCGTTGCGTTTGATTGCTTCGAGAATTCTTGTTGCAAAGGGAAAGGAGGAGTTCTCGAGCATGGTCTTGACATCCAGAGCGTTGGCGCGGAAGAGCTCCATGAGGAAATCATTGGCAAGCATCTGATATGCCGGGGTGTTATAACCCTCGGAGATAGTTATGTCGAGTTCGCAGTCCTGAACCTTCTGTGGGTCGTACCACTTGGACTCCTCGCTGTACTGTGCTCCGGCAAGATCTATATAGCGTCTATCAGTATAATACTGCTGCAGTGTCTTCATGAGTTTGGTATCACGACGACGACGGAATGTTCTGAAGCCGTCGAGCAACCCTTTCAGATTGAGCGATGAGTTCTGCACCTGTTGGGCATAGAGCGATGCCGGAGTACCGGCATGGGGGTTTTGACCCTGCATCGCCGAATTCACGCCAGAGATTTCGTTTATGAGCCGTAGTTGCAGGTTGAGCAATTCAAAATCACCGGCAACTGCAGCGCCGCTGTTGTACTGACGCACAACGCCGTCAATACTCTGCCCCGGCTTGAGCTTGACAAAAAGCACGCCGTTGTAACGCACATACTCGTCAATTACCTCTTCGCGCGACATACTCTCGAAAGCGTCGTCATCAACGACAAGCACTCCTTTGGACGAGGTGCTGCGAATGAAGTCTATGAGCGTGGCTGTGCGGTTTATTGCACGTTGCTGGTCAATGAACTGCTCTACGAAATTCCCAAGGCGGCCCTGTACCAAGGGGTAGAGATGCAGGACATAGTTGTGTTCGCCGTGCCAATAGGGACTGCGTCCCTCCTGCAACACATCACCAAAGGGTGACATGTAACGGTAGTACCAATAGCGTTCGGTTGCGAACTCATATTCAATGAGAAGAAGGTCATCATCACATTTTACATTTCCGTTTCCACCTTTCCCATTTCCGTTTTCCGCTTCGCGCCGACGACGGTTCTCGTCGTCGAGCATTTTGCGGCTTTTTTCATTGTAGGGCAGATACCCCCAGGTTCCACGCCGGGCATCGTTCCAGAAATAGGCATCACGTGTCTCGAGTTTCCACCCGAGTATCACGCGACAGAGATTGCTGCGTGAGGGTGTATGGAATGAGAGGTTACGGGCTTCGTCGCCCTGCATTGCACGGTTGCCCGTCATCTGCGAAGAGACATGACCGTATATGTCACGGATGCGTTTCTTCTGTTTTGGTGTATTTCCGAAATGAGCAAGGACATCATCGATAGTCATGTCGAAGAGTTCACCGATGCAGGTAACGTCCCACATGCGCACATCCTCGAGATTGGTGTTGAAAAAGAGACGTGAAGGATTCACGCCATAGACCCACACATCGCGCTTGCCCTTTGAGGGGTTTACACCATACTCTACCCTCTGCGCTGTCATGCCGCCATTCAGGAGCATGCGCATTGAATCGGCATCAAGTTCCTCCATTTCGTTTATGTCATGGACGTATTCTATTGCAACCGACATCATCTCGCCCACACGTGCCTCGCTCTGGTCACGGACAACGCAGACTGGGCGCATGAGGTTCTGGCGCAACTGTCCTTCGACATTACTCAGGATTGGTGCAATCATATTGTTCTTCAACGGCACTTTTCCGTTCTTCTTTATGAGTTCTCCCTCGGTTATCTGCCCACACGTATCGGGGTCGGTAACCAGGTCGCCCCATTGGTCGCCATAGCTGTACATGAGGCTTCGCCGCAGTTTGCGGCGAGCCTCATCAAGAGCATTCCAGCAGGCGGCACACTCGTTAAGGAAGTCCAGAGCCGTGCCCGGTTCCCTTTCAACATTCTGTGCCTTGCCTACGGAGGCTTTAACTCGTTTGTCAAGGAATTTATTCATTTTCTCAAGTTGTTAGGTGTGTAATCATTATCTTTCCCCGTCATAGCGTCCACTTTTCTCCTGCTGCAACATGTCGTATATGATGTCGAGCGGACCGGTCAAGTAGCGTTTCAAATCACCGAATTGTCTTATTGGCGTCCTGCCTACATGCTCAAGTTCCAAAGGTGTAGCGGAAGGTGCGCCATAGCCCCCTTTGAACTTGTGGATAAGGAACTCGTCATACGTTGGGAAACGTCTTTTGAATTCATCGGGAGAGAATTGGTAATCGGTTGCAAAAGCCCGGTCTGTTGCACCTTCCTTGTCAAAATCGGGGACAAGATTCCTTGCTTTTTCAAGCGCCTTCACGATCCTCATTGCCTCGTTGTACTTGCGCTCGAGCCTTGAATTGACATCGGCCATACCGGTATGGTCAACTCCTGATTTGCCATAAGCAGGCTCATCATATGTGAGGCGGAAACTATCACCCGACTTAACCCGGCGAATTTCCTCGTCTGTGGCATTCCACCGCTTGCGGAAAATGGCTTGCTGTTCCTCGGGCATGTACTCATAATTCTCGAACGCCTTCTGATCGTAGAGATAGCGTGGGGTATTCTTCAAGAATTTACCCTCAGAAATTCTACCCTTGACATAATCTCCATAGGCTTCCTTGTCTGTATAAGTCTCTGCCGGCAACTTGGCAGCATCGTAGAGTCCGAAGACCCAACGACGATACTTCGAGGGCTCGGTTCTGTTTTTCATATACTTGACATGCTGACGTAAAAGATCCACAAGTTCCTCGTTGGTAACACGGCGGTTACGACCTGTATATATCTTCATTTTCACAAGCGAATTCTTGACAAAACTCCTCATGTTATCATAAATAGTGCTATCAAGAATTCTACTTGCATTCTTTTCGACCAATGAGGCTAGGTACTCCTCAATCAGAATATAGTTGTTCGCCACTTTATATGTATATTTCATGTCGTGGATACCGGAACGCACACCGGGAGTAGCCCTGCGGTACAACTCTTCGAGGAGTGTTTGGAAGTGGTTTCCAAAGAGCCTTGGGAGGCCTATGTGCACAACAGCCTCGTGGACAACGGTCTTCTCTAGATCCTCAATGGATTCGATGTTTGGCAGGTTAATGACAACCTTATTGCCTTTTTCGGCCCATCCCTTGGAACGTATCATGTTGTTGTAATTGGTAATGTCGTACTTGTCTCCATTCACGGGGCGCGGTATATCGCGCTCGTCCCATACATACTCAATATCGACATTGAGTTTTTTGGCGATTGCGTCTGCAGAGTTCTTGTATGACTGGAGATCTTCGGGAGTGTTCTCCACGCCTGCGATACTCCACGCACAATCGGCATCTTTTTTTCCTTCAATATTTATGAGTTTCTCCTCGAGTTTAACAGCATTGGGATTTCTGTTTTCGGAATGATTTGTCTTGAAATCCAATACTTCCTGATGCTTAACCTCGTCATTGCTCATTCCTTTGAACGCACTGTTGTCACCCAGTTCCTTTAGTTCTGTGGCACGGTCTGGATCGGCGCCATGTTTCAACAGGGTAGCCTCATTACGTACCAGGTCGGCATATTCGTCTAGCGCGGCATTTTCGGCTTTGGTACAGCTATAGAAGGGAAGGTCTATGTTATCCAACATTGATCCTTCTCTGAGCATATACTTCTTCTCTATTTCGCGTCGCATGTCGGCAAGGAATTGGGTCATACCGGTCTCATTGTATGTAGTGCGTTCCATAATATCGCGCACAATAGAACTCTCTCGTGGCGTCATTTCCATATTACGGGCACGTTTGTACAAAGCTTCAGAAACTTCTTCAACACCCACACCTGTCTCTTTAACATACAGGCCTGCCTGACGAAGGAAATTCTGAGAGTCAAAGACCTGCAATAATTCACGCTCATAGGCAGCAATCTTGTTCTTGCGGAAATCGCCTTTATGAGCAAGCAGATAGTTCTTCGCATTTCCCGAATGTTCGAAGGTATGGCGTTCGATCTTGTTGCCCTCAAAATCATAGGTCGTCAGAATCCAGTCACCAGACTTGCCAATCTCGACACTGTAATCGAATGGCAACGGCGGGGTCGATGTTATCTTATTCTCGATAAGATACATCAGTTTTGACTTGGTTGTAGCCGATACATCCTTGCTTTGCATTATAGTAAGATACTTCTCCACAACATCATAATATGTTGAGCCGATGCCTTCTGATGGGAACTTCAAGGAGGTCTCTACCATTTCCATGAACTCTTCGGGATTCATATCCAGTTCGCGCAATTCCTCCTGCTCGGATTTTGAAAGCTGGAATTTCTCCTTCAACTGACCTTTTCTATCAAATTTATATTCAATACGTTTTGGTTTAGTGTGTACAAGTTTCATAACACCAAGCGTCGTAGCGCTCTCCACATAATCGTTCACAATGTCTATTGGCGCAATATCTACACCATGCAATGCCTTGTCAATCTCAGTCGAGGCTGTAAAGACTGCAGACTCGGTACTGAGCACACCTACTGACGCCGCCACTTTCCGGCCACCGGTCAGGCCGGCTATCTTTCTCTGGAATACATGACCCATTGTTCCAAGCACACTACCGGTCAGAAAGCTCTTAGTAAAAGCACCTCTTGCCCTTTCAACATCAACACTCTCATTGTAAATGACATCCTCGGCAACGCTATTGGCAAAATCATACGATCCAAGTGTAAGACCTGTGGTTGTAGCACTCTGAATAATTCTTGTAGGCAAGTTTTCTCTAATTATACGCTCAGCAATCCTGGTCGCATAGCCAAAACTCATTCCTTCGGTAGAATGATAGCCTTGAATGCGTGTAGCCAATCTCTTAGTAAAGGATGAAGTTACATTTCCCACAACTGCATTTGAAACCATACCGAAGCCTTTAAATACCGGAATATCAAGCACCAGACCACCGACACCGGCAGCTAGGTTCTCCAGATGGCTGGCATCGTATGCAGCAAGGCTCTCCCTCTCAAGCTGCAGGCCCGATTTGTTACCAACAGCCAGGTTCACCCCCTTACCAAACAACGAGTTGGCTGCTGCCGACCTGAGGATATATTCAAGGCTATTCTTGGGTTTATTCTTGTCAACATGCTTCTTTATCATCATATCCTTGAGGGTGGGTTTGATAAAAGCATTGATGTATTCGTCTGTATCAAAACCGGCGCGACCGGCGAGGGGAGCAACCATCTCGCGCAGTGCATCCATGTCAACATCGTTCATCGTATTGTCAATTACCTCCATAGGGTCATTCTTATGCTGTGCCATACTCACTGCCGCGTATGGATTCTTGTTGGCATTCATAACCTCCTTGATCTTTTTTTCCTGCTTTTTCTGATGGGAGTCATATACTTGATTGAGGTGATTGTTGTAATAGTCATTGGCAACATCATCAATGGCTTGCTGCGATGTTGCATACATCTTCATGATACCGTCATTGAGATACCTTGGCTTGTATCTCTTCATATGTTTCTCCCAAGGGTCGGTTCTGTCGTAATATCGGAATGGCGAATAACGTACAGAGTCGGGCATTGCATCCAAGGTTTTCTTGAGGCTGTCGCCTGCAGACAATGTCTGCTGCTCCTTTTCAGGCACAACAGGAAGGGGAGTCGGGGTATCCTGAGCCATTTCTTTAAAGAATGGTTTGTCAAAGAAAGCGTTCTTACCATAGGACTCTACATAAGGTTGCTGCGGTGCAGGGATGCTGTCCTTGGCAGCAGTTTCCTGTAAAGAATCACTTTTTTTAAAAAGGAAGTCCGGAATTTTGTTGATGAAAGAAGAGTTCAACCCGTCACTCTTCTTTTTCTTGTTTTTCTCGTCATCTGGATTTACTGAATACATAATCTTTATTTTTAATTGTTCTACTATTGTTGAAAACTTTTGCCACGCGTGCCTTGTCAATGAGAGGAGGCGTATTCTTCCCAAAACCACCTACAGCCTGTCCAGACTGTACAGGAGGAGCTAAATATCTGTTTGTGGCAAGACGCTCACGGAGAAGATTGCCGGCGACAACCCCTTTATAGTCATTAAGCGACTCGTTGTAACGCTGTAATGCCTTATTATATGCATTGCCATACTGAGCCTGGCTATTTGTAACCGGCATGTATTGTACACCATACCTGCGACCAACAAGTGACAGCAGGTTGGATGTAAAATCGACAAGTGCAGCTACATTGCGACGATGCTTCGCTTGCCTTAGCCTCTCTTTCTCACGCGCCATGGCATTGTCGAGTCTCTCTTTGAGCTCGGCGTGAAAATCCATTTTACTCATAAGGCGTCATCTTTTTCCCTCTCTGCCCCACTCCACACCGAGCAGCGCGTTCTGCAATAGATTCAAGCCATTTCCGGCTGTCGAAAGAGCCAAGCGTTCATCCTTTGCAAGTTCATTGAGTTCACTATTGAGGAAAGCATTCCTGTTCTGCCGGTGTATGGCATCAACCTGACTCTTCCTGTTGCTGTCCATTGAGGCGAGATTAGTAGCAACATTTTCCATGGAACGTAATCCTTGCTCATTACGGGCAAGGGAAAATTCTGGCGTGGTACCTGTTATTACCGACTGTGCCCTGCTTTGAGCATTCTGCTTGCGCAGACTGTTCTCGACGCGTTTCATTGCAGCCTTGGACGTGGTACTGTTCATGTAGTTCTCGTAATAGTTACGCCTGTACCAGCCCTCCTCCTCGGCCTTTGCCTTGTTACGCAAACTCTTTGCACTTTGGGAAGCCTTGCTCGCATCGAGCATCCCTTTTACTCCTGAATAGAGCCCCAACGCTCCATTCAGCCCTGTTAAAACCATTGATAGACTCATAACTTTTTTTGGTGCAAAAGAAATACCGGAAAACAGAAACAAGGTTGCAGAATTGCCACAACATCACATTTGTTGAATTGTTGGCATTTCAGCAACCTTGAAACTGAGTAACAGTATTATATTTGCCGCTAAAAAGATATGCTAAAGAATGGAAAAAACGACATCAGTCTCGACGATGTACACAACGAGACACTCTCACTCTTCCACCGCCTTATAAAACGGCTGGAAAGACTTACTGTCAACTGTGACGATCCCGGAACCATAAACCAAGCACTGAAGACGACTGCAGACTTCCTCGTGAAGCTGAACAAGGAACGGGATAACGGTGACGATGAAATCAATGCCCTGCTGCAGCAGACATTGCATGGTATTTAGACAATAGGCCGGGTCAAAAGTATTTTTGACCCGGCCTATTTTTTTTCAAGAGAATCGCTATATTTTTTTACAAATCACCCCACTATAAGAGGATGAACGATAAAAATGTGAAGAGGGCAACCCGTTTTACTTTTGGGTCACCCTCTTGTCTTTGAGATTATCAGTTTTCAACATATGGTATCAATACATATCCCCTATCGGAACCACGATGATCGGAACCATCCTTGCGATATACGACATATATTGTGTATGTCGATGTTTTGTCCAAATTATTGAATGTTACAGATTCATAATTATATAAGTTGGTACCGGAATCCGAATCGCCTTTTGTATTCGCATAATTGGAACCTGTTGTAGGATGTACATTCTTACCCACCATTACATAATCATGATTTGACTCACCATAGCTACGGATATAAAAGGTAAAGGTTTCATATCCGGAAATTCTGAAAAACATTGTCGCTTCAGAACTGTTCTCACGGTAGTTGCCAAAGGACTCATAAGCCCTGTATGATGTACTTGGCGAGCTCATGCTCCTCCACTGGCCGTTTGTATAAATATCAATCTCCTTATGTGAATAGTAATTGACAGCTCGTCTGTTATACTCATTTACCAAATTCGTCAAATCGTATGTACTCTCGGCATTATTGCCATACTTGTAACGGTTATCACCATACTCCCTTATTTTACCCTCAACGGAAGATTTCAAGGAGTAGAATGCAGTTTCACCCATACTTTGATAATCGGCCAGCTGGTTTACCAGGGAGGTCACTTGCGCGTAATGTGCATTGCCTACAGCAAGTTTCAACTCCTCGGTTGTCCTCGCGTCAGAGCCATAGTTCGTTCTGTTATTATCATATTCCCGGATTGTTGAAATCAAGGAATTGTATGTCTCCAATCCCACGTCAGCCAGGAATGCAGTTTTGTTAACCAGCGATTCAACTTTGTCATAATGGGATTTCCCAATATTGGACTTGACTGCAGAGAGGGTTTCCCTCAAATCGGTACAATTTGACAAGGGGTTCATTTTCCTGTACCTTTCGGCCTCTTTTATTTTTTCATTGGCCTCGGAAACAGAAGTGAATGTGGAATATGATGCAACTTCACGAGCCGCCTTGTAATCACTTATAATTTGCTCTATTCTACGCAAGTCGGTCTCATGAGCATCGGTCAGAGCACTCTTTTCATTGTAATCAACTTTCAATGTCCTAAGATGCCTGATACGTTTGAGCATGGCACTATGATCCGACGCTCTCCAGCTTGACGCCTTGAATTTGGCATGAGACAACTCCTTAAAGATTGGTACATATACAGCGACCATAGACTGTGTCTGGTAATCAATCTCCTCTTCGGTCATGAATGCTTCGTTCTTGTACATCATGAGTTTATCGACAACGACATCATAGAGTGAATCATTGAAAGCAGTATTTTCATTTGAGGAAAAAGCCTTAATGTTTGTCTCGAGTGAAGACTTGTGCAGATTATTGACCGACACATCCATTGGAGGTGCAACAATTGTCGGATAAAATACAAGAACACCCGCAATAGCCACTCCTAAGAATATTCCAAGAATCAGTGTTTTCTTTATGATATTAAACATAGTAACAATTGTTTAATTAGCATTTCAAGCCGGTTATTTTTTACCTGATGTTTTCAAAACTTTCAGATAGGTATTCGCATTTTTATCCTTGGCTTTAATTTTGATTTTATTCTCATTAGTAAAAGGTTTTTTAAATTCCTTATCCTTATTACCAGTGATATTTTCCAAGATTTCTTTCATTATTAATGAAGTTGGGAATTCATTGGCGATTCCCTGGACTTTATCAAAATCATAATTGTTCAACGCATCAAAAAGACCTATCAACATTTCAAGTTCTTCCATCTCCTCGCGCAACCATTCATCATGATGGTCAAGATAGCGTATTGCCTCCTTGGATTCAAAGTCCTTAATCTTGTTTTTCAGTTCATTGTTTTTTCCCTTGAGTTCTTCATTCTCTTTTTTGAGTTCACTGTTTTCAACGGTAGAAACGGGTTCGTCTCCAATAAAGCCTGACAAGAAATAACCGGCACCACAACCCAACAATAGAGCTACAATTGCCGCAATGATGCAGTTTCTCCAGAATGCAGCTCCGTAAGGTTTGAATTTCAGATAATTCTTACCCGTTGTGACTTCATCATTCTCCAGGACATAGCCTTCTACGGGAGAATCCTCCATTTTCTTCTTACTCTCAATTACAATTGAATAATCCCCGGCATTGTTCTTTAATGGAAGCATGAACTCATATGAGTAGGTCACCTTCACCAAAGCAATACGTTGGTTTGTATTCAGATTGACATTCTTACTGTATGCATTATACCCTCCTGCAAAAACCTTGATCCAGGCATTACCGACGACGGCCTCGTTAAGATGAATTGCTTCGCCCTTCCTTATCATCTTATTTTCAACATATAGCTCGAACTCGGCAAGAGGCTCATTCCTTTCATTAACAACCTGTATCATATTGTATGGAATGATTCTCACATATTGCTCGGGAGATGGCAAGGCATATCTAAAGTCCGGTCTGATGAGAGTCTCAGTCTTTATTGTCTCATAGCCATCCTTTCTCCATTCTGTTTTTATCAGGTCACCTTCTACAGCATACACTTGTCCTTTGAATGGTTGCTCGTTGACATACGGCACAAAACCATCAATTGCATCAGGAGCTTTGAGCAAGATTGTCGAATATACTTTCTGGGCTGTCAAATCGTCGCCCGACTTGAATTTAATATTGGCGGCATTATCCAACAGGAACAGACACTTGTAATCCATGTAATATGACTGGCTCATATCCTTCAAGAGCTCGGAGAGTGTATATTTGGCGCCTTGGCCGTAATATCGGCAAGCGAACTTGTCACCGGTACTCTTCACGGTCATTTTTGCAGCCGGAGCCGACTCGTATGATTTGGAAAAGAGCTGATACAGTTTCTCGTCATTGAACACAGCATTGACCCCACTCGCAAGAATCTCTTTCTTTGTCGATTCAACAATTTCCACGAGTTCCTTTCCCGAGATACTGATTGTTGCAGGCACATATATCCATGCAGTGATACAGTCCGAAGTTCGCCCTGGAATATAAGAGGCGACAGTCAGAACATGACCATTCTCCACGCCTGCAAGCATGAGCACCGATGAAGAGCTGTCAAGGTTCTCAATGTTTGCAAGTGCATTGCGGACATCCCAGACGGTCTTTGTCCATGAGTGTTCTCCGTTTATCTCCAACAAGTCTGTATAACCTTGGCTTATACGGACAATCTTCAGTCCTAATTTATTGCTATCCATAATCGTTACTTTCTTAATCTGTCAAATAATTTCTTTAGTTTACCTGGTTTGTATCCATAGGACCTATCCATGAGTGTCCTAACGACAGCCGAAGCTGTATCATCCTTAAATTTGCAATAATTCTGGAAACAGACCGTGCCCAATGTAAATGGCTGTATCTCTACATTGCCACCGTTTATCTCATTATCCTTACAAACCTTTTTCAAGCCATTATAGAATCCCTGATAGTTATCCAGGATGTATGCACGAAGTTTCTCCTGCAGTTCACGGCCAACGGCTTTTGCCTTATCGACCTTGGTAATGAGCAAATATATGCCGTCTGTATCTTTTTTGAATATGCCAGTCCTTTTGATATATGCAACTACTGCCTCAAGATAAACAGACTGAGGCAATCCCTCATATTCTCTATCCTCAGCACCATACTCTATTACAAAGAAGTGAATCTTGCGGTTATCTGTTCTGTTGTCGATAAGGATATTCGTGAGGGTCGCTAGTACATTCTGTTGCTCATCGGTCATTGGCTCATCAGCAGCCTGCTTGTACATACATCTTACCAGCTCACCGGCCAAATCTATGCAGGTGATTGGATGCTCCCTGCCTTTTTCATCCTCAAGAATAAAGCCCATCTCGTATGTGGAGGATATTGCCGTACCCTCGGGCAAAGTTCCGACAGCGCCATTTGATTTGAACAGATTTGCCAACCTGTTCATATAGCCAAATCCTTGACAATCGGGGTCGCGTTGCATGCTTCTTGCAACTCTTCCGCTATTTGCTGCACTCAATATGGCACCCAGGGCACAACTCTTACCGCATGATGGTATTCCCCAGAAATATACTTCGGTACATGGCGATTTTGTAATTTTTGTCAGCGGTTGAGGTGCCTGGAATTGCTGCAGGCTCTTATTGGACATCATGTAGGCAATGAAATCCTCATCAATTCCGGTTTTTGAAAAATCGGAGATGATACCATTGTCCCAAAGCAGGTTTGCGACAGTACCGCTTATAAAGTTATTGTCATCGGCAATAGCTGAAAGCAAATCATCAACAGAAATCTTTCCGCTGCTGATAAACTCGACGATCTTGGTACAAATAGCAATCTCGGGATTGTAGATACGAGGATCGGTGCGTATGTCTTTGATTTGTTTGGTAAGCGCCTTGATACCGACACCAATATACATCTCTCTTCTTAGAGCTCGAAGAAGACGGTTGGCCTCGGCAACATGTTCGCTGTCGGGATTTTCTACAACAAACTTCTGCAATTCGTCAATACTCTCCTTGTTTACCTCATCCCACAGACTGCCACCGGTTTCGGCAATAGCACATCCCTGCAATTCCTCTATGCGGTCACGGGCTGATGAGCGATACTCACCTTCAGGATAAGAATCCAAGTAATTCTGATAAGCCTCCTGTGTATTGATACGAACAGCTTCGTTCCAATCATCCTCTTCATTGTTGGCAAATCTGTCTGCCACCTGATCCTGAATGGTTTTCTTTATTGGAGTTCCCGCCTCGCGCGCAGCCTCTTTAAACTCTTCAAAACTATTGATACCGGCCTGTTTTAAAGCCCTTACCAAATCATCGATGTTCTGGCTATACTCATCGATATTATCAAAAATTGTATCTAAGTCAATCATATAATAGTATTATTTCTTTAAAATGTAAATGAGCCATAATCATCGCATGACGAAGAATCTGAATCTATAGTTGGAACAGAATCATTGCTCTGGGCATCGGGATTCTTGCTTCTCTTATTCTTCTTGTTGCGTGAAGTTCCTGACTTTTTGGCATAGCCAAACAATCTGAAGACACTCTTCGTGTTTCTGCTCTGTATAACATAAGGAAAGAGCAGCAACAAATACAGGAGTATTCCGACAGCAATGGCTATTATTGTCGGTTTCTCCATTGTTGTATAGACAGAGCGGAGGTTCTCAAGATTATCTTTTGCTGCAACAACACTTGGCACTGATGAAGAGAATGGTTCTATGTCCTCGGGCTCATCTGACATGATTTTTCCTGAAAAGGAATTCAAGGAGGTGTTCCATTTCTCAATTGCAGCCTCAATTTTCTTTATGTTACCCATTATAAAGACATTCCACACGGTTGCCTCAGTAGCATTATCTATCCAATCAATTGCTGAATTCTTCAATTCATTATAATTGCCATCCACCAATTGCAGTCTCAAAGCCTCAACCCTGTTTGAACGCTGAACATCTGAAACCTTTGTATGAGCAAGCATTTCATCATATTCCTTGATACGGGAATTGGCATACCTTTCATAGGAATTGAACATCTGCTTGGTAGTCCTGATAGACTCAGAGAATGTAGTCTCAACCTCGCCACGTTTTTCAAATACAGTCCAGAAATGAGCGTAAGGTATCATTAACGCTGCAAATATTATTGGAGAGAGAAATATCAGAACACGCTCGACAACAATCTTCTGAGAAAATCTCTCATCAGCACCTTTCAATACCTGAGGTACGATGAAAAACATTATCAGGAACAGATTGACGGCAAAAACGCCAATTCCTGCATATATAAAATCACCGTCGGTCAAATACGTGATTCCCATGAATGAGACATAGCTGATGAATATCAATGCAATAAATGCAATGATATGTCCCCATGAAAATTTTAATGTTTTGTTAATAGCCATATAATTACTTATTTATTTTCCGGTAATAGTTTTTCCAACTCATTGATTTTGCGTTTATACTCCTCAATCATCCTTCTTATTGCGTCATAATCTGTACCATCACCCTCTTCGTCATCAACAGGCAAGCCTTTTTTGACAGGAAGGTCATCTGTCCTATTATCTGGAACTGGATTGACGTCTTTACCACCATTATATCCATCCTCTCCGGCTCCACGACTACCGTCTGTGACATCATCAGTCTTATTGTCGGGTCTGCGCTTTGATGATGGAGAATCGGGGATGACTCCTGTTTTGAGTGCTATCAGGGCATCATCGACCTGAATCATTGGCGGCATGTAAGTAGAGACCACCTCACCTGTAGCTTGCAATATGTGCAAGACCTCGGATATTGATATTTCTGAGTCAAGGCTCTTCATAAGAGCAATTGTTCCGGATACGATAGGAGCCGCCATGCTTGTACCATCAAGCACACCATAGTCATTGACAGGGACAGAACTGTAGATACCCTGACCCGGTGCAGAGATGTTTGAGCCCTGGCCATAGTTGGTAAAATCGGCCTTGTCTATCTCACTATTTACAGCGGCAACATTTACGGTCTTATCTGTGCGGTTTTCAGGTGGTATATTGGCAAGGATGTTGTCATTGCCGGCAGCAAAAACTATTATAACATTATGTTTATTTGCAACTTCTATTATGCGTTTCCACACACGCTCTTCATTCTTAAACTGTGTTCTTGCAATTTTTTCCTGTTCCGGAAGTGGCAAAATATCCAGGCCATTAAACCTTGGACCTATTGATACATTCACTACGCTCGCACCATTATGAATGGCATACATTATACCATTAGTTACAGAAGAGAATGTGCATAGACCGTTGTCGAAGACTTGGATTGGCATAAGTTTACAGTTAGGAGCAACGCCCGAAACGCCATCGTTGAACTTTCTATCAGAACCCACAGCCAAACCGGCGACATGGGTACCGTGACCATCACCGGTACTCAACCTGTTGTCCTGTGTAAACACATTGTATGGTTTTACAATTCGTTCCTTGAATAAATCATGCGACGCATCAATACCATCGTCAACAACTGCAACTATTATATCCGAATTGCCTTTTGTGATTTCCCAACCCTCTTTCAAGTCTATTGCGTCAAGGTGCCAGCCGTGACTCGACGTTTCAGCGCCGTAACTTCCGATAATCGTGAAGATTGACTCATCAACCACAAAGAAATCATAATCCGGTAGCTGTCTGTTCAGATTATTTCTGATAACATCACGCTTCTCCTCAGGAATAAGAATCTGTATCATTGGCACATTCTTGTCCTGGCCAATAACCTGACATTGATTTGCAGGGTATATTTTATGTAAATCGGATATAAACTGTTCAAGATCTGCATCAGCATCCTCAAAATAGATATTCAACCTGTTAGCAATAATTTCAGGAGCACCCGGATGAGTAATAATTGGAGGTGTATAACCGTCATCACCTACAATTGGTGCAACAATATCATTATCGGGCAAGTTGCCATCATCATCAATGATACTCTTTATTGGACCATTATCATCTATGACTTTACCATCGGGTCTTTCTATCCTTGGGATTTTTTTCACTACAGGTTTACGCGACGGCTTGCTGTCACAGGAATCAAGAAGCCAAGACATCAAGAATATGAGCAAGAGGATGAGCAACAGCCACAATAGCCATTTAAGACAACCTTTACTTGTAAGCAGCATCCACAAACGCTTATACCAAGGGATTTTCTTTTCATATTGAGCAGTAAAGACTTTATCACCATCCAACACAGTGTTTACCGGTGATTTGTCCCAGCCTACAAACCTATATCCTTTTTTTGCCTTGACAACCGGTATCCTGTCATTGCCAAGAATGTGTCCATAAGGCATTGTGAAAGAGTCTATGCCCGAAACCGTTCCATGTCCACCGGCAAAGAACCTGCATGTCACACTCCTGCGATTGAATCTGGCAACAAATATGACATCTTCGTTCACTTGTGCCTCGGTTGCCTTGTCCCAGCCAACGAATGAATAGCCGGCATTGGGTACGGGTGTCGGAATTTGAGAAGAAACAATGTACGCGCCCTTATCCAGCATATACTCCGTTACGCCATCAAGCGAGCCACCATCTTCTGCCATGAAAGTAACACGCACTTTTACATCTTCCTCAACCGGGACTTCATTATATGTGGCAGTGAAAGTCAAGGAACCGTTCACCTTCATGCCGACAGGATTCGGCTCCCATCCCTTAAATGCATAGCCACGTTTGGGGGTAACGGTGGGTAAATCCCTATGTGTCAAAATGGCACCGTCAGGACGGTTGACGACTGTTGCCAGTTTATCAGAGAGTGTTCCGTTCTCGCCGGCGACAAATCGTACTTTGTGATTACTTTCAATTTTCAGGTCATGGATAACAGCACCCTTGACAACATGCTGGTTTGTTTCGGAGGACATACCCCATGCAACAACTACGACCTTGTTGTCATAACAGAAAATGAAATTATCATCAATGTACTTCAGTGCTCCGGTAAGTATCTGCCTATCCTCGCCAGTCAAATTCCTGCACACGGTTTCATAGGCGAGAATGGTCTCTTGCTTAATTTTGTCATATTTAACCTTGTCTGCACCAGACAAGTCCTTATATGCACACGGCGTATTCTCCCACTCACGCACGTACCATAGGATCTGGTCTTCATCAGAGTATATCGGATGCGCCAGGAAATCCCTGTATTGAGGCTTTATATTCTTTTCGACAACCGAATATACGCTGTCAAATCTTTTATACAATGGATCTCTGCCTATTCCCTGAAAATCGGTAAATTCGGTAACCTCTGTATAACAGAGTTTCTTTTTACCATATAAAGTATGTTCAGACATATATTTACTTATAGGTACAGGTTACTACTTAGATTGATAATTTCCTTGATGGCAGCATTGGCGACAGGATCGACGTGGGATATATCACTCGCATACAGCAATCCTATTGTAATAAAATTCTCCCAACGCTGATAACTGTCCCAGAATGGAAGCTTCTTAAGTGTAGCCAGATCTATTCGGGAACTGTTCATTTCGTCACGGGACTGGTCAAGAGCCGAAAGGACATCCAATAATGGACGGGGCTTGATATTGGAACTTGATGCAGCCGAGGACAAATCGACTTCAAGATGGCAGGATTTTGCCTTTTGGGCAATATTTGCCAAATCCAGTTCAGACATATACTCCACGCCTACGGTGCTGACAAAGTTATTAAGTGTCAAAGAGGCATAGTCTGCAATTGCATTAGGCAGACTGTTGGAGTCAAAAACAGTATAATACTGGTTTATCTTGTCCGATATTGCTTTCTTCACGCCAAGCCTGCTCAACAGTGTCATCAGCATGAAAGCAATCTCATCGGCATGAGGAAGCACATCCTCCATCTCCTTCACCTGTTCATTGATATGGTTGTTCCAACACTCTATTATGTGTTTTGCAATAACATCGGGAATTGTAGCAAGCAGTTCACTCTCATCCGAGACAATATCATCCAATGTCACGCCCATCTCGGTAAAGAAGGTATTCAATTCTCCCTCATCCTTATTGTACCTTTTGCAAAGTTTCTGTATGTTAAGAGCCCTGTCATCGTTTATATCAATCCCGCAGAAAGCGCGTATCATCTTTATTGAAGAGACGCTTTGCGGTTCTTCAATATGACGTACAATTATATCATAGGCGATAGCCCTGATGTCAACGGATGAAATCATCAGGTCATCAATGATGCGTCCGAACAGTTCCGGTTTCTCACCAAAAGCAAATTCGGTCTTGAGTTTTATGTCACCGGTAATTTTACGTATCTTCACATTGTTCTCCTCCTTGCTGTCCGACTCGTAATAGACGCTCAATCTGTTTACGATCTCATCACGTATTTCACGGAGCTGCTGAAGATAGCGTTCTCTTCGTGCATTATCAAGGACATCCGCAATTTCGTCAAGATTACGTATAATCGCCTTGGAACCATCATTGTTTATTGTAGCAACATCATCCCATGCCTGTTGAGGTTTAGAGAAATGTTTCTTGACAAAAGGATTTGCCAAAAAACTCTCTCTCAGGTCGCTGAAATATTCAGGATAATCCTCAAACTGATGCACACAGTTCTCTACGGTCCCCTTGTTCTCATTATATCCATCGAACAGATGGTTTTTTGAAGACCAATAAAAATCTCTCAACAGATACACATTCTGGAAACACGGTGATACAAAAGAACCGCCCATTGGCACCCATTCATCCATCCACTTTTCTGGTTCAATAATCTTTGGAATTGTTGTATTGAACCTTGCCCAATGGTTATCCAGTTTGTGAATGGTTTCGGGCGTATCATTCTTTGTCCTCTCCAGGTCAATATTGAATTTGGTACATACAAGGAACAGCGGTGCTATGCCATTTGTACGCGACAAAAGATTGGCTCGCAGCTCAGGGGTCTTGCCTATATTGTCTTCAATCCAATTATGTATTGAAGAGCCGATTGTAGGCTCTGTCTTTTGATCGTTATGGTGACAGAACAAGACAGAACTGATTTTGAGCGAACGGGAATATTTGTTGAACAGATATGCAACCTTTCCTCTTCGCAGCACTGTTGGCAAAACTTCACCAAGCTGCGATTCCTTAATCTTTTCACGTGATCTTGCTCCGGGAAAGTCAAGGAGGTCAATCTTTTTCAGGAACTTTCGCTCAGCAGCAATCTCCTCGGGCAACACGAATGTCAATTCGCCAATAAGGGCAGAGAGATAGGCCTTGCTGAAATCTTTTGCAATCAAGTTATTGTCACGGTCATAGACATCTGTATATAGCACATCATTATTTGACTCGTTATGGATGCCACATACAGAATCCAGCCAGTCAATCTTCAGCAATGTACCTTTGTCTCTCAAGACTGCATCAAAAGGAACATACACCTCTGTCGAGAAGTCCAGTTTCTTATATTCGTTGACAAGTGTGCTGAAGAGTCTGTTCAGTTCCGGGTTATTGTTCCAAATCAAACCGAATATATTCACCCAGTTGTCACATGAGACATAATCGATGACAGGTGCAACAGTCTTGCAGAAATTCGATTTGCAGATATTGGCGGCGTTGTTACCGATGACTTCATTGAGGTAATCACAAATATCACGTATGTCGTCCTCGGTAATATAGTTATGCACGGGGGATTTGCCACTCCATAGGTCTGACATTTGGGACAGTGCATTGTCAACATCTGTATTCAACATTACACTTTCCGTGTTTATCTTTACATCGTTGTAATATGAATCCGCCATCAATAAAATAATGTCCACAACAGAGAGATTGGTGATTTTTACATAATGAGCCATCTTGCTGTTGCTTTGCCTTATGGTGAAACGTGTAATTACACCTGTTGACTCCTGCTTTGTATTGTTTCCGCCACTTGGGTTTATGTCGTCAATAAAACTATATCGTGTCCCATTGTTTTCAATAACAAAAGGAGTATCGGGAGTAGATAAAAGACTACTCATCAGATACGACTTTCCCACCTGGCTTTCTCCGTATGCTGCAGCAGAACAATTCTCTGAAAGCGCATCCCCTATTCTCTTGAGTTTTCTACGGTAATTCTTGAAGACCTCTCTTGGGAAAGAGTCTTTTCCATACTTGTCAGCCCAAGCTACCGATTGTTTGATAACATCAAGGTTTGTTATAATATCTCTAGTCATATACACCTTTTTTTCTACCATTAAAAATCAAATGCTCCCGAATCCAACCAGTACTGGTCATCAACACCCAAGCTCTGGATGTGAATTTCAATGCTGCAGTCGGATATTTCCACTCCATTCCTGTCCTCAATAGCACTTATTGTGAGACTCTCCTTATCCTCGGGATCGCGGTCAATAGTAATCTTGAAAGGCATTCGTTTCTTGAATCCCTCGATCTCTTCATTTGCCATTGACTGCACTGCTGCGTCTGAGGGGTTATTACCGTTATCAAGTGCCTTGTTACGTATCTTGTTAACCAATTTCATATAGTTGAAATCGATTGAATACAACGCTCTTGACGGATATGTGGCAAGCCCGAACTGACGCACGCTGAGTATATCCGGCATACGGCTCACGGTCAATTCTCCCTGCATTTTATCAGGAGTAATCAGATATTCGATTGGTTGTCCATCCCTTGATGCCTCAATATAATTCACTGTCGATTTAAGGTTGTTCTTGAGCTTGTCAAGGTTTATTGAGAATTTATCAAGATTTGAGAACTCTGAAGCATAATGACCAATGACACCACCCATGGCCACTATGGTTTTAGGATTGGTAATATATCCGGTATTCTGGCAGAATGGATACCAATCGCCGACATAGTAGTTATTGAGCGTGATAAGTCTGTTTGGAGCAACAGGGTAATATTTAAGGAAGATATTCCTTATTGCAGGCAGTGATGAAGGCCTACCCGAGAGCAGTATCACATCACATGAGTATGCAAAGAACATTGCAGCAATCTTCTTTAGCAGCGGTTCGAATTCTTTGGAAATTATATCTGCCACAAACTCCTTATTGTATTCCCATGTCAGAGAAGTAATATCAATTCCCATTTTTCTCTTGAAATCATCAATGACACGGACATTGGGTTGGTTCACCTTAAATACGTCATCGTATGTCACGACACAACTGCAACTGTTATTTGCTGCCAATTCCAGAAAATAGGTCATCAATGGAATGGAATATTGTATATTGAAGTCACGTCTTGCAATGCGGTCAGCAATTGTTTGTCCGTTATAATCGGGACCAAAGAAATTCTTGATCTTCTGTCTATACTGGATTGAGTCAAGGTTGCGCAATGCCTTGCGGAACGCACTATGCTTTTCGTCAAGAAGCATCACGTTCTTGACCAAAGCCTTGAGCATATCATCGCCGGCAAAATAGAAACTGTCATAGAATTTGGGATCGGGAGTAATCGTAGTTAAGTCCCCTTTAGTATAAGAGTACTCGCTGATCATCAGATCAGATGTACCGGCTCCAATATCCAAAGAACCTACAGTGAGTGTTGGTTGCAGGTTTCCATCCGTAACTTTTCCGTACAGATTAAAGAACTCACTGCACACACCCTTGTACTTGTGACCAACCTCGCCATAAATATATACAAGTTGTGAACATGTAGCTTCATCATAAAACCAAGAGCCATCATTGTCCTTCATTGAGCGCACCGCCGGAATGATGTCAATTGCCGGAGCATTGTTTCCGTATATAAACCTGCCATAAAGAGTCACGGCTTCCTTGGCACATTTCACCAGAGCCTCTCTCTCAATCTTCGACATCGCTGTGGGACAGGTTATGATTATACGCTTTATCTTGCGTGGAACACTCTTCCAGCCCACATCTGTTCTGTAAGCTTCGCTGTTGATTTGCGTATTGGCCTGGGACAACATCTCCAAGAAAGCAAAAGTCATCAAGCTTCTTCTTGAATAGTGCGAAGTCCTGCCACCCTCGCTACCTGTAACGTCAATCCTTCCATCGCTCATCAAGCTTGAGCTGATGCCTCGGATATTCAATATATGGCTCGATTGCTCGCCTGGCAAAACAAGGAATTCCCACTCTTTTTTGCTGGGCTTGCTATCCCATAAATATCTCTTCGGACTCGAATAGGTTGAGAGTGTCTCCTCTTCCCATGAAGAGTTGCATGCGCGGTGTATAAGCGCGCTGGCCTCCTGACCAAGTCTGATAAAACTTGGATACACGAACTGCTTGCTGTCATTGATTCCGAAAGCGCCGAAATCCACTTTTCTAAAAGCCAATCTCATGTCAAACGGCTCATTGTAGGAACGTATGCAGGTGGTGTCGCCTTTTTCCTTGAGCAAATCGGTGTAATCAATCAAGCTCAAAGGCTTTACCTGATTGAAATTAGAATTATCCTCAATCAGAAGTGCTGTTGTTCTTGAATTACCGATGTCAATGACCATATCGACACTCCTGACCTCGACATCCTTATCCTTGTACAACTTGATTGTTGGAAACAACTTATTTTGAGCCAAATAGTTAACCAGGAATATATAAGAGGCTGCATACGACATCTTGTGGACATTCGCTCCCTTGATTTGCGAAACATTAGCAAGAGTCGGATGAACAAGTTTGAATATATACTCATCAATATAACTCCAGTTCTCTTTGGTAGAGCAATAATCCATCAGGAAGAACTCATTGTCACACAAGGAGAAGTTCATTTCAGCACAATACTGGTCGGGGAAAACCGGGAATTCATTATATTCATCAGATGAATAACCGGCTCTAGTATCAAAAGCAAGTATCACATCATACTCAGCCTCAGTATTATCGACCGACCTGGGCACAAACTTGACACGCGACCAGTTCATCGGGCTGAATTTGAAACGTTTCTCTGTTCTTTTGAAGAAATATGGAATCGGCAGCCATTTGTTCTCGAAACAGTTCATTGCATTATGTTTGTCCGAGAATGTCAGCTTGTACAGTTCGCCCCTGACGCCATCACACATCTCATCATCAATGCGCAAAGGATTTATGCCATCATTGCGCATTTCCACAGGGTCATACTCAATAGTCGGGTCATTGAGATAACCGCCATCAAACAAATCATGTTTATCGTAGAACAAGACATTATCCTCGGTAACGACTTCATGAGCAAGGTCCAACCTCCAATGACCATTACTGGTGTCATACCATTCACGGAACCACATCTTGAATTTATCCTGAGTATCCAGTTTAAGTCTGAATGTCAATAGTTGAATACCTGAATTTGCGATAAGTGTATATTGCATAACTATTTATTTTTTAGCGGGAATAATATAAAGCAAAGACTCCCGACCTGATAATTCCTAAAGAGAATAATTCATTTTGCGAATATAGTTAAAATATCTTTTCAAGAAATAATTTTAGCCAAACATTCTTAAAAACTATTTGAAATTATTATAAAACAAAATTATGGAAGTGTTTTAGTGCAACTCCCGTTCTACAAATCCTTTAAAATCCGAGCATTTGCGCGATCTACCACGGAGGTATCAAGCGAAGCAAGATAGATTTGTGTTGTCATTTCACTATCGTGTCCCATGCCTTCACTGATTACAGATATTGGTATGTTCTTACTTTTTGCCACGCTTGCCCAGGAATGGCGGGCAACATACATGGTCAGTTTAACTGGAATAGCAGCAAGCATGGCAATACTCTTCAATGACAGATTCACGCAATGTTGCTTGTTTTGTATTGTGCACGCTCGTCATTACCGACCTGAGTAATTATTGGCAAGAGATAGGGAGTGTCAATGGTACGCTCGTACTTTGTCACAATTTCCTGCATACATTTCTCCCAGCGAATGAATAACCGCTGCCCAGTCTTGTGGCGGCGATAAGTGAGAACGCCATTCACTAGGTCTTTTTTCTTAGATAAGCCATATCTATAAAAGACATTTCACGTGTGTAACATGATATTCGGTCGCCATCTGGCGCACTACACGATTGTGGATTATCCGGTAATAGATTACCCCCAGCTTGTCATTAACTGTAGAAGGCCTGAACATTGTCTTTACACTTGTCATTTTTGTATTGTATTAAAATTTTCTACAAAAATGAAGTTTGTCCGGGACAATGTGTTTACTATTTTGACATTATGTCAAGAATACTCATTATCTATTTGCTTCGCTGCTAGTGACTATGTCGAGCAGTTCGTTTGTGATGGCCTGTTGGCGACCTTTATTGTATTCGAGAGTAAGTTCCGAAATCAAATCTGTGGCATTGTCGGTAGCGACCTGCATTGCAAGCACGCGGGCGGCATGTTCGGCTGCTACCGAATCAAGGAGCGCTGTGAAGAGCCTTACCTCAATAACCTTTGGAACAAGTGCCGAGAGGATTTCTTCACGCGATGGTTCTACAATATAATCGGTCACGGGTACAGCCTCGCCGCTCACCGATTCAAGGTCAAATGGCATGAGCACTTCGCACACAGGCTCCTGCTTTGCCGCCGACTTGAAATGTGGATGCACCACCTCTACCCTGTCGATTTCACCGGCTGCAAAGCGTTCCATAAGAGCGCGCACCACCTTGGCTACATCACTGTATTGCGGGGCGGCAGCCTGCGACATAAGTTCCTCGCCAGGGGTGTATCCAAGTTTCTTGGCTGCATCGAAAATCTTTTTACCAACGGCATATATCTCTACTTGCGCCCCGTCAGCCTCATGGGAGCGAACTGCATCACGCAACGCATTGGCCATATTTGCGTTGAAAGTACCACACAGTCCCGTATTGGACGATACTGCCACAAGGACAACCTTCCTGCAATGGCGCACTGCAGCATATGGTGTATCAACACCCTTTGAGCCTTGAAGAAAAGAGGCAAGAAGCGCGTTGAGTCTGTCGCTGTATGGCAACATTCCCTCTATGGCACTTTGGGCACGACGGAGCTTGGCCGACGAGACCAGCTTCATGGCAGAAGTTATCTTCTGCGTGCTCTTGACCGATACTATCCTATCTCTTACTTCTCTCAGGTTCATTGTCTGTTATTTTAGCGACATTACTACTTCGCCTGCAACCTTGGCAATAAGCTCGCCAACTGTGGCATCAATCACGCCGGACGCAAGTGTATCAAGAACAGTTTCCTTATAACTTGAACGCAGCACATCAAGGAAGACTTTCTCAAATTCCGGCACTTTATCAACGGGAATACCTTGCAGAAGGTTCTTTGTACCACAGTAAAGAAGCGCAACCTGTTCGCCAACAGGCATTGGAGAATACTGGGGCTGGACAAGCAGGGCATTCGTGCGACGGCCACGCTCAATAATCATCATAGTAACGGCATCTACATCTGTGCCGAACTTTGCGAAAGCCTCGAGTTCGCGATACTGCGCCTGGTCTATCTTCAATGTTCCGGCAACGCTCTTCATGGATTTGATCTGAGCATTGCCACCTACACGTGAAACCGAGATACCTACATTCACAGCAGGACGGAAGCCACGATTAAACAGGTCACTTTCAAGATATATCTGTCCGTCAGTAATAGAGATCACATTGGTTGGGATATATGCCGACACATCACCGGCTTGCGTTTCAATGATTGGCAATGCTGTGAGCGAACCACCACCCTTTACCTTACCCACAAGGCTTGGCGGCAGGTCGTTCATCTTCTCGGCAACCTCCTGCTGGTTTATTATTTTGGCCGCACGTTCAAGCAGGCGCGAGTGCAGGTAGAAGACATCACCGGGATAGGCTTCGCGACCCGATGGACGGCGCAGGATAAGCGAAACCTCGCGGTATGCCACAGCCTGTTTTGAGAGATCATCATACACGACAAGTGCATGACGTCCGGTATCACGGAAATACTCACCTATTGCAGCACCTGCCATAGGAGCATAGTATTGCATGGCTGCAGTATCGGCAGCTGTTGCTGCGACGACAATGGTATAGTCCATTGCACCATACTTGCGCAGGGTATTCACTATTGAAGCGACAGTCGAGCCTTTTTGACCAATAGCAACATAGATACAATATACTGGCTTGCCTGCCTCATATGCAGCGCGCTGGTTAAGTATTGTATCAATGGCGACTGCAGTCTTACCGGTCTGGCGGTCACCGATTATGAGTTCACGCTGGCCACGACCGATAGGTATCATTGAGTCAATTGACTTGAGTCCTGTCTGCAAAGGCTCAGTCACAGGTTGGCGGAAAATAACGCCCGGCGCTTTGCGGTCGAGAGGCATCTCACATTTCTCGCCCCCAATCTCACCCTTGCCGTCAAGAGGTTCGCCAAGCGGAGTAATTACACGACCTAGCATTGCATCGCTCACATCAATTGATGCGATGCGGCCGGTACGCTTCACGGTCATGCCCTCCTTGATCTTGTCGGTGGGACCAAGCAACACGGCGCCCACATTGTCCTCCTCAAGATTCATGACAATAGCCTTTATACCATTGTCAAACTCAAGAAGTTCCTCGGCCTCGGCATTGTAGAGACCATATATGCGCACCACTCCGTCGCTGACCTGGAGGACTGTTCCCACCTCCTCATACTTCATCTTATTCTTGAGGCCTCTCAACTGTTCGAGCAACACACCCGACACCTCACTTGGTTTAATGTTCATTAGACAAGTTTTCTGTTTTGTTTAACCAACTCATTTTCAATGTCACGAAGCTGACGCCTTACACTTGCATCGAGACGATGCGTTTCGGTCTCGCAGATGAAACCGCCTATTATGCCGGAATCGACAACATCATGCATCTCCACCATAGCAGCGTCACGGGATAGCGCTGCTGAGACTTTCTCACGCAGCGCCTCATCAACCGGCTGCGCAGTGGTGAATTTCACGGCAACGATATTCTTAGCATTGCGGTAGAGCGACACATAGCAATGTGCTATGAAGAGGAGCAACTGTTCGCGCTCCTCGCTCACCACCAGACGCATGAAGCGCTCATAGACAGGAGAACTGTCAACTGCAGAACAGAGAAGCGACACACGCTCGTCGGCCGACAGCGAAGGGGTTGCCAGCACCTCACGAAGTTCCTTCACATGCTGCAAAGTGTGCATGAGCTGCAACATATTTCCATATATTGCATCCTCGGCATCCTGCTCCTTGGCATAGGCAAAGAGAGCCTTGGCATAACGCATTGAAATTACTCCGGTATTCATTGGCTATCCTTTACACTCGTTCATTGTTTCATCGACAAGTTCATCGATATAACGCAGTTGTCTGTCGCCACCCTCAAGTTCCTTGCGCACAATTTTCTCGGCTATGGCAACTGAAAGTTTAGCAACCTCTGTGCGTATGCTGTTCAGAGCCTCGTCCCTCTCGCGCTCAATATGCTTCTTTGCCTCGGATATCATCATCTCGGTCTCGGCTGTAGCCTTGTCACGCGCCTCGGCAATAATCTGTTCCTTTGCAGCCACAGCCTCGCGAAGAATCTTTGCCTGATTCTCGCGCGCCTCATTGATGAGCCCGTTGCACTCCTCCTCAATACCTGCAAGCTTGGCCTTGGCCTCCTTTGCCTCATTGAGCGCATCGTCTATATATTGTTTGCGGGCATCAATCATTGATGTGATTACCGGGAAACCATATTTATAAAGCACAAGGAATACCACTCCGAATGCAAGGAGCATCCAGAACAGCAGACCTGCGTCGGGCAATAACAATGACATCCTTAATCCAGTTTAGCGTTACACGAAAAGTACAAGGAAGCAGACCACAATGGCGAACATGGCAACACCCTCAATGAGAGCAGCCGAAAGAATCATACTCGACCTGATGTCGCCTGCAGCCTCGGGCTGACGGGCAATTGATTCAAGTGCAGTACAACCAATGCGGCTGATACCCAATGCTGCACCAAAGACAGCAATAACTGCAGCAAAAGCAGCACCCATGTTTGCAAATGGAGAACCCGCTGCAACAGCTTCAAGAAAAACAGTCAAAAACATAATCTTAAATATTTAAAGGTTAATAAATTCAATGTTTAGCCTTCCTGTGTTCGGGTTGCGACAGGCCAATGAACACCGATGAGAGCATCGTAAACACAAACGCCTGTATAAAGGCAACCAGAAGTTCCAGTACATTCATGAAGATGGTGAAGAATACCGACACGGCAGTCATGGCACTGCCAATATACACATTCACCGCCATTGTAACGAATATAATGGAGACAAAGGCAAGCAAGGCCGTGTGCCCTGCAAGTATATTTGCAAAAAGTCGTATAGTCAAGGCGAAGGGCTTTACCACCACACCTACAAGTTCAATGATGGGCATGAGAGGAACGGGAAGTTTCAGCCACACAGGAACATCGGGCCAGAATATCTCCTTATAATATTCCTTGTTGCCGAACAGGTTCACTGCAATGAAGGTGCAGAGTGCAAGTGCAAGCGAGACCGCAATGTTTCCCGTAACATTCGCACCACCCGGAAGAATCGGCAGCAAGCCCATCAGGTTGGTGAAGAATATGAAGAAGAAGACCGTTAGAAGATATGGCGTGTATTTCTTGTATGTGCTGCCCACATTGGGTTTGATTACACTGTCGACAACCATGACAATCATCATCTCCATTGCCCCCACAAAACCTCGCGGAGCGGGGTCGCCAGGTGAGCGTTTCCTGTACCACCGCGCAACACCCAGAATAACGAGAACCAGCAGCAGCGATATTATCAGCACCGACACCACGGTCTTGGTCAGCGAAAGGTCGAGCATGGGCCGGCGTTCGTTTCCGTCGGCATCGACCTCGACAATCTTTCCGGCATACTTTCCGCTCTTGGCAATGCGGAAGCCCTTGTACTCTTCCTGTTCATGGAAGACCGATGAGGAGAACATTACCCAGCCGGTGCGTGATGAATAGACGATTATAGGCAGGGGAATTGTTATGTGATTGTCGCCAATGGTCGTGATGTGCCATTCATAAGAGTCCTTGACATGGTCAAAGATTATCTCCTTGACATCGACATCCTTTTTCTCCTGTGTGGAAGAAGGCACAGACGCTGTTGCCATTGTACAAGACAACAGCAAAAACAGGAACATTATGTACTTTTCCCACCTCATATGCAGTTTATTTCAACATGCGTTTTTTATTATAAATCACAAAAGCATTCTCGGCCACAAGCATAACAAGGCTGTATATGAGAAAATTCACCAGCACGCCCTTTGCCTGCTCCCTGAACAGAAAGCCAAAGGCAAGCATTGCGGTCAGCAACGACATCAGTTTCACAGTCTTGAAAGCCATGTACTGCTTCACGAACTGCTTGGCATCTACAGGTTTTGCGGCAACGACTATTGCCAGCGCATAGAACACAAAGAAGAATGGCGGCGCAACCAGATGGGCCTTGCCTACATAATCCGGCAAGATGACACGCAACAACAATTCGCCCGCAATGGACATCAACAGGAGCAGAGCCCCCAAACACAATATTATTTTAGTCTTGTTCATATTTTATTCCATTATTCTACACAAACGGTCACCTTGTTATCCTTGACCTCGGCAAAACCGCCCTCAACCGCAGCCGCCTGCTCCTCGCCGGCGACAACCCAGGTAATCATGCCCTTGCCGAGCAGCGAGATCATTGGAGCATGTCCGGGCAGCACTGCAAATGGAGCTTTTGCTCCTGGCAGACGCACACAGGAAACCCGGTCTGCAAAAACAGTCTTGCCCGGCGAGAGAATCTCGAGTTCAATAAGTCCTGTGCCCATAATATCATTTCAACTGTTCCAATATCTGCTTGCCTTTCTCTATTGCCTCGTCAATCGTTCCCACATTCAGGAATGCCTGCTCCGGCAGATGGTCGAGCTCGCCGTCGAGAATCATGTTGAATCCCCTTATTGTCTCCTCAATGGGAACCATAACACCCTTGACGCCAGTAAACTGCTCGGCCACGGTAAATGGTTGTGAGAGAAAACGCTGCACACGGCGTGCACGGTTGACGGTCACACGGTCCTCGTCCGAAAGTTCCTCCATACCAAGGATGGATATAATGTCCTGCAGTTCCTTGTTACGCTGAAGTATCTGCTTCACCCTCTGCGCCGTGTCATAATGTTCCTTGCCCACAATATTTGCATCAAGGATACGCGAAGTAGAATCAAGAGGATCGACAGCCGGATAGATACCAAGTTCGGCAATCTTTCGGCTAAGCACGGTTGTAGCATCAAGATGCGTGAATGTTGTGGCAGGAGCAGGGTCAGTGAGGTCGTCGGCAGGGACATATACCGCCTGAACTGACGTAATTGAGCCATGTATCGTAGATGCGATGCGCTCTTGCATAGCTCCCATCTCGCTCGCCAATGTAGGCTGATAGCCCACAGAACCCGGCATACGGCCAAGCAGGGCCGACACCTCGGAACCAGCCTGTGTAAAACGGAAGATATTGTCGATAAAGAAGAGTACATCGTTGCTCTTGCCCTCGGCAGCACCGGCATCGCGGAAAGCCTCGGCAACAGTCAAGCCCGACAAAGCCACGGCGGCGCGTGCACCTGGTGGCTCATTCATCTGTCCATATACCAATGTTGCCTGTGATTTCGCCACCTCGGACAAATCCACCTTTGACAAGTCCCAACCACCGTTCTCCATATCCTTCTTGAACTCGTTGCCATAACGGATGACATTAGAGTCAATCATCTCGCGCAGCAGGTCATTACCCTCACGGGTTCTCTCTCCTACCCCGGCAAAGACCGAGTAGCCGTTATACCCCTTGGCAATGTTGTTTATGAGCTCCATGATGAGCACGGTCTTTCCCACACCGGCACCGCCAAAGAGACCAATCTTACCTCCCTTGCAATAGGGTTCAAGCAGGTCAATGACCTTAATGCCGGTATACAACACTTCCTGGACAGTTGAGAGTTCCTCGAACTTGGGCGCCTCGCGATGTATCGGGTATGCACCCTCGCGGTCGAGAGCGCCAAGACCGTCGATTGAAGCGCCGGTAACATTCATCATGCGTCCCTTTATCTGCACACCGATGGGCATTGTTATGGGATAGCCGGTAGCTACCACCTTCATTCCGCGAGACAGACCGGCAGTCCTGTCCATGGCGACAGTACGCACAGTGTCATCACCGATGTGCTGCTGCACCTCAAGTATCAGTTCACGCCCGTCGGGCATCACCACCTTGAGAGCTTCATAGATTGCAGGCAGGAAAACCTTGCCCTCGCTCTCATCGGCATCGAAACTGACATCGATGACAGCACCTATCACTTGGGCAATACGCCCTATTTTTTGCAACATAGACATTAGTTTATTTAGGGTAACAGCGATGCAATACAATATTGTTCATCAACACCGTATTAAATGCATATTAAACAAAGATATATCATATTCAATAAAAAAACAAGTCCGAAACCCAAATTGGCATTTATTAACAAAATAAAATGGGTAACTGACTGTGCCACAGGTTATGGCACAGCTTTGCAAAGAACCCATTTTTTCGACAATAGGCCTTGAAACAAATAGTGATAAAAAAGCACTGCCGACATTTTGGCCGACAGTGCTATATTACTCTGCAATAACCGGATTATCACTTTACATAAAAGCAGTGCTTGCTTAAATTTTCGCTACCATCCGATAGGCAGCAACCTCATCTTTCAATTATTCAACATTTATTACAATAGATGAATACCCTGGATATACAATTTTCACACCAACCTTGCGGTTAAACTTGTATATCATTTCGGCGAATTGACCCGCGCCAGCCATAAAGGAGTTAACAAAAGCTTCAGTGAAGCCAGCCGGATCAGTTTTGTATGCTTCATTTACCATTTGAAACTCATCTGCGTTAGGAGCTGTTACCACAAAATAGGCATAATCGCCAGCCGCCTCAAATGTCATACCGGTCTCTTTTATCATTGAATTAAAATGCTTGACGAATTTTTCAAATGGCATATAAGAGAATATCGCCATCACCAACTCATCATCCATTTCGTCCACAACATCAAACACTGGAATTTCTTCGGGTGAAAGGGTTACACCGTGTACTTGATTGGTATTTTTATCAATGATCTGTAATTTGAAGTTATAACCTACAGCCGACAACGCCTTGACATATTTCATAGTTTCATTATTACCGGCAACAAAGGAAGGATTATCCTTTATATACTTTTTGGTTGCTTTTATAAGGTCGCACATAAATTCAGCTGTGGGCTCATCTTTATCTGCACCAGTAACAATTTTCAATTCAATATCCGTGCCAACTACATTTACCGAAACGGTCTTGTCGTTCATTAATTCGGTGCGCAAGTTGTTTACAAACTCGTCAGCCAAAGCTTTATCGCTTTGGGCATTTGCTGATGACTGGAACGAAGGCACAAACATCATTGCAAAAAATGCTGCAACGAGAAGGAAAAATCTTTTTTTCATAGCTAAAAAAAAATCAGAAAGGTTAAAAAGTTTCAATTCTGTTCACAACCTTGAACAACGCGCAGACATCATTCTTGTGGATTGGGAATGAAGGATAGTTGGGCGATACACACCATATGAGATTGGGGTCATTATTATCATGATAGCAACGCTTTATCATTCGGTTGTCGTTGGTTACGAGCATATAGACATCGCCATGCACAATACCCTCGGAACGGTTTACTCTCTTTACACCTACAATATCACCGTCATTTATTTCAGGCTCCATTGATGTTCCAGACACGGGGAAGAAGAAATCGGCACTCTTGTTTGGTAAAGAGATATATGACGATGGAGTCTCAAGACCGGCATCAAGCACATCCTTGTAGCCTGCGCTAACTGGCAGGTCATTGTAGTATGGAGCATTGAAAGCTGCAACTGCAACCGCCCCCTGCAACATCTCGCCTTCGCCAAGCAGAAGCCACAATGGGGAAATTTCGGGATATGTATCAAGTATTGCATACAGCAATTCCATACCAACACTTCCCTCTTCATTCACCTGGCGGTTAAGCGTACGCTGTGGGATATTCAGCACTTTGCTCGCCTTGTTTACCGAGATTTTCTTGTAGCGGAGCACGTCGGCAACTCTCTCCTTTAGACTATTTGCTTTCATATTTCTTCTCAATTTCTTGATTATTAAACAAGTCTGTAACAGCCTTATTTAGACAGTTTCCAAAATAGCATTTTTTTACTAATTCAACAACTTGTTATTCGGCTTTACTAGTTATATTTGTAGCCATATCTGGCTATTATGTATTATTCTGTCAACAAAAAAGGGGTTAAAAGCAGAAAAACACAAAACTCTGACAAACATAATACAAATATTATAAAGTACAAAACAAATAAAAATTTGATTTATCATGAGAAGTAGAGTTATTGGCAAATGGAGAAACCTCATTGAGGTACTCGCCGAAAAGATCAGGGAGTGGGTGAACAAACTCATTGAAAAGTCCATTACTCCAAAACACCACAGAAGCAACTTGGTAGAAGAGTACACAATCTATGAAAATTTCATTTGTGAACCGTTTATCAAGGATTTCATAAATGAACGTACACGCAATGCAATGCTCAACAGGTATTGTATTGAAATAAAGAGCGACAGCAACTACAAGGAAGAGAATGAGAGCGGCATGGAAGAGGTTGGAAAAGTGAGGCTTATGCGAAAGAAAACCCTTATTGACGAAGCATCACTTATCATTAAAAAGGATGAGAGGAATATTGTATATTGGAAGTTCAACAAATAAAGCACCGAAACAATGAATGCAAAACAAATACTTGCCCTACAGGTTATCAGTCTTGTAATAATGTTGTTTACTATTGAGAACCTATTTACATATAAAGCAACAACACTGATATTTGCAATTGCGTTTTTAGTTTTTGCACGTTGCAGCATATATATTAACAAGAACAGCAAGCGGCTGCTCAAGGAGCTAAGCCGAAAAAAGACCACATACAAGTGGTATTAAACATTAAAAGACAATTATAAAAGGGAGCCCGGTGTGGCAATTGCCACACCGGGCTCCCTTTTTTTATATAGCAAATTGTATAACTAACGCAGTTTGTTATTCCATGCAGGGCTGAGCTCAATATCCATTCCTGCGATTGCACTCCCTTCGCCCATTTCACCAACTATTGCAAACAGATAGTATCGATAAGACTGTGTCGGAAAATAAGGAAAGAGCACATCTCTGCAGCGTTCACTCTTCTCACTGCCGGTAATTAGTTTAAAATGCACTCCGTCATTGCTGCACAGCATATAACAGGCTAATGCAGGCACACCCATTGTTGGCTGCAGAACAGGATCTACACAGGCATGAAGCATCAGTTGCATAATACGCTTGGGCAGTTTTGTTCCCCAGAGCAAAGGACGTGTATAAAGCAACACCCTGTTACTTCCTGCTACACTGTCACTTATTTCGGACAATGACGTTGTGTCGCCTTTATGAAGTAAAAGCAGAGTATCGGAACGTCCATACACCTTTCCGGCAAAACCTGCAGAATAGCGGCTCCAGAACCCGGAGTCGAAAGAACACACATAAGAGTATCCGTACGAGGCATTGCTTATCAACAACTCATTATGGGAATGTAGATAGCTTACAGTAGCCTTGGTTATGAAGGTCCTGAAATCCTCTTCACCAAGATTTCCGTTCAATGAGACTATCGATGCAATATCCGTGAACAGACATTCGGGTACACTTTGCATTGGCTTAAAATTACTCTCCATAGCCAATGATATTTTCTTTGCGCTATTGCCGGTAACAAGCATAACCCCTTGTTTTCCCACGAAGACTACACCACTGGTAATACCGCATATACTCTTTTCATTCACACATATGTCACGCGAGACCTGATGTGAGGTCAAATATGCGATACTTCCCGATGTATCAACCTGCATAGCCCATATACCGTCGGAGCAGAATACATACAATGGAAACTGTCCGAATTGCCCCTGTGACATTGTCGAAGTATTGCTGGATATTCCAATGACACGTCCCTGCGAGGGGGTATATGTGCAACTTGCAGAAAAAACAAACGGATTCTCCACCATTGACACCTTTACGACATTAGGCCGTTCCTCCACCGAAGACTCTTCCAATTCTGGTATGGTCTCCACGACCTCCCAAGTTGAATCTATGGGGACATTATATATATCCTTGAACGAATAGTCATTGCTGCGACGTTCTATGGTAAAGAGTATTGAATCACCTTCCTTTACATTGCGAGGTACGGCAAAAGCCCTGAGTGTCTTGTACTCCTCGGGAGGAAAAGTCTTGCCATTATAAACCCAGGAAAGTTTCGTTGAATCATAAACCACCCTGTGCTCTCCAACCTCATAGTTGAACACTTTTAAGACAACATCGGCAGGCGCCTTGGAAGCACTACCTCCACTTGCGAACGAAGAGAGCTGTGAAACAGAGTACGGCGAATACCATTTATGGAGATAGAATGAGTAATTCAAATAGTCATGAGGCTGCAACGGAAAAGTTTTCCTGTAGGCAACTCCATCAATGACCACAAACAGCGTCATCTCAAAGGCACGTGAGTCGGGATACATGAGCAACGGCGGCAACTCATGGTTATAGCCGTCATATCCCAATTGCGGCGCAATATAGTTCTTACAGACAACGAAGTCACCGTTTGTCGTTCTTATCTTTATATGTTGCACTATTGTAGTGACAGTGCTTTCATCCCCACCAACAGGGTGAAAGACATGGGCATTGTACCCCTGAAAAAAATGTTCGCGCAACGCACCAATATGCAACCTGCCATTATACACATAACTGCAGTTCGCCACAATACTCGACAGCGATGCAGGCATTTCCAAAGAGCCCATACCTTCCTGCAGCGCAAGGTTCACGGGAGAGACATCATCGACACGGTGCAAAAGCTTACCGTCAACATCATACTCTGCAATCTTGTAATACAGCGATGCCCCTGCAACGTCTTTCCACAGTTCATCAAGTTCCTTGGCCACATACCTCTCAAACTTGTAAACACGACCTTCCAAAGCACATTTCTTGCCCATAATGGAGGATGTAGAAAAGACGTCGATACCAACTACAATATTGCGCCAATTTGCCAGTTCGGCCGTGTCGAACGTAAAATCGACCTTGAAGCCACGTACATATACCTTGAATCTGGTATATGAGTCTGCACTGACTGCATCGGACACCAGATTAAAAGCATCACGCGCTACAGCGTCCCTACTCTCCTCGTCACTGACATAAATAACATTGGAGCAATTGACATAACTGCCGTCATAGAGCCTTAACGCAACCCTGAATAGTGCACGGTCAATGTAATGTCCGCTTTTGTTCAGGATTGAGATAGCCTCGTCAATATACCCTTTTTCATTATAACTCCAGGTGTTCTCAAGTTCATCGGTATCCGTCATTGCATTATAGTTGTTTTCGGTCATGACAATCTCAACCTTCGAAGTTACACTCACTGTCGGAGCCGGAATAGCCGGGCGTTCACCAAGCAAGCGGTAGCTATCTTTCTCGAACAACAAGTAGTGTATTCCACGTGTTGTCATGCAGCAAACCACATTCCCAAGGAATTCCAAACCGATTACTTCACGTAAACCGTCGAATTCCAAAGGTTTTCCATCCGATTCAAGTTGTTTCCAATTTGAATCGAAGAAGTGCAATGTCTTTTTCATATCCGACGTTATTGCAACACTAAACCCTGTTGTAGAGTGAGTATATACAGCCGAATACACTCCTGGCAGATCGGCGCACGGTACAGGTTGTGGCATTGGACACAAACAACCGTTCGACATTCGCAGATTCACAACATCGACACACTCGCCTTCACTGGCAAGAAGGAGATCTGTACTCCTGTTTATTCCTTTGAACGAAAAACTTTTATGCATAATTTATACCATTTCAAAATCAAATTACCAACAACACTCAACACTCCGGTACGCCACAGGAGAAAAAGCGAAAGGCAGCACAGCAGCAATACTGAAAGTCCATACCATGGAACAGAAGCTACAGCCTCGCGCTCAACAAACACTTCTCGGTCGCAAAAGAGAGTATCGCACCGCACTATGGTATCAACCCTCAGCCGCTCCTTGTAAAGAGTATGAAACTTGGCGTAGAACACCGTATCTGCCTTTTCCCTGATAAACACACTGTCACGTACAATCACACTGTCAACCACGACACGTTCGGTATAATTGTTCCTGGACGCAACAGACGTCTCATACTCATTGTGCACAGTACGGCAGCCCACAACAATCAGCAAAACAAGGCTAACCAATATTTTTGTTATGTTTCTCATAATCCATATAATTTTTCAGGCAGTTACTGCGTTCAAGTACTTTCAGACTTAAAATATAATACAGGAAATCAAGCACACGATAAAGGGTACTTCTTTCATTTGTTATCAGACGCGCATTGCGCAGGATATTTGTGCCATAGAAATATATAGCCACATATATCATAAACGACACACATTGGACTGCCGCCCTCTCTTCACCCTTGAAGTAACCCAGCAGATAGATGCATGCAACCATCGCGAAATATATTCCTGCGTCACGGAAAAAGCAAAAAGCCTTTCTAAAACTCCATTCACGACGGTTGCATACATCGGCAAGCAGGCCAACCACAAAATTGGCGGTGAACAAAAGGACAAGCCCGAATATGTCATTCCAGATAGGAAACAACAGCCCCACCACATTTGCGACAAGCGAAGCTGTCACAATCTTCAAGCCATCCATAAATCAAGATTCTTACTGTTTTTATCTGACTTGTGAGCCACAAGCAGCCAAAGCCAAAGTCAGCATAGAGTTTGCAGCATCGTAACGCTCAAATATGGTATAGAGCAACGACGCGCATTTATACACGACGGCATCAACGATTGCATCTCCCCGATTGTTCAGTCCATCACCCTCATTAAAGCGAGCCTCATAGAGAAAACTCTCTGGGGTTGAAGGGTCTTCCTGTACAAATGGATACAAAAGAAGAGCCCTCACGCCACCCGGAGTGTATGTCTCAATGCATACAGGCCTACAATATCCGGCACGGGTATATTCATTCTGTTGCCACACAGCCTCACGAGAATCGTGAGCATAGACCGTATGCACCGGAACCTGCCATTTATTTAGCTTTATCGATACCAAATCTTCAAAGTCATCGGGTAAAGCAATAATACCGCCATCCAGATGTGGCGCAACACTCGGCATCGCATCCTTTACACTCCTTACATTGACACATCCCACTCCAGCACCCTTGTTCTTCTGGACAAAAGTGACAGCCTGAGGCAACAGTCCAAGGATTGTATCATTGAGCGACCTTGTATCGACCGACAATAATGAGACATCCCCATCATCAATGACCTCATTGATTACAACCCGTATTCTTCTCACAAGTTCATCACAATCTATCATAGCCAGTTGGGAAATGAAACAGAGTTAGCCTTTGCAACACTCTTTATTGCAGCTTTACTCTGCAACTGCGACAGAGAGCAATTATAAGGCTCGGCCATAAGACAGGCGCGTGCCTGCTGCATGTTGGTAACATCGGTCACTACTGTAACATCGCTCTCTGCAGTAGCGACAGGTGTGGCAGTTTTGTTGTCATCAACCTCCTCAATCTTTCCATGCTTGATCTCACCACAACGGAAAGCATCGCTGCTTTCAATCGCACGCTGGAACAGAGGATTGTCGGTCGTATATTGCGCCGGATATACTCCTGTGGAGTTTATGGCACCACCTGTAAACTCTATACGCACCAACGCCTTGCCAATTCTGAAATAGCAGTTTCTCTCAATCTGCCCATGTATTTCATAAGTAATACGTTTTCTCATATTCGTCAACAAAATTTAAGCCGGCAGCGGCTGACCGCCGCCGGCAAACTAAAAAAAATCACACTAAAATTTCTCCTGTATATTCAACCCAAGTAGTACCATTGAAAGTAACCACCGTTCCGGCTGTAAACCACAACTTATCGCCATTCATGACATCGGCAGTCAGGATAACCACATCATTGAGGTTAGGCTCATCCGGCAACGAATCGGCACTGACCACGCGCGATGCACCCGGGATGTCACTTTCATTGGCCGAACCATTCACCCAAATGTGAGAGTAACCCTTAAGACAGAGACAGTCGATAGTCATAACCACCTCGCGCTTTGCCTCCTCGCCATCGACATTCTCGGTCTTCGCATCCTCATTCTTCATGTAGTAGCGTACAAGGCCGTTCTCGTCAATCAAGCCACCGCAATGAGCATAGCCCAGGGCGTCAAGTGTAGGATCGTGGATGAGGTCAATGTCACCGAACACGGTATGAATCTTGGTACACTCGATACCGAAGACCTTGTCACCGGTCACGCTGATATTCTTGTGCAGGGTGAGGTCAATCTTCTGGATGTCGTTGAGCAACTGTTTGCCGAGCAACCAGATAGCTCTCTTAGTGCAATTGAACCCGGTAAATTTTACCATCGAGAGGTTCAAGAGATCAGCGAATGTGATCTTTGAAGAGAGGTCATACTGGCGTTTGAACTGCCAACGGATACCCTTTGAGAAGTAATCCCACTGGTAGCCCATGGCATTGTCCATTGCCTGCACCTTGAACTTACCAGGCTGACCAACCCACGCTGTACGGCAGCTCTCAAGACGGAACTGGCGGAGAACAGCCTCGGCAATCTGCGACTCACTGAACTCAATACGTTTCTTCTGCGCGGCAAAATAGTCACTCACAATGCTGTTGCAGAGCTGCTTCTGCAGGTACATGCGCTCAGGCACCGGAACAATTGTCGATGGTGCAATGAACTTCTGTGTCTCGTATGCAGCCGAAGACAACAGGATTATCTCTGTTCCTGCAGGGATTGAAGGCACCGCACAGTAGTCATCACTTGGATTTACCTTCGGACCGTTTACAGCCATGGCAATAGGAGCTTCTGTTGTACTGTTCTTGCCTACAAAGAAGAGCATGAGGTCAACACCCGGGAGTTCAATCTGACCTGTAGGGTCATAACCGTTCACACCTTTACATATCGCGGTGTAATACTCCTGGAAAATCTTTCTCTCACCGGTTGTTGAGAATGGGATTTCGGCACGCGTTGCTCCAATGCCCTCATACGCGGTATTCGTGTAGGCCTTCGAGCGCTTGTCATCAATGAGATAGTGATCGACCTCGAACGAACTCACACGCACCTGACGGCGAATCTTGCGCTTGATGGTGTCAATGACACTCTCGTCACTTGCTATACCGATAATCTGATTGTCAACATCAGCATCAATCAAGTCACCCCCCAGCTCATTTGCATTGGACACAGTAGTTGCCTCGCCTGCACCCTGGGTATCAAGACCGCCTATACCTTTTGAAGCCTTCGGGGTTCCTATCGGAACCACCGACACTGCTGCAAGAGTCATTCCGGCCTCAGCATTATCAAGAGCATAGAGCACCACCGACACCATGGCTACAATCACAAAGAGAGGATTCTCTCTCAAGAAATTAAAAACTTTCTTCATAGATAAATTAAATTATTGATTAGTAAAATAGTAATAAGAAACTGTTTAAAACACATCAAGCATTCAGAGCCTTTTCGATAAGTGAATTACGCTTGCGCTTTGGCTGAACGTCAGGAGCCACGCTGCTCATACCCTTGGGCAGACCATCTCCGAAATCCTCCCTCATGCGCTGTATGTTGGAATTGCGCCCCTTCACATCACCGGCGGCAAAAGCATCCTCCACATCCTGCTCGTATGTAATGGCGTGGTCAAGAGCCGTGCACACATCATCGGTATATTTGCCAGCCATGATTGGAAATACCAATTTCGCCCAGATGTTGTCCAAGAAATCGGACGGGTCATACCCCTTGTCCTCGCAGAATGCCTTGATCACCGGCATACTCTGCTCAAGATTGGCCTCATACTCGCGTCGGTCATTTGCCAACCGCATAATTTCATTCTTGCGTTCCTCGTCGGCAAGCATCATCTCCTCAAACTCGGGACTATCCTCATCAACATTGACAAAGCCACGTCCGAAGTAGCGTGCAACAGCGCTGTGAGCGTTACGTTTGCCATTGACGACATCAACCAGCATCTGTGCAAGACGAGGATCACGCTCAAGCATTGTTACAAGCCGCTCGTTCTGTTCACGGTTCATCTCCAGATGTCTCATCAGCAAATCCTGCGACAGTTTGTCATTGACATCAAAATCACCACCGAAGAACTCCCTCAATCTCTCGTTGAAACTCTCCAACGAAGCCTGCGTACCGGGAACCTCCACGGCATTGGCGGTTACAGCCATATCGGCTGCGGTATTACCCGCCACGGGCTCCACAGGCTGTTGAGCCCCCATTCTTTTCTTTAAAATCTGTTCCATATAATGAATTTGTTTTTCACCGGCAAAGGAACAACAGAAAGACCCCGACAAGGTTGTTGAAATGACATTTATCGAGAAAAAAAATCAGCCGAAGTCATACACCTTTTTAAAATAAAAAGTGGCCGCCCGGACACCGGCTGTAAAAAACACACAATAGAAAAGATATATTAAAAACGGCTCCAGAACACATTTCTGGGGTTGTTGATAAATAAAGTGGCAAAACAGCATACTTTTTAGATATTTTTGACTATATTTTTGTATTCAAAAAAGCAGAATGGAAAACAAGAGCAATGACACTGTTCGCGAAGCACGCAAACAGGATGTAGTAAAAAGTTTTTTTGAATCAATCAAAGAAGTGAGAAAAATCAAACCGTATGCCACACAGGAGGAGATCATCAGGCATGCTGCAAAAAGCGAGGCGCCACGCTTCTATGTAACATTTGAGAATGCCCGTCGTTTCATCTCGCTCATGTCACGCAAAAAGAAATTACCACTCATCAACAGCAACAAACTTGCAATGTACAAAGAGATCTACCGTCGCTACATGCAAAGAGCAAAAGACTGTACCAAACGCTACAAGTACATCGTATTGGAACAGATTATTGAAGAGCCGGCACCATCGTTCTACATCGACGAAGACACATTCCGTGGCATTGTATATAAGACACTGCGCACACATTAAAATGCTAAAACAACAACCTTGCCACTGCAGAACAACACTACTTTTGCAGCATAAAGAAAATAGATAAGAAAATGATTTCTACAAGATTTGTAATAACAAAAGAGAGCATATGCAAACGTGTATTTGCAGCAAGTGCCCACATGGTGCGTGCTAGCGAGTCAATGGGTATTCCATTTGGTTTGGGAGAACGGATGCTTATCACTGCCGATGAGCAGAAGATGATAGAACCGCTTATAGACAACAGTGTAAACAATGTGTTCTGTAACATTGAGAGCTACCATCCCGGCAGCAGCATTGAATATTCGGACAATGCCTACATGTTCATCATCAAGACACCCGACAACTACCCTGCAGAGAATGGGAAGAAATTAAGAATAGCCATAGAAAGCTACATCACGAACCACACACTGCAAAACTGGTACACAAGCATAAAGTCCGACGAGGCAAGCATCATTGCAGTACAGGCGCAGAACGATGCCACAACAATGCGGCAGTTGCTCATGCAACGCACAAAACCCCACATCTGATTTTAAGAAATATCTTGACACACTATGAAAAACATAATATCAATACCGGAGAGCGAGCTGCAACAGCAGATTGATTTAAGGAATTTCTACATGGGAGAATCGGCTAAACGCAAGGACAAGGATGCCGACACCATACAAAGCAGTAAAGACGACAAAGACCTGCTGAATATGTTCATGCACACTGCATGCAACGAGCTGGTCACTGCTGTTGCACTCCGCTTTCCTTCTATAAGCTATAGAATCGAAGAAGACGAAGATGATGAAGGAGAAAAGATCGTATTCGAATTCGAGACAGAGGATGGATTGCGTAGCCATTTATTGCCAATAATACAACGTACAATAAGCGATTTCATTGTAAACGAGACAATAATGCAATGGTTGTTGGTACGCAGTCCTAACATGGCACAGACATATGTTACGCTCCATACAAGCTTGTACAGCGAAGTGATGTTAATGTTTGCAAAAATGTACAACAGTAAAAAGATACGACGGCGTGCAACCGACCTTGCAGGAATATGAGAAAAAGTTGCTGAGAATATATGAAAAAAGAGGAGATTATAATAGAAAACAAGAGACGACTGAAAGCAATTTCAGTCGTTTATAATCCCATTACAGGTGAAGGCTCAACCTCTGTACCACGTAGCGAGGTATGCATCGCAGACTTTCCAATAGAAAAGATGTACCTACCAACGACAATGGCACACGAGGAGTTCGTCCTCCAGTTGCAGGAGTTGGGTGCCGAAGGTTACTTGCGCGAGGTAGAGAAGACAACTCCAAGCAACCGCGACATCATCAAATTGTGGTTACAGTTCTGCCTTTTACGCATCAGGCACGACTTTGAGTACTGGGCGCGGACAATGACCACCATTGCCGACAAGGGCAAGGGACGCGACACTGCATTCACTCTAAACCGTCCACAGCGCATCTATCTCAAGGCAATTGAAGAGTTGCGCACTAGCGGAAAGCCCATCGACATAATCCTCCTGAAAGCACGACAATGGGGAGGTTCAACCCTCACGCAGCTCTACATGCTATGGATACAGCTTGTACACAAAAAGAACTGGAACAGCGTCATCTGCGGCGACATCGAGAAGCAGTCCTCAATCGTTGCCGGCATGCTCGCCAAGGTCATCAGCCGCTATCCACAATGGGCAAGTGGCGGAAAGCGACTCACCACTACCCCATACCAGGGCGCACAGAAGACACGCGTCATCAGCCACAGCAATAGCCGCTACTCTCTTGGCTCGGCACAGAAGCCCGACTCGCTGCGTAGCGAGGACATAAGCATGGCACACCTCACCGAGGTAGGCCTGTGGAAAGCCACACAGGGAAAGAAGCCCGAAGACCTTGTACAGTCAATCTTCGGTTCAATAGCTGCAGGCCCCTACACAATGAAAGTCATAGAATCCACAGCCAAAGGCGTTGGTAACTTCTTTCATCGCACATGGATAGACGCCACCGAACGAAGAAATAATTTTACACCTGTCTTCATTCCATGGTTCACTATCGACCTCTACAGCAAGCCCCTTGAAGAGAAGGAATACGCCCCGTTTGTTGAAAGTATGGACGAATACGAACACCACCTCTTTGAACTTGGTGCAACATTGGAGGCAATCGCCTGGTACCGCGACAAACGACGCGAGATGCCCGACGAGTGGCGTCTATTCTCCGAGTTCCCCTCTACCGCAGCCGAGGCATTCCAGAGCAGCGGCCGCCGTGTGTTCCGCATACCATATGTAAACAACGCACGCCAAAGCTGCCTGTCACCGGCATTCATCGGCGACATAAAGGAGAGTTATGAAAACGGCAGACCCGCCACAAAATTCGAACCGCTTGCGCCAGGTGAGAAGAAGGACGAGAACACCCTTAGCGTATGGCTCATGCCCGACAAGGAGGACACGCTGCGCGACCGTTACATAGTTGCCGTTGATGTGGGCGGCACAAGTGACAAGGCCGACTACTCCTGCATCCTTGTAGCCGACCGTCTCTCAATGCTCGAGGGAGGTGTGCCTGAGATTGCAGCCTGCTGGCATGGTCACATAGAACACGACCGGCTCGCGTGGAAAGCCGTGGAGATTGCCCGTGCCTACAACAATGCACTGCTTGTGATAGAGGCAAACACCCTTGAGACCGAAGGCACCGAGGGCAACAACTTCGAGTACATACTCAACGAAATTGCCACAAAATACAGCAACCTCTACTGCCGCACCTCGCAAATAGAGATAAAGCAAGGCCGCCCACGCCGCTGGGGATTCCACACCAACAGTTCAACCAAGCCTATGGTAATAAACTTCCTCATCAAGGCACTTCGCGACGGTCTTTACATTGAAAGATGTTTACAAACTACATACGAGCTCGACCTCTATGAGTTCAAGGAAAACGGCAAGGAGATGGGAGCAATAGAAGGCAACCACGACGACCGCGTAATGGCCACAGCCATACTCGTCTGGGTATGCTACAACCACCCGCTGCCCCAACGCCAAACAACAGTTCCAACCTCCAAGAAACGCACTCGCATCATCAGCGAAGCAAGTATATAATATGGATAACATTACGGTTTGGTTACATGTATATTACCGGGGATTATCCAATAATCATCAATAACAATCCTCCCTTACAAAAAACGAGCTTTAGTGTTAACTGAAGCTCGTTTTTTGTAAGTAACTTTTTGATTTTGTTCCTTTTCTATGCCTGTTTCTTGTAGGTAATGGCGGCAAGAATGTTGAAGAGAAGAGCAAAAATGCCAAGCGCAACAAAATTCTCCCATAGTTCGGCAATTGTGGTGCCCTTGAGATATACCGACCGCAGAATCTCTACAAAATAACGCGGTGGCAATATCAGCGTAAAGCGTTGCGCCCACAGAGGCATTGAATCCACAGGAGTCAGCAGTCCGCTCATCAGCATAAAAATCATTATAAAGAAAAACATCACGAACATCGTCTGCTGCATTGTATCGGAGAAATTTGAGATTGTCAGGCTGAACCCCGAAATAGTGAGAATAAACAACAATGCTCCAAGGTATATCGCCCCCACTGAGCCCACTGGCACAAGACCATAGACCCACCTTGCCACAAGTATTGCAATGCTCAAGACAAAGAGGCCAATAATCCAATACGGCACGAGTTTAGACAACGTAAATGTAAACCTGGAAACTGGAGTGACATTTATCTGTTCAATAGAGCCCCTCTCTTTCTCGCCGACAATACTCAACGCGGGCAGAAAACCGCAAATCAGGATAAAAAGAATTATCATCAGTGCCGGAATCATATAGTGGCGATAGTTCAGTGTCGGATTGTAACGGTTCTCAATGGTTACAAGTTCCGATAATTTTTCGGGACTTTTTTCGCCGCGCAGTTCAACCAAGGTCCGGGATATTGTTTGCACAATATACTGCATGCCCATACCTCCTTTTGTGGCGTTTACAGCATTTGCGGTTATACTGATACGCTCAGGCTTTGCGACAGCCATATCACGTTCAAAACCTGCCGGTATCTGCACTATGACATCTACACATCCCTGCTCCATCGCATCCATCGCAATTTGATATTCTGCAGTAATCTGTGTAAGTGAAAGGTACTCCGAGGCATTGATATGCGAAGCGATGCGGCGCGATACTGTAGAACGGTCGAGGTCTACAATGGCTACATTGACATTGCGCACATCCATCGTCATTATAAGCGGCATAAGCAGCATAACAAGAATTGGGAAAGCAATAATCAACTTTGGCAGGAACGAATTACGCTTAATCTGTAAAAATTCCTTTTGAATGAGTAGAACAAATGCTCTCATAGTCACTCCAATTTATCTTTGAATTTCTTTAATGACACAGCAAGGATTAAAGCTGTCATACCGAGCAGAATCACGCAATTCTTCCACACCGCCATAATAGGCAGACCTTGAATCATCATCTTACGCACTGCGTCGATATACCAACGTGCAGGTACAATGTTAGACACCACCTGGAAGAAGGTGGGCAGGTTTTCAATAGGAAACAGCATGCCCGAAAGCATCAATATGGGCATCATCATCACCATTGCCGAGATTAGCAATGCTGCGACCTGTGTCGTGGCGATGGTAGAAACCAGAAGCCCGAGCGAGAGAGAGAGCACCAGGTAAAGCAGCGAGAGAGAGAAGATTCCACATACACCTCCAGTCATTGGCACACCGAGAAGATATCGTGCCAAAAGCAGGATTGTTACAAGGACAATACACGAAATGGCAAAGTAAGGTATCATCTTCGCAAAAATAATCTTTACTGGGCGCACCGGTGAAACAAGTAACACCTCCATTGTACCCACCTCCTTCTCGCGGACAATAGACACAGAGGTCATCATAGCACACACCAGAATAAAGATCAGTCCCATGATGCCCGGCACAAAGTTGTATGCAGACTTCATCTGTGGATTGAATAACATACGGGTTTCGAACATAGCCTGCTGCGATGCCGTGCCAAGCAATACACTCTGCATGTATGCCGATGCCGAACCAGCAGTATTTACATTGGAGGCATCGAGAATAAGTTGAATAATGGGTTTTGTCTCTATGCCTGCTGCGGCTTGGGCTGCACGACGGTCATAGCCCTGAGTAAAGACAACCACAGCATTAGCCTTGCCCGAGCGCAGGCAATGATCTATCTCACTTTGTGATATATAACCCTTAAAGGTAAAATATTCGTTTTGCGCGAGACGCTCAACGGCATCATGCACACCGTCGGTGCGTTCCGGAGCCACAACCGCTACATTTACATTATTGACCTCTGTAGATATCGCAAATCCAAAGAGTATCATGAGTACAATGGGAATAAGCATCACGACAAGCATTGTACGTGTATCACGGAGTATATGCAACGACTCCTTTTTTACGAATGAAGCAAAATTCCGTTTCATAGTCTACTCTCCTCTCTGTGCACCACGAGCCAATGTGCGGAACACCTCGTCCATAGACTCTGCGGCAAATTGTTGTTTCAGTCGTGCAGGAGTATCAAGTGCACACACCTTGCCATCGACCATTATCGATGCGCGTGTGCAGTACTCAGCCTCGTCCATATAATGAGTGGTAACAAATATGGTAGTGCCATTCTCGGCAGCCTCATATATCATCTCCCAAAACTGGCGACGTGTTACGGGGTCAACACCACCCGTAGGTTCGTCCAGAAACACCACATCGGGACGGTGAATTGTCGCAATGACAAACGACAGTTTCTGTTTCCAGCCAAGCGGAAGTGAGCCAACAAGAGTATTACGCTCCGAAGAAAAATTCAAGCTCTCAAGCAACTCCGTTGCGCGCTCATTGGTCTGCTTTGCCGTGAGCCCGTATATTCCTGCAAATAGACGCATATTCTCCCACACGGTAAGGTCGTTGTAGAGCGAGAAACGCTGACTCATATAACCGATATGACGTTTAATCAGTTCCCCTTCGGTACGCACATCAAAGCCTGCCACCGTGCCGCTACCCGATGTAGGGTAACTCAAACCACAGAGCATACGCATAGCAGTCGTCTTGCCGGCACCGTTTGCTCCAAGAAAGCCGAAAATCTCGCCTCTGCGCACATCGAACGAAATGTGGTCAACAGCTGTGAAATCACCGAAACATTTGGTAAGGTCACGCACCGAAATTACTATATCGTTCATCGTTTCATCAGTTTAATAAACATATCTTCAATTGTTGGTTTTACCGTAGAAATCTCTATACCTTCAATATCGGCAAGCGCATTCCTGAATTTCTTTTCATCAAAACCATCACCCACAACCAAGTGGTGCTTCTCGCCAAAGGGATAGCAATCAACAACGCCATTCACTTCACGTGCCCGCTCCAGCAAGGCAAACATATTTTTGGCACTGATGCCGTAGAGAGGTCTGTCAAATCCCTGCACAATCCCTTCGGGGGTGTCAATTTCCAATATACGTCCCTCACAGCAAAGGGCAATACGGTCGCAACGGCTCGCCTCGTCCATATATGGTGTTGAAACAAGAATGGTTATCCCATGCTCTTTCAATCCCGCAAGCATATCCCAGAACTCGCTACGAGACACCGCATCGACACCCGTAGTAGGTTCATCCAGAAACAGGACACCAGGGTTATGAATCAATGCACACGACAGCGCAAGTTTCTGTTTCATTCCGCCCGAAAGTTTGCCTGCATGGCGCTTGCGGAACGGTTCTATCTGCTTATAGATAGGTGCAATCAGTTCATACGACTCCTCCATTGTAACACCAAACATGGCCGCAAAGAATTGCAGATTCTCCTCGACCGACAAATCGGGATACAGAGAGAAACGGCCGGGCATATAACCTACACGGGAACGGATAGCAAGATATTCATCCCTTATATCGTATCCATCAACCGTGGCACTGCCGGAATCGGGATTAATAAGCGTTATAAGCAGTCTGAAGAGCGTGGTCTTGCCTGCACCATCCGGACCGATAAGACCAAACAGTTCACCCCGCTCAACAGAGAACGAAACACCGTCGAGCGCCTTTACATTTCCGTAACTCTTCGAAAGATTTTGTACTTCAATGACTGCCATACTACAAAATGACTTCTCCCGCAAAGCCAATTTTCAACCGTCCATCATTTTCAACGGCAATCTTTACTGCATATACCAAGTTGGCACGGGAATCCTTTGTTTGAATACTCTTTGGAGTAAACTCACTCTCCGATGATACCCATTCTATGCGACCCGCATAATTGTAACGCTCGTCACCACCGAAATCGGCAACAACAGTCACCTCGTCACCCAGATTAACCTTTGCAAGCTGTTCAGAGGTAAAGTATGCACGTAGGTATATTTTGTCAAGGTCCGCAACCTTCATAAGAGGTTTACCGACAGTTGCCAGCTCACCGGCCTGAGCATATTTCACAAGTACAGTACCACTGACAGGCGAGACAATACGGCATTTTGAAATCCGGTCGTCGAGAGCGGCAATCTGCGCCTCTAAAGCCAGCAAATTATTGTTGATAGTTGTGGTATTTTTATCAAGTGTCGATAGTGTTGCATCCAGTTGAGTCTCCAGGATTTTTACCTGTGCCTCTATATCATCGTACTGTTTTTGTGTTGCTGCACCATCTTTGAGCATATTCTCCACACGGCGAAGTTCACTCTTATGTTTTACAATCTGTTCACGTAACGATGCCACCTGTTTCTTTACATCGGGGCGCGAGCCAAGCAAGGCAGAATGCTGCGCCAAAAGTTGCTTACGTTGCAGGTGCAGCTGCACACTGTCAATTGCACCAACCGGTTTATCAGCTTCCACAATCGACCCTTCAACAACATCAAAGTCGAGAATTTTTCCGTTAGCCTCTGACGATATTACAACCTCGGTAGCCTCAAATGTGCCATGTGCATCAAATTCGGATTCTTTGCCACACGACACAGCAACCAGCATTGCTGCGATATATACAATTCGTTTCATACCTTATTGATTTAATGTTGTCTTTAATCTGTAAATTGCTTGTAAAAGTTCTATTTCATGAGTACTGCGGGCGAGTGCAGCATTCGTTTCATCAGTAATCTTGCACAACAGGTCCGTGGCATCTGTCACCCCGTTCTCAAGTTGCGATTCAGCAGCCACACGCACCCTGCGACGCAGCTCAACAATGCGCTCATCATCCTCGACTGCCTTTCGTAAACGCGCTATTTCGCCATCGTCCTGAGTTGTCTGCATCCGGGTGTTGAAGAGAAAAACATCACGCTGAACGGCAATCTGCTGCTCTGCGGTTTTGAGTTTTTCAAGATTATTCTTCATGGTATAGAATGCACCTATGTTCCACGACATACGCACACCTATAATAGCATTAAGCGACCAATCGGTCGAAACCATACTCTTGAACATATCCATGCCGGGATAGCCATAATACCCTTGCGCAAATACCGAAAATCGCGGCATAACCGAACTGTTTATCGCCTTGCGCTGTGCTGCAAGCCTGTTCTCCTGTGCATCAAACAATTCCAACTCCGGACGTGCCGATGTACTCGACAGCACCTCACACATAGCCGGTCGCTCCAACTTTTCAGTTATAAGTTTCTGTCCAATAAAGAGCTCCAACATGCGTCGAAAACTTGCACGTGACGACTCCACCTGCCCCATCGTCTGCCGGGCAGAAAGCAGTTCCGCCTCCACTGCATCTACATCGGCCTGACGGGCTACGCCATTCTCATAACAGGACTGCATCCGCTTCAAATTACTCTCCAAGACCGTAATTAAACCCTCAGTCTGCGCCATACGTTCATCAAGTAACAAAATACCGAAATAGAGGTTATCCACTCTTGATTGCAAGTCATAGAGTGACACATCTACACGACTGCGCTGTTCTGCAGCCTCCGCTTCGGCAATGTCTATGTTTGCCTTTGACACCCCACCATCCCAAATATTCTGGGATACATCAATCATAATTTTGTACTGATCACGACGGATACCGTCCATCTCAATACCGTTTGCGTCCAATATAGCATTAAACGCCTCTGGATAAGTGGGAGTTGCCGACTGATAGGTTGCCTGGCCCGACAACACTACTTGCGGAATCCAGGCACGTGCCGCATTGGAGATATTATACAGTTCAGTCTGCGATATCAAATCGTACTGTCTGATTTCAGGATAGTGCTCACGAGCAAGACGACGGCATTCATCCAGCGACTGTGCACTTGCTGAGAGAGCAACTATCAAAGCAATAAACGCAATTTGTAATCGATTCATCTATCTATTGTTTTTTGATTCTTCGCAATATAGTTTCTATGTTCTCAGCCTTGCGCTGTGATAGGAAACGGGTTCTGTCAGACATAAGTTCACCCATCAGTGGTTCCATAAACGAATAAGCAACAAAAGTAAATACATTCATCGACATAATACTGATAAACAACATCTTGACATCAATTTTCTCCATCTCACCCCGCTCGGCTGCAAGGTCTATTTCAAGCTGCAAATCACGATACATCGTCTCAATGACTACTCCGGCACGCTTATACAAAACCTCATAGCGATCGGGGCGTGCAACAATCTCATTGATTATGAATCGCGGTAACAGCGGATTCTCTGCCACAAAGTCGAAATGGGTTGCCACTCCCCCTATTATTCGCTCCACTATCGGGAGTTTGGGGTCACCCATTATGGCAAACATCGAACGCGACATCGTAGCAAACTTTTCATCCACAATGCGCTCAAAAAGCTGTTCCTTTGTACGAAAATAGTAGTGCAGCATAGCGTGCGTTACACCGGCAACCTTTGCAATAGCAGTCGTACGTGCCCCATCATATCCCTTAGTCAAAAACTCTTGCTCGGCTGCTGCAAGTATCTGTTGTTCCTTGGTCTTAACCTCTTGATTATCCGCCCTTTCCTTCACTAACATATCTGTTTAACAATTTTGTTAGCACAAAACTATAAATTTTATTTTTAGCACACAAATAAAATGGGAAAAAATTTTCAACTATGATGAATATACACTCTATGCAATCTCCAAGAAACGCACACGAATAATCAGCGAAGCAAGCATTTAACGAACTGAAAGGTCAAAGGTGAAATGTGAAATCTGGTTACCTGGACAAAAAGTAGGATAATTAGAGTTGAAAAAACTCTTAGTGGACAAAAAGTAGGATGATTTCCTCAGCATAGCGCGCTATGCTGAGGAAATTCGCGTCTAATAATGTCTCATAATATATTCATCCAGCAGT
>JAZOUB010000009.1:0-100362 GCA_045657945.1 Bacteroidaceae bacterium | reverse complement strand
CTCACTTATTAGAAAATAGGAAAGCGAGGGCGGTTCGCCCGCCCTTGCTAAACAAAAACAAAAAAAAGAATTACGATATATGAAGAAGACTTATGTATCACCTCTCATGGTAGAGGTAAATGTTGAAGCGGAGTCAATGCTCGCAGCTTCACTTCAAATGAACAGTGACAAGACAGTAGATACCTCAAACGGTGGTCAGCTTTCAGGCGGCAGCCGCGGTCAGTGGGGCAATTTGTGGGACTAAAAAAAAGCAATGGCGAGGAAATTTCCTCGCCATTGCTTTTTAATAACGCCCAAAAGGCCTACAAGGGCTTTAAGGGCTAAAAGGCCGTTTAGTTGCCCCGACGGGCAACTTCTTGCCTGACGGCAAGCGCAGGGCTGATACCTGCGCAAGTAATGCTCCCCTCCGGCACTCCGTGCCACCTCCACCTCAAAGAGGGGAGGAGCTCTTTGCCTTTTCGCCTTTTCGCCTTTTTCGCCCTTTTAGGCCTTTTTCGGCCTTTCAGGCTTTAAATACCTATGCAATTAGTGCAACACTATTTTGTACTAATAAATCTTTTATATATATTTGCACTGCGTAAAAATACGCAATGCATCTCGTAAAATGTAATGATATGTATAAAAGGGCTGAATATCAAACGATTAAATCAAGACTTGAAGAGGGCAGAAAATTTATTCAAGTAGTTATGGGTGCTCGTCAGATTGGTAAATCGACAGTAGTCAAGCAGGTTTTAAAGAATATTGACATTCCTTTCCAATTCTTCTCGGCCGATAATGTTCCGGCATCAAATACGGCATGGGTGTCCAATTGTTGGGCTGCTACACGCAGTCTTAAGGAGAACAAAGGTTGGGATAGTGCTATACTTGTCATTGATGAGATACAGAAAATTGCCAATTGGAGTGAGGCTGTGAAAAAGGAGTGGGATGCCGATACTTTCAATGATTGCAATATTAAAGTGCTTCTCCTTGGCAGCAGCAGGGTGTTGCTGGAAAAGGGATTGTCTGAATCTCTGGCCGGTAGGTTTGAAGAGATACGCATGACTCATTGGAGCTACAATGAGATGAAGGAGTGTTTTGGCATGACACTTGATCAGTATGTTTTTTATGGTGGTTATCCGGGTGCTGCAGCTTTGCTTGCTGATAAAGACCGTTTTGAACAGTATATTCAGTCGTCAATTATTGATGCAACCATCAACAAGGATATCTTGATGGATACGCCAATTGGTAAGCCGGCATTATTGAAACAGACATTTGAATTGGGTGCTGCATATTCGGGTAATTTGTTGTCGCTGAATAAAATGTTGGGTTCGTTGCAAGATTCGGGGAATACTTCGACATTGGCTGGTTATGTGAATCTGTTGAATGACAGTGGACTGCTTTGTGGCCTGCAGAAGTATAGTGTGGACATGTCGAGAAGACGCGCAAGCATACCTAAGTTTCAGGTCTACAATAATGCTTTGAAGATGGTTTATACCCCACTTGATTTTGAACAGGCTATTCTTGATCGCAAGGCATGGGGGCATATATTTGAATCGGCGATTGGTGCTTATTTGGTGAGCCAGGCGTTTGTCAATCGTTTTGAGGTTTACTATTGGAGAGAACGCAATGATGAGGTTGATTTTATATTGCAAAAGAAGGGTTCTCTTGTGGCTATTGAGGTTAAGAGTAATGCCGAGAAAGTTACGCAGGGGTTGGAGAAATTTAAGGATTTGTTCAACCCTAAATCTTCATTTATTATTGGCGATGGCGGTATAAGTGTTGAGGAGTTCTTTTCAATTGATATAAATAAATTATTCTAGTTTAACTCTCGAAAGGGCTAAAAGACCTATTCCGTTGCCCCGACGGGCAACTGCTTGCCTGACGGCAAGCGCATGGCTGATACCTGCGCAAGTAATGCTCCCCTCCGGCACTCTGTGCCACCTCCACCTCAAAGAGGGGAGGAACTCTTTGCCTTGCTGCCTTTTTCGCCTTTTTAGGCCTTTTTGCCCTTCCAGTTTACTCCGGGAACGCCTCTCCTTTTTCAAGTACTTCTACAGCCTTCAACACTGTGGAGTCACTGAGGTTTATGAATTTTACGTGTTCACACATTCCAAGCAGTTGGTAGATTGTGTTGGAGTAGAGTGAACGTGTTATCATTTTCTTTGAGTTTGCTATCTCTTCGCTGTTGGCGGTGAGGCCTTTCTTTGCGGCAAATTCAATGAACTTGTCATAGTAACCGCTTTTTTCGAGTTGCTGTACAAGTGTCTCGTGGCTGTTGTACTGTGCTAGGTTGTGGCGGTTGTTGTTGCTGTACTTGAGGGCAAACTGTGAGATGAGACCACGTGCGAATGCTTCGTTTGTAAATGTGGTTACACGAGTGGTGTCGCCTGCAACGAATATGTCGGGCATGATGCCGCCACCGCCATAGACGGTGCGTCCATTCTTGGTCTTGTAGATTTGTTCTTCGTTCTGGTGTATGCTGTCCTGGGAGAATATCTCGCCTCTGTTGTAGCGCTCCAGGATTTCCATGTCATACTCCTCGCGGTCGCCTTTGTTGTAGGGTTTCTGTATGCAGCGCCCCGATGGTGTGTGGTAGCGTGCTATGGTGAGCCTTATGAGTGACCCGTCACTCAGTGGCACGGGTTGCTGTACCAGTCCTTTGCCGAACGAGCGGCGGCCTATGACGGTGCCACGGTCGTTGTCCTGTATGGTTCCGGCAATTATTTCGCTTGCCGATGCCGATGTCTCGTCAACGAGTATGACAAGGGGGTAGTCTTTGAAGATGCCGTATCCGTTGGCGCGCTCAATGGTCTTGGCGCTGTTAGCACCTTCGGTGTACACGATGATGTCGCCTTCGTTAAGGAATTGGTTGGCCATCTCAAGTGCTATGCCAAGATAGCCGCCGCCATTGCCGCGCAAGTCGATGATGAAGCCTTCGGCATTGCTGTATGCGAGTTTTATCATTGCCTGTATGAACTCGGCGTATGTCTCCTCGGCAAAGCGTTCTATCTGTATGTAGCCCCATTTGTTGTCTATGAGGTAGTAGGCCTCAATGCTCTCTACAGGTATCTGGTCGCGGCGTATGATGAAGTCGAGCAGGTCGGGCTCGCCGTATCGTTGTATGGCGAGCTTAACAAATGTGCCTTTTGGACCTTTGAGTTTCTTCATTGCCTTGTCGTTGGTGCATATGTCCTTGCCAACGAAAAGTGTGTCGTTGACCTTGATGATGCGGTCGCCGGCAAGGATTCCTGCTTTCTCCGATGGGCCACCACGAATGACATCGCTGATGTTTATCGTATCTTCCTGTATCGTGAAGCGTATGCCGATGCCGCTGAAACTGCTCTCTAGCTCGGAGTTGCTTGCTTCAACCTCTTCAAGTGGTATATAGACACTGTGGGGGTCGAGTTCGGTGAGTACCTTGGGGATGCTCTTCTCTATGAGGGTGTCCATCTCAAGTTTCTCGACATAAAGGCTGTTGACAAGGTTCAGCGCTTCGTTGAGCTTGTTGTCGCTCTTGGCTACTATGTGTCTGTCTATTTGCGAATCTATCTGTTCCGCTGTTTTTTTTGCTCCAAGGATGTAGCCCAGGAGGATGGCTGTTGCGGTTACAAGTATTGGTGTGATGCGTTTCATTAGTTGCTGTTTTCACTGTTTGTGACTTCAAGATACACTACCTCTACGCCTGCTCTTTCAAGTAGGTCTATGCCGTCGGTGAGACGGTATTTCTCGCCATATACTACGCGCTTTATGCCTGCCTGTATTATGAGCTTGGCGCACTCGATGCAGGGCGATGCTGTGACGTACATTGTTGCGCCGGCGCTGTTGTTGTTTGAACGGGCAATCTTGGTTATGGCATTTGCCTCGGCATGCAGTACATAGGGCTTTGTGAAGCCCTCGTCATTCTCGCAGATGTTCTCGAAGCCGGCAGGGGTGCCGTTGTAGCCGTCGGAGATTATCATCTTGTCCTTGACGATGAGCGCGCCCACCTTGCGGCGCTGGCAGTATGAGTTCTCGGCCCAAATGTTTGCCATGCGCATGTAGCGCAAGTCGAGGTCGTGCTGTTTCTTGTCCTTGTTTTCCATAGTGTATGTTATCGGAATTGCATTTGTTGGTTCTTGTCCTTGATTATCTTCAGGAAGTGTATGTCGCCGTTGTATGATTCGGCCTCCTTCAGCTGCTTGAGCATCAGGCGGCCTATGGTGTCGTTGTTGGCGATGCCGCTTGAACGCACATCGGTGCAGCGGAACGCGCGTGTGCTGCCGTCGGCCTGCCAATGACCGCTGATGCTGCCGCCACCGGGAGTGGTGGCGTTGAAGCCGGCCTGTGTGAACTGCAGGATGTACTTGTCGGTATATGCCGGCCAGCGTCTGATGCCGCCGTCGTCAATGTATGTGAGCTGCCAGGTGTGGCCCGTGAATATCTCGTTTATGTCGTCGCCCTTGGTACATGCGGCAATGGTTGTCACGGCAAGCAGCATAAGCATCTGTTTAATGGTTCTTTTTATGCGGTTCATTGTGTCTGGTTTAGAGATGTGGGCAAATGGTGGTTATGCCGTCGCGCTCGAGCAGCGGCTCAATCTGTGGCTTGTGGCCACGGAAGCGCATGTAGAGTGTCATGGGGTGCTCGCTGTCGCCTTTTGCGAGTATCTCCTCGCGGAACGACTGTGCGGTCTTCATGTTCATGATTCCCTCTTCCTTGAAGCGTGCAAAGGCGTCGGCATCGAGAATCTCGGCCCACTTGTAGCTGTAGTAGCCTGCCGAGTATCCGCCCGACATGATGTGCCCGAAGTTGGTTGTTATGCCGGTGCCCTCAATGTGGGGCAGTGTCATGAGTGCCTGGGTAGCCTGGTGCTCGTACTCCAGCACATCGCCGTCGAACGGACGGGTGATGTTGTGCCATGACTGGTCGAGCAGTCCAAGTCTTGCCTGGCGCACGCACTGGTAGCCTGCATTGAAGGTGCGCGACTCCTGGATCTTGCGCAGTGTCTCGGCCGGGATGTTGTCGCCTGTCTTGTGGTGGAACGCGAAGTGTTGCAGGAACTCCTGTTCGGTTGCGAAGTTCTCCATTATCTGCGATGGCATCTCCACGAAATCCCACAACACATTGGGGCTGCAGAGCGACGGGTAGGTGACATTGGACAGGATGCCGTGCAGGCAGTGGCCGAACTCGTGCATCAGGGTGTTGAACTCGTCGTGGTTCAGCAGTGTGGGCTTGCCGGGCATTGGCTTGCGGTAGTTGGTCGACAGGGTGATGTGGGGCCTGTGGTTGGTTCCGCAGGCATCCTTGTACTGTGGCTTTATGCTGTCCATCCATGCGCCGGCGTGCTTGCTCTTGCGAGCGTAGAAGTCGCAGTAGAGGAGTGCAAGGTATGTCCCGTCATAGTCATATACCTCCCACACCTTGGCATCGGGGGTGAATACGGGGATGTCGTGGTTCTGCTTGAATGTTATTCCGTAGAGTCTTGTGGCAAGATAGAATGCTCCGTATATTGCCTGGTTCAGTTCGAAGTAGGGGCGCACCATCTCGTCGGTGAGGTCAAACTTTGCCTCCTTGAGCTTTTCGCTGTAGTAGGCGAAATCCCATGGCTGGAACTCAAAGTCGTTGCCTTCGCACTGCTTTGCGAATGCTGTCAGTTCATCCATCTCCTTGCGTGCCACCGGCAGGTAGGACCATGTGAGCTTGCCCAGCATGGCAAAGACAGCGTCGGTGTTCTGTGCCATGCGCTCGCTGAGCACATAGTCGCTGTAGGTGTTGTAGCCGAGCAGGCGGGCGAGTCTCAGGCGGCAGTTCACTGTCTCCTTGACTGTTGCGCAGTTGTCGTGGTTGTTGCCTTTTGCGCCCAGGGTGCTGTAGGCCATGTACATCTCCTTGCGAAGCTCGCGGTTGCGGCAGAATGTGATGAATGGCAGGTAGCTTGGACGGTGCAGTGTGAAGAGCCAACCTTCCTTGCCGTTCTCCTTGGCGTTGTTGTGCGCTGCATCGATGACATCCTCGGGGAGTCCTTCGAGGTCGGCCTCGTTCTCAATGTGAAGGGTGTAGGCGTCGGTGTCCTTTATGCTGTTCTCCTGGAACTTTATCGAGAGTGTGGCAAGTTGCTCGGTGAGGCGGCGGTATTCGTCGCGCTCCTCGCCCTCGAGGTTGGCGCCGTTACGCACGAAGCTGTTGTAGGTCTGCTCCAGGAGGCGTTTCTGCTCGGTGGTGAGGTTGCTGTTGTTGCCCTCATATACTGCTTTCACGCGGGCAAACAGTTTGTCGTTGAGCGTGATGTTGTTCTTGTGTGCGACATACAACTGTTGCATCTCCTCTTCAATGGCGAGAATCTCGTCGTTGCTGCATGCGTTGGCAACGGCGTTGAATGCGCCTATGATGTCGCCAAGCAACAGGCCTGCGTAGTCGAGCGCGGCAATGGTGTTATCGAATGTGGCGGCATCACTGCTGTTGCAGATGCTGTTGAGTGCCGCTTCCTCGCGTGCTATGGCTTCCTTCACTGCAGGAATGTAGTGAGCAAGGGTTATGCGGTCGTATGGTATTGCCCCGAATGGAGCGGTGCTTGCTTCCAAAAGCGGGTTGTTCACTGCCTGATTGTCATTGCTGGTTGTCATACTATAATCTTTTATATTATGCGAAGATACGAATTTTTGTGTGTTATGCATGTCTCGGATTTGATAAATTATTGTGTTTTTACATCTTTTATATCTTTTGTTAAAATAACAATTGAAAAGTCGTTTTTGTTTTAGAAGCTGTTTAAATTTATGTCCACTGCCTTGCGAATATCGGCTGCGCTCGCTGATAAATATTCAAGCAAGCTTGATGTTTAACTCGCTGGCACGATATTTGAAATTTTTATAGAACTTTTTTAGAGTGTTTTTTTATTTTTTAAAGGCGCATAGCGGGCTATGCAACTGCAAAAAAGGGAAAAACAGACAACAAAGCCGCAGGTAAGCGAGCGCAAAGAAAGTTTACTTGCTTTGCCGAGCGAGAGCGGGTTCGTGAAAACAAAGGGCATAAAAATACAAGCACTTCTCGCAGATAATGTAAATAATATTTTTGAAAGAAATTTAAACAGTTTCTTAGATTTGCATAAAAAAACTCGGTGCGCCGTGTGGCACACCGAGCAATGATATGTTTCTTATTCTGCAATTACAATTTGTATGTGTCCTCAACGAGCTGGCCCATAGCCCAGACTGCGCGTATATTCAAGTCATCGTCAAGAATCATGAGGTCGGCATCCTTGCCTCTCTGCAATGAACCCTTGCGGTCATATACATTCATGATCTTGGCAGGTGTCTCCGATGCCATGCGGATAGCGTCGTCAAGAGGAATCTCGGCCTTCTGTACCAATGTGCGGATGAGACGGTCCATTGTTGCAACAGAACCGGCGAGTGCTGTGCGGTCGGCAAGCTTGCAGACACCATCCTCAATAATCACGCGTGGGTCGAATGCTGTTGTGCTGTCACTTGCAGCGCAAGCCAAAGCATCGGTGATTACGCAGGCACGCTCGACACCCTTGATGCGGTGGATGAGGCGGAGGATTGTCGGTGGCACATGGATGCCGTCGGCTACAACCTCGACAGTCATGTCCTCGTGCAGATAGATGCTCTCTACAGTACCCTCGTACTTGTACTCGCGGCGCTTGTGGAAACCAGGCATCGCGTTGTAGAAGTGTGTGGCGTGTGTGTAGCCGTTCTTGCGTGCAGCGTGGATGTCGTCATACTCGGCCTGTGTGTGTGCTACAGATGCCAAGATGCCTTTTGATGTGATATATTTACCGAACTGCATTGCACCGGGGAGCTCGGGAGCTGCATCCCAACGCTTGATACAATCCCACTTTTCAACCAATGGAATATATTCGTTTGGATCGGGGTCTTTAATGTTCTCGGGCAACTGACCACCTGCCATTGCCATGTTCAGGTAGTGACCCTCCAAGTGCAGACCGAGTACTGGGCTGTTTGGCTCTGCCATCAACTTTGTACATGTCTCGGCTGCTGCCTCAATCATGGGGACGGTCGATGATGAAAGGGTGGGGAAGATACTTGTTGTACCGTGCTTCATGTGTGCCTTGATTGCACCGCGGAAAGCCTCTTCTGTTCCCTCCATGAAGTCGCAGCCGCCACCACCGTGGATGTGGATTTCCACACCGCCTGGCACTACATACATACCTTTGGCGTCAACAACTTCTGCGCCTACAACGGCGAGGTCGCAGTTTGTAACCTCGAGAATCTTGTTGTCTCTGATGATTACCGAACCATCCTTCAACCAACCTTGTGGAGTGAGGATCTTTGCATTGATAATTTGCTTAAGCATAATTTTTTATGGTTAATTGTTGTGTTTGTATGTTCTTTTGCAACTTTGGTGCGCATAAGCACACACGGGCATTATCTCCACAAAGTTATTTAAATATTATAAATGTGGGCTCTTTTTTCTAATTTTTTTCAACACTCTCTTGTATATTTATCCTTGCCAGCCGGCTTTGCGTGGCTTTGAATCTTGATGTGTATCTGTTTGTTTTGTGACAAAATGTAAATAGTGTGATTGTATTTGCTTGCAAAATGTTAAACTGTGTGTTTTGCGCGCTTTTTTGATTTTATGGTTGCTTTTCGTGAAAAGTTCTTCGTTTTTGCTTCACTTTTTGAGTTTTGCGCCTTGGGTTTTGGTAAAATTTGGTAAAAAGTGCGTTGTTTTACTTGTTTTTCTTTGTCTTGTGCGGTTATGCTGTTATATTTGCATCTGTATTTGGATTAGCAAAAAGATAAATAAAACATAAAGTAATGTCAAAGCTACGATTTGAGGTTATATCGGCAGCCTTCGGTAAAAAGGCTGTTGAGGTGCCCGACAGTGAGTTGCGTCCGTCGGACTATTTTGGTGCAAAGGTCTTCAACCGCGAGAAGATGTTCAAGTATCTTCCCAAGGAGGTCTACTACAAGCTTATTGATGTGATTGACAATGATGCTCCGCTCGATAGTTCAATTGCCGACAGTGTTGCCGAGGGCATGAAACGCTGGGCTGTGGAGAATGGTGCCACACACTACACTCACTGGTTTCATCCACTCACAGAGACCACTGCCGAGAAACACGATGCGTTCATTGAACACGACGGCAAGGGTGGTGTGCTAGAGGAGTTCTCGGGCAAGTTGCTCGTGCAGCAGGAACCCGATGCCTCTTCGTTCCCCAATGGAGGTATCCGTAGTACATTCGAGGCTCGCGGTTACAGTGCTTGGGACCCGACATCACCTGCGTTCCTTATTGATGACACATTGTGTATTCCCACAGTGTTCATCTCATACACCGGTGAGGCACTCGACTACAAGGCTCCGCTTTTGAAGTCGCTGCGTGCGGTTGATAAGGCTGCGACCGATGTGTGCCGCTACTTTGACAAGAATGTGAAGAAGGTTACAACATATCTTGGCTGGGAACAGGAGTATTTCCTTGTTGACGAGGGTATGCTGCTTGCGCGCCCCGATTTGCTGCTCACCGGTCGTACTCTTATGGGGCATGACAGTGCAAAGAACCAGCAGCTCGAGGATCACTATTTCGGTTCTATCCCCAAGCGTGTGGCTGCATTCATGAAGGAACTTGAGATTGAGGCTATGAAGCTTGGCATCCCTGCCAAGACATGCCACAACGAGGCTGCGCCCAACCAGTTCGAGCTTGCTCCCATCTATGAGGAGTGCAACCTGGCTGTAGACCACAATATGCTCATTATGGCACTCATGAAAGAGGTGGCACGCCGCCATGGTTTCCGCGTGCTGCTGCACGAGAAGCCTTTCAAGGGTGTGAATGGTTCGGGAAAGCACAACAACTGGTCGCTTGGTACTGATACCGGCGTGCTGCTCATGGCTCCGGGAAAGAATGACAAGGACAACTTGCGTTTCATCACCTTTGTGGTGAACACGCTTGCTGCAATATACCGCCACAATGGTTTGCTCAAGGCAAGTATAATGTCGGCTGCCAATGCTCATCGTCTTGGTGCTGCCGAGGCGCCACCTGCAATCATCTCAAGCTTCCTTGGTTCGCACCTTTCATCGGTGCTCGACCACATGGAGACAACCGACGATGTTGTGAAAATTCTGAGCAAGCGCGAGCTGCGCCTGAATATCCCGTCAATTCCCGAGCTGATGATTGACAATACCGACCGCAACCGCACCTCGCCATTCGCCTTTACCGGTAACCGTTTCGAGTTCCGTGCTGTGGGTGCCGAGGCCAACTGTGCATCGGCGATGATTGCGCTGAATACCGCGATGGCCGAGCAGCTCACTATCTTCAAACGCGAGGTTGATGCTCTCATTGACAAGGGACACAGCAAGGAAGATGCGCTTGTGAAGATTATCCGCAAGTATATCAAATACAGCAAGCCTGTCCGTTTCGACGGCAACGGCTACAGTGACGAGTGGCGCCGTGAGGCATCGCGCCGTGGACTCGACTGCGAGGCAAGCGCACCTATCGTGTTCGACCGCTATCTCGACAAGGAGAGCGTGGCCATGTTCCGCGACATGGATGTGATGACCGAGACCGAACTTGCTGCCCGCAACGAGATTAAATGGGAGATGTACACCAAGAAGATACAGATTGAGGCCCGCGTACTTGGTGACCTTGCTCTCAATCACATTGTCCCTACTGCTACAAAGTATCAGAGCTCGTTGCTCGACAATGTCATTAAGATGGAACAGGTGATTGGCAAGGAAGAGGGTGACCGTCTCTCGGCTGAGAATATTGAGCTTGTGAAGCAGATGGCCGAGCATGTTGCCGAGATTCGCCGTCTGGTTGCAGAGCTTGTGGAGCGCCGCAAGGTTGCCAACCGCATAGCATCGGAGCGTGACAAGGCTATTGCCTACCACGATACCGTTGCGCCAATGCTCGAGGAAATCCGCTTACACATTGACAACCTTGAACTTGTGGTTGACAATGAGTTGTGGACGCTGCCTAAGTATAGGGAATTGCTGTTCATTGTGTAAATATAGATTTTGGATATATGATTTTGTCGGGGGAACGCTGCAGCGTTCCCCTTTGCTGTTTTATTTTTTGGAGGGGTAATATAGGTTCAGTAGAAATTTAGTGTGGGTATCGCTTTCGCATGCCATTATATTCAACGGCTAATCTCAACCTTGATTGTTCACTTGTATTTTCTTCAACTCTTTCTATACGTTCTTTTCATAACTGAAAAGAACCAAAAGGTTCCGTCACCGGCAAAATCAGTCATAACAGCCTTTTGCTCACGAGTCGCAAGCGACATCCCTCGGTTGGCTGTTATTTGCCAACAAATCCTTTCATTCTGTTTTTGGGTGGTGCGGAACTCCTTCAGTTAGCCACTCGCTAAAGCGAGCGTCTAACTAGCAGTCAAACAGTCCTGACCACTTTATCCAAAAACAGAATGGGATTTGTCTGTGATTTTGACACTGCCGGTTTTCTTTGATATTACCGTTTTACGCAGTAAAGTTCGCGAATTATGCGACATTCATTGCAAAGGTAATCCCCCGCCAAGGGCGGAAGGGCAGCGTTGGGAGGCACAGCGAGTAGCCGAGCAATGCTTGGAAGCAGGTGGCATGATGTTTGAGCGCAGCGAGTTCTTGCCGCCCCAAGCATTGCGACAAGCTGCGAGTGGCGAGGTGTGAACCGACTGAAAGATGTTGCAAGGCAACTCTTAAACAAAGGAAGCACCGAATGCCGTACACGACTGCCCCGTTTTTGGTACTTTTTTTAAAAAAAGTACAGAAAGTAAGACTACAAAAAGAATATAAGATAACCGATTAAGCGTAAAAACTATCAAGAGAATAGAAATCCAATAATTACCCACACCTTTTTGCTACTGAGCCGTAATATAGCTGTTGACCACAATGGAGGCTTCTTTAGCGGATATGTCATCCTGAGCGTAGTGAAGGATCTAAAACGCGCAATAACATAGATGCTTCACTGCGCTCAGCATGAACATAAGTCTTTAGGTTAACAGCGATATTATTGCTTATTTTTTATGCTTTTGTACCTTATATATAAAAATAAAGTGGTATTTTTACAAAGATTTGTGAATAGCAGATATTATTAAATTTTAATTATATGAAAAGAATTCTGTTTCTAATGTTGTTTGTTGCCGCTGTGCTTGGCGTGAATGCCCAGGACAAGAAGGTGGCACTCAGTGGTGCGTATGCAAGCAGTAATCAAGAGGGCTATGATGCAAAAAATGCTCTTGATGGTGATGCATCCACAATTTGGCACAGTGATTACTCGGGTTCCGGTACAAAATTCCCTGTTACATTCACCGTTAACCTCAAGGAGGTGGGCCATGTGGATTACATGAGGTATATCCCCCGTCTGGATGGCTCAAACGGTAACTGGAACGAGGTGGACTTGTCTTATGCGCCGGAAACCAATAGTTCAACCTTTACAAAAATTGGTACTTACAAACTTGGTGGTTCAAGAGCGGTCTATGATTTCATCATTCCCGACGGTGGAGTGGAGTGCGGCCGTGTGCGCTTTACAATAAAGAGCGGTGCCAATGGATTTGCATCGGCAGCCGAGATTGAGGCGTATGAGACAGACAACACAAAGGCTTTGGCTTTTGAACAATATTTCGAGGATGATTTGTACACCGTGCTCAAACCCGGTGTCACAAGTAGCAACGGCATTGCCGATGCTGATGTGAAGGCTTTGGTTGACAACTTGCTTGCCGACGCTGATGGATACAAGAAGTTCCGCGTTGGTGAGTACGAGGCCTACATGACAACTTCGACTTTGAGAAACAATCTCAAGATAAGTAGCCAGTACAACAATTATGAGAACCCTACAGGTATCTATCTGAAGGCAGGCGAGTCTTGCATTGTTGTTGCAAGTGGCATTGGTAACCATTCTGTTGGCTTGAAAATAAAGAATTGGGTTGCAAACGAAAACTCAAGTGCATATTCTTTGAAGAACGGTATGAATTATATTACTGCATCTACCGAGGGTAATGTTTTTGTGAATTACTATACCGATGATTTCGAGAATGCTCCAAATGTGAAGGTACACTTTGTGAATGCGCCTGTGCAGGGTTACTGGGATCAGGAGACCATGACCAATGCCGATTGGAAAGCGATGCTCAAAGGACGCGATTCAAAGGACGAGACAATCATCATCACCCGTTCGCGTCACGCTCAGTTGGCTTACCCTGTTTGGGCATACATTCAGTACTGCCCCGAAAACATCGATTCTTTGTTGACGCTTTATCAGCAGACACAGTGGGCCGAGCGCGACTTGATGGGGCTTGAAAAGTATGGCCGCCAGGTGAAGAACCGCCAGTTGTTCTATGCAACCGATTATGGTTTCATGGCTGCCGGTGGTGAGGGTGCGTATTGTAACATCAATAGCCTTGGTGCCATAATGACTCCCGATTCAAAGAATTTTGATTTCTGGGGCGTAGGTCACGAGTGGGGACACAACAACCAGGTTACTCCGGGTTTCAAATGGAGCGGTTGCGGTGAGACAACGAACAACATTTATGCATCGTGGGCACAGCTGCACTTCAGTGGTGACAAATCTTATCTCCGTCTCGAGGATGAGGGTTCCGGTGTAGGTGAGTACTCCGGTATGCGCGGTGGTCGCATGCAGACATATTTCGAGGAGGGTATACGCAAGGGCGTTGCTTGGCAGTTGCAGGATGGCCCCGACTATCACGGAGCTACTCCCGAGGAGAAGAGTGTTACAGGTTATGATGCCGATGGAAAGAACATAGGTACTGTAACTACCACAAGCCGCAACTATGACCACTTCGTGAAACTTGTTCCATTCTGGCAGTTGAACCTTTGGGGTACAATGGCCGGCAAGTGTCCCGATATCATCCCTATGGTGATTGAGTCAATACGCAAGGATGCGAACTATGGCAGCAAGTATAATACCAATGGTAAGCAGCAGATCAACTGGATGAAGTTGGCTTGTGACAGTGCGCAAATCAACTTGCTCCCATTCTTTGAGAAGGCCGGAATGTTGAAGCCTATCAATGCTTATATCGAGGACTACTCGGCCGGTTGGAATGTTATCAGCGAGGATATGATAACCGAACTCAAGAATTATGTAAGAGAACAGGGCTATCCTGCTTTTACCGAGGAAATCAACTACATCAACGGTCACAACTATCATATCTATCGCGATGAACTCGCGCTTGAACTTCCTGCAAATTATGGTGATGGCTGTGCGAAGATGGCCAATGGAACAGTGAGAGTCGACCATAGCAAGGTGAAGAACGCCGTGGCATATGAGACATACAACAGTGTCGGTGGCCTGTTGCGCATCACAATGTATGGTCTGGATGCTGTCATCAACGCTAAAACTGGTGAGCGGCGTTGTACCTATGTGCTCTATCCAAGCAACAGCGATGAACTTGAGAATGCTGCATACATCGTTGCAGTAGGCTATGATGGTACACGCAAAATGATTTATGGACAGGCCAATGAGGTAAAAGGTTTGGACGCCGGCGTATATTACAATATCTCGTCAAAGAACGACGGTACAGCTTTGAGTTGCGGCACCACTACACAGCGTGAACTTACCGGTGAAATTACATGGAATATCAAGCGAGCCAAAACAAATGTAAACGGCGCTGCCGACCAAGTTTGGCTATGGGAGGCTGTCGATGGTGGTTTCCATTTGAAGAACTTGCAGACCGGTCTCTACTTCTCTTGTGCTTCGGGCGAGAATGTGTCCGATTTGAAAGAGTCAAACGAGGCTTCGCTGCTCGAGGCTGTGTGTATGGACGAGGAGGAGGGCCTATATGCTTTCAAACTCGCAGGCAGTAATAACTTTATGACTGCTGCATCGCAAGATGCTACCGGTGTGAAGTTCGGTAGTGCAACCGATGAGAGCAATCTTTGGAAGGTGCAGAAGGTTGAGGAGTTCAAACTTTCAATACCTACAGCGAAGCTTCTTGCAGCATGCTATCCATTTACAATGGCAATCCCCGAGGAGGTTACAGCTTACGTCGTGACAGGTGCCGGAAAATGGACATACGACACAAAGGAGTATGACTATGCTTATATCGAAGAGGTGCAGGGTGGTGTAGTTCCTGCTTACATGCCTGTTGTCTATGCAGGTGCAAAGAAAGATTACACTGTTGCTTTGCTTCCCGGTGACAACACTCCGCTTGTAGAGAATAATCTCCTGCACGGTACAACTATCAGAGGATATCTTCCAAAGGGTGAGTTCCTTGGAACAGTCGCTTCAACAACCGCCGGTGGTGCTGTCATGACCTTTAAGGGTTCTACCTCTTCATCGGGTGTCTATCCCAACAAGAGCTATCTGCTGAAAAGTGAGGTTGGTGATGTGTTGACTGTTTATCTTGCCGACAAAGATGTTGTTACATCAATTGAGGGTGTGGAGGCCGAGGATGGCGAAGTCGTGCTATATGACCTTAACGGTGTAAAGGTTGTTGCTCCTGAGAGAAACGGCATCTATGTTACCTCAAGCGGAAAGAAGGTCTTGGTGAAGTAACACCATGCTTGTTTTGCGTTATATATTGGAATAATTTGATTTAAAAGAAAAGATATATGTTTTCGGGTATAGTAGAAGAGTTTGCAACCGTGCGCAAGCTGGTGCGTGAGCAGGGCAACCTGCACTTGACATTGACATGCTCGTTTGTGAACGAACTTAAGATTGACCAGAGTGTGGCGCACAATGGTGTTTGCCTCACAGTGGTGGATATTACAGGTGACGAATATACAGTCACTGCCATGAGCGAGACTCTTGAGCGTTCAAATATCGGCCGTCTCAATGTCGGTGACAAGGTGAATGTGGAGCGTTCAATGAAGATGAACGGCCGTCTCGACGGTCACATCGTTCAGGGTCATGTGGATATAACTGCCGAGTGCGTGTCGGTGCGCGATGCCGACGGTAGCTGGTATTTCACATTCCGTTATGCAAATGATACCGCAATGGCAGCAAAGGGATATCTGACAGTAGATAAGGGCTCGGTTACTGTGAACGGCGTGAGTCTCACCGTGTGCGAACCTACTGATGATTCATTCTCGGTAGCGATTATTCCTTATACATTTGAGCATACGAACTTCCACACTATTCAGGTGGGAACTGTCGTGAATATTGAGTTCGATATTATTGGCAAATATATTGCCCGTATTGCAAGCAGGTAAAAAATATAGGTGATGAAGTCTCTTTTATATCTGGCAATATTCTTTCTTGTTGGTGGCTTGATCTGTGCAAAGACCAAGCCCGACAAGGCCGATCATATCAAAAGCCTGACAGGTGTTGTCGTCGAGGAGATAAAGTCGGGGAACGTTTTTCCAAATGTAAAAGAAACAAAGTTTGCCGATGTCGCGGCCGACCCGAATTTTGTACGCGAGTTGCTTGACAGGATGCTTCATGTGCAAAGCTATGGCGTGTTTACTCTTGGTAAGATTATATGGATGGACAAGGAGTATGTCGTTTCGTTGGGTATTTGTGGTAAGGTTTTTACATTTGCCGACGCCAGGATGGCAAAGGATTTCATTGAGTCGCTCACAGATGTTGATCTTGAGAAAATGCTCAAGTAAATTGTAACAGAATAATACGTAATATGGTAAATAAAGTATATCTTGAAAATTTTGAGAGCCGCATAACCGAAGAGCTGTTGCGAATGTGCAAGCAGTATGGTGTCCTTGACGGGACTTTGCTTGCAACTGATGACATCAGTGCACGATGGGATGAACTGGCTCCCGAATATATGGCCGATGCTGTTCCAAATATTGCCGATTATCCAACGGTAGCAATTGCTTGGGCCGGTTATCTGGGAATGGCGGTTGCTCATCAATGGGATGAGGACTGGGCTGCAAACAGCAAGAATGAGTACAAGAGCTACTATGGCGCGCAGGATTTCGATGACATGGATGAACATATTGTACGTGACATTATAGGCTTTCACCTTGAATCGCGCGAGGCGAAGGATATTGAGGCGATGATGCGCCGTTTGGGTGAGACTGCCGTGACGCTTATCCGTCGCGAGAGGATTGAACCACAGTCTCCTATGGCATTCCATGTATATGCCAGGGTGGTGAAGGTCATGTTCCGCATTGGTGCCGCCATTGAGCTCAAACGCCTTGGCTACAAGTTCGAGCAGGTGAACTTGCCGGGCCTCGGTAGTGGAATGGCGCAGTGCTGAAAGAGCAACTCCATTTGTGATAGTAGCGGCATAAAGTACCGCACTAACACGTTGGAATAATATAAACACTCATGGACAGTCTGTCCGTGAGTGTTTTATTGATATCTATTCTGTTATGTTGTCAGAACTTGAAGTCAACACCTATTGTTGCGTTGTATGTATCTCGCTTGTATGTAGCAGCTCTCAAACTGTTGTTGTCCTCCTTGTAGACTGCAAAGCAGAAACCAGCGTTGATGTCCCAATTCTCGTTTATGCTGTATTTGCCGCCAAGGCCTGTCATGAACGAGTCGTTGTTGAAGTTGAGATCACTTGTATACTGGTTTGTAATGCCAAAGTCTGTGTACTGTACACCTGCCGACAAGAGAAGGTTCTTGCAAACCTTGAACTCGAGACCTGCTGCGAGTTCGTATGTGTTACGTGCAAGGTTGATGTTGTTGTCGGCACCGCCAAGGAGTGACTGCACAGTTGCATCCTTGTCGAAATAGTAGTTTGCACTTATCATAGCATGTAACCACGATGTAGCTTGCCATGATGCCGCCAATGAGAGCTGCGCTGGCGTGTCGTTGCGCAATGTCTTGCCATTTTCAAGTGTAGAGAGCATACCCAGTGTGCTACCGGCACTGCCTGCTACCTGTGATGCTGTCTGTGCAGCAAGCTGTGCCGCCATTTCTGCCGGTGCACCCTGTGCCAATGCTTGCTGGTATGCAGCTGTGTATACTTTTGTACCTATTGCCTCGCCTGCTGCCGCAATGCCGTTGTTGTAGTTCTCGCCAAAGATACCCAAGTTGTTGGTCTTGTTCTTTAAGTTTGTTACAGCCATGAATTCGTACTTTGCAGCAAAGTTGAAGTTGCCTATCTTGTAGTCCAAGCCAATGATTGGAGTGAATGATATGCCGCTCTGTGCAAGGTCAAGTGAAAGCGGCGAAACTGTTGTTGCGCCGTTTGCGCTCATTGCATCAAAGCTGATAGCTCCATTGTAGCTGGCTGATGTGTAATTGCCACGTACACCCACGTATGCCGAGAAATTGTCTGTGATTCTGTAGGCAGCACCCAATTGGAGACCAAATACATATTGTGTAGATTCAAACGAAGAGTAGGCATCGCTCGTTGCCTGTGCACCGGCTACTGCAGGGAGTAGAGCCTTGAAGCCGTTTCCAAGAGTGTTGAACATTGGCAATCCCTCTTTGAACTGCGCGTTACCGCCACCACCTGTTATGCCGAACAAACCGCTGAAGCTCCATTTGCCTGTTGTGTATGATGCCATTGCGCTTGGCATTACAGGTACATAAATCTTTGCGCCGTAGTTCTTGTTGTCGGCATGGCTTGTAATGTCGCGGTTCTGCCAAACCATCTGCCAATTGGCCGAAACCCTCCAACCCTCATTGAAGAATGCCGTACCGGCCGGGTTGAAGTAAATGGCATCAGTCTCCAATGATGCATAACGTGCAGGGTTGCGCACGAATGCCGAGTGCTGGTTTGTGTTTGTTGAAAGACCACCTGCGAATGAAGTCAGTGCAAGTGATGATAATGCAATTGCTGTAATAATCTTTTTCATAGTAATAATAATTAGTTTTTACTGTCTCAATCTTTGTTTTGAGAATTGTTGCACAAATGTATATTGTTTGTGCAATTGCAAAACAGCAAAAGTCTTTATTTAACTATGAAAATGTATAAAATGAAAAATTGGTGTTTAAAAATACCCCTGCATTTAGCGTTTATTGAACAAATGATAAGTTGTGGTATAAAATATGGTGCACTCAGTTTAAGAGTGCACCATATATATTATAAGGTATTTCTGTTTTATTTTACAGGAATTGCATCGATGCGTGCCTGGTGGCGTCCGCCCTCGAACTCTGTGTTCAAGAATGTCTGGACACACTCCTTTGCGCTCTCTGTCGCAATGAAGCGTCCCGGCATTACCATTACATTAGCATCGTTGTGCTGGCGTGCAAGTGCTGCAATTTCAGGCATCCAGCAGAGTGCGCTGCGTATTGCATCGTGGTGGTTCAATGTCATGTTGATACCGTTGCCTGTGCCACAGATTGCGATGCCCTTCTCGAACTCGCCGTTCTCGATTGCATTTGCAAGTGCGTGTGCAAACTCGGGGTAGTTGCAGCTCTCGGTGCTGTGTGTGCCAAAATCTACAAACTCATAACCCATAGCTGTGAGCCACTCCTTTACCTGCTCCTTGAGGGGGTAGCCTGCGTGGTCGCTTGCCAAACCTATCTTCTTCATTATAACATTGATTTTACCTGGTTGTACACATTTTCTGCTGTAAAGCCGAGTTTCTCATCGAGCACCTTGTATGGCGCTGAGAAACCGAATGACTCCAATCCCCAAACCTTGCCATTTGCACCTACAAGGCCTTCGAGGTTCACTGGGAGACCTGCTGTGAGACCGAAGATCTTGGCACCTGCAGGGAGGATGCTCTCCTGGTACTCCTTGGACTGTGTGCGGAAGAGACCCTCTGAAGGAACAGAGACAATACGTGTCTTTATGCCGTCGGCCTTCAGGAGCTTTGCACCGTCAACGAGTGTGGAAACCTCGGAACCTGATGCAAGAAGAATTACATCGTAGTTCTCGTCGCTGCCTGCGATGATGTATGCACCCTTGGCTGCCTCCTCGTATGGTGTACCCTCGGGGAGGTTGTTGATGTTCTGGCGTGAGAAGATGAGACCGGTTGGAGTGTTGGTGTTCTCCATGGCGAGCTTCCATGCCTGTGTAGCCTCGTTTACATCTGCCGGGCGCAATACAAGCATTGAGTTCTTGCCGCTGTGGTTCTTTACCTTCTCCATGAGGCGTACCTGTGCCTCCTGTTCTACAGGCTCGTGTGTAGGACCGTCCTCACCAACGCGGAATGCGTCGTGTGACCAAACGAACTTCACTGGGAGCTCCATCAATGCTGCCATGCGGATTGCAGGCTTCATATAATCGCTGAACACGAAGAATGTACCGCATGCTGCGATAACACCGCCGTGGAGTGCCATACCGATACATACACATGCCATTGTCAACTCCGATACACCTGCGTGCAGGAATGCGCCGCTGAAGTCGCCCGGAGTGAAGGCATGTGTCTTCTTCAAGAAGCCATCGGTCTTGTCGCTGTTGCTCAAGTCGGCCGATGAGCATATCATGTTCTCGTAGTTTTCTGCAAGGATACCGAGCACTGTAGCTGATGCATTACGTGTTGGACCATCAGCCTTCTGCTCAATTGCTGACCAATCGATTGCAGGCTGCTTGCCGCTGAACCAGTCCTCGAGTTTCTGTGCCTTCTCCGGGTTTGCTGCTGCCCATGCAGCCTTTGCTGCCTTGCGCTCTGCAACAATCTGGCGCAACTCGTTGAGGCGGTTGTTGTACATCTCCTTGACCTCGGGGAAGAATACGAATGGATTCTCTACATCGCCGCCAAGGTTCTTGATTGTGTTGATGTATGCGTCGCCGCCGAGTGGTGCACCGTGTGTGCCACAGTCGAACTCGTAGCTGCTGCCGTCGGCACGGCGTGCTCCCTTACCCATAACTGTGTTGCCGATGATGAGGGTTGGACGCTCCTGCTCGGCCTTCGCCTCGGTCAATGCTGCACGGATAGCGTCGCAGTCGTTACCGTCGATGGTGATGACTTTCCAGCCCCATGCCTCGTACTTCTTGGCTGTGTCCTCGAACATAACCTCGTCGCAACGGGTTGAGAGCTGAATCTGGTTGGCGTCGTAGAACATTACAAGGTTGTTGAGCTTCAGGTAACCTGCCAAACGGCCTGCACCCTGTGAAATCTCCTCCTGTACGCCACCGTCCGAGATGAATGCATAGATTGTGTGGCCCATAACCTCGCTGCCCAAGCGTGCCTCGAGGAACTTGGCTGCGATGGCAGCACCTACAGCGTAGGTGTGTCCCTGGCCAAGAGGACCTGATGTATTCTCGATACCACGTGCAAAGTTCACCTCGGGGTGTCCAGGTGTTGGGCTTCCCCACTGGCGGAGCTGCTTGAGCTCGTCCATGGTATATTTGTCAGAGAGTGCAAGCACTGAGTAGAGCATTGGAGACATGTGACCCGGATCGAGGAAGAAACGGTCGCGGCCTTCCCACAATGGATTCTCGGGGTCGTGTACCAAAAACTCTGAATAGAGGACATTGATAAAGTCGGCACCGCCCATTGCACCGCCTGGGTGTCCCGATTTTGCTTTCTCTACCATAGCAGCTGTCAAGATACGGATATTGTCGGCTGCTTTGTTCATCAATTGCTTGCTGTTCATATCTTTATAGTTAGTGAATTTTTGTTTTTTGTGCGGTTGTCCCGTAGCGTTCTGCTACATGACGCCCACTCTTCTAAATAATTTCTACAAAAGTACGATATTTTGTTTGATTTAGGAAAATATTTACTCACATAATTAATGCCACTGATGCTATTTTTGTGCGCTAACAGATGTTAATAAACCGTTTTTGTCGTTTAAATGTATTATCTTCGTGAAAAATAAAGTTTATGCTTGCAAATATTATTTCAAAAGAGTTGGGATTTGCTCCCGACAAGGTGAACAAGACAATAGCGTTGCTCGATGACGGAGCGACAATCCCCTTCATAGCCCGCTACCGCAAAGAGGCTACCGGTTCAATGGACGAGGTTGCCATTGGAAATATAAAGGATATGTATGAGAAGCTCAAGGCTGTAGTGCAGCGCAAGGAGACTATCATAGCAACAATAGAGGAGCAGGGGAAGCTGACTCCCGAACTTAAAAAACGCATCGAAGGTTGTTTCGATGCCGTGGAACTGGAGGATATTTACCTTCCATACCGCCCCAAGCGACGCACCCGTGCCACAATTGCAAAGGAGCGTGGCCTTGAACCACTTGCCGATGTCATTTGGCTTCAGCAGCATAACGATGTCAAGGGTAGGGCGCGCTCTTTCGTGTGTGCCGATGTGCCCACTGTTGACGATGCCATTGCCGGTGCATGCGACATCATTGCCGAGCGTGTATCCGAGGACGAGCAGGCGCGCGGAACCATCCGCCGTCTTTTTGCCCGTAACGGTGTGCTCGCATCAAAGGTTGTCAAGGGCAAGGAGGGCGACGGCATAAAGTATGCCGACTACTACGAATGGCAGGAGAATATCGCGCGCATATCATCGCACCGTCTGCTTGCAATAATGCGTGGCGAGGAAGAGGGCTTCCTGCGCATGTCTATAACCGTTGATTCCGATGATGCAACCGACCGCCTATGCCGCCAGTTCGTGAAGCGCTTCTCACCCTCGCGTGAATATATGGAGGCTGCTGTTGCCGATGGCTACAAACGCCTGCTTGCCCCATCCATTGAGAATGAGACACGCGGCAACGCCAAGCAGCGTGCCGATGACGAGGCTATCTCCGTGTTTGCCGAGAATCTGCGCCAGCTCCTCATGTCATCACCCCTTGGCCAAAAGCGTGTGCTTGCCATCGACCCCGGTTTCCGCACTGGCTGCAAGGTCGTTGTTCTTGACTCACAAGGTAATCTCATACGCCACACCGTAATTTACCCACATCCTCCGCAGAATGACCGCGACGGCGCTTCGCGCATCATCACTTCGCTTGCCAAGGAGCATGCCATCGAGGCATTTGCAATCGGTAACGGCACTGCCGGTCGCGAGACCGAGGATTTCGTTCGCTCTTTGGGGCTCGTGACCGAGATATTTTCTGTCAACGAGGACGGAGCATCAGTCTATTCGGCGTCACCCGTCGCACGCGAGGAGTTCCCCAACGAGGATGTTACCGTGCGTGGGGCTGTATCCATTGGTCGCCGTCTCATTGACCCTCTTTCTGAGCTTGTCAAGATAGAACCCCGTTCCATTGGAGTGGGGCAGTACCAGCATAGTGTCGACCAGTCCAAGCTCAAGGACCGCCTTGATGTTGTTGTCGAGAGCTGCGTGAATAAAGTAGGTGTGAATGTCAATACCGCAACCAAACAGATATTGACTCATATCTCTGGTCTTGGCCCCGTCCTGGCCGAGAATATCGTGAAATACCGCGCAGCCAATGGCGATTTCCGCACCCGTAAAGAACTGCTCAATGTGCCACGTCTTGGCAACAAGGCATTTGAGCAGGCCGCAGGTTTCTTGCGCGTGGTTGGCGGTGACAATCCGCTCGACAACACCGCCGTACATCCCGAATCTTATAATGTAGTCATCAAAATGGCAAAGGATTGCGGTGTTTCCCTTGAACAGTTCATTGCCGACACCGAACTGCGCAAGAAAGTTGAACTCTCCCGTTATGTGACCGACAAGGTGGGTCTTCCAACCCTCACCGATATTATGGACGCGCTCAACAAACGCGGCCTCGACCCACGTGAGCAGGCAAAGGCGTTCTCTTTCGATCCCAATGTACACGAGATTGAGGACTTGCGCGTGGGCATGGTTCTGCCCGGTCTTGTTTCCAATATTACCGCCTTCGGAGCATTCGTGAACATCGGTGTTCATCAGGACGGTCTTGTGCACATCTCCCAACTTGCCGACAAGTTCGTCTCCTCTCCCGGCGATGTTGTCAAACTCGGCCAGCAAGTTATGGTAAAGGTTGTGGAGGTGGATTTGAAGAGGAAACGTATATCATTGTCAATGCGCGGTGTTTGAAGTATTCTAAAAAGGCGATGACTGCGTTAGGCTCGATTCTGAAAACAGTCATTTAGGATATACTAAACTCCTGTTCTCATAATCATCGCAAGCCTTGTCCTCCCCATTTTATAATAACTTCAATATTATATCTGTAAAGGCATCTGCTGTGTTATGGTTGTTTTTTTGAAACAGTCATTTACTACCTGTAAACTCCTGCTTTAAAAAACAACCAAGCCTTGCATCTGCACTTTTTATTGCACTTTGCGTTTATGCTTCTTTAAAACGGCGATAGCTGCGTTAGGCTCGATTCTGAAAACAGTCATTTAGGATAACTAAATTCCGGTTAGGACTGAATGAAACCGCATTGCAGGCGCAACCTTTCGATTGCGCCTGCTGAATTTATTGTATGTTTATCCTATTCGTTAAGATATTCTTCAATACACCTTTCATCGATGGGTATTGGGAAACGGGGTAAAATTTTCACTCCCATTTCTGCATAGTCTTCGAAAAAAAGAAAAGGTTCGCTTTCTTTTAGAATTTGTGTATTACGGATAATATCTTCATTTGTCATGAATTCGGCGTAATGTGCCGGATACATGAAATCAAGGTCAAAAATTTCACCTTCAACATCAATACAAATCAATATTAGTATGGTGCGAAAATTATCCTTACATTTTGCCATCAACTCTACACACCTCTCTTTTCCATAACCTTCCAATACTTTCTTTTGTACATACTTTAGGAAAGCGACTCTGCTCTCATCATCACTGTTGAATACATCAATAAGATATTCTAAATCTATTTGGTTGTACTGCTTATGTAATTTACGGAATAAATTCTCTTCGTATTGCTTTAAACCGCAGAAAGTTGTTTCACCAAATTGGTAATGTATGTTATAATAGATGGTGTCATTTTTATATCTTTGATACTCAACCTTTATGCTGTCAATTTGGTTGTACCCCACAGCATAGCATATAGTTTGCATGAACACAACAGTAAAAAGTATTATAAGAAATCGTTTCATAAAATATCATTTATATTTTATACCAAATAAATTCAATATAATTCTCCAATTATAATCAAAATTCTCTATTCCCGGTTCTTGATATGCTCCACTTCCAGAATAATACTTTTGAAATTCATCAAAAAAAGAATTTATATGCATTAAAAATTTATTCAAATACAAATTTCCATTATTGTCAAATCCCTCATTTATTAATTTGATGTATCCCTCGTCGTCTGTAGTGGAAATACCTTTGAAGTATTCTATATTATTTGTTTTTTTGTATCGCTGCATAAAATACAAATCCTTGATCACGTGCTCCTGGAATTCCAAATTTGAATTACCTGAGCCTGTCATCCCTAGTTGGTCCTGTGCTACGTGAAAAAGTTCTGATATTAAAGTGTATTCATCAACATGCTTGCTATCCAAATATATTTTTTTCTTGTCTGCAAAATATCGTCCGTTTCGCTTGATGATTTTTCCGTTTTCAGTAACACTATGCATGTTCTTAAGCACAACTATTTCTATTCCTGAATTATTCAATATACTTGCTGCTGTTGGTGGCAAATTCTGTTTAACCTTTCTTAATTCCTCTGTATAATCTCGGCCTGGGTTTCCTCCATACAGTCCTGGTTGTTTGTCTGGTTTGGCTATTGTTGCATTATTTGAAACTGTATTTGTATTATAATTTATGCTTGCAGTCTTTAAAGAATCGGCATAGCTCCTTCTATCCCGGTTCCCCAATCCACCGCTGTCTTTTCCGACACTGGCTGTGCGCGGCGTATTTACTTTCGTGGTTTTCAACTCCCCACACTGGGTGCTGAAGTTGAATGGATTGTTCGTACCCTCTTCTGTGGTGCTTTCAAAGCCAAACAGTGATTCTGTTCCCTTTGTTTTCTGTTTTTCCTCTTTCTTTGGGTTTAAAAATGTAGTGCTTTCTTTTCTGTTGTCAAAATTGATGGTTTGTATGTTGTTTTCAAGATTGGATATACTTGCAACTGTTTTATCTTGTTGTTTTTTAGGTTTCTCACTTTGACTTTGCTTCTTACGGACGTCGGCTGTTGGTTCGTTCGAAATTAGAGTTGAGACAGGAATGCCAAAATTCATTTCATCATAATGATTCTCCCCATTGGGTCTGTCATCATCTACTAATATATACCTTGTTTTGTCAATAGTCCCCAATGTTTTTGGAAAACATGACATCAATGCACTCTTTCTCCTTTTCTCGTTCTCTATTTCCTGCTTGTTCCCATGGAAAAACTCTATACTTACATCATTCATGACTTTTTTACCGCAAAGCTACATCCTGTTGCATAGAACATAATTGCTGATTTGCCACAAAAAACCAATCATGAGAAAACATACCGCTAATATAGCAAATGAAAGAGCCTTTGTCAATAGTTTCCAGAGATAAAGTTTATTTACAAGAAAAGAATTCCCCGAAAGTTTCATGAACTTTCGGGGAATATCATGTTGTTGATTTATTTATTTTACAAGCACCTTTTTGCTGTCGATTATGTTTATTCCCTTTTGGGGAGTGTTCAGCCTCTTGCCGGCAATGTCGTAAATGTCACCGCTTTTCCCTTGTGGGGTAGAGGTGATGCTCTCAATGCCGGTAGGGTCGCTGAAGCATATCGTCAATTCAGTGGCTTCTGGCTGGTTGTATTCTACCCAGCACTGGTTCGCTGTAATTTCCTTCGAACCCTCGAAAGCCTTGAATGTATTGTTCGCAAATACAAATTTCTTGCTGTCACCGCTTTGTGTCAGGTTGCTTGCCACATAGTTGCCTTTCAGAACCGATTCGGATAGCGATGTCGCTGCACCGTTGTCCGACATGGTGATTGCAAACTGATGAGTGCCCTCGTTCCCGTTGACGATTGCCGGGGTTCCGCCCCTCAGAGTCTCTCCGGGTGCAGCTATGGCTCTCATTGTACATGTATATCCGTTTGTCTCAGCGTTGTATGCAATGTCTGCGGCTGTCGCGTCGTATGCATATATACCCTCGGGGATAACTACGTTGAACGGCAGGCATATTGCCGCATAACCCTCAGTAGGTAGGGTCAAGGGGTATGTCTCAACCTCTTCAATTGTATAAGTGGCAAGTCCGGCCTTTACAGCCTTGTCGTTCCCCACAACACCGTGCTCTTTATATACATTCACATAGTTGATGCCGTCGCTGCTGCTGCGTATCTTGTAAGTGCCGGCAGTTGATGTCTCCTCAAAAAGATATATTCCGGCTTCGCTTTTGTTGTCCGAGAACATGATGTGTCCCCAACCGCTCAGTCTGGGCTCTTTCAATACCTTACCCTGCATTGTGAGTGTATATCCTACGCCCGATGGCTCAATGATAACGATTTCATCACCTGCTGCCGATGTTGAATAATGGTCGGGTGAGATGAGTTTATAGCCCTCGTTTTTGCTGTTGTCGTGCGTGGTGTTGTATGCAATGAAAAGCGGGTTGCCGTTGTAGTTGATGTGATACGCCCCCATGTATCCGGGGTTGATTATTACGGCAAACATATATATTGTACCGTCGGGCATTGTCACAACGCCGGTATGTGCACCGTCACTTGCATCGTTTCTGATAACAACGTTGGCAAGGTCTGTTGCATCGACATCAATGAAATCACCACTTACCGTAGCACCCTCATGCTCGCCGAAGTATTCTGTAAGGTCAATTGTCTCGCCAGCTTCGGCAATGATTGTAACCTCCTCGTATTGTCTGTTGCGTATCTTTTCCAACTGGGTAGAGAGGTTTTCTACAACCGCAGCGTTGCTTGAAGCCATGTTATGGCTTTCGTTGAATTCTCCATTGTTTCGCTTGAAAATCTGTGGGTTGGTAGAGTAGCCTGTCTCAATCTTTGGTCCCCACTGAATCATTGTGGGGCCACCTTTAGGCTCAACGAATTTCCAACCGTCAGTGCACAGTGTCAATGTGTGGTTCTGCGCCATACCAATGGCGTAGGGGCGTCCCTGCTCATCGTCGCCGAACCATGTTGCAGCCTCTCCAGGAAAACCGTCGGTAGAGAGTGACTCACCGTTTCCAACACCGGCAATGCCTGCCATTACATCAAGGAAGTCAATCTGTGAGACAAGTGAGTTCCTCACGCCCTGTTCCTTGATCACTGCAGGCCAGTGAACGATGAATGGCACGCGTGTACCACCTTCAAAGGCACTGTATTTTCCACCACGCAATCCGCCGGTAGGCGAGTGGTCGCCCACAAGTTCCTCGGCCTGGTCAACATAACCGTCGTCAAGCACCGGGCCGTTGTCGCTGGTGAGTATTATCAGGGTGTTCTCAAGCAGGCCCTGCTCCTCCAGAGCGCGTACAATCTCGCCCACGCTCCAGTCGAACTGTACAATGGCATCGCCACGTAATCCCATTTCGCTCTGTCCGCGGAAACGTGGATGCGGAAAACGTGGAACATGTACGTCATTTGTAGCAAAGTACATGAAGAACGGTGTGTCGTTGTTCTTCTTTATGAAATCAACGGCATGTGCAGTTATGCTGTCGGCAATGTTCTCGTCCTTCCAGAGTGCCTTGCCACCACCTTTCATGTAACCTATGCGTCCTATTCCGTTCACAATGGAATAGTTGTGTCCGTGGCTCGACTTAAGGTTATATAACAGCTCGGGGTTGTCCTTTCCTGTCGGTTCACCCTCAAAGTTCGTGTTGTAGTTTACATATATCGGTGCCGTCGGGTCATAGTTCGCCACCGAGCCATTTTCGATGAAGACGCAGGGGACACGGTCGGCCGTTGCTGCCATGATGTATGAATAGTCGAAACCGATGTCACCCAAAGCCGGGGTAATGGGAGCATTCCAATCCTGCTTCCCTGTCTGCGAGCCAAGTCCAAGATGCCACTTGCCAAAAGCCGCAGTAGTGTAACCGGCCTCCTTGAATACATCGGCAACGGTGTATTGGTCGGGCGAAATGATCATTGCTGCATCGCCTGCAGCGACATCGGTTCCGCTCTTGCGCCAGGGATACTCTCCTGTTAGCAATGAGTAGCGCGATGGAGTACTGGTCGATGCCACTGCATGGGCATTGGTGAAACGCACACCGTTATCGGACAGTCTGTTTACATTGGGAGTCCTTACGCCAATTGCGCCATAACATTCAAGGTCGCCGAATCCTAAATCATCGGCATATATCATAACCACGTTTGGTCGGGACTTCAGATAAGGCGCTGTCTTGGCTTCATCCTGGGCAACCAATGCTCCCGGCAGTGCTGCCAGGGTGAGCATTCCTACATTCAGTTTGTTCATGATATTTTGTTTTAATTATGTGAAACCCTGTATTTCTTCATCAGCTACTCCTTGTCCTCGCAAATTCTTGTTTGTCCGTTATTGGTGAGCAAGGTATCGCGTGTATATTTGTACTCCTTGTGTCCCAAGGAATTTTTTGTATCAAAGTAATTGCTCTCAACATCAAGGAGACTACATACAAACTCATACATCAAGTCATTCGTGAAGTATTTGTCCTTGTTGGCTTTGAATGTTTCAAAACGCTCACGATGGCGGCTTATATAACTGTCTGTGCAGTGCAGGCTCATTGGGATACGCAGGAAATTGAAACCGTCGAACTGTGGCACGCGACGTTTGTCGGGGATACAGCCATGGTCGCTGAAGTATAGCATGGCACTCAAGTTCAGCTTCTCTGCTGCATATTCATGTATCCTCTTCAGAAGAGTGTCGGTATAATGTATCGAGTTTAGATAATTCAGTATATTATCTTGTACGCCCGGTTCTCCCCAGCGCGTTGCCTCTTTGGGGTATCTGTTTATGAAGTTGAAGTGACTGCCCATCAGGTGCAGCACAACAAAGTTGTTCTTTGTCGGGTCAACCTCATCAAGGAAATCGAGCAGCGAACCATCATACTGCACCTTGTTCACCTCCTGCTCTGTCCATTTTGCCGTGTCGCATGTCTTGGCAACAAGTGTGATCGATGTCTCGGCAACGCCAATGCACCCTTGGTTGCTGTACCAGTGTGTGGTGTATCCTGCCTTGCGCGCAATGTCAATTATTGAAACCGATTCGTGGAACTCCTTGTTGTTGTAGAGGTTGCGTTCGGTGAGTACACGTTCAAGTGTAGGAACAGTCTGGTTAGCGCACGAGTAGGCATGCCCGAATATTATGTTATGCTTCTCATCGGCCTTGCACTCCTTGAGCCATGGCGATGTGTTCTGTTCAATATCACTGAATGCGCTCACATACTCTTTTGATACCGATTCGCCAATAACCATTATGAAAGTGTGTGGCTTCTCCTCCTTGTTCTTCGTGCTGACCTGCAGGTTGGCAAGCCTTGTCTTCATCTCATCTACATAACGCATGCTGCGTTGGCTATATTCCTTTACATCCAGGTATGTCTTTACAAGGCCAGTTCGTGACAGTAGGCTGCGCTTGCCAACCCAGATATATTTACACGTTGCCACAATCCACACTCCTGCCACAATGGCGCCGGCAATTGTCGGTTTGCTACCAAGTGCAATATTCTCGCCAGTAATGCAACCACCAAGTGCTATTATAATTGCAAGTACAATAATTGCAATTATATAAACCGGGAACGATTTGATGAACTCGCGTGCCTCGTTGCGGTCTGTGTCCTGCGCAGCCTGTATTCCGGCATTGTCAATGCAACTGCTGTATATGAAGAAGTGTCCCCACTGTACAATGGCAAGCAGTGACGCCGCAAAAGCCATTACACCGGCAAGTGAACACAGAATGATAGCCGCAACATTGCCCATTACAGGTTCAATCGCTGCAAAAACAATCCTCAACGATGTGAACCATCCAAAGATGTATATATCATATGCAAGGTCAATACGGTGGTCATGGTCGGGCGATTTCTTGCGGTTGCAGATGTGGAAAATTATTGGGTATGCAGTTCCGCAAAAAAATGCTAGTATCACGTTAAATGTTACCGCAGGGCTAGTGAAAGGAACCTGTGATATTGCAAGAGGAAGCATTGATACAACCGATGCAATCAAATAACGCCTCCCTTGCAACTTTATGGCATTTCTTGCAAGTCCTTTGTTGAATATCAGATACACGGCATAATTCACCATGTAAATAATAGCTATAGCAATAATGTATTCTATAATTCTGGTTTCAGACATCTTTATCTCTTATTTTGAAGATGGTAACTGAATTTAAAATGAGATGAACCCCGAAAGTCTTGGTTAACTTTCGGGGTTTGTTATGAATTTTACTTACCGTAGTTGGTAACCTTCAGATTAGTAACCTTGCTCTTGAAGTTGCCTGCTTTTTCAAGCGGGAACACAAGTGTGCGTACATAGTACATCTTGTCCTTGCCACCCTCGTTGTGGTAGATTGTTTGCTTGTCGAGTGTCTCAACGAGCTTACCGTTTACATAGAGCTTTGTCTCCTTCTCGTTACCACAGATTGTAACCTGCGCCTTCTCACCAGGGTAGAAACGGTAGTTGAAGGTGTTGAGGTAGCCGTCGCGTGAGAAACCGATTTTGCCTTCTACGGGGTCGGCAATGTAGAACACTGCGTCGCGTGACTCGAACAACGCTGCACCGTTCTGCTCGCAGTTGTACTCAATGTCGAACGATACGCTGTAGTCGAAGCCAATCTCTCTGATGCCTGTCTTCTTTACAAGGTTTGCACCTGCTGCAACATTCTCAACCTCAAAGATTGTGCGCTTCTCGCCGCTGAAACGGCCTGCGATGTTGAGGCCCGGAGCGTCGCTGAGTGCAAGGCGTGCCTGGTTGAACTCCTCGAATGGAACGGCTGGCTTTGCACCTGTCCACATCTTCACAGCCATTGTCTGCATAGCAGGATAAACGCGGTAGTGGATGTCCTTGCAACTGATACCATTGCCTGCATGGTCGTTCCACACTGCGAATGAACCACCCTTAATCTGTGGGTGCTTCTCCTCGAACTTCTGGTTGCCAATCTGTGCGGGTGTCCAGCTGTCGTAGAGGAAGTTGCAGTTGAGGTAGTCGTAGTAGTAGCCTGCCGCAGGTACAATGTATGTGTAGCCATCGGGGATGCTGATGACATCGTAACCGAGCTTCATCATCTCTGTGGGGTCGGCATAGCCGTTGTACCATTCGTACATGAGTACGTTGTCAACCTTTACAGGGGTGTTGCCCTTTGCGTGTGTGAGTGCGCCCCAAACGCAAGCCTGCTTGCCATACTTCTCGGCCTCGCGGATGCAGTGGTCGGTGAAGTAACGGAACTTTTCAACAACGGCTGTGTCGCGGTTCGAATACTCATCGGTACCTACATGGAAGCGTGGGCCACGGAACACAGGCTCCTCGCCGCCAAGGTACTCCATGAAGAGAGAGTCAACGAATGTGTATGTTGCTGGGTTGAAGAGGTCGAGGTGGTCAAGACCGTACTCCTTGCTGCCAAGCTCGGGGCGGTAGTGTACGAATGCCAATGAGTGAGCCGGAACGTCGAACTCGGGGATAATCTCTACACCCACGCGCTCAGCGTGCTTCTGCAACTCGATGAACTCCTCCTTTGTGTAGTATCCGTCACGTGATGCAAGGCCTGGGAAGAAATCGCTCTCCAGGCGGAAACCCGATGGAGTCTTTGCCCAGTCGTGACCAAAGTACTGCTTGAAAGCGTTGTCGTTGAGGTGGATGTGGAATGTGTTCATCTTGTAGTATGCCATGAAATCAACATACTCGTGCAGGAAGCTGATGGGGATGAACTTGCGGCCGCAGTCGAGCATGAAGCTACGCATCTCATAGTCGGGGTAGTCAACGATGTTACCCTTTGGGAGCTTGCCGCCGTTCTGTTCGGCAATCTGCAACAATGTGCGTGTCGCCCACATTGCACCGCGTGGGGTGGTGGCGGTGATTTCAACATTCTCGCCAATGTTTATCGTGTATCCTTCGCTGCCGAGTTTGTCATTGTCGGCAATGGCAAGTACAATGCAGTTTGTGCCGGTGTTACCTTTCTTTGTCTTGAGGGTGGTGCCGGTCATCTTCTTGTAGTCGCATGCCAACTGAGCAGCAACCTCAGCAAGGTCGGCGCTGTAGAGCACCTTTGTACTTTTGGTGATTTTAAACTCGCCTGTCTCACCCGTCCACTCACGTAGTTCGGGTATGACAAAAGGCTTTTCATTCTTGTTCTGCGCATCGAGCTGCAATGTAATGCAGAGCAGCAATGCTGTGAGCAGGAGTGTAAAACGATTTTTCATACAGAGTTTTTATAAATTATAGTTAATGTTCTGTCAAGAATTGCTATGCAATAGGGCATATTTTTGCAAATATAGTAAATATATCTTTATAAATGAAATAAAGAGTAAAAATCGCAATAAAAGAGCATGAGGATGACTCAAAAGTCATTTAGCAAAAGAACACCCCTGTCAGATTTTGCTCTGACAGGGGGGGCACTTGTTCTAAAAGTGGGCTATTGAGTTACCCTTTGGTTGATGAAAATTATAACCCTATTTCTGGTATATAAACTAATGTGCAGATAATCAAAAAGACATTTCGTTAGACAAATAGGAAAGTAAAAGACCTATCATACATACAATTATAATAAACCATAAACAGCCTTTGCTATTGCTTTTTTTAGGTTCTACAAAGTCCATCTTTTGGGCAATACCTTCTATTTCCGCTCTCATTTCTGCAGTCAATATTGGATTACTCTTTGCTGCAATAACAACAGTAATAGCACGGTCTCTAATGCACTTCCATAAGACTCTTTCATTACGTGTTTCTTTTGCTATTTTCCTACGTATGTCAACCTTAAGTTTCTCGCCTCTTAGTATGGCTTCCTCATATATCGAAATCTCAGATGTGTAATCAGTTGTATCTTCATTTCTAATTATTTCGCCAAACTCGTTTATTCTAAAATCAGATCCCATCGTTTATTATTTTTGCCTTTATATTATTGTTTTATCTCCTTGATAACTTTAGATATTGATTTTAATTTTTTAAATAAAAAATAATCTATAAAAACCAACACTGTAGATACTAACAGCATTCCTATTCCAAATTCGAACCAGTAAACCAAACCGATGAATGCTAATACTAGGCTACATAATGTAATGAAAACACATGGAATTGTTATCCATGTTAACAAAATGTAATACTTCTCTCCTAATTCTGCTTTCTTGAATTCGTTTGGGAAATTGTCAAATTGCAAAAGTTCTACATGTTCTTTGTAGTATGAACGCTTGTTGCTGTTCATGCATATCTCATAGCATTTTTTACGTGCTTTGTATGCTGCAAGTGTATTACTTTTTGTTGCTCCCAATCGTATTATGTTGAGCAATCTCTTGTCCAAATCATCAAATGAACGTTTGATTGTACCATCTGAAGTAATAGTGAAGTTCTCTTGAAAATTATTGTTCATTCCCATAATTATATTTTATAAATCGTTAACCAGCATTTGATGATATGAACTTTTGGGTGTGCATAATCCTTTTGCATAATTTTATTCTCTAATAATAGTGCCATCTTCGTCAATACGAAAACCTATGTGAGGGTTGAATATATCATCAAAGCACTCAAAATATTTGGCCTCAAACCATTCACCGTCCAATGTGTTGGTTGTTATCAATGTATCTTCCAGTATTGGATACTCTTTAATCTCAGACAATGTGAAAGGTCCAAAGATTTCATTATCAATATATACATAGAACAAGAGACCGATAGCATAGCTTGTATCTTCAGTTGCAAGAGTTCCCTTACTCTTTTTTCGGTGCATTAAGCGTTTAAAGAGTCCCATGTTCTTTTATTATTAAATCTTTAATATCAACTTTTATAGTTATAAATCTTATTGACAAGATTGTGCTGTTGAATACATCTCGCTGTTATGAACAAAAAAGCGATGGCTCCCCAAAAGAACACATTCACTAGTGCCAATAATATTGTCAATACAATCAATGCCAACAATCCCAAACCACTCAACATTCCACCTTTAGGGCTATTCTGACGTAAATATCTATAATCTCTGTTAAGCCAATTATAATACCAAACAAAAATGTACAATCCAAGTGTAATTATTGATAATAATACCGTTGGTAGAAAACCTTTAGTATGCTTCCCGTCTTCTTTACATACAATATTTGTCTCTTTACCCATTATGAACATTATTGCCACTCCGTATATACCTAATGTGATAATGGAAAAAAACAGGAAATTAAATAGATTACGATTTGTTGGTAACTTAGAGGATGCTGGAATAGGGTTATTTCTTATTATTTCACCACATTCATTTATTGTATAACCTGTTTGTCCCATATTTTGATTCTTTTATGTTTACTTTTCTTCGGTCTTTGGAGCATAAGGAACTTCAATACTAGTTGTAACCTGTAACGGGTACGAGAATATCTCGGCATTTTCACCACCAATTTTTGGATTGTTGGTGTTACAGATTAGTGTGTATTGAGTAAGGTGCCCCAATAGGCGAGTAGTATAATTAGGATTATTCCTGTTTAAAATGTCAAGTGCCAACTTGATAGCGATAACAGTTACAAAATCTATGTCAACTGATATTCCTGGTTCAAATGTCGCTTTCTCCAGCTCTTCTTCATTTGTGTAGAACTTTCTGTTCTGATTAACGCGTCCTGATGTATCACCCAAGGCGTACATGAAGTCTTCGTAATCAGGCATGCCGTCTGGTAAACAGTAGAAAATTTCGCCGGCAAAAGCTCTTTCCCAGCATCCTATGGACATAAGTGGCATTCCAATCTCTTTGGCAATTTTGTTTGCATACAAATCACCTTCTCTATTGTCTGCACCACCTATGACAATTGTATTAGAATCACAAAATTCATCAAATACAGTAAGTGGAACTTCCTGAACAGTCATGTTTTGGGTAATAACCTGTGCCGACGGGTTGATTTGCAAAATACGCTCTTTGACAGCATCTGTCTTATATTTGCCCACATCTAGAATTCCGCATTGATGGCGGCAAATGTTATGGTATCCAAGAATGTCATTGTCAATAAGGAGGAATCTTCCTACACCGGCTTTTGCAAGCTCCAATGCAACAAGACTGCCAACAGAACCGCAGCCAACCAACATTGCACCGGTTTGGAGCATCATGTCTGACTCAAGTATGCCAACATTTCTTGAGAAAATATCCAATTTTAGGGAGTAGGGCTCCTTCTTGCATACGGCTCCCTCGTTATCAATAAATTCTAAATTATCATTGACAAAATAACCAACGAGACCATTACATGGTGCATTTTCGGGTTTGTTTTCCGTAATTTCTCCCAATTCTATAAGATTCTGATAGTTACTCTTGTCAGTTGTCGTTATAATATTATAATGGTTGCTGTTTTCTATATGCAATCCATATATTTTGCCAACATATTTTCCTTTTTCCAATTCAAGTGGAAAATATACAGTGGGCTTTATTTTTCGTTTACCAAAAATAATCATAATCGTTATAGTTTTTTTAATGTGGATGTTTCCTCACCTGCCCTTTGGAGGTTGTATGAATCAACCAATTCATACAGATACCTGATTACTTTTTCTCCACTGACAGGTTTTTCTTTATTAGTGAATTCAAGATACTTCTCGCCACATTCGTCTGTTTTAATATATGACGACGCTAACTTGTTTTCGGCAGTAAACATATCTTCCAAATTAGGCATAATAAAGTATATGCGAATGGAATTGTCTTTGGTGAAGTCTTTTGAATATACCATTTGGTATGCCAATGTGCCTTCCTGACGTGTTATATGTTTGTCAGTTATGATCGTGTAAACAAGTTTTCCAGCCTCAAAATCTCGTTCGGCATTTGGCTCAATTATAAGTACACCCTTCTCTTCATCAGAAAACAATCTTTTATTCTTGATATACCAAGACTTGTTCTTATATGTTTTAATGTAGTCTATAGCTTTAAATATAGCAAGGTTTACAGAATAGCATATAATTGTAAGAAGTATCGTAAACGTAACAAATGCAATGGATATGTTTATAGGTGATACTACCAAGGCCAGTATAGACAATCCTGTACTTATGCCAATAGAATACAAATATTTCTTTTCACAAAGAGGCATGAAGATAAATCCAATAAGAAACAGACCGATTGTCAAAAAAGAAAACTTGACAATATCAATAGCGTCTTTATGCTTTATATATTTGCCAGGCTCAATTGTTGTAATTTCCTTTTCTCTTGTGATTTCTTCATTATCTTTCTTCTCAACGATTTTCTCTGTAGTCTCTGTGGCTTTGGGCTCTTTTATACATAAACCAATAGAGTCTGAGGATGTATAAAGAATCTCATATAGAGTTTCTTGTTTACTTTCGCCTGCAATATTCTGGCTGATTTGTGTTACCCCGAAAAATATTAGGAAAAATATTGACAGCAATGTCAATGTTACACACTTCAGTAAGTTTACATTATTCCTCCTTGCAGTCTCCTTTGGTTGGATGTTTTTGGTTGAACTTGATTCTTGCTCTGACAAACTCGCGATATTCTGCAATTCGTTTTTTTTTTCAGAGGGTAGAGCTGGATTAAGTCCTTTTGTAGGATAATGTCTCAATTTGAAATAGTCTTCCGGAATTAAGTCGTCTCCAACCTCAACCTCAACGATTTCGTAGTGCAAAGGATAGGATACATGGCGCATTGTCAATCTAAAATTAGGATCTACATTAACCAATCCAGAGATAGCACCACATGGTCTCAAACTCGCAAAGACGCTATTGGTCCCGTCGTCGGTTCCTGAGAATGTGTCCATACTGCCAGGGTGCCTGTGCCATAAACCTAACAACTCAAGTTTATGCTCATACTTTGTAGCAACCGATTCTGCAAGATAATTCACAAACTCTTTATCATATTCAAAGTATGCATATTGATGCACTGAATCAATTCCAGGTGGAATTACCTCCATGACAACCCATAAGCCATTATCAAGGACATGTCCTAATAGAATACCTCCTGTTTCAATAGGGTCTTTGCGGAATGTCTCATCTATAATAGCATTATATGCTTTGTCTGAGAAAATAACAGTTGTGCAATAATCGCTCATGATTATGTTGTTTTATAGAACTCCATGTGTGTTAAATTGTTCCTTTGATAGGTCTCCGGTCAAGACCAACTCAAAAGACATAAGCCATTTTACTGCCCATGCAATGACTGAAGCTGCAGATGTTGTCTCCTTACCGGTCTTGATATTACCGGCCTCTGCGGTACACAGATATAACTGGTTGTTGCTGTCCATAAGCAGGTGCAAAGGTCTCCATCCCAAATCCTTAATCAATTCATCAATATCAGGCTCAATCAGATATACACGTACAGAACTACCCATCACTTGCTGTGGGTGATTGTTGTTATATACTGCCATAATGTGCCATTCGTTGTCGCCAAGAATACCAACATTTAATGAACCAACCCAGGCCAGGCGTCCATCATCCAACTTATCCAAAGTAAACCCGGGGAACGCGTGGTTCATCGCAGCCTTTTCTGCCATCAACAGACCCGGATCCTTTTCATACCATTGGGCAACAGCCAACTTTCCTTGAGGTATCGTTATTGACGATGAATCATCTCCCTTAGTCACATTACCGTCTGGAGCAATTGTTACCTTCTTACCTTCAAGTAACTTTTTCTTGAGTTCTTCACGTTTTTTCTTTAGAATGTCATCGTCTGCAGCCAACTTTCCTTGAGGTATCGTTATTGACGATGAATTATCTCCCTTAGTCACATTACCGTCTGGAGCAATTGTTACCTTTTTACCTTCAAGCAACTTCTTCTTGAGCTCTTCACGCTTTGCCTTCAATGTTGCATCATCAGCTGCCATCTTAGTGGCAGGAATAGAAATCATCTTTTCCATAAGTTTATATATTTAAAAGTTTATTTACTTTCTTCATTATTGTGTAGTATTATATTTTCAATATCTTGTAATTCTTTTTCACAAGCTGGACATGTCCCAGATTCGCAGCGAGTATGTTCACATGACAATAATTGATATTCTATGTTTGTTGAGTCAATGATGGCCTGCCTAACAGTTCTTAATGTTTCACAAACACGCTTACCATATATTCCAATAACACGTGATTTCCTATCTTCTGTATTTAGGACATCTGTTGTATAGGTCAATCTTTCTATATTACTATATCCAATTTTATTAAGAATTTCAATAGAACGGAGCACATCCTCTTCTGTGTTGTAATTAGGTATTAATGGAACTCTAATTTTTACTTTCTTCGAATATCCAGCAGAGGCGACATATTTCAGATTATCTATTACACGCTCATTTGAACAACCTGTATAATTGTGATATATTGTTGAATTCATGTCTTTTATGTCAACTACAAATTCATTAACAATTCGCAACACTCTTTCTACTGCCGACATAGGTACATTAAAAGAGGTTTCAATATTAATCTTCCAACGAGCATTACATAGTTTAACAAAATCTACAATACAATCAGGGTGTAATAAGGGCTCTCCACCGCCGAAAGTCACCCCACCTCCTGTAGCCAGATAATATAAGTTATCTACATATACTTCATTAAAAATTTCAGAACTTGTTCTTCCTCCACACAATCTCTTATGATCGGGATTTATACAATATTTACATTTAAGCGGACAACCTCCTAATCCAACCAAAGTTGTAATTCCATCTCCATCACGTAATATACGATGTCTGTTAATGGCATATATTGGATAAGTCTCAATATTCTCGCTTTTCATCATTAAATGGTCGTTTAACTAATTAGTCCCTCTTTTACTTGAAAGTTATTCAATAATCTTTCTCACATTCAGAAGCAAAAGCCCCTTTAAGTCTTAAACGCTTTCTTAATTCTTCCCTTCTTTGTGTAAGTATGTCATCAAAATCCTCTATATTTTGACCTGATTCGTCAGGAATATTGAAACTTTGATATACTTTCATCAAAGACTCATTGTCAAATAAGACTTTAACCGTTTCATTAAGAATCCATTGTTGTTGTACGTTTTTTTCTACAAATATCCCTGACGGTATATTAAATTGTTCATCAAAACGTAAAATTCCTTTTTGCCTCAACTCATCTCTTCTCTTCTTCAATATATCTTGAGAAGAAAGCACAATAGTTTCCTCTTTTGTATCTAAGAAATTCTCTTGTTGTGCATCATCACTAACACACTCCGCTAGCTTTACAGTGCCAGTTAAAGGAGGTATAATTATGGTTGGGTTATCTGTCAATATAGTCACCTCTGTTTTCCATTTTTCTAAGGCACTCTTCTCTTCTTCAGAAAGAGGAGATGGCAAACCTTTGAGTCGTGCTTTAAGTTCCTCTCTCTTTAATCTAAGAACTTCTTCTCTCATCTCGTCCATACCCATCAATAGTTAAAATCCTTATAATAGTCATCCTGACTACGATAGTCCATTATCTGCTTAATCTCCTCATTTGAGTATTGCCCAGGACGCGTACCATTATCCGGTTCAAAGAAAGTTCCTTCTTCTCGCCAATAATCACGCTCTCTTTTTTCATTATGTACTACGCCATCTCTTTCTTGGATTTCCTTAAATGCCTCAACGGGTATGCTTACGCCATAGTTATCTCTTACACTTCCCGTATATGATGCACTCGCAGCACACATAAATGTCAAATCTGCTGTTACTCCAGTAAGTTGCTCCATCTTTTGCATCTGCTCATCAAGAAATACCAACAAGTCATTTATGCCTTTCCCGGAAATCCCGGAACCGCCATGTATGTAAAGTTCCATCTTCTCTTTATAGGCATTCATATAATTGTCATAATATCGTTGCTGTACAGCATCTTTCCAGTCTTGTGCTGTCACATCACTTTGTGCTTCGATTTGCCTCTGCACCTCTTGCACTTGCATTGCAAAATCCGGTATATTACTCATCGCGAAAAATCATTTCTGATAATTTGAATATCCTCTCTTGTGTACTCTCTTTCTCTTGTGTTATTGCATATACATGCAATTGGTGGTCTTCCACATCGAGGGCATCTTATAACTCTGTTGGCATCAGCAATCTGACGGCTACCATAGTTTTCGTTTTGTTGACGCTCAATTACTTTTTGAATGGCGTTATTAAATCGTTCTTTTTTCTCTTCAGGACTTAATGTTTTGCTCGAGCCGTTAGTCACATCTATGTCAGTAGGAGTTGTTGAAAAACATGAAGCCTTCGTAGACATATTATATCGAAGATATTTCTCAACTACTGCAAGGATATCTCGCATCTTGGAAGTTGCCTTATCCGTATGCTCTTTAGCTAGATCCTCCATTGTTTTTTCTCCACCTGGAGGTGGAATATAAAAGATGCCACCTGGATATTTATATTGTTCTATTTCATACTCACAGTCATCACATATACGCTTCGCCTTTTCATATTTTTCTTGGCATCTGTCGCGTTCTTCTCGACATCGTTCTACTGCAGAAGCCTCACTATCGCAAGACGGTGTATAGTATCCACCATGTGTATTACCATCTTCATCCTCGTATTCATCAACCCAGCGTTGTGATGCGACGCACGAACTATGAGCTTTCTCAGCTTCTGCCAATGCTTCTTCAGCGGCACGCAGTTCCTCCTCAAGCACCTTCATTTGTTTTTTTAATGCTTCAATAACCCCTTTTAAATAGGCGTCTACCTGCTCTAATATTTTGAGGATAGAGTCGGCACTATACTCCAAGGTATTATTTAGTTCTATAAGCGATTGGTGATCGCGAATATGTGCTGATGGTTCACTCATAATTTGCCCAATATTATGTTAACGCCCTAATCCCGCTTTTGCCGCTTCATATTTGAGCGCAAGTTCTATGTATGGAGGAAGGTAACTATTTGCCCAGTGTGAATATTTCTCAGAAAGCTCGTTAATCAACTCTCTGCTAGACTTGAAGTCATCTTCAAATTCAGCGAACTTGTCATCCAACCATGCTTCGCCCAAACTCGCTTCGTTACTTTTTAATGTCTCGTATGTCTCGTTCAGACGTTCTGCCAATTTTATTAAATTGCTTTGTAAATCAATCAAAGACTTTGAACTGACATGTGCAAAATTGTCCATAACTATCAATTTTATTTATGTAATTTACTTTAAAGATTCTCATACTCATACACGATGTCGTACAAACCTCTTAATACATCATCTTCGTATTCCTCGATTTTTTTGCACAAAGGCTCAATTTGTTCTTTATCTTTGTTGAACTCTTCATTGTACTTCTTGAATTGAGGATCCTTCCATTCTTGTGCAACCTCTTCTATAGCCTGTTCGGTTACTCTTAGTTGTTCTCTTAAATTATCGACAGTGTCCAGCAATTCGTTGCGGAACTTCTTTAAAGATTCTGAATTTGTAATAACACTTGCCATAATATCTTTTATTTATATGGTTTGAATTTGATGTTTATATTTCGGTTGTTATCTCTAAAATATGCTCTGAATACAGAACTTGGTCTGTTGAAAACGAAAAGTTTGCTTGCAATTGATGTGCCTGTAATCTTGTTCGAGTCATTTTCAGTCATTTGGAGTGCCACACGGTATGTGAAAGATGAAAGTGGGTTACCAATCCTATTCAGATTGTCCCAATTGTCACACTGCAATATTGTAAATACACCTACAGCCGGACCATTTTTCAGTATGTAATCCAACAGAACACCGCATTCTGAAACATCGTCACCTCTTCTTCCGCCTTTATCAAACATCCTAGCCAATTGGAACGCATATATCGTGAGATATATGTGTTTTTGTGTCATATCTTCATCCTTGCGTCGTTCATCAATTTCTTCTTTTATAGTTGTCAAAGCCTCAAGGACTTCAGCATTCTTTGATACAACTTGAGATGTGAATGGTAATGAGTCAAAAACGACTTGAATCTCTTCGTTTAGTGGTTCTTCCTTACGCATGAAGTTTAGTTCTACAAATGTCGCACTTTGGTCAGTGTGTGCAGCTGTAGCTGAAATAGTTGCATAGTAAGCAATTCTTTGCGCAACATGTGATTCTCCTCCTAAAATCAGAATGTTGTTTGCCGATTCCTTGCGTAGTATAGCACATACATCTGTTTCGTGGATAGATATAGATTCTCCTAAGTATATACCTATTGACTCTGGTATTTCCAAAGCATTCTGATGGCATCTTGCAATTCTACGGTTCTGGAAATCTGGTAGGTCATTTCCTCTAAAGACAACCATTTGGTGCTGTTTATGATAATGCACAGCTCTTGTATGATTTGTTATTTGTTCAAGCAACTTGTCTATGTCGGATTTTGTAACCAAGAATCCCTGCGCCTTATGATTGTCATATGGAGAACCTGACTCCGAATTATATATGCATTCTCCAGTGTGCAATTGCGGAATTTTTATATTGCTATGCAATGAAATCAAAGACGAAAAATCTGCTGGTGAACTCTTGAATACAACTCTGTTTGCAATTAAGTCCTTTGGTAGTATTGATGATGACGGAAGTTTCTGTGTCGCCAGAATCAGGTTTATACCAAACTTGCGGAATTCTTGTATGATTGTATGGATTTTTGCATTTGCTTCCTTGCTGATGAAGTCATTATCGATTTCAAAAATCTTTTGGAATTCGTCAATGATTACAAGCAAGCGTGGAATGTGCAATGAAGGATCTTTTGCTTTGAGATCCACAATGTTGCTTACATTATGGTTCCTACATAGTTCCATTCGCCTTGAACCCTCTTCAACCAATTCATTTAGAATACTCAAACCAAATTCACGCTCAGCCTCGGGAGCAATGACACGGGCATGTGGCAGATTATGCAATGCGTATGAATTGAACTCTACTCCAGAGAAGTCAATCAGGTACATGTTCAACTCGTCTGGTGAGTAATTGATTGCGGCACTACAGATTAAAGCATGCAGAAATACACTCTTTCCCGAACCAGGAATTCCAATGACGACAGCTGAGTTCTGTCCGCTTTCCTGTGTAATCTTTAATTTCTGAATCTGCCTGTCTTCGGCAACTCCAAATGGAATTTCAATATATTTTGCACTTTTCCTAGACCACCATTCAGATTCTTCAAGCATATAATCGCCAAAAAGTATGGCTTCTTCTTTGCGTATCTCTACGCCTGAATTTATATACTGAACGATTCTTCGGAGCTGTTCTTCTGAAAATGCATCAAAATTGATCTTTTCATGATTGTCAGTCAAGTCAAATGTTTGACAATTCTGTTCAATCATAGATATATTACAGTTGTTGTATGCTTTTTTTGCCTCCTCCGAACGGTTGATATTATCTTCATTTACCAACATTATTACATTGACGCCTGCACGGATACCATTTTTCAAAATCTTTTGAAGTATTGAAAGTGTTTCACTGTTGATACCAATTGGGAAGTTATCAATGACAATTACTGTATAGGCCTCTTTGTTCTCTTTGCCTTGGTTGTAGTCTTCCAATGTTTTGATGGGACCTAAAAGCAAATTTTGAATGATATTGCAAATGTGTCGTTCGGTGTCATCTAAACACTTACGGATATCTTCGGCTCTGGCAACTATCTGGTATATGTTCCTGTTCAGGAATTTGAAAACACTAGATGTGCCATCCATCTCTTCAGCGTCAATCATCGCAATATTTACTTTGCCAGGAGATGCTGCCGCCATTAAACGGGCTACCAATGAATTTGCAAATGAGTGGGCTTGTTTTTTGTTATTGTTGTTGTGTTTGACAATCAAATTCTGGTTGTTAAGCAATCGTATATAGCAATTCTCTGTAATGACAATATCTTCGCCTAAAATTGTAAACCGATGTTGTTTGTTGCCGATTGCAAGGAATGAAGAAGGCATGCTCCCTTTGTCATTGATTTTATCCCAATGATTGGCATTTGATGACGAAATTTCATACATGCTGTTGAATAAATCATCATAGTAGGTAGTGCCTTTTTTATATGATATATTTATCGTGTCAATAATTTCTTTACGCAAATTATTAAAAGCCTGTGTTATATCCCTCTTTATGAATGTGATTCTTTCCAGTTCTTCGGTTTGCTTCTTTTGATATTTCAAAGCGATTTCAGCCTTGCGGAATTTTAAAGTCTGTTTTAACGATTCAATCGTTATGTTGGAATTCGTGGAACTCTTTATAGTTTCTATTTGTTGATTTATCGTTTCAAGCAATTCTCGTTCTTCCCTTTTTGCTTCTTTGTCATATTTGTTATGAACCAATTGTGCACAATTCCCCAACAACATAATATCATTATCAAACAATGAATGGACACCCTGTAGCTTCTCTGTTATGATACTTAAGGTAGATCTTACACTATTGATAAAATGTGTGTACTCGTCAATATAGTACGCCTTCTCTAATTCAGCTGTGGGAAATACTTTGCGGTAAACAGTGTCGCTTGAATTTGCCGTGAAAATATTGTTTTTTGCCAAAGCACATAATTCCTCACGCAATTCAGTGTATTTTATTGTGCCGTCTATAGAAATATTATATACAGGAATGTTTGAACTTAGTTCTTTTTCTTTGTCCAATTCATCCCGCAGTTCATCCAACACTCCTTTAAGTTCTATTATTTCCTGTTCTTGTTCTTCTATAACTTCTTCAAGTTCTTTAGTGTTGAGATCACTGTTTGTTATTGGGCTTATAGTTTCACCTGACGACAGTAAATCCAAGGCTGGCAACAAACCTTCTATCTCACTTGCTACTTGCCAATTCTGCATATTGTCAATACTTACTACAGATTCTGGAACAATATCCAAAAATGCAAACTCAGGCAAAGAGTATGGACCATATATCCCTTCTTCTAATCTAAGGTAATATGTCCTGTTGTAAAGATCCACATCTGTATTGCTAACGCTGTCAGATGTTATATAATCAATCAACTCAGGGTAGGAGATTGCTGACGCCCATTCTTTTGTTGATGTAGAATATACTTTTATGTTTGGCATTAGCCCAAACGCCTGCATTTGTTCTAAATCATATGGACCAAACTCTTGTCCATCCAAATCAACATAATATTGTGTATCCATGGCTTCTTATACTAAAATTCTTAAAATCTCTTTTGCTTTACATTTTTTGAACCCTCTGGCAATAATCCGTTCTCCCCCTATGCTTGAAATTATAATATCAGCGAAAAATAAACCACTATTCAATGAGACGCTAGCTATGTTGTGTCTGGCAATTACAATTGTTGAATATCCGAATACATAACCCTTATAATATATAACATTGAACGCATCAATCTCTAGCATGTCCGGATATAATATGTTTTGATCCGAAGAGGTACGGCTTGCTATAAACGTATACATGATCCCTTTTTACTATTCTATGATAATTTAAAGCTATAATATATAAGTCTAATGAGTGAAATAATGAAAAATGGAATAGCAATAACAACAGACAATAACATGAACGAGATTATTTTTAACACAAAACCGAATCCACCGTGGTCTAACGATGTGCCTGCGAATATATTGCTCTTCCAAGTCTCCCCAATGCCTATGATTGATAATCCTGCAAGTCCTAATGATAAAACTCCAATCAGTGCAGCCTTTCTCTTTTGCTTATATATCAGTTTCTTGTTGTCAAATATCGGTCGGCGAACAGTTTCTGTTATTGCTTGCCTATTGGCTCTTGGGTGAAATAAATGCGAAAATTCCGGCATTTCAGAAGCATTAACCCATTCAGAATCATTTCTGCTTACCAATGTATCTGGAAGTATACCAAGATTTAAAATCTCGCTTTTGGAGTACGGACCAAAAACTTGGTCGTCAATGGCAACAAAATATGTCTTATCTGTGTTTCTCATCCAATATTTATTGTATAATACTTTTTGATTCCCTTTTTCGGTATAACTCCTTTTAAGAGATGTTATCCTTGCAAATTTCAATAAAAAAAGTGTAAATAGCAACTTTTATTAAAAAAAATAAAAAAACTAAATGGTTTGTTTCGGTAATATGAATTCCGGGATATACGACAGGCTTAATTCTATCTCTTAAAAAGAGATGTACTACAGAATTTCTTGTTTTGCAAACTCTTGTATTGCTGAAATTATAAAAGTTCCTCTCTGCAGCTTGGTTGCCGGTGCAACTTTGCCCAGAGAGGAACTTTTGCCTTACTTAAATTGTGGGGTATATCCCTGTATTACTGTTTGTGATGTTTATCTTGTAAAGTATTCGAGGTTGCTGAATGTTGGCTTTAGCTTGCCGTCCTCAATGCCGTGTATTATTTCGACAACCTTGTCGTTCATTGGGGTGGGGACGCCAACCTTGCGGCCGAATGCGCTCACCACGCCGTTGATGGCATCGACCTCGGTTTTCTTGTTCTTCTCAAGATCCTGCAACATGCTTGCCTTTAGTTTTGCGTGCTTGCGTATGGCTATTGGAATGATGAAGAATGAGAAGGCTTTCTTCAACCGGCTCTTGTAATCGAGCAACTTAACGATGTCCTTGCCCTGCACGGGCTCAATCTTTATGTTGCCTGCTGCGCACACATCGATGCTCTCCTTGATGAGTGCCTGTACTATGCGGCGCGATGCCTTCTCCTTTGCTGCCTCGCCGAATGTGCAGCCCAGCACTGCGCTCATGCCCGAGAATGCTGAGTTGATGAGCAACTTGCTCCAGCGTGAGCCAATGAAGTTGCTATCGACTTCAACAGTTCCCATCATCTCGAGCAGTTTCTTTACATTGTCCAAGTGTCTGTTCTCCTTTGCCGATAATGAGCCTATGGAGAATGATAGCGAGTCGGGTGCACTGGTGAGTTCGCACACGCCGGGTTCCTGCATCGTTGCTCCCCATGCCACGGTGCAGCCAAGTACACGTTCTTCGCCCACAATCTCACCAATGAGCAGTTCGGGTATGCCGTTCTGCAGGGTGACAATTACACCGTCTGTGGCAAGGAACTCCTTTATGAATGTGACAACCTCGTTGTTCTGTTGTTGCTTGGTCATGAGGAAGATGATGTCGTACTTGCCGCTCATCTCCTGTGGTGTGTATGCAGTTACCTGCTGGGTAAAATTTACTGTTCCCGTTACTCGTGCACCATTCTTTTGCAGTGCCTCAATGTGTACCTTGTTGCGGTTTATCAGTTCAATGCTGCCGCCGTTCTTTGTGATGTATGCGCCAAGGATTGTTCCCAATGATCCTGCGCCATATATTGCTGCTCTCATGTGTTGGTTGGATTGTTACCGGCAAAAGTATAAAAAGATTCCGGTTTGTAAAAAAAACTTCTCTTGAAACTCTCCTCTTTGTCAAGACGTTTATTTATCTTGTCCGGCAGCAAGAGACCAGCCGTTGTCACCGTGGTATATCATCTGCCTGGTCATGCCGCCATCGATGCATATGTTTTCACCGGTGATGAAGCCTGCCTTGTCGCTGCACAGGAACATTACCATGTTGGCAATATCCATTGGGTTGCCGACGCGGCCACAGGGCTGCTGTGTGGCATCGGCACCTTGGTAAACGGTGCCGGTGGTGTCAATCCATCCGGGGGAGATGGAGTTCACTCTTGCCTTGCCGGCAAAGCTCACAGCAAGGGAGTGGGTGAGTGCGGCAATGCCGCCTTTGGCAGCAGTGTAGCTCTCTGTCTGCGGTTGGCTCATGCGGTCGCGCGACGATGATATGTTGATTATTGATGCGCCGTTTGCCAAGTGTGGCTTGAGCAACTTGACAAGGTAGAAAGGGGCAGTGACACCAACGTTGAGTGCATACTGGAACTCCTCGTATGTACACTCGTCAATTCCCTTCATCAGTGGCAGGGCATTGTTTATTATGCAATCTACTTTTTCGTGGTTCTTGAGAATTTCCGATGTGAATGCCTCAAGAACCTCTTTTTTTGAAATGTCCCCGACGAAATGCTCGCCCGGCTCCTTGTCTATGACATATACATGTGCTCCGGCGGCACGGAATTCATTGGCTACGCACTTTCCAATGCCGTTTGCTCCGCCTGTAACTATTACTACTTTGTCCTTGAATGTCTGCTGCATAATGTTGACTGTTATTTGGCAAATATAACTCAAACGAGAGAGAAATACGAAGCTTGCTTCAGTATTTTTCAAAGTGAGTGCCTATTATATTGGAGCCTTAGCTCAAATATAACTCAAACGAGAGAGAAATACGAAGCTTGCTTCAGTATTTTTCAAAGTGAGTGCCTATTATATTGGAGCCTTAGCTCAAATATAACTCAAACGAGAGAGAAATACGAAGCTTGCTTCAGTATTTTTCAAAGCGAGTGCCTATTATATTGGAGCTTTAGCTCAAATATACTTCTTTTATAGGGATTTGTATATCCGTTCAGCCATTTTATATAAAAACAGCGGACAACCGCTCCTGATTCAAAGAGTTGTTGTCCGCTATAATAATTCTATTTGTCATTTACTTTGCAGGTTCCCACTTGCAACGCACGGGCGAAACGATTGCGCCCTCCTCCTTGAGCTGTTTCATGGCCTTGTCAACCTCCTTGCGGTCGATACCGCCGAGTTCAGCAATCTTGCCTGCGTTTACCGGTTCACCTGCTTCTCTCATCACTTGCAATACTTTCTCTTTTGTTTCCATAATCTTTTTTGTTTTTAATAGTTGTCAGTTATAAATAATGTAAATTCTATCTCCTTATCTCCAATGTTATCTCAATGTAGCTGCGTGTGCCGTCGATGTAGTCGGCATATAATGTCTCGGGGTCGCGGCCACGCAGTATGCGGCACTTGCCGCATGCCTCGCAATCATTGAGGCATTTCCATGCCTCCAGCACATAGGCGCGCCTCTCTTCTCTTGTCGATTCATCGTGCTTTGGAGGTGTCATATCCTGTTTATCTCCTTTTGTAGCTGTTCAAGGAATGTCGCGCCATGGCCACCGTCCATCTGCACATGGTGGAACTGGAACGAGAGGGGCAATGTTGTGCCTAACAGTTTCTTGCGGTACTTGCCCCACATCACCATGGGGTTGCAGAACTTGTCGGTGTACTGGTTCACGATGCAGTCGAGCTCGGTCTGTATCATGGCCGATGTGCCCACAACCATATAATCCTCGAGGAAAGAGCTGCTGCACTCGCTTGCAACTTGCGTAGTCAATCTGTTGTAGTCTGCAGCGAACACGGCAATGTCCTCGCTGAACGCAATGTCGCATGAGTTTATCCCGCCCTTGCAGTTGTTCACAATTACATTTATGGCAATGCGGTCATATCTGTAGAGCTTTCCTTGCTCAGGCAGGGTGTAGAACTCCTGTATTCCGCTTGCTGCCTTGCCAATGCACCAGCAGAGCAGGGCATTGAACTTTATGCCGCTTTTCCTGCTAGCCTTGAGCAGACCACCCACATTGAAGGTCTTGGTCAATGTGACCATTGGCATGGGTGATGTCATCCAAAGCGAAAAGGCATTGGCACGCGGTGTTTCCTGTGGGTTAATCTCCTGTTTCATTGCTTCCTATTTCATCTGCTCGCCGAAGATATACCTAAAAATCTATATGAGCAAGATATTGTAAGGGGTTTTTAAGGGATGTTTGCATATTTTATAAGTTATTTATACCTTTGGAACTTAGTAATTGATAAAAGCAAATATTTATGATGAACAGATTCAAATACTTCTTGCTCCTGTGCGTGTGTGCACTTGGTGTGAATGCACAGGATAACTTGTCGGCGTTGTTGCCAATGCCGCAGAAGGTGGAACTGAAAGAGGGCAAGCATTTCGATTTTGCCAAAGTGGGTGCAATTGACTGCAACATGAGTGACAGTCTTTTCGTGATTGAAGAACTGAAGGAGATTGTTGCTGTGCGTACCGGTATTCAATTGCCTGCCAAGGGTAGCAACCGCGTTGTGATAAAGGAGAACAGCGATGCCTTGCCCGAGAGCTATACAATTGACATCGACCGCAAGTGCATTACAATAGAGGGTAGTCGCAGTGGCATTTATTATGCCCTTAAAACGCTCGACCAACTGCTGCTTGGCGACGCAAACAACAGCGCGCAGGGCAAGGCCGCTCCCGTGCGCATTGACGATGCTCCACGCTATGGCTACCGTGCCGTGATGCTGGACCCTGCGCGTCATTTCCTCCCGGTCGATGATGTCAAGTTCTTCATTGACCAGATGGCGAAGTACAAGTATAATGTCCTGCAGCTGCACCTGACCGATGACCAAGGATGGCGTGTGGAGATAAAGAGCCACCCAAGATTGACCGAGATTGGTGCACATCGTAACCCACGAGGTGGCGACAATGGTCCCGACAATGGTTTCTACACTCAGGAGCAGTTGAAGGATTTGGTAAAATATGCTGCGGCGCGCAACGTGGAGATTGTGCCAGAGCTTGATATTCCCGGTCATTCGGTTGCCATTCTTGCTGCATATCCCCATTTGGGCTGTGCGTTCCGCCATGGCGATGAGAAGAATTTGGGACACACCACAAACATGATGGTTTGTGCGCATTGCGATGAGGTCTATAGTGTCTATTGTGACATTATTGGCGAGATTGCAGCGATATTCCCGTCGCGCTACATACACCTTGGTGGCGATGAGGCAGCCGTTAAGGAGAACTGGGCAAAGTGTGACGACTGCAAGGCTCTGATGGAGAAGCATGGTTACACCGAGCCGTCGCAGCTGATGAACATCTTCTTCGGGCGCATGCTTGAGTTTGTGCGCGAGAATGGCAAGGAAGCAATCCTATGGTGCGAGCTCGACAATATATGGCCACCTGCGCACGACTATCTTTTCCCTTATCCCCAGGATGTGACATTGGTGACGTGGCGCAATGCGCTCACTCCAAAATGTATGGAGCTGACACATAAGTATGGACACAAACTCATAATGGCACCGGGCGAGCATACCTATCTCGACTATCCGCAATGGAGCAATGACCTGCCCGAGTATAACAACTGGGGAATGCCTATCACAAGCCTTGAGACATCCTACAGGCTTGACCCTGCATATGGCAAGTCTTTGGAAGAGACCGATAATGTAATGGGTGTCATGGCTACAATGTGGGCCGAGGCTATCAAGGACATAAACCGTGTGAACTATATGTTCTTTCCTCGTGGCCTTGCCATTGCCGAGGCCGGGTGGAGTAGCATGGAACAGCGTAGCTGGGAGAGTTTCAAGCAGCGCATATATCCCAATCTTTATGACTTGATGCGTTGTGGAGTTTCGTTCCGTGTACCATTCGAAATTGTACCGCGCAGATAAAGAAGAACGGCGGAGTGTTCGTCATCACAAAGTCAACATCACGCACTCACACCGTTCGACCCGGTGTAGGGGAGACATTATCCCATACCGGTTTAGTTATATAACAATTGAACCGGCTGTTTTGTTTTGAAAAAAGGATTTTTTTTGAAAATATTTTGATTGAAGGGCACTCTTGTGTCGAAAGCACTGAACTACAAAGGAACAATGTACCAGAAATTCATAATTACAAACGAGGGCGAACTCAAGTTCGGTAATGTCTATCATCACAGGAACCTGTTGCGCTGGGACGAGGATTGTCCATACGGTGGTGGTTTGTGGCGTGTGGATGAGGCGCGTGGAGTGGTGGTGCTTTACGGGCGTTCGTTCGAGTTTGGCGCGCCTTCGTTCGAAGGTCTAAAGTATGTAAACTGGGATGGAATAGACGGCATTGAACGTCCGCTCTTTTACCAGCCCCATTGGCCCTATGACGAAACACTTGTGGCTGTAGCAGTGACGTGAAATTCACAGTATCAATATGAGTAACAACAATACAACAAAAGTTGCAATATTCCAGCGCAGGGGGTGGGTTGCACTCCTTGCCCTCACGGCTGCAGTGGCGTGGGGATGGGCCTATCCACTTATAAAACTTGGTTTCGATGAGTTTGGTATTGCGCAGGACATGACAGCGAGTAAAATGCTCTTTGCCGGCGTGCGTTTTACACTATCTGGTCTTATCGTGCTTGCCATTGCAAAGGCAAAGGGCGTGAGTCTCAAGGTGAACAAACCATCGGGCATGGCATATATTCTTGGATATGCCCTTCTGAACACAACAATACACTATGCATTCTTCTACATAGGTCTCTCACACAGTGAGGGTGCAAGGGCTGCAATCCTTAATTCATTGGGCGTTTTCACTCTCGTATTATTGGCATGTGCTTTCTTCAAGAGCGACAAACTCACACCTGCCAAGATTCTTGGTTGCGTCATTGGTTTTGCCGGTATCCTGGTGCTGAATGTGGGTGGCGGCGCAGGTGGTGGCTTCACATTCATGGGCGACGGAATGATTATTCTCAATGCCGTCTGTTCTGCATTTGCCGGTCTCATGACAAGGGGGCTTGGTCGTCATGCCAATGTCTTTGCCGCCACAGGTTACAGCCTTGCCATTGGTGGTGTGATGCTTGTGTTGCCTGGTTTGTTCATGGGTGGCACGTTGCCATTTATAACAGCAGCCGGTGTTGGCATACTCTTCTTACTCATCTGCATTTCATCACTCGGCTTCACACTTTATAACAAGTTGCTCAGCTGCAATCCTGTGGGCAAGGTTGCCATCTTCAACTCGCTCATTCCTGTTGTAGGTGCTGTGACATCGTGCCTCTGCCTTGGCGAACCGTTCTACTGGAAATATCTTATTGCGGCCTTGCTGGCGATGACGGGGATTTATATTATAAATGCTCGCAAGGGATAATGGGGCTGACTAAAAAGCAAACTTGGCGCACTGTTGCATTGAATGAATTTATATGTTTGAGAATAAAACTTGATATTTGTACAATATGAAACGTATATATATATTGCTTGTGGCATTTGCAATGTTTTGTGTTGCCTGTAGTAATAATAAGTCAGACAACACTGAAAACTCTTTGTTTATTCTGTCAGGCGTGTCTGTTGAAAATACAAATGTAGTAGATAGTGTGCCTGCAATCTCTGTTCAACTCAGCAATGAGGAAAATGATTGTGTAATTCAGAAGACGGATGAATTCATCAGGAGTCGGGCGGAGGAAATCAAACTGGAACTTGAAGCCATTGATGAGGCTATAGAAAGAATCAAGACAACTGCACAAGGCGAAGAGGTACTTCAGAATCTTATTGACCAAAGGAAGGTTAATGAAGCATTGTACATGTTCCTTTTGCAGAAACTCGAAGAGACAGAACTTTCAAAGCAGTTCGCGCCTGCGAACAACCATACCATTTCTCCACCTATGTGTGGCAATGTTTCTGTTCTACCAAGATAAAAATCTGATACAATTTTGGCTTTGGATTCATTTATAAAGAAGATGGTGGTTTTGAACCACCATCTTGTCTTTATATCAGCATCACGAGTACCACTATAGGTATGCTTCCTTTTACGGTGTAGAGTATGTCGCTGCTGTATGTGCTGCGGCCGCGGTAGATGTGTTTGCCATCGATGGTGAGCAGTATGTCGCTACTGTATGTACTGCGGCCGCGGTACAGGTGTCTGCCGTCGAATGTGAAGAGTATGTCGTTGCTGTATGTGCTGCGCCCGCCATAGATGTACTTGCCATCGAATGTGAGCACAATGTCGCTACTGTATGTACTGCGGCCGTCATATACATACCGGCCGTCATATGTGAGTACAACATCGCTGCTGTATGTGCTGTTGCCACGGTAAAGGTACTTGCCGTCATAGGTACATAGTATGTCGCTGCTGTATGTGCTGTTGCCACGGTATAGCCTTGACTGCGCGGCTGCCATCATTGGCACAATGACCATTATTATCGTAAGAAACTTTTTCATGCTCTCTTTTTTTGCAAAAATAGCAGATGTTTCAACAGTTTCAATAATTATTTGCTTTAAATTTTTTTGTTTCAATTAAATGGATAACTTTGCGGTATAACAAAGAGTGCCTGCGCTCTGTTGTCTTTTAATGATTATCAAATATTTGTTCTTATGGATACATCTTTGGAAATGAGCCCTAACAGGGTAGTGGCTTTTCTTGGAAAGCCTTGTCGTGAGTTTACAAAGGCCGACATAGTGCGTTACATAAAGGAGAACGGCATCAGGATGGTCAACTTCATGTACCCTGCGGGTGACGGAAGGCTCAAGACACTGAACTTTGTGATAAACAGTGCTGCATACCTGGATGCCATACTCACCTGTGGCGAGCGCGTCGACGGCTCGTCGCTCTTCCCGTTTATTGAGGCAGGCAGTAGCGACCTCTATGTGTTGCCACGTTTCAGCACGGCATTCGTTGATCCGTTTGCCGAGATTCCTACATTGTCAATGCTCTGCTCATATTTCAACAAGGACGGTGAACCGCTTGAGAGTTCGCCCGAGAACACCTTGCGCAAGGCGTGCCGTGCGTTCAACGAGGTAACCGGCCTGCAGTTCCAAGCGATGGGTGAGCTTGAGTATTATGTGATTGCTCCCGACAGCGGCATGTACCCTGCAACTGACCAAAAGGGTTACCATGAGTCGGCTCCCTATGCCAAGTTCAACGACTTCCGCACCGAGTGCATGGCTTATATTGCCCAGGCCGGTGGACAGATAAAGTATGGCCACTCCGAGGTTGGTAACTTTACCATTGACGACATGGTGTATGAGCAGAACGAGATTGAGTTCTTGCCTGTCCCTGCCGAGGAGGCTGCCGACCAGCTGATGATTGCAAAGTGGATTATCCGCAACCTTGCTTTCAAGTATGGCTATGATGTTACCTTTGCGCCCAAGATTACTGCCGGAAAGGCCGGTTCGGGCCTGCATGTCCACATGCGCCTGATGAACGACGGAGCCAATGTTATGCTCGATGGCGAGGGCAAGCTGTCGCAGAATGCACGCCGTGCCATTGCCGGCATGATGGTGCTTGCTCCGTCTATAACAGCATTCGGAAACACTAACCCTACATCATATTTCCGCCTTGTTCCACACCAGGAGGCGCCTACAAACATCTGTTGGGGCGACCGCAACCGCTCGGTTCTGGTGCGCGTGCCGCTGGGTTGGGCTGCCAAGAGCGACATGTGCCGCATTGCCAATCCGTTGGAGGGCGCAAGCAATTACGACACATCGATGAAGCAGACCGTGGAGATGCGTTCACCCGATGGCTCTGCCGACCTCTATCAGCTCATAGCCGGCTTGGCTGTGGCTTGCCGTCATGGTTTTGAATTTGAGAATGCACTGGAGATAGCAGAGCGTACATACGTGAATGTGAATATCCATCAAAAAGAAAATGAGTCAAAACTGGCTATGCTTGAGCAGCTGCCCGACAGCTGTGCCGCAAGTGCCGACTGCCTGGAGCGTCAGCGTACTGTGTTCGAGCAGTACAATGTCTTCAGCCCTGCAATGATTGACGGTATAATAAAGCGCCTGCGTTCATACGACGACCGCACCTTGAGAGCCGACATCGGTGACAACCGCGACGAGATGCTCAAGCTTGTGCAGCGCTATTTCCATTGTGGCTGATGAGTACTACATGAATGATAATTGACATGACTATGAAAAGACATTTTATCTATATTGCAGCGTTGCTGATGACAGCGTCATTTGCTGCATGTGGCAACAAGGCTGGGAACAAGAACCAGACTCCCCCTATCGCCCCGGCTGTGGCTGAAAAGCCTGTTGTGTATAAGACAACCGACATTTCGCCCGAAGGGCTTGTTAAGGTCTATGACGCGCTTGGCGTTGTCCCCACAGGGAAGGTGGCTGTGAAAATTTCCACTGGTGAGCCTGGCGGCAACAACTTCCTGCAACCTTCGCTCATAAAAGACCTTGTGAGCAAGGTGAACGGTACAATTGTGGAGTGCAATACCGCATATACCGGCCCACGCTACGAGACCGAGAGCCACTTGAAGGTGTTCGAGGATCATGGTTTTGCAGCCATTGCGCCAATCGACCTGCTCGATGGCACTGCCGAAACAAAAATCCCCGTAAAGGATACAACCCACATAAAGTATAACATTGTGGGTGCCAACCTGCTCAACTATGACTGGGTGGTTAACCTTGCGCACTTCAAGGGACACGCGATGGGCGGTTTTGGCGGTGTGCTCAAGAACCAGTCAATCGGTATCGCTTCGGCTAATGGAAAGGCTTATATCCACTCTGCCGGTGCCATTGAGGAGAAGGAACTCATTTGGAAACACACTGCCGAGCAGGACAAGTTCATCGAGGCTATGGCTGCTGCAGCACAGTCGGTGCACGACTACTTCGAGGGTCGCATGATATATATAAATGTGATGAACAACCTATCGGTCGATTGTGATTGCAATGCACACCCGGCCGACCCAGAAATGAAGGATATCGGTATCCTTGCATCGCTTGACCCTGTAGCGCTCGACCAGGCTTGTGTCGATCTAGTGTTCAATTATCCATCGAGCGAGGGCGATGACGCGGCGGCGCTCATTGAGCGCATAAATTCGCGTCATGGCATCCACATTCTTGAGCACTCTGCGGCCATTGGCCTTGGCTCAAGAGAGTATGAACTGCGTAGCATTGACAAGTGATGCAACGCCTTGTCAATACACTGCTGTTACTGATAGCCTTTGTCTGCGCCCACGCGCAGACAAAGTGCATTGATGCTGCCAATGTACGCTCGGCAGTTGAGCGTATGATAGCAGATTATCCACAATCTACATTGCAGGATATCTACAAAAGTTTCTTCCAGGATAACTTCGGGCCGGGGCACGCGGTGCCCGACAGCGCACAGGCTGCTGAGTGGCTGCGTCGCGAGCTTGCGAAGGTAGAGCGTTTGGATGTGCAGTTGTACGAACCAACAGGCTACAACGGCAACTATTACCGCGTGTCGCTCGCAGCCGTTGCAAGCGGCAAGGTGCAGCAGGATGCACTTCTGTCGGCATTCCTGCGCAGCGTGCGTGCCGTGCAACCGAGTGAGGTCGAGGCATGGGGGCAGGAGTGGTCGCAGATTGAGAGCGTGATTGCCGCAATGGAATTGCAGTTGTCCGGTTACGATGCCGATGCCAAGGCTATAAAGGAGATGCTTGCTACCGGGCACTATGCCGTGCACCATAGCCGTCTCTACAATGAACACTACGCACCGCATTATCGCATAATAGCAAAGGATATTTTTGAAAAGGAGATACTACCGTTGCTTGAGCAATGTGACAACAGAAGAGTATTAACCATAAAATAATTAAACAATATGAAACTGAAAAAACTGTTATTGTTAGGAATGGGTGTGATTTTATGTGCTGCATGCAACAATGGCAAGTCTGGCAACCAGAATGAATTAGCAGACGCCCCTTTGGTTGAACCGTCCCCAACTGCTATTGAACTCATCAAGGCTAAAAACATTTCCGCATCCCTCTCTCAACTGAATTTGGAGTTCTGGCCTACATGTACAGCCGATGAGATTGCACAGTTTGTGTTACCCAAGTTGGAGACCGTTATTATGAATGAAACCGGTGATGAGTCATTGGCCGGATGCTTTTATCCAAGTAATGGTATAGTGGCTGCAATAAAATGCGAAGATAAACCAACTGTTGATGGGATTATTGCCAAAGCCAAGGATGTCCTTCCCAAGAATGTGATTCTTCTTTGGAGTACAAAACCTTTAGTTGAAAAATATTCACCTTATGATGATACACTGTATGAAAAATATTACCTTTATGCAATAAAGGACGACTGTTCAGATGGCATCGCACCTTTGCAAGGTGATTTCATAAAGAATGCCGAAATTGGTTTTAGTGGCAATAGTCCGGTTCTTAATATTACAATGGATAAAAACGCTACAAGAATCTGGGCCGACATGACCGAAGAGTGCGCACAGGAGATGCGTCCTATTGCAATTGTCGTTAATGGTAGTGTCCTTTCGGCACCAGTTCCTTCAGAACGCATCACTGGCGGCCGAAGTGTAATTAGCGGTGACTTTACATTGGAAGAGGTGCAAGCTATGGTAGCAGCGCTCAAGTAAGCCCTGAGTGTCTGTAACCTCAATTTATGACAAAATAAGAATCAAATGATTGAAACTCAAGGTCATTGGATTTTTGTATATTTGTGAAATAATTCTTTCTTTTGTCATAGATATTTTAATCTCTTAATGAAAACAGAGAACATAAAGATACGCGAGGCGGTGGGTGCGGATGCACCCTTGGTTGGCAAGGTGGTGCTTATGGCACTTCATTACGATGAGACGCATCCATTGGCACCTGTGTTTGCCGAGCTTGCAGCGCGTGAGGTATCCCAGTATAGTTACCGCAATGCGTTGGTGGCCGAGGTTGATGGCGTTGCCGTTGGAGCCATAATTGGCTATGATGGCGCAAGTCTTTATGAGCTACGCAAGCCGTTGCTTGAACTCATGCGTGAGACATTTGGCGGTGTGCGTGAGATAGAGGACGAGACATCGGCAGGGGAGTTCTACCTCGATTCGCTTGCGGTGTTGCCGCAGTGGCGCGGTCGCGGAGTAGGTGGCGCGTTGCTCTCTGCAGCACGCGACAGAGCTTTTGCTGCAGGATATGAAAGGGTGGGGCTGATCGTTGATTTTGCCAACCCGCGTGCCGAGGCTCTCTATAAATCACTTGGCTTTGAGCGCGTGAATGCCACGAAGTTCTTGGGGCATGATATGTGGCATCTTCAGGCAAAGAAACCATAGAGGCAGACTAAAAAGGCTCTTTTGTTGTTACGCTTGTCTCCAAAATCCTCATTTACTTCAAGTAAACTCCGGTGTTTGGAGTCTTCGCCTGCCTAAAATAACTCTGTTTATTCAACCTAATGACAATATAGTGGGCGGCCCATTTTCTTTTGGGTCGCCCACGTTGCCTTTTAGCCTTTTTAGCCCTTTTGGGCATTACCGGCGCTATGTCTTACAACCCGAAGCAGCAGCTTATATAACCGTAGTAACGGTTGCTTGCGCCGTCGGCGCTTGGGATGCTCATCCTGAAGTTTGGCGCAATCTTTACATATTTGCCAAGCTTGAACTGTGCGCCGGCAATGATGGCAACCTCATCCTTAGCCTTGTTCCAGTCGTCGCTCGACATCAAGCCATCGGCGCGTGCATAGATATCGAGCCAGCGGTTGATGTAACCCGATGCGTACATTGAGAAACCATAGAGGTTCTGCCCCTCGACACGGCGGTCGTTGCGCATGATGTTATATTCAATTCCCAACGAGAAATACTTGTGCTTGTAACCGGCGAACATCGCATAGTTGATGATATCCTTTGCCTCGTCGCCACCTTCGTTGATGCCGGCATAAAGGCGAAACGACATTCCCTTGAACGGCATGATTGTTGCGCCGGCACCGTAGAGCAAGCCGTCGTTCATTTGCACCTGCTTGTAGCCCTCGCCGTTGGCAATAATTACATCGGCCTCAAGCCATTTGGCAATGCGGCACGATGCCGATATACCCAGGTCGGCGCTACTGCCGAACTTGTACTGGTCCTGAAACGACTTGTAGATGTAGCGGTAGCCCCAGAACTTCTCCTGGTAGTTGAACTGGGTCATTCCAATCATACCGCCCTGCAGTGTGAAGCGTCCTTTGTTCCACTTTACGAGGGCATTCTTTATGTAGGCGAAGTGGTGGTAATCGTCGATGTTCTTTGACTGGCCGATATCAAGCACGCCCTTCACGCTCACGCCTTTGCCAAATGAGTATTCATAGCCCAAATAACTGCGGTCGAGCTCAAAGCCACGGTCATCATTCACCACACCGAACCCACTGTGGAAATTTGTGTATATCTGTACTATGGCCTTGCCCTTTGGCTCATTTTCTGTCTCCTGTGCATGAGCACCGATACCAGAGAAAAGCAGCAATGCCGCTGCAATGAATCCTGTTACTTTCATAAATGTTCTGTTTTTTAATGAATACCCCCTCTGCAACTTCATTGCTCGTCCCCCTAAGGCAGGGAGGCAATATCGTTTGCTTAGAAGTATGTCTATTTTCTGCAAATAACGTGGATTAAACTTTAATGTTCGTCGTAAAAATGTTAAATTTATGTTACAAATGCAAACAATGTTTATTTACAGGGAATTTCTCTACGCCGATATACGGCGTATCAAACGCATCGGTGCCGTCGGTGCGGTGTTCGAGCAAGTTCTCTTCCGTCTCGTCCAACTTCACAACTAATATCGACCTTCTATGATAGTGCTTTCACCTCGTCCTGTCTGGTATTTCGGTGAACGGCCAACCTTTTTACCATATTCAAATGTATATGACAATCTGAGTGTAGCGTATGCATTGTAGTTTGCATCTACGGAACTTGTAATCAAACGATATACATCCGCATCAAGTACCCCTTTTGTCTCTTGTCCAGACAGAAACAGGTTATTGACTTGGAGTTCGGCAGAAAAAGCGCTACGGCTCCACTTGCCGGAAATTCCATACATCCAAGGTGTTTCCCAGAGCACCTGGTTGCTGACGATATCTTTTTGAGGTGTTGCTACAAACGGTTGAATGAGAAAATCGCCTAAATAAATTTCAGCATACAGATTACCCCAACAAGTGTTCTGACTCTCTGAAACAAGACCACATAGCCTTGTATGTTTGTAACCTCCATCAAATTTCAAATTGAACTGTTCGCTTGGCTTGAATACCAAAGAGAGATCAAGCGAAGGACGATGGTATCTTGTAGCATCTGCATACGAATTTATTATTTTCCCGTTCTCAATGGAATAGCTGTTTGTAATCAAATGATTGATATACAAATATTGAAGTGTTGCGGACAAAGACCACTTAGGTTTGGAAACGGTATAGGTAACTCTCGGCTGAAGGAGTGTCGCGTTACCAAGTTTGGGATTACCACGTCTTATCATAAGACGACCCAGTTGCAAAGTGGCATTATTCACTGTATTGAGTGTCGGGTATGTATTGCCCAATGCAAAAAGGAACTGGAGTCGATGCCCGTCATTTCTCATATATGAAGCCATTGCATTCAGACGAGGATTCAGATGGCCTACAGCCTCTTCTCCTTTTAGCTGATATATCTGATAAGATATTCCCGGGGTAATACTGAACATCCATCCATTTTTCCATCTTTTGGAATAGTTGGCAAACAAAACGGTTTCTGAAGAATAGAGTTTCTGTACAAGATAGGATGGAAGGGTGTATTCAGACCGGCTATTACGGTAGAATTCATTAAGGGTGATTGTCAGATTATGGTTGTTTTTAAAAGCATGACCGTACAAGGCCTTTACATTAGCATAGTAATAATCATCGTCGGCACTGGAGATAATGGTCTCGTCCGATTCCGAGTAATTCTGATTGAAGTTTGTGTTGGCATAGTAAGCATTCGCTTCAACCTCGACATATTGACTGGCCGAAAGTCGGTTGAGGAAGTAAAAATACAGTGAGGTCTTGAGATTGTCGTTTGTAACTTTATCAGTTAGAGTCGCATTAGGGAATAGTGAACTGTAAGTTACCGTGCCATCCTCGACAACTTTCTTGTTCCAGTCTTTGTCAACACCGCCACGTAACATCCAAGTTGTCTTATTGTCGCTATGACTAACGCTGGCTGCTCCGTATGCGTGGTCATTCCTATGTGAAATGTCATCGCAAGCAACATTTTTTATCAACTGTTCAGTAGGGAAATTATAATACTCACTTTCAGTCAGCTTTTCTTTAGGATTCTCCAACCTGTATCCTCCCCATACATTAAAATTATATTTGGGAGTTGCATACTTTGTGATGAAATTATAATCCCCTTGCAAGTAGCCTACACCTTGCATCGCGTCAAGTTGTGTGTAGCCCCCTTCGGTGGGATTTTTCATAACGAAATTTATACTCGCATTGTCATTTGCAAACTTGCCTGTCGGCAGGTCATAGTATTCAACTTTATGTATGTCTTTAGCTCGCAATGTCTGTACTTCCTGTACATCCGCAGGCCTACCATCTACATATAAGCTGACCGCACCAAATGGGGATGTCACTTCGCGTTTCTGACAATCGACCATCAAACCGGGAATCATCATACTATTGAGAACATCGTAACCACTCCGGGCATGTTTCCTTTGTTGTGCTGATGGGTACGCACATATATGGTCATCCTCTATCGCAAGATGAGGCGCCTTCACTACAATTTCCTGCAGATGTTGCACCCGGTAAGCTATCGAGTCTTGAGAGTCTTGACCAAAAACAGACAAGGAAGTACTGATGAGTATATATGTAAATATAATAAACCTTTTCATTTTCGTATTTTGCTATGACAAGAACAAGGAATCACTTTGTGGCAGATTTAAATATCATATCTTTTATCATATTTTCGCGGTTGTCGCAAAAATCTTTTTCATAATGTTTAGCATTAATGTGATTAAATATTCGCCACTTTAAGATTCTCTGTCACTTAATACTAAAACTTCAAAGAACCACATATATTTGACAGGTAGCTGTCTATTTTGTCAGAACCCTTGTCTGTAATAAACAAATGCATTTTAATGGGTTTGTGGCCCTCCTTGTAAATATCAAGTGTATAGTAATGAGGGTACTCCTCGTGAATGGAGATATATCCCCCCTTACGATAAGTGCAGATTTTTTCTCTGTAGGGGAATTTGCATAGCAGCATTACATCGGCTCCACATTGTGCGGTGTATGAGTCACCTTCGTACACCGTTACATTCTCATCAATTACTCTTTTGATATCATCCTCGGTAACACGAACTTGCCAATAGTTGATATCATCCTTGTTGCATATGACATCGACGGCAACTCTTTTCCTGAGGTTGGGTGTCATCCAAGCATCAGCATCGGCATACTGGCTCATCACCGGAATATAGACTATACAATCACCGTCCAAAGAGGCCAGAACAATCGGGTTATTCATTGTTCCTATATAGTCATTTCTGTGCAGTAGAATAGATTCATACCCTGGATAAATGCTTGTAAAAGAGTTGAAAGGCAACTGTACTTTACTCAAACCATATTCTTTTTTATATAGTTTCTTGAATCCCTTGCTGACACCTTGGGGTTTGTGCCTGTTGCGTATTTCGGTCAGTTTTATCTGTTTTTCCCAAACTTTGGAATCAAACTGAGCCGATGAATTCAAGCACGACAAAGAGAAAATTGCCAATAATGCAATAATACTTAACTTATTCATAATTATTTGATGTGAAGTTTTCAAGTGATTTTCAAAGATACACTATTTTCTCATAAATAATTATCTCTTGAAATATATATTTGTTACTCACTAAAGAACCTGAACATGTTGTACCATTCGACTTTTTCTTTGGCGGTTTGGCTGCCGTACTCGAGTGCTACGCGGTACCAGGCTGCTGCTTTTTTGTCGTCCTTTTTGGTGCCTTTGCCTTTTTCGTACATGCGGGCAACCTTTTCGGCGGCTTGGGGGTGTCCGCTGTTGGCGGCGCGCAGGTACCAGTTGAATGCCTTTTTCTTGCTTTTCTTTACATAGTAGCCATCCTCATAGAACTGTGCGAGCCTGTACTGTGCATCGGTGTTGCCGAGCTTGGCGGCTTTCTGGTAATAGCCTATGGTGCTTTGCCTGCGCAGCTGCTTTTTGCTCAGTTGCAGCAGGGAGTCGGCTTGCGCCACCTTTTCGCCAATGGTGTAGAGGGCGCGTGGTTCGCTCTTTGCTGCTGCACGGCTGTAATACTCATAGGCCAGCGTGCTGTCCTGTACTGTGCCGCGACCGATGATATAGCTGTCGGCAACGGTGGTGAGTGCCTTGGCATATCCAGCCTTGCCGGCTCTGTCGTAGCACATGAATGCGAGGCTGTCGTTCTTTGTTGTGCCTATTCCCACAAGGTAACAGGTGGCAAGGTTGTATAGTGCTCTGTCATGTCCGGTGTTGGCGGCACGGCGGAATCGTCTGAATCCCTCTATGGTGTCACACTCAACGCCATAACCATTCATGTAACACACGGCGCTGTTGTAGATGGCGTCGGGGTAGCCGAGGGCTGATGCTTCATTGAAGCAGGTGAAAGCCTCGTTGTACATGCTGTGTTTGAAGAGGTTGCGTCCTTCCTCGGTTTTCTTGAAGCAGAAGGCGAGGATGTCGATGTTGTGTATGCCCACAACAGGTGTCTCGTGCATGGTGAGGTCATCAATGCCGGCATCCTCCTTGTCTGCGCCACGTGTGGCAATATTGCTACTGCTGTAGAATGTGCCATTTGAGCGACCTTCAATATCCACGGCAATCCTTTTTGCCGATGTGCTATTGTACAACTCTATCTGTAGTTTGCCGTTTTTGGCTGTAATGTCGGGCGACCACAGGAGCGTGCGGCGGTAGTCGGCAGTGGTGGCATCGGGCTTCATGGTGCTGTAGTCGGGCGAGTAGAACTGCTTCTCCTCGGTGTAGCCATAGACCATTGTGTAGCGTGTGGTTCCACGCTGGGTGAGTTCGGGTATCAGTCCTTGTTTTTCGTCTATGGCTGTATTGGGGATGAAGCATGCAACATAGTTAGGAATGGCATTGTGTGAGATGGACTTTATTCGCTCGCCAAGTATGGCTGCATCGGGGGCATCATCAATGCTGCCGTTCCTTGCGCTTATGCCCATCTGTCCATAGAATCCTTCGTAGTAGCCTGTATAATCGAGGTTGCCATTGTTCTTGTGACGGGCCTGAAGTATGCGTTGTCCTCCACCGAACAGTTTACGGGTGTTCTCGTCGGAGCGGATGACAATCTCCTTGAAGTTCATCATCTTGCGTGGTTCGATACCTTTTAGGTATTCTGTGTCGGGGGTGGGGGTGTCGAATGAACTGTATTCGCCATCAATCACCATTGACTGTATCCAGTAGCACCAGTTGAGGTTGTGGCGCCAGAATGCGCTGCGAAGAATGTCGGCTGCGGTGAGCGTGTTGTAGAATGCCGGGTCATTTATGCGGTAGTGGCCGTCGTCATCGGCACGGAATCCGCTGCCCATCTCACGCTTGAATCCGCTGAATGAGCTGTTGTATATTCCACCGCTTGCCATGACGGCACGGTCCAGTGCTGAAAGGGTCTCGGCACCTTCAATGGTTGCTGTGGGGGCATAGTTGTTGAAGTCGCCTGTGCCGGTGAAATCATATTGCCACTCATTGCCGCCATAGTAGGCCGATTTCTCGTTGCAAAGGTAGGTGACATCCTGGGCATACTCCCACTCGTCGAGGAAATCCAGACGCATCTCGCTGCGTGGAGGGCGGTAGTTGGCCTCGCGTTTCTTCTTTGATACAACATCGACCTGTGAAATGAGGTACTCGAACGGACGTACCTTGATGATGCTGTCCCTTTCGGCAACAAGGCGCTCCTGTGTGGTGGGCATGCCTGTGTTGCGCTCCCAATAGTGGTAGAGGCGCATCTCGGGCGAGTAGTAGCGGTCAAGTGCAAAAGCAAAGATACTGTCCCTGCTGTCGTATGAGGTGCGTGGACCGATGAGCCTTGCAACACGTTTGCCTGTGAAGTCGCGTGTCTGTATGCGGAACTCGCCGTTGGCATCGGTGTTAAAATTGTATTTCGTGAGCAGGCTGTCGTTATATGTTATGTCGAACTTTATGTTTGCATTGGGCTTGTTGGTAACAATTATCTTGTCGAGTTTTCCAAAACGCTTGTCGGGGCGTTTCTTTATAAAGCGTCCCTTGATGGTTATGCCACGTTCAATGGGTTGGTCAAGCTTGATATCGCGACGGCTGAGTTTGTTCCAGTCGTATGATGTCCAGCCATGGGTGAGCATCACAAGGTCGAGCTCGCGTGTGCGGTTCATGTTCGCCCGGTCAAAGTAGCGTGCGGCATGGGGAATGTAACCCTTGAGCTCGGAGCCAAGCAGCATGTATGTATATATGTTGTAGGTGTAGGATGTCTCCTGGCGGTAGTCGGCATCGCTCACGGAGAGTGAGAATGTACCTCCGCTGATGGGCTTTCCATCCTCGCGCTCAATCTCTAAGGTTATCTTGCCGTGTGGGTTGACATTCAGTTTCTCGATGCTTTCGCCGTCGCTTGTAACAAGCAACTTTGCTGTAGACATGTCGCTTGCCAGTGGCTCGGCGTGTGTTACAAAGAACTGTCGCTCGGCAAGCGGAATGTTGTCGTTTACGAAGAGTACCACACGGTTCACGCCCTCGCCAAGTGTCTTGCTGTCTATGGCAAAGAGCATGCAGGTGTCGCTGGAGAAGAATCTCTCATAAAAGAAAACCTTTCCGCGGCGCATGACGGCACAGCCCATTTCTGTGTCAGCCTTCAGGTTATTCTGTGCTGTTATGTAGTACGTGCCATCCTGTTCAAGAACCTCTATAGTCGCTCCTTCCTCTTCTACCGGTGGCAGGTCGAACTTCTTCTCTTTCTTTCCCTGTTTCAGTATCGCCCTGTACTTGACATTCTTGTTCGGAGTGATGACAAATGTTCCTTTACCCAGATGTTCGGGGGTGCTTGTCAACAATGGCTTGCCGTCGGCAGTAATGGTTATGCTGCGGTCACTGTTTATTCCGTCCTCGCCAAATACCTCATACGCAACGGTGCTTTTGATTCCGCTGACAAGATGTCCACTCTCGGGGTAAAAGCGTAGGTCACATTCGGGAAGGTTGCTGCTGACCCATTCCATTTCGCGGTCGAGTCCTGTTATGCTGTCATTCTTCTCAATGTCTGAAAGGAATCCCCTGCGGCGGTCGAGCATGTTCTTGAAATCCCAGTTGTCGGCATTCACCTTGTCGAATATTGGGAATACGCGGCTGAAGATTGATTCCTTGCCACGGTTGAGCATGTAGCGAGTGTAGGCGCGTACCTCGTAGTAACCCGACAACAGCAGCGGTGTAAGTTCAAATGAGCCATGACAGCAGCCGTTCTCTATCTTGTATTTATTGGTCTTTACAACATAACCCTCGGGTGATACCAGCTCCACATACAGCACACGGCTCATTGTTGTAGGCTCGTCGTTGACACCGCTTGTCACATAGGCTTTGAACCATATGTTCTCGCCAAGGTAGTAGGCAGTGTTGTCAAAGTGCAGATACGCGCGCTCCTCGGGGAATAGACTCTGCTTTATGGCTGTGCGTATTATAATGTTGTCGAGGCTGTTGCGCGTTGCCTCGCCGTTGCCGCTGCCGCTGTCTGTTTGTGCAAGGGTGCCTTGCAACAGTGTTGTCAGCAGTAGAAGTATGATGCTTGTCCGTTTCATGGGTTGTTGGTATTTCAGTACTGTAGTTATGCTATGTGTCATTCCGCGTGTAATACTTTCAGAGATTTCTCCTCCCTGCGGCCGTCGAAATGACATTAGTAGGTGAGGCTTACTTACAGTTTTCCGTTTAATAGTTATCTTATCGCTATAGCTCCGGCCATCAGTGGCAGTTGTGAATTGTTGTTCGCAATCTCCATTGAGGGACCGTAGTGGAATATTATGTGTGCCTCGTATGTTGTTTTACCTCCAGTCTGCCACTCTTTGGCAATAATATGGCGTGTTGCAGCTGTTGTTGCCGTAGTTTTTATATTCTCAACATCGGCAGGGGTGGTGTGCCCCGGTGCAGTGATGTTGCAACTGCCGAAATCAATACTCTTTGTGCGACCGTCGCTGCCGGTAGTGAAGCGCACCTTAATATCGCATTTCTTTAGCCCGGTTTCCCGCAACGCCTCGCACACAGGTGAACTCTCAAGGTCAATGTACTCGCAGAAACTCTCGTTCGGTAGTACAACCTCTTTAATCTCCGGTATCTCAACAGCTGCAAGTTTTCTCGGAACTTTAGGCGGCAAGGGCTTGCTGTATGGTATTGTTGGCTTTACCTCAACCGGCATGCAATGAATCTGTGAAGCATGTTCCTCCGTTCCAATCCCCTCAACGGGCAGTGTGGCAGTTGTGTTTGCCGGCTCCATTGGCAATACCTTTCTGCTATATACATATTCGGGTTGTGCAAAAGCTCCAATGTAGAGTGCCGTTACCGGGAGCAGATAAAGCCATTTGCAGCGTCTTCCGCTGTTGCTCTCCTTGCGTGCCATCATTGCAATGCGTTTGCGCACGCTGCTCTGGCCGAAATTATTTGCCAGCGGAAATGCCTTCTCTCCGGCGGCTTTCTTCAGTATTAGCAGTTGATATGCTCTGGCATCCCCGTTCTTCTGCAATACATAGCGGTCGGCCTCAAATTCATGTATCTCCTTCATGTCATTTGCAAGCAGATAGATGAATGGGTTGAACCATTGAAAGGCCTTTACAATGCTTATCAGCAGCATGTCGTACGAGTGCCCATGCCTGATGTGCCCCTCTTCGTGAAGCAGAATTTCTTTGCCACATTCATCATAGTCGCCCTGCGAGATTACCACCTTGCCAAAGAAACTGAACGGAGCTGTGTCATTGGCGTGGCAATGGATTGTCATGCCGTCTTGCCTGTCGGTCCAGGTTGTTCCGTGACTGATGCAACGCAATGTACGCACTATATTTACTGTCCACAACAGCAGTGCAATGGCAACGCCTGCAAGGTACAATGTCGCAACATTGCGTGCTGTGATCCACTCCTTGATGCCCTGGCTTTCCTGCACGCTCTCTCCTTGTGGTGCGTGCGTGAGCGTCTCTCCAGCCCCGGGTGTGTATGCATCAATACCGACAGTCTCGTCGGCCACAACCTCGCTCTTCTCGCTTGGTAATTCAATATTGACAGGGTAGGTGACAATCACGCTTGGCAGTATTGCCGATAGCACAATTATGCATAGCAGCAGTCTGCGGTTGAGCGTGGCGAATGTCTCCTTGCGCAACAGCAAAGCAAACGGCAAGTAGAGCACAGCAAGGCTCAATGCCCATTTCAGTATGTAGGTTAGTATGGCTGTCATAGCTTGATACTTGATTCTATTAGATTCTTCACTCCATTTTATTCCGTTCAGAATGACAAAACTTAGTTTTGTCATCGGCGAGTTCATTAGCGGTTGGTCGCACGGAGCATGGATGAAAATCATGCCGTGCGGGTCGCTAAGAAATGAACGAGCCAATGACATTGCAAATATAGAATGACAGGACTGCAATGTCATTATCATATGTCTTCAATTCAATGCGCAAGCGGGCAATTTTTTCAATCTCCTTGCCGTCGAATGTTGCCGGTGTCCAGCGTGGCATCTTTTTTGTTGTCTTTTTCAAACAGTCTATAATCTCTTTTATAATTTTACTTTCGCTGTTTTTTCCGTTAGTGCTTGAGATTTCCGGGTTGGCAGAGTAGAATATGGCTTTACCGTTCTTTTTAATCTTCAGATAGATGTCTATGTGTCCTTTTATGTTGTTGCGTGAAATGGTCTTGTCATTCTTCAACTCTTCGACATATATGTTCTTTAGAGCCTTATAACCGTCGGGGTACTCCGGCTCACTTTGCTCAATGTCAACATCGTATCCGTTTATGTTTACCTCAATGCATATATTCTCCTTTGATGCTGTGGGAAAATATTTACCTTCCAACTCATTTCCAATGCTTTTGGCTGTGCTCTTCAGGAGCTTTCTTGCATTCTCCACAGTCTTATATTCAGTGCTTGAATAGTCGGGGCGCAGTCTGATGCTTGTAATGGAACTTGACCCTACAGCAATGTGCAGGCTGTTTAGGTCGCTGCGACGGGCGGTCTGCCACCTTGTGTCCCAAATTATGCAGCCAATGTATCCGGTATCGTATATTTTACCTTCGTGGTCTATTTTCGCATTTATGAACGCGCTGCCGTTTATGCCATAAATCTCTCTCCTTTTCTCGTCTGTAATGTGCGCGTCGATTATTGATTGAATCTCTTTACTAATCTTCGGTTTTTCAGCCTTTTGAGTTTTACCGGCTTTGTAAATTATGCGGCAACTGTTCTTACCGCAGTTCCATTTTTCACCGGCGATAATGTTTTTGCAATTCTCTTTCAGTAGCTTTTTTGCAGTGTTCAAGGATTTTTCGTCGCAGTTCCCAACAGATGATACTTTGCACTTTGTGATATTGATTCTTGTGGCTTCTCCCTCTTTGTTTGCCTTTACCCTTGCTGTGATTGTGGCGCTGGTGAAAAACTCGTTGAAGTTGAGTCCGTCGGAATAAATTCCTTTTGTGTTACCAAGAGTGGTTTCTATTGTTCCTTCTCTGTTTGTAACTGTTATCTTTTGTGCGTTGGCTGTCAATGCTACAAAAAGAAGGAAGAAGATAGTGGTGAATTTGTAATTCGTTGTTCTCATTACTTGTTTTCGTTTCCTTGTATTATTTTCAACAGTTCCTTTATGTCGGCTTCGCTCAGTTTCTCGTTCTGTGCAAAGAATTTCACCATAGATGAACCCGAACCGCCAAAGAACGAATCCTTGACATCTTTCATCACCTGGTTAGTGTACTCCTCGCGTGTTATGAGAGGGTAGTAGGTGTGTGTCTTGCCACTGAGCTTGCGGTAATCAACAAATCCTTTGTTAAAGAGGATTTTCAGGAATGTGGAAACTGTGGTGTATGCAGGCTTTGGCTCGGGGTACTTTTCTATGATATCGTGAATGCAGCCACCGTCGGGCATCTCCCACAGTGCATTCATCACCTGCATCTCGGCTTTTGTCAGTGTGTCGAATTTTTTCTTGCTCATTGTTTCTTGTTCCGTAATTTTAATAATTATCCAAGATTGTTTGAGGCAAATGTATAACGAAAGTTTTAGAATTCTAAACTTTTAGAAATGTAAAATCGTGCAATGACAAAGATTTAACTTTTATTATTAGTAATAGCATGGCAGGAGAGAGCGGAACGGTAATGGCGAAAAAAAGACACTGCATTTTGAGTGCAGTGTCTTAATAATATGTTAGGTATATTTTATACTATGAATTCCCTTATCTCACAGTTTCCGAAGAGTGTTACATCGCGGTGCGTAACTCCCTTAATCTCAGCTTCCATTATGCGACAGAAGAAACCGTGGCTGAAAGCGAGAATCTTTTTGTTGGGGTATTCGCGGCGCACCTTGTCTATAAACTTGTGTGCGCGCTCCTTCATTGACTCCTCGGTCTCTACGGTCTCGTTGAGTGTTGCTCCCTTTATGGGTGTGCCTGCAAGGTTGCCAAGGTCACGTTCGCGCAACAGTGGCTCCTTTATAAAGGTGCACTCAATGCCCTCAAGTGCAATCTCGGCTGTGTCGAGGCAACGTTTAAGGTCGCTACACAATACAACTTCAAACTCCAACTCTGCAAGTTTAGGGCGCAAGGTCAATGCCTGCTCCTTGCCAAGTTCCGACAAATGTCCAGGTGTCTGTCCCTGGAACAATCCTTTTGAGTTCTCTATTGTCTCGCCGTGGCGAGTCATGTATATTGTTGTTGCCATTTTGTGGTATGCTGTGTTTTAGTTCGCACTCTCGAATAGCTTGAGGAAACGGACATCGTTCTCGCTGAAGAGGCGAAGGTCCTTTACCTGATACTTGAGGTTAGTGATGCGCTCGATACCCATACCGAATGCGTAGCCCGAATATACCTTGCTGTCGATGCCACAAAGCTCGAGCACGTTGGGATCAACCATACCGCAACCCAAGATCTCTACCCAACCGGTGTTCTTGCAGAATGGACAGCCCTTGCCACCGCAGATGTTACAGCTGATGTCCATCTCGGCACTTGGCTCGGTGAATGGGAAGTATGATGGGCGCAGACGTATCTTTGTCTCCTTGCCGAACATCTCCTGGGCAAAGAGAAGAAGCACCTGCTTCAAATCTGTAAAAGAAACATTCTTGTCAATGTACAAGCCCTCCAATTGGTGGAAGAAACAGTGCGCACGGTAGCTGATGGCCTCGTTGCGGTAAACACGGCCCGGAGCAATGATGCGGATAGGGGGCTGGCTTGTCTCCATTACGCGGCTCTGCACGCTACTGGTGTGTGTGCGCAGGATGATGTCGGGGTGTGCTTCGATGAAGAATGTGTCCTGCATGTCGCGTGCAGGGTGATCCTCGGCAAAGTTCATTGACGAGAATACATGCCAGTCGTCCTCAACCTCAACACCGTTGGCAATGGAGAAGCCAAGGCGAGCAAAGATGTCAACAATCTCGTTCTTCACGATAGAGAGCGGGTGGCGTGTACCAAGGGTAGTAGGGTAGGCAGGGCGTGTGAGGTCAATCTCGCACTGTGCCTCCTCCTTGTTCTCAATCTGCTCCTTGAGGGTATTGAAGTGATCCTGTGCCGCGTTCTTCAACTCGTTTATCTTTACACCAACCTCGCGTTTCTGCTCGGCAGGAACCTCGCGGAACTCGGCCATGAGGCCGTTGATGATACCTTTCTTGCTCAAGTACTTGAGGCGGAGCGCCTCCAACTCCTCGGCATTGGTTGCTGTTGAAGCTGCTATTTCCTGGAGCAAACCGTTTATTTTTTCTATCATAGCTGTGTCTTGTTATTTTATTCTAAAGTGCAAAGTTAAGTAAAAACAGTGTAAAAAACGAAAGAAAAAGAAGAATTATGGCGTGGATGCCGTTGCTGTCAAATATTTTTTAGAGGGTGCGGATAAAATGTGTGAAAATATTTTGACAATGGATAAATTTTTGCCATTTTTGTACATTCTGTAATAATATATGTAGTTTAGCATATGGACTTGGAAAGTAAGAAAATTGACCAGCAGGTTGACGAACTGCTCGTGCGTCTTGCACGCCGCTTTTCGTCCGAGGATGTCAAACGCATAAATGATGCCTATCTCCTTGCGCGCGAGGCGCACAAGGAACAACGTCGCAAGTCGGGCGAGCCATATATCATGCACCCTGTTGCAGTTGCAAGGATTGTGGCCGAAGAGTTGCGCCTTGGAGCAAACCCCATTATCGCAGCATTCCTGCACGATGTTGTCGAGGATACCCAGTACACAATTGAAGATATACGTGAACGCTTTGGCGACGATGTGGCATTCCTGGTGAACGTGGTAACCAAGAAGAAAAAGAAGAGCACGGCAAAGTCGTCGAGCCAGATCGATAACTACAAGCAGATGCTTGACTCGTTGCACTACGATATCCGTGCCTTGCTCATCAAACTATCCGACCGCCTGCATAACATGCGAACGCTCAGCAGCATGCGTCCCGACAAGCAGATGAAGATAGCCGGTGAAACCGACTACTTCTATGCTCCTTTGGCGCATCGTCTTGGACTTTACTACATCAAGCGCGAGATGGAGAACCTCTCGTTCCGTTACCGTTGTCCGCGCGACTATGCCTACATAGATGAACAACTTGCCAAGGACTTGAAGGAGCGCGATCCGGGACTCAGGGCCTTTATGTTCGAGATTGAACGCTTGCTCGAGAATAATGACATTCTCATGGCTCGCACCGAGGTCTATTCCCGTGGACCTTACAGTGCATGGCGCAAAATGCACAGTACCGGCTGTGATTTCAAGCATGTCGAGGGAAAGTACTATATCCGTATCATCTATCCTAATACACATGAGTATTCCGAGAAGGACATGAGCCTCAAGATATACTCAATCCTTACCGACCGTTTCAAGGAGAAACCGGGTAGTGTGGCAAACTACATCGACTCTCCCAAAGAGAACGGCTACCAGAGCTATCATGTAAAACTTCTCACTCCTCAGGGAACTTGGGAAGAGGTACACATCTCTTCTGAAAGAATGATACGCAAATCACAGTTCGGGTGTATTGCCGAGAGTACCGAGACCACAATCACCAACTGGCTCGAGAAGTTCAAGCATGTGCTTCAGGAGATGGCAACCCGCGGTAAGGAGGTTGAATATATGGATGGCGTTACATCATCGTTCTACAATGATGATATTGAGGCATATACCCCCGATGGAAAAGGTATCATTCTTCCCAAGGGAGCGACTGCACTCGATTTCGCCTTTGAAATACATAGCGACTTGGGGCTTCATGCCCACTATGCACGCATCAACGGTCAACTATGTTCGGTAAAGACAGAACTAGAGCGCGGCGATGTGGTGCAGATTGGCTCAAACGAGAATGTTACTCCAAAACGCGACTGGCTCGACTATGTATCGACCTTCAAGGCCAAGTCACATATCAATAACTTCCTCAACAAGCAGCGCAAACTCCAGTATGACCGTTGCGAGCATTGTCGTCCGCTGCCTGGCGACGAAGTCATCGGCTTCAAGAACCCCGACGGTTCAATATCTATCCACCGTCGCGACTGCAAGGTGGCAATACGCTTGGCGTCACAGCATGGAGATGATATTGTTGCAGTGAACTTTGAAGAGGATCGTGAGTTCCTCTATCCCGTGAAGATTGACATTGTGGTTATTGACCGCAATCACCTCCTGATTGACCTTATAGACTGTATAACAAATAAACTTCAACTTTCATTGACCCGTATTTCAACCGAAAGCCGTGATGCTATCGGCTATTGCTCTATGGAGTTTCCCGTACACTCGTCGGCCGAGTTGCAGGAGGTGATAGACAGCATCTCGCGCATTGAGGGTGTTGAGGAGGTGAAACAGAGTGTTAACAGATAATCAATAAATATTTATTAAACAGCATATTATGAAAAAGACATTACTTCTGACAATGGTTGTGGCAGCACTTACGTTCACTGCCTGCAACGACGACAGTTCACAATTTGTGAATCCCGAGAACCCACAGACACCCGGCTTTGAGATATCACGTGCAACATTCCCCGAGGATGACGGTTCTTCCGAAGTGCCCGGCGAACCTCATGAAAAGGTGGCAAGATTGTTGCTGAATGTCAATGCCGTTGAGGCAACCGACACGCTTGGCCGTGCGAACATCACCCCCCAGCAGTATGCCGAGATAAAGGCTTTTGCCGATGAACTTGTGAAGGGTACAACAACACAGTACGATGCATTTATCAAGTGCTATGAATGGGTGAGCCAGAATGTGAAATATGAAATGAGCGACAATGACCCATATGCGGTTTTCATAAACCGCAAAGGTGTGTGCCAGGGTTATGCAAACCTCTTGTTCATAATGCTCCACAGTCAGGGTATTCCAGCTTGTGTGGCAAACGGATTTCACAGTTCAATTGGCGGACACGCCTGGAACTATGCCTGCCCCGACGGCAAGTGGTATGTTGCCGACCCCACAAACCCTTGGGATGGTGGTCCTTGGGGATACAGGGCATTGGGCTCTTATCGTCACCTTATTGTAATGTCGCTTGATATCGTGTTCTACAGGGAGCAGGGCTGCTGGTTCGATTTCAACGGCGGAAACTTCAATATCTGCCGAGTTGTAGATGGCGAGCCTTCGTTTACAGTTCCTTTCAGTGCAGCCGGCTATCAGGTTGCATCGTTTAACCCTACAGTGCCCCTTCCATCATCAATAAAGGAGATTTACATTGGCAAGAACATCAAGTCGCTTGGCGAGAGCCCGGTAGGTCTTTCGGTAAACGCACCAAATTTGGAGTATGTACACATTGATCCTGCAAACACAACTTTTGCAAGCTACATGGGTGTCGTTTATCGCAGAAATGGAAGCGACCTCGACCTGCTATATATCCCCGCTGCAATGAAATGCCTGGAGCTTATGCCAATGGAGACAATCTACAAGAATACCGTATACTTCCACGATGGTGTTGAGGTGCTCATTGTTGCTCCGGGAACAAAGAAGATTGAGGCTTGGGGTATTGAACGCTGTCCTAACCTGAAGATTGCATACGTCCCCGAGGATGTTGAGATTGCAAAGAATGCTTTTGCCGATGTTCATCCCGATTTCCAGATTATCCGTGGCGACTTCACAAATATCCCCGAGGTTAGGGAATGATCCCCTGAATGTTTTTGAGGACATCGTATAAAACAGAAATGGCAACCAATCGGTTGCCATTTCTGTTTTAGTTTGAAGAGTTTCTGAATATGTTCTGATAATACAACTCAATCAATGTGATTCGTGCCTTGATAAGCTTCTTGAACTCCTTCTCTCTCTCCATGTCGGCTGTGAGCACCTTATTGACATTGTAACTGAAGAAACTACTATCATCCTTTTCCATATCAAAGAGATTCTGGCCGATATTCAGGTATTTTACACCGTCGTCAAATGCATACTGTGCAATTGTTGGCAATATGTCATAGTGGCATCCATGGCGTTGTGATATGCGTTCCTTCTCTTCGGCTGTAAGTGCGTATTTCGGTGGCAGGTATATGTACATAGGTACACTGTGCTTGAACTCAGAAGGAACTCTGTTATAGTTGAGGATGCTGCGCACGTTATGGTCGCCTATGGCAATGACTATAGTATTCTCGGCAAGCTCACTCTGCTTGAATTCGGTCATGAAGTCACCAAGACAATTGTTGGTGTATTGTGCTCCTAGGCCATACTTCGTTCTTACACTACTTTCTCCTTTAATATATTTTGAGCTATACCACTCGTTGGTGAGTGGTGGCAGCTGCATATCGTCCGGATACTCAAATGGTGGATGGTTGGTCGTGGTCAGTGCCATGAAGAATTGTGGTTTTCCGGCCTTGTATGCCTCAAGCATCTCTTTAAGTATGTACTTGTATAGAAACTCGTCGTGTGCGCCAATCTGGTTGGCTGTGCTTCCCGGGATGGTGTGCAGTATCTGCTGTCGGCCATCAATCCTTTCAAAGTACTGCACCTTCAATGCTTCGTTCAGGTTTTCCCATGTAAGGTCGGCGCCACTGACGAAACGGGTGTTGTATCCGCTTTCATAGAATGGGTAAGCTATTGAGGCCTTCAGGCTGTCGAACCTGTACCGCGACTGGAAATAGTGTGGGTAGGGCATTGCCAGTATGGTGCTCTCAATTGAGTAGATGGTGCCGTTCTGTACCGATTGTATATTCTTCATCAGCAGGTCCTCCTGAAGGTGTGGGCGCAGTGAACACAGAAGGTTCAGTTTCTCCTCGTCGTCCATTTCGAGCAGGAATGCACTCCAGCTTTCATTCATTACAAGCAGTACATTGGGTTTTTCGAATGGTTCATTCCCCTCCCTTGTCATGGTGTTGAACAATGCTCTCTCAACAATTGTCGTGTCGGTTTCATTGTTCTGCCTGAGCTGTGATGCGGCAATGGCCTCCTCAATAGTGTCAAATCCACCTTCGGACAGAACAGATTCGTCGCTCTTGGGTTTGAAACTGTTGATTCTCTCCTTGTATGATTTCTTTAGTAGGTAGAGGGCATTGGGGACAGCTCTGTTAATGTTTTCATTGGGTGTTGCCTCAAAGGCTTCCACCTGCAGGGGAAACAGGGTAACCGAACCGCGCATGAATATGAAGGTGATTACCGGAATTAAAATTGTTATTGCAGTTGTCGATGTTTTTCCCATCCACTTGCGGTTTCTTATCCTTACGCGTGAGATGATGCTGCCTATGAAGTAAATGGCAATGCCTGTTCCCATGCTGAATAGCATAATGCTAAGCACCGGGTAATCTTCCCACATCGTCTGAATCAGTCCCAACGGGCCTTCGTCAAAGAAATCAAAGAAGACAATGTTATAACGGCTTTCAAAATTATCATAATAATAAAACTCGGCAATAACAAGCAGGGTGATAATTGTCAGTAATATTGCAAAGTAATATTGCATGCTCTTCATGAGCCTTCTTGTAGCCTTGCCGCTTTTCAAGAATGATACAACCAGAGCGGCAATGATCATTGGCAATGCAATGTATGTCACAGCTTGCATGTCGAATCTCAGAGAGTTGTATATGAATTTTGGAAGGCTATCCAGGTTTTCCATGCGCTCGCTATGTGTTGTGTGCTTCTCAAGGAAAGCAAAGCGTCCTATGCCAAAGATGAGCAGTCCAATTACCTGATAAAGCCATATTTGCAGGTAGAGTGTGATGGTTTTTGCAGTTGTGACAGGTTTCTCCATCACCGGCTGCCCGGCCTGTGGTTTCCTGTTGCATTTCAACGCAGCAAATGGCTTTGCTGCCTTTTTTGCTGCGTTGCTTATTGAAGTTGCTATTTTCTTTATATCCATTTTGCTGTCTGATTATCTGTTCCATATCTCCCACGAGGCAAGTGCCTGCAGGTACCACATCTCGTAGCCGCTCTTTGTTCTTGCACCCTGTGTGGCTCCCTTTTGCAAGAATAGAGTGTTCTCGGGGTTGTAAACAATATCATAGAGTATGTGGCTGTTATCCAACAGGGAGTAGGGGATGTCGGGGCATTGGTCTATGCCGTGACCGACCATGCCAAGTGGCGTGCAATTCACGACGACAGTGTGGCTCTGCATTATCTCCGGTGTAATATCCTCGTATGCAATGGCCTTTTCGCCAGCCTTGCGCGATACTTGCTGCACCTCAATTCCTAGCTGCTCAAGTGCATACACAATGGCCTTTGATGCACCACCGGTGCCAAGCACCAATGCTCGCTTGTCGTGCGGCTCGAGTAATGGCTCTATTGAACGCGAAAAACCGATGACATCACTGTTGTGTCCCCACAGTTGTGCCTTGCCATTTGCATCGCGTGTCACCTTTACCACATTCACGGCATTTATTGCCTTTGCTCCGTCGCTTATGCCGTCAAGGTACTGCATTACATTCAATTTGTGTGGAATTGTGACGTTGAAACCACAAAGTTCGGGGTTTTCTTTAATTATACGTGGCAGTTTGTCGCAACTCTCAATCTCAAAAGGGATGTAACGGGCGTCGATGCCCTCGTCCTGGAATTTCTTGTTGAAGAATGCAGGTGAGGCCGACTGGGCAAGTGGGTAACCAATTATTCCGTATAGTTTCATTTTGTTGCAAGATAGAATGTACATACTCCGCCGGTGTAGCGATGGAATTCCACCTCGCTGAATCCGGCCTCCTTTATTGCATTCTGTAATACTTCGCCCTGTGGAAATGCCGCAATTGAGTCGGGTAGGTACTTGTAGGCCTTTGCATCCTTTGAGAACATGCGTCCCACCAGCGGCATTACATAGCGCGAGTATATCGGGAACAGCTGCTTCATGGGGAACTTTACAGGGGTTGACAGTTCCAGAATTGCCAAGTGACCTCCCTTTCGCAACACACGGTGCATCTCGCCTAAGGCCTTGTCCAGTTCCTGGAAATTCCTTATGCCGAACGATGATGTCACAGCGTCAAAACTATTGTCGGCGTATGACAGGGCAGTACAATCCTCCTTCTCGAAGGTTATGCTTGTAACACCGCGTTTCATGCACTTCTCGCGTGCAACCTGCATCATTCCCTCTGAGATGTCGCAGCCAATGATGCTGTCGGGCTTCAGAATCTTGTCTATGAGCAGTGCCAGGTCACCTGTGCCTGTAGCAATATCGAGCACCTTGCGTGGAGCAAAGGACTTTAAAGACGATATGGCGCGTTTGCGCCATATCTTGTCTATATTCATTGAAGCGACATAGTTGAACTTGTCATACTCGGGCGCAATGTTGTCGAACATCTCTTCAATCTGTTCAACCTTCTCGCCCTCGTTGTGATAAGGTTTCAGGTCTTCGTGCTTGTAACTCATTCAGTCTGTTTTTTTATCCAAGATAGTTCTTCACATTCTCCTCGATACGTGCGTTGATGTCCTCGCATTCCTCCTTTACAAACTTCTCACCGGTGATGTTCTCGTAAAGCTCAATGTAGCGGTTGCTGATGCTCTCTACAATCTCGTCGGTCATCTCTGGAACCTGCTGTCCCTCCTTGCCCTGGAAGTTGTTCTCCATGAGCCACTCACGAACGAACTCCTTTGAAAGCTGCTTCTGTGGCTCGCCCTTCTCGAATTTCTCCTCGTAACCCTCTGAGTAGAAATAGCGGCTGCTGTCGGGGGTGTGAATCTCGTCCATCAGGTAGATTGTGCCGTTGTGCTTGCCGAACTCGTACTTTGTGTCAACAAGGATAAGACCGCGTTCTGCTGCAATCTCTGTACCGCGCTGGAAAAGAGCAAGTGTATATTTCTCAAGCAATGCATACTCCTCGGGAGTTGCAAGACCCTGTGCAAGAATCTCCTCCTTTGAGATGTCGGCATCGTGCTCGCCAATCTCGGCCTTTGTTGTCGGGGTGATGATTGGCTGTGGGAACTTCTGGTTCTCCTTCATGCCCTCGGGGAGCTGTACACCGCAAATCTCGCGAACGCCACTCTTGTATGCACGCCATGCCGAACCGCAAAGGTAGCCACGCACAATCATCTCAACTGGGAATCCCTCGCACATTACGCCAACAGTAACCATTGGGTCGGGCGTAGCGAGCTTCCAGTTGGGGACAATGTCTGCAGTAGCGTCAAGGAACTTTGCTGCAATCTGGTTCAACATCTGCCCCTTGAATGGAATGCCCTTGGGGAGCACGACATCAAATGCCGAAATACGGTCTGTTGCAACCATAACCAATTTGTCGTCGCCAACAGTATATACATCGCGTACTTTACCGTGATAGACACTCTTCTGATTCTCGAACTTGAATTCGGTGTTTGTTAATGCTTTTGCCATTGTATTATTGTTTTAAGAAACTGTTTAAATTTCTAAAAAAATATTTTCTTATAGAAGCTGATAGTTTCGCCGCTTTTTATGTTCAAGAATGCCTGTTTATTTCTTTTTTGCGGTTACATAGCCCGCTATGTGCCCTTAAAAAATAAAAAAACATTCTATTCTTGCCCTATAAAAAACTGGCGATATAATTTTAAACAGCTTCTGAATTATTGTCAACTGTTCTTGCTGTTCTTTTCGGCAACTCTCTCTGCTGCCTGTTTCTCGTGCTTCTCGTATGCCTCTACAATGCGTGTCACCAGTTTGTGGCGCACGATGTCCTTCTTGGTGAGTGTCACGAAACCAATTCCCGGAACGCCGTTAAGCACCCTCTGCGCATGCATCAGTCCCGATGTGTTGCTTTGCGGAAGGTCAATCTGTGTGAGGTCACCGGTGATTATCATCTTGGTGTTGTTACCCATTCGGGTGAGGAACATTTTTATCTGTTGTGGGGTAGTGTTCTGCGCTTCGTCAAGGATAACCACTGCGTCATTGAGTGTGCGGCCGCGCATGAATGCAAGCGGTGCAATCTGTATCACATTGCTGTCCATGTACTCCTTCAGCTTCGCCATAGGTACCATGTCCTCGAGTGCGTCGTACAGCGGCTGCAGGTAGGGGTCAATCTTGTCGCGCATGTCACCGGGCAGGAATCCCAGTTTCTCGCCAGCCTCCACTGCCGGGCGGCTTAGAATGATTTTCCTTATCTCGCGGTTCTTCAATGCCTTTACCGCAAGCGCAATGGCTGTATAGGTCTTTCCTGTTCCGGCAGGACCCACTGCAAATACCATGTCGTTCTTCTTGTACTCCTCGACAAGACGGCACTGGTTCTCGGTGCGTGGGTATATTGGACGGCCGTTGATGTTATATACAATGACATTGCTGTCACTGCCCTTGTCGCCGCGCTTGCCGTTCACCGCGTCAATTATTGCCTCCTCGTTAAGGCTGTTGTATTTGTTGCAATACTCCTTGAGCAAATCTATCACCCTGCCAAAACGCTCCAGTTCATCATCGTCGCCCATGGCCTTGATGATGTTGTCGCGTGCCACTATGCGCAGTTTGGGGTGTAGTTTTTTGAGCATCTGCAAGTGGATGTTGCCTGCTCCGTAGAAACCCACCGGGTCAATGCCGTCGAGTATAAAATGGCGTTCTATCATCTATTGTCTTTCAAATCTGTAAATTAGTTGCGAAGATAACCATTTATCTCCGCATGGCAAAATTTTAGATACTGTTTCGGTTTATTTCGCAATTGTCCTGGAATCGTATAACTCCAAACTGTTTCTTATTTCTTATTTACCTCGGCATCGAAGCGGCGTGCCGCCTCACCGCTGCTGCTGCAGGTGCATGGGCCTGTGATGCAGCCGCCGGGGCACGACATCACCTCAACCAGTTTGCCGGGGCATTTGCCGGTCTTGGCAAAACCCTTGAGCATGGCAATGTTCTTCTTGTTAAGGTCGGCAATTACCACGCCTTCGATGCTCTCGTCGCCAATATGGTTCTTCACGGCGGTGAATACGCCTGTTGTCTTTGCAAAGTTGTGTGCATCGCGCGATGCAACCTCGGCAGGTGTGTAGGGCATTGTACTCTCAATGTCAATTCCGTAGCCCTGTATCACAGCGTCGAGTTCGCGGAATGTCCACACATAATCAACATTCGCGTCGGCAGCACCCTCGGCTTTCTTTGATGCGCATGGGGCAATGAATACGGTCTTGCAACCGGGGAATTTCTCCTTTGTGTATTGCGCCGTGTAGTGCATCGGCGAGCCGGTCGATGATACGTATTTGACAATCTCCGGGATGTGTTTCTTAGTGAGGTTTACGTATGCCGGGCAGCAGCTTGTAGTCATGAATGGCTGTCCCTCCTCAATCTTCTCCTTCAGTTCCTCGGCCTCGCGTCGTATTGTCTCCTCGGCACCGTATGCCACTTCAACTACATCGTGGAAACCGATGGCCTTGAGCGAGCCATAAACCTGCTCAAGCGGCTTTCCGAACTGTGCCAGCACGGCAGGTGCTACCATGGCAACCACCTTCTCGCCGGCTTTCATCTCCTTGAGCACATCGAATACCTCGCACTTGTCAAATATTGCGCCGAACGGGCAGGCATTTAGGCACTTGCCACAATAGATGCACTTTTCGGGGTCAATGTGCTCCACGCCATATTCGTCTTTGGAGATAGCCTTCACAGGGCAAGCTTCCTCGCATGGCACGGGCATGTATATGATTGCATGGTAGGGGCACACCTGGTGGCACTTGCCGCAGCTTATGCACTTCTCGTGGTCAATGTGTGCCTTGCCCTCGCGGTCATATGTTATGGCATCCTTTGGGCAGTTGGTGTAGCAGGGGCGTGCAACGCAACCGCGACACAGGTTCGATACCTCATAGTTTATCTTCACGCACGATGAACATGCCTCGTCCATCACATGCAGTACATTGCCGTCCTGAATCGATGCGCCGTCGCGCTCGAGCATGCGTTTGGCATAGCTGCTCAGCGGGTCCATTTCGCACACCTCGTCCTTCATGGTGAAGCCCATCATTGCCATGGTCTTGTACTTCACCACAGCACGCTCCTTGTGGATGCAACAGCGTCCCTTGGGTTTGCGGTTACGTGGATACATCTCATATAGCATGTAGTCGATCTTCTCAAGAAGCTCGTCCTTTTTCCACATAGATACGAGTTGGGTTAAAAGTCGATAACGTATAAACATAATGCTTTAAAAATTTGCTGTAAAAATAACTAAAAAACATTGAATTTGATTATTTTTGTGATAATGTTTCTGTAAAAATGAAAGAATTTTTGTTTGATAATCTTTTGGAACAATTAACATCCGGGGCAAGGGTGTCTGCAGCCATGTGGCGCACCCTGATTTCGGAGCTTGGAGATGAAGAGAAACAGCGTCTCACACTCATGGCACGCCAAACGGCGCAGTCGCGTTTTGGCAATGGGGTCTATGTGCGCGCACTCATTGAAATCAGTTCCTATTGCCGCAATAATTGTTACTATTGTGGCCTGCGTTGCAGCAACGGCATGGCACAGCGTTACAGGCTCTCAAAAGAGGAAATTCTTGATTGTTGCGACGAGGCTGCTGTTCTTGGTTTCAACACTTTTGTGCTACAAGGCGGTGAAGATCCGCAGCAAAGTGACGAGTGGCTTGCCGATGTGGTGGCAGCAATCCGTGCCCGTTATCCCGAAAAGGCAATAACCCTCTCTGTTGGAGAACGCACGATAGTCGGCTATTCCATGCTGCGCAATGCCGGTGCCGACCGCTATCTCCTGCGCCACGAGACTGCCAACGATGCTCATTATTCGCACTTGCATCCAATTCCAATGCTGTCGTCCGAACGCCGTCGCTGCCTTGTTGACATCAAGGCGTTGGGTTTCCAGATTGGCAGCGGAATGATGGTTGGCTCTCCCGGACAGACTGTAGAACACCTTGTCGAGGATATGATACTCCTTGACAAATTGAAACCGCATATGATAGGCGTAGGACCTTTTATCCCTGCCGATGGAACTCCCTTCGCGGCAGAACCCCATGGCAGTGTCGAGGATACCCTTCACCTAATCTCACTTTTGCGTCTGCGTTTTCCAAAGGCACTTATTCCGGCAACAACAGCCTTGGCTACATTGTGTAGCGACGGTACACAGCGCGCCGTGCTTGCCGGAGCCAATGTGGTTATGCCCAATGTCACTCCATTGGCCTGCCGCAAGAAATATTCAATATACAATAACAAGAAATACGATGGCGGCGAGTCGGCTCAAGGACTTCCGGCTCTCTCTTCTGAGTTAGAAAAAATAGGCTATTGTATTGATTTCTCCAGAGGAGACTATAGAAGGTGAAAGGTTAAATGTGAAAACTGAAAACTGAAAACTCGTGGTGCTTATCTATGTCTGGCCTCTGCTAGGCGTGGTGTTGCTTGCCTTTAAGGCCTTCAGGGCTTTGGGGACATTGTTAGTAGTATGATTGAATGCCCAAAGGGCAAAAAAAGATGGACTTGATAATATAAAGAAAATGTATAACCCGAAATCGAAAATAGCAACCGAATTCATCTGCGATAGCGAGATACGCGCTACAATGCAGTATGCACGCGAGAACAGCGGCAACATGGAACTTGTGCAGGCTGTGCTCGACAAAGCGCGTGGCTTCAAGGGAATAACCCACCGCGAGGCAGCCTTGCTGCTCGAGTGTAACGACCCTGCCGTGGTGCAGCAGATATATGCTCTTGCAAATGAAATAAAGCATCGTTTCTATGGCAACCGCATAGTGATGTTCGCGCCGTTGTATCTTTCTAACTACTGCGTTAACGGTTGCGTCTATTGTCCCTATCATGCAAAGAACAAGAGCATACGCCGCAAGAAACTCACGCAGGAGGAAATCCGTGCCGAGGTGATAGCACTGCAGGATATGGGACACAAGCGACTTGCCCTTGAGACCGGCGAGCATCCGCTCATGAACCCCATTGAATACATCATCGAAAGCATCAATACCATCTACAGTATTAAGCACCGCAACGGGGCAATACGCCGCGTGAATGTGAACATTGCGGCAACGACTGTCGAGAACTACCGTCGCCTGCGCGATGCCGGCATTGGAACCTATATACTTTTCCAGGAGACATACAACAAGGCAAACTACGAAGCGTTGCATCCCACGGGGCCAAAGAAGGACTACGCCTGGCACACAGAGGCAATGGATCGCGCCATGCAGGGCGGCATAGACGATGTTGGAATCGGAGTACTCTTCGGGCTCGAGACCTATCGCTACGATTTTGTCGGCCTGCTCATGCATGCCGAGCATCTTGAGGCTACATATGGGGTGGGGCCTCACACCATAAGCGTTCCTCGCCTGTGCAAGGCCGACGATGTTGACACTGCCGATTTTGAGAATGCCGTGCCCGATGACATCTTCTACAAGATAGTGGCAATCACGCGCATCGCTGTGCCATATACCGGAATGATAATCTCCACACGCGAGAGTGCCCGTAGCCGCGAACGCCTGCTGCAACTGGGTGTTTCGCAGATAAGCGGTGGCTCGCGCACAAGCGTTGGTGGGTATGTTGCCGCGGAGACACCCGACGAGAACTCGGCACAGTTCGACATTGCCGACCATCGCACACTCGACGAGGTGGTAGGGTGGTTGCTTGACCTCGATCACATCCCCAGTTTCTGCACCGCCTGCTACCGCGAAGGCCGCACCGGTGACCGCTTCATGACACTCCTGAAGAACGGACAAATATCAAACTGCTGCCTTCCTAACGCGCTCCTGACATTGAAGGAGTACATACGCGACTATTCATCGCCTGCAACACGCGCCAAAGGTGAGGCAATGATAAAACGCCTGCTCGAGACTGTCCCCAATGACCGTGCCCGCGCAAAAGCAACCGAATACTTGGAGCGCATAGACAACGGCGAAAGGGATTTCAGGTTTTGAAAATGTAAACTTACATTCCGTAAAAATCAATGTAGTCCAATTGAAAAGTTGCGATTAAATCATCGTTCGTATCGAAAAAGATATATTCCAATTTTATCTCAGCCAATTCAAAAACTTTGGAGAGTGATATGTTGTACTCTGCCAAAATTTCTTTAGTGCAAGAAAATATTTCGCTTTTTGTGCTTTCTTTGGAATTGGTTATTAAATCGTTCCATTTGCTTTCGCTTATTTTCGATTTGTCGAATTCAACTTGGTATGAGAAAGTGATTAGTTGGTCAGTAATTTTAATACTTTTGAGAATCAAATAATTCCCAATTTTTGTAGGCGTTTCTTTACTGAACTTTTCGCATCTTTCTATAAAACCATTCTTGTATGCGATTGCAAATTCTTTTTCTTCTTCACTTGCATAGCAATAGCTCTCTTTGAGAGTGTTTAATTCCTTTGGCTTTTGGTCATATACTTCATTCTTCTCATTCTTCTCTGTCTTAATGTAGATATATAAGAGAATAAGTACGCAACTGATTAGAATTGAGACTGTTTTTTGTGAGATATTTTTCATAATTCTTGGCTTTTTATTGTTAAACATTAGTTGTTGTTCCATAAAAGCCGCGCAAGACTATAAAAAAGAAAAGCGCAGACCCTCGTCATACGCCTCCTGGTTCACCACAAACCATTACAATCTATGAGAAAGCCCGCGCTTGTGCGCAAACTCTCAACGATTGTAATATATTGCTCGTTCATTTTCCGAGGTGGTGATTCAGAGGCGACTGAGCTAATTATGTAAAATGTCTTGTATTCGGCAGCCCCGAATACATTGCGAAGATAGGCTAAAGTTTGTAAAGAACAAAATTAACCGAAGGAAAATCCTTGGTTAATTTGCTGCTCTGATCCATTCCTATTCATAACCTCTACAGTTGTCGCTTCTAATAGACTCCTATTGTATTGCATTGAGGGGATAATTCCGAAATCAGAAATTCCTCTAATGATGAACATGCATATTTTTCATTACCTTTTGTAGCAAAGGTAATAATGTATGCAACCCCTTCAACTCTGGAATCCTTTAATTTGCATCCTTTGTTTTCGTCATAGGCAAAGTAGCTGGACATCCTGTACCCAATGTTGTTGCTTTTGCCAATGTAAATGACATTCTTGTTTTTGTCTAACATAGCGTATATGCCGGCATGCCGGCTGTTCGGGTATTCTGCCGGCCACCCATACTCGTTGCCTTGTGGATACAATGCATAAATTTCACTTGACTGTAAATCCAATTGGAAACGGTTGCAGTACCAACTGATTTTTTCTTTCAGTTTCTCGATTGTGATCTCCATATGTCTGTGCTTCTTACAATTGAATTATTTCCAAGTATTGGCTCTTTCCATTTCAATCTCAATAATATCGCTGTCCCATTTGCAGCATTTGCCAGTGCCCAGATCAATAATCCATGCAAATACATTTGTGAGGTTGATGATAGATACAGGGTTCAATGTCGCTTCAAGTATAATAGGAGTGTTCTTGTATCCTCTCCTTTTGGCGATTAAAGTTTTATTGTAAAGCTTTTTCCTTACTTTAATAGTAGTAGTTCCATCTTCTTTTATTTCACCGAGTTTTTTCCCATTGTCGAAGATTTTGGTTTCGGGTATTCCTACGAATGTTATTGCTTGCCTGCTTGGCGTGAATAAAGTACCGCAAGAAGAGAGGCACAAAACGCAAATTAGCATTGATAATACTTTTTTCATAGTACGTGATCTTTAAATTGAATATTTTGTCTCCTAAAACATCGCGAAGATATGTTAAAGTTTATACAAAACGAAATTAACCGAAAAGTCTTTTTCTTTCCGGTTAATTTGTGAGGTGTCCTAGCCACTCTGTGGTTCTCCCATTGAAAACATCCATATTATCTTCAATAAACGTAACCCACGCGGCACGACTTTTCCCCGTGCTACGCGTGACTATTACTTATGGATGTTTTCTATCATCGCTTTGCGATAATTGACTCTATATCTTGTTACCTACGGCAACCGTATCCCACGCGGGCACGACAACTCTCCCTCTTGATGAAGAGGGAGTACCCGAAGGGGGAGGGAGATTTACACTGCGCGTGACCTATGGCTCTGCGATTGGCTCGATGGGAATAAATAAAAAAAGAGCCTCGCGGCTCTTTTTTTTTAATGTTTGCCCTTTGGGGCAACTCCCATTGAGGGCTTCAATGTTGCCTGTGGCAACCGTATCCCACGCGGGCACGACTACACCGTGCTGCGCGTGACTATTACTCATTGAAGCCCTCGGAAGGAGTAACAAAAAATGGAACCGATACAGGTTCCATTTTTTGTTACTCCCACTCGATTAGAACTGTTAATTTATTGCTAAATATTTTAACTTTATTATCAATACTTTAACATAAATTCTTGTCCTTAATTTAGCGAACTGGTGTCAAAGACTGGTGTCGAAATCTTGAGACTTAAGTTCTGAAATCATTGTGTCAAATAACTCTGTATTATTCGTTACACTTCGTGTACTAGTGTATTCGCTATACATAACAAGCCAGTATGAGGTGTTATATAATTGTGCAACAACGGCAGTTTCTGTTTCACTGATTGTTTCTGCGTCTATAAAATATAGTCGATAATTTTCGATATCAACTGTCGCAGGTTTGAAACGTTGTAATAAGTGTTCTACAAGTTCATCTGTGTATGATGTTTTTACGACAATTGCAGATGCTGCTAATTGATTGTCTTCAAAGAGATACATTTCAATAGGTGTTATTGTGCTGCTTGTATTGTATGTAAATACAGTTGATGTTTCATTATCGGGTGTTCCCTTTCTGCTTTTAATGCTACTTTTGCTAAGCCCCCAATCTGTTATTGGCTCATTGTATAATGTGTATGATGGCGATACTGATATGTAACAAGATAAATCTTTACTTGTTGAATAGATATTTGCAGTTCCTTTTCTAACTGCTGTAATTACACCCATATTGTCAACTGTTGCAGCAAATGTGTTGGAAGACACCCAATTGCTTTGATATCCCAAGTTGAAACTCTCTCCAACTTTCATATAACGACTTGTAGGAATATTGGGGCGTTCTTCTTCATTCTCACCAGAACACGCTGTAAAGCATAAAATTGATGTTATTACCAACATCAAAGAAAACATTTTTTTCATACCTTGTAAATTTATAGTTATTGCAATATTGCCTTGGGTATGGCGATAGCAATAAAAAAACGTAGAGCTACCGCTATACGTCATCAAGGCTCACCACAAGCCCACCTACTAATAGGGCGCTCTACGTATTATATACGCAGATTGCCAATAGTAGGTTCGTTTTTGCTCGTGTTCATTTCGAGGTGGTGATTCTGATGACATTGAGCAAGTATTTCAAATGTCTTGTATTTGGTTGCCCGAATACACTGCAAATATAGCCATAAATTTAAAGTATTCTCTAAAATATGAGATAAATTTGATTGTATATAAACAAAGTTATTGCTCCTGGCGAAGCCGGGAGCAATAACTTATGAATGAAATATGCTTTGAAATTAAATACCAAACTCTCTCTTTACCCTCTGTACTGTGCTAACGCTTACATTTGCGAGTGTCGCTGTGTTTCTTACAGAGTAACCACGCTTCAAGAATGAAATAACCTCTTTGTATTCCTCTTATCGGGTTAAATTTTCAATCCATTCAGTAAAATCAAGTTTAATCAGTTGCCAATACTTGTTTTGGAGACATACCGGGTCTGGGTCTGAGTCGGCAATGGAGAAGTCCAATAACCCATTAATGCATTCTTCGTATGTTGCTCCATATGGGTAACGTTCTTCATATAATGAAAGCATCTGTTCAATACTATAATGATTGTGCAGTAGGTGTAAATCCCAAAAATCCTTTTTTCTTCCACCGCGTGGAAGTACATCCATTTTCATTGCCACAATATCATCAACTGCTGCAATGCGTATATTTCCATATTGTTCAACTGGGCGGATGAATGGGTCTGTATAAAAAAGGTCTAGTTTAACACAATCTTCTTTTGAGTTGCCTACAAGATACGAAACTCCAAAACTTACAACCTCTCCACAATCTCCGCTACAATATGGAAACTCTCTTCTAAGAATATCTTGCAAATGATGAAAATCTAAAGAACCATATTCAGCATCAGTGAAAAGGTCTATGTCGTCCGACATTCTATGACCATATCGCAATGATAGCGATGTTCCGCCCACAAGACGGAAAGGTGTAAACTCCTCTAATCTCATTAGGTGTTCCAATGATGAACGTAGTATTGGTTTTACGGTTTGGAATTGCAATCTCTTATCCTTCATAATCAAGATACATTTTCAGGTTTTGCTTTACATTATCAGCAAAAGGGGAAACATTAGTGCTGTCAATTGATGACAGAATTGTTTCTCTGCTATAAAAGCGGATAATCTCTTTAATCTCTTCTTCTGTGCCGCGTTCAAAAACCCTATTTATAACATAATGTTTGTGTGCACTGAAATCAATCTTTTCGAGTGTGGTGTCCCAAAATAGAGCAGGGCGTATCTTTGATATGTCAGGGCGATTGCTCTGTGACAAGCGATGTTTTTCGTTGGCAATGTCGTGATGTACTTGCAACGTCATAAGAAGACCTTCTTCTAATCTTAAAGCGTTTTCTATGCGCAGTGAAAGCGGAATGTTCATAGCTCTGCGACCTCTTATGATTGCGCTGATGGTTTGCGGATGTTCGCCAATGGATTCGGCAAAATGTCCGCTTTTAAGTCCATGCTTCTTGAGTTCTCTTTGCAAGTAAGCTCCGGGATGCACTCCTTTTAATATCTCGATTTTATCTTTCATGTTGCAAATATAAACAAATTTGTTTAGAAAACAAATGCTAAACCAAAATGTTTACTTTCGATATTGCAAAAAAAGAGCAAACATTTAAAAGAGCCGCGGCCCTGTTTAGCAGTGTTGCGGCAAATGCATATTACGTGATAATTGCTTGTTTATTTTCTTTGTGGGTGAATAGTCTGGAAAAGTATAAGGGGATTTCAATACTATTTTGTAGGTTCGTCGAAGACTGAATATGGGCTCATTTGAGTGAAAATGACAAAAAGTCTGATATGGTATGTATATTTGTCAGTATTTGACGATTGGTATGTTTTTTGCTTCACTGAATTTAAATAACATAGGATTATCTCGTTCATTGATACTGTTGAATCATTTTTTTTAATTGAACTCCAATTTATAGTTCAGATTATATTTTTTATTAAGTTGTTGTATAATCATTTTAAATGTATAATAATTATGAAAGAATTTATATTGGATATTATATTGGGAATTATTAAAATGTTAAAACAAATCAAGACGTTGGGGGAGATGGAGACAGTTTTGAAAATTGTTCAACGTGAAGAGATTATCATTCCCCTCCACCAAATATAACGAAACTATATATATCAGTCCGCAAGTTTCCTTGCGGATTTTTTATGCGTTTTGGCCCCGTCCTTCGGACACCTCCCCTAAAATAGTGGAGGAGCTTGCTGTCGGCTTGCCGACTGAGGGGAGGAAGGTGCTGCACGCGACCATTGCTCAAAAGGTTGCTCTATGGGAATAAATGAAAAAAGAGCCGCCGGCTCTTTTTTTAACTGTTTGCCCTAATGGGGCAACTCCCATTGAGGGCTTCAATGTTGCCTGTGGCAACCGTATCCCACGCGGGCACAAATAACTGCTCCACTGCCCGAGGGGAGCTGTCGGCTTGCCGACTGAGGGGAGGGAGGTGCTGCGCGTGACTATTACTCATTGAAGCCCTCGGAAGGAGTAACAAAAAAATGGAACCTGTATCGGTTCCATTTTTTTGTTACTCCCACTCAATAGTAGCTGATGGTTTTGGTGACATGTCGTAGCATACGCGGTTGATGTTTGGAACTTCTGCGAGTATGCGGTCGGTAATCTTCAAAAGGATTGGCCACTCGATCTGCTCGATGGTTGCTGTCATTGCATCCACTGTGTTCACGGCGCGGATGATGACTGGCCAGTCGTATGAGCGTGCATTGTTGCGTACACCTACTGACTTGAAGTCGGGTACTACGGTGAAGTATTGCCATACTGTCTTGTCGAGGCCTGCGTTCTTGAACTCCTCGCGGAGGATAGCGTCGCTCTCGCGCAATGCCTCAAGACGGTCGCGTGTGATTGCACCAAGGCAACGTACACCCAAACCGGGGCCTGGGAATGGCTGACGATATACCATGTCGTATGGCAAGCCGAGCTCGAGACCGCAAGCGCGTACCTCGTCCTTGAAGAGCTGACGGATTGGTTCTACAAGCTCGAACTGGAGGTCTTCGGGCAGACCGCCTACGTTGTGGTGGCTCTTTACCATCTTTGCTGTCTTTGTACCGCTCTCAACAATGTCGGGGTAGATTGTGCCCTGGCCAAGGAAATCGATGCCGTCGAGCTTGCGTGCCTCCTCCTCGAATACGCGGATGAACTCGCCACCGATGATCTTGCGCTTCTGCTCGGGATCGGCAACACCCTCAAGAAGGTTGAGGAAACGGTCTGTTGCGTCAACATATACAAGGTTTGCGCAGAGCTGCTTGCTGAATACATCAACAACAGCTTCGCTCTCGCCCTTGCGCATCAAGCCGTGGTTTACATGAACGCAAACGAGGTTGTCGCCAATAGCCTTCAAAAGCAATGCTGCAACAACTGAACTGTCAACACCGCCAGAGAGGGCAAGCAATACCTTCTTGTCACCGACCTGGCGGCGGATGAGCTCAACCTGGTCGTTGACGAAGTTTGTCATGTTCCAGTTCTTCTCGGCCTTGCAAGTGTCGAGGACGAACTCCTTGACAGCCTCTTTAACAGCCTCTACGTCGTTGCCAAGCTCGGCAATCTTTACATCGCAAAGTGCCTTGTCGTGGCCGGCTGCCATAACAGGGAAGCCTGCGTTGTAGATATCGTGGTTTACATCAATGGCAACGCCGTCAATAACATTGTTGGGGCCACCGTTGATGATAATACCTTTTACATTTGGGAGAGCCTTGAGCTCATCGACTGTGATGTCGTGTGGATAGATCTCGCTATAGACGCCGAGTGCGCGGATTGCGCGTGCTACTACTGTGTTCTCGTGACTACCGAGGTCAAGGATTACAATCATGTCCTGTTTCATATTCTTGATAGATTTAGAAATTGTTTCAATGTTACAAAAATATATTATTTCCTTTTCTCTTACAATAGCAAAGTTGCTAATGTTTGTTTGCTAAACTAAAAAAATGAGAGTGAAAACCGCATGGTTTCACTCTCGTTTATGTGCGCTGTCTCTCTTCACCGGTGATGGCACCGATTACATTGCTCTTCATTGCGAAGGCTTTGAAATTCTGAAGAAAGCCCATAGTCTAATGTTGTTTTGTTTGCTTTGCAAAGATAGATAAAAAATGTGTAAAAGGTGTGATAAAATATGAAAAAATATTAAGTTTGCATGTGTTTCTTTTTTTATGCGTCTGTGTGCGCGTGGAAACTATTATTACAACTAAATACATGATGTCTATGAAAATACATTTTACTCTTCTTGCGGTTTTGTTTTCTCTGCTTTGCTTCGTTCAGCCGGCCGATGCACAGTTTTCCAAGGGGACAGTTGTGAGGCTTGTGAACAGGAGTTCAGGCAAGGTTGCAGCTGCCAATGCCAGGTTGGTTGGATGCACCGACCGCGATGCTACCGATTATTCTCAGTTATGGTATGTCGAGGACCGCTATTACAATGCCATCCCAATCGGTTACAAGGTGAGGTTGCGCAACCTGGGTAACGGACACTATCTGCAGGGTAACAACAACTCGTCAACTCCGTGGGGTACGGTCAAGAATGCCGGCTCTTATACCGGGAGTCACGATGGCGAGAGCACCTATTTCACGACCGACCTGTGGGAGTGTAGCAGGGATGGATATTATACACTTGGTGCTGAGAACAAGAAGACCGGAAACACAGATTACTACTACGATAAGCTTCATAGTAATGCCGAGGGAAGCTGTGTGAGCTGGATGGGCTCGGCCGATGCATCACTGTGGAGCATTGAGTTGGTGTCGGGTGTCGATGTCCAGGCGCAGTGGAATAAACTTGCCGAATTCGAGAACATGGCAAACCGCAACGATGAGTTCCAGGGTTACCTGAATACCTTGTTTACCGACAATCTCTGCACCGAGTTGCGCAGTGCATACAAAACGCAGAGTGCGTTGCTTGCATCATCGGCCTATCAGGCCTTGCCGGCAGAGCTTAAGGAAATGGCTCTCAAGGTTTGCAACGGTAATTGGGCCGAGACAAACAAGGACAACGGCAGTGTCTCATGGACAAGCTCCACTGCAAAGCGTTTCAGAGTGCAGACAATTGAACCGCATTCGGTTGCCGAGGAGATAAGCAAGGTGGTGAAGGTGGGTGCATACTCCAATATGAACAACCCTACAGGTATTTATGCCGGCGACATGAATATGTTATATATAATGGTAAAGGGGAGTATAAACCAAGGGGCTGCTCTTTACCTTGCCGGGTTGAACCACAACAGCAAGGACTATCTTACCACTGTTGCAGGAAGTAACCCTGTTCAGCTTAGTGCCGGTCTGAATGTCGTGCCTTTCTACGGCGACAAGACAATGCTCTATCTCATATATGCCGTAAACAGCCAGAGCAGCAGTTATCCATTGACAAACTACCCCGATATTGAGGTTCACATCGAGGGCGGAAACATCAATGGTATGTATGACCGTTCCATGAATGATGCTGCAAGATACAGCGAGCTCAGCAACAATGCCTCTAAACTCGGCCTTGAGTATTACGATGTTCTTGGCGGAAAATTTGTCTATCGCACCAGTTGGGAGACTGTGTTCAGGAACAACAGCGCATCGTCCATTGACCGCGCACTTGATATGTGGGACTTGATAGGTGCTACACAGCACATGGTGATGGGTGTTTCATCGACTGCAGAGATGGCTGCTGACCCTCTTGGCCTGCACACATATACATCGGACTTCTCGCGCTCTTTCAACAACCGCCAACTTGTACACTCGTTGCCCACCATCGGTGCATATACACAGATGCCGTTCCGCATACAGTTTGCACACGGCGAGGGTATGCTCCGTGGCGATGATATGGAACGCTCCAGTTATATATGGGTGTGTGCGCACGAATTCGGACACTCTAACCAGAATGCCATAAACATGGTTGGTACCACCGAGGTCAGCAACAACCTCTTCTCCAATGTCGCAATTTTCTATCAGGATTACTTCCACACGCGCGGCGGTACCATTGCCGACAACAATGCAGCTCATCGCAAAGGTACAGCATGGCACTTCCGTGATTCCGATTCAAGAATGAGAATGTTCTACCAGTTGTGGCTCTACTACCATGCCGCCGACAGGAACAGGAACTTCTATCCCAAACTTTTCGAGTATCTGCGCAATGACCCAATGGCTATTCGTGAGGCTACATCGGGCGATGTATATACATCGGGCGAGTCACTCAAGTTCTACAAATATGCCTGCCGTGCCGCCGGGGAGGATTTGACACCGTTCTTTGAGGCATGGGGCTTCTTCGTTCCTTTTTCAAAGACCGCAATAACCGATTATTATGACTATAATGTGGTGAGCCAACAGAGCGACATCAACGCTGCCAAGAACGAGGTTGCCGGTTATGGCTACAGGAAGAACTATTCCATCCTTTTCATTGAGGACCGCATTGGCGATGTCAAGAGTAAAAAATATCCCTCGCACAGCAAGACATGGATAAGTACGGCACTGAACACCGGCAGCATGGGACAATATACCGATTACCTCAATCCGCAGCCTGCAAGCGGTGAATTCGTGTGGGTGCAGGAGTCGGACAATGTTATTAAAGTGGCCGGTGGCAATGGTGCAGTGGGCGTGATTCTTGAGTGGTCGGGTGGATTGCATGCTTTCTATAACGATGCCCAGTTGCAGGTGGATGCATCTACAATGGATGCCATAAAGAGCGGTGCCTGCAAGATAAAGATCATTGGTGCCGACCAGTCTGTAATCATTGCTAAGAATGTGAGCGAAGCCACCGGCGACGAGGCCAAGAGGGTGATGCTCAAGTCTATGATTGACAAGGTGAACGAGATAAGGAAGTATGTAGATACATCGTATAAGAGAGTGGGGTATTACAACCCGAAGTATACACAGGGACTTCAGTTGCTGTATGACAAGGCCGTCGCTGTCCATGACAAGAAAGTCGCGTCGGAGTACATGGAGTACATCGACAAGCTGACTGCCGAAATTGCCGCACTTGAGCAGCTGGGTGACCAGGCTCTCATTGGCATTGACAATGGGGCAGTGTATATGCTCGACAACATTATGTATCAAGGTTATTATATGTATCTTGGCGGTAACAACGAGGTTGACGCAAAGACCGTGCCTTATGGCGACGTGGCGTGCTGGGTGTTTGAGAAGGCTGCCAATGACGGTTCATATTATATAAAGAACCGCAGCAACAACTGTTACATCGGGGTGCTCAATGCTGCAAGCCGTCAGGTATATGCAAGTGAGGGTTCGACATCATCGGCCGGTATGTTCCGTGTTGAGATGTGCGACGACAGGAGTGTCGCGCTTGGCGGTGCGTCGCATTATCTGCATCTTGATGCCTCAAAGAATGTCGTTGGCTGGGACAAGGATGCCGAGGCCTCGCATTGGAATGTAAGGCTTGCGGTGCTCAGCGATGCCGATGATGCCAGGTTGGATATGGAGACGATGCTGCAGGGTGTGAAGTGGCTTGTTGAGGAGATTTCGACAAGTGCGTCATTTGGCAGCAATGCGTCGGTCAGTGGAATAGCCGGGAAATATGCAGGTCTTATAGAATTGCAGGATCTTGTTGCCGCTTGCCGTTCTGTAGGTAATGCGCAGGCTATGGGCAATGCGTCATACAATGAGTATGTGAGCATGTATGCCGAACTCTATACACACTATCTCGCTTTGAAAAAGGTGTATGACATGGGTAACGATACACAACTCAAGAGTGCACGCCTGGCATTGATTGCCGTGATGAATGAGGTGAATGCAACTCTCCTGGGTAATACTGCTGTCGGGAAGGTGCAGATGCAATGTACCGACAGGACGGCACCATATTATATATCATCGAATGCCGAGCATAATGCCGGTGGTGCGGCAAAGGATGGCGGTGGATTGCCGGCGTTGATGGATGGCTCAATAGAGACTTATTTCCATAGCCGTTGGGCCGGTACAGTTGTCAATGAGCCGCATTTCCTGCAGGTAGATATGGGCAGTGGCAATTCAATGTCTGATTTCTGTTTCAACTACTCGCTCCGCGCGGGCTCACCTCATGCAATACCTGCCGGCATGGTGGTTTCGGGCAGCAACGACGGTGTAGGGTTCGAGACAATACTTACGCTCGGCAGGCAGGAGTTGACAGGCGACGGTGAGGGCGCAGGTGCTGGACACGATGCCGATTACTCGTTGAACTCTAATTTTGCCACTGTCATTAAACAAGGACGCAAGATTACATCTGTAAAACTCAACAGCCCGGGATATGGTGTGCAGACAGTGGATCTGGCAAATCCCAAACTACTCTACAGCGACATGACGGCGACAGCCGTGTTCAATGTCCTCCCCGGTGAGACGGTGACTGCATCGTTTGTTAAGGATGGGGAGTGGGACTGGATGCATGGATATATATACATTGATGCCGACAGGAACGGATTCGAATCCAGCATAGATGGCTACAAGCCCGGTGGCGACCTTGTGGCATACTCTTTCTATGGAAGTGAGACCAATGAGAATAGCGGATACAATAGCATGGGCAACTACATCTCTGGCGACGGACGCAATGTCCTTGATCCACCTGCGTTTGTTGCACCGTCGGTTCCGGGTCTGTATCGTATGCGCTACAAGATTGACTGGAACAGCATTGATCCCAAGGGTGACAACAACAGCAACTTTGGCGGTACCATTGCCAAGACTGACGGATGCATTGTGGATGTGATGCTGCGTGTGGGCGAAATTACAACGTCTGGTGTGAAGGAGAACTTCGTTTCCGATACCATATCATGTGGAAAGGATTACCGCTATCTGCGTTTCACGGTGACAGAATCGGATTGCTTTGTAGAATCGCATAGCTGTACATCCTCTCATCTGCAATATAACGGACAATATTACTTCTGTATCTCAGAGTTAGGGCTGACAAGGATTGAGAATACAGACCCCGAAGGTACATGGCTTCCGCTTTATGCCGACGATGCAAGGACTCTTCTTGCCAAGGCCGAGAGGGTGTTGGGGAATGCTTCGAGTGCAACGCAACTTGAGAATTGCACTGCCGAACTGCAACTGATGGCCGATACCCTGCGCCGTGCGTTGGCAACACCTCTTCCCGTGGAGTTTACCGCAGAACTGAACTCTCCAGTCTTCTATCGCATCATTTCGCTTGCCGGCAACTCGCCTCTTGAATATGAGGTGGCGGCAACGCCGAATATGTACGATGCCGATGGTGCTTCGTTGAACCTTGTGGCCTTTGCCGATTCTGACGATAACCGCCTTGGTCAGGCATGGTATTTCATGCGAGGAAGTGATGTCGGGCGTTACTACATCTGTCCGCAACAGGGCGATGGCAGGGTTCTTGGTACTAATCCGGCTTGGAATCAGGTGATGCAAGCAGGAGAAGGCCGTGTGTGGAGTGTTGAAAAGGATGCTCCGGGATGTGTGACAGAATGGTATATTACAGTGCTGGAGAGTGGGGAATGCCTGTTCAAACCAGTGTATGAGACATCGCTTGTGCTGGGCCGACAGGATCTGCTGTCGCAGAAACTGGGCTTTGTGGATGATGCATCGGCCGAGAATGCGAGGTTCGTTATTGAAAAGACCGAGCTTGACTATACAGGAATTGAGAACGATGTTATTGAGGAGCGCAGTGCCGCCGGGGTGGTGTACGACATCTATGGCCGTCGTGTCGAGCGCGTGACGGCTCCCGGATTCTACATCATTGACGGATGCAAAGTCTATATTAGGCCTTGAAAAACGGATGATGTGGTATATAAATAGGATTTTTATTAAAACTTTTGCTTTTTAACTGCGTTTGATGTTTTATATGTGAAAACATTTTGTTAAATTTGCGCAGAAATACTGCGCGATGATAGGCGGCGCTCGTTGCAAAACGTTCAAACAAGTTTGCGTTTTACTCGCTGGCACTACCATTGACAAAGTAAAATGTTGCGAATATAGGCTGCATTCGCTGTGAAATGCTAAAGCAAGCTTTACATTTCGCTCATTTGCACTATATTTGCGCAGTGAAAACTTGCAAAGATTTGGCTGATAAAAGTATGAAGAGTGCAAAAGTTGTATTTTATATTCTACTTGCGGCATTGGTGATGGTGTCGTGCCGTGCGGCCGAGTATTGCAATTGTGGATGAACAGTCCACTTGATTAGTGAGAATTGAGACTTTTTTTTAATTATAAACGTTTTAATTAAATTTTTAAGAAAATGATTAAACTTGGTATTAACGGTTTCGGTCGTATCGGCCGTATGGTGTTCCGCGCAGCAGTGAAGAACTTCGGTAACGACATTCAGGTTGTAGGTATCAACGACCTTCTCGATGCTGATTACTTGGCATACATGTTGCGCTACGACTCAGTACACGGTCAGTTCGACGGTACAATCGAGGTTGAGGGCAACTACTTGGTAGTTAACGGTAACAAGATCCGTTTGACAGCTGAGATGGATCCTGCTAACTTGAAGTGGGACGAGGTAGGTGCTGAGGTAGTAGTTGAGTCTACAGGTCTCTTCCTTGAGGATGAGAAGGCTCGCAAGCACATCGTTGCTGGTGCAAAGAAGGTTATCATGTCAGCTCCCTCTAAGGACGCTACTCCCATGTTCGTATACGGTGTAAACCACGAGACATACGCTGGTCAGGACATCATCTCTAACGCATCTTGCACAACAAACTGCTTGGCTCCTATTGCTAAGGTATTGAACGACAAGTTCGGTATCGTTAAGGGCTTGATGACTACTGTACACGCTGCAACAGCTACTCAGAAGACTGTAGACGGTCCTTCACGTAAGGACTGGCGCGGTGGTCGCGGTATCCTCGAGAACATCATCCCCTCTTCAACAGGTGCTGCTAAGGCTGTAGGTAAGGTTCTCCCCGTTCTCTACGGTAAGCTCACCGGTATGGCATTCCGCGTTCCCACATCTGACGTATCAGTTGTTGACCTCACTGTAGTATTGGAGAAGGAAGCTTCTATGGCTGAGATCTGCGCTGCAATGAAGGAGGCTGCTGAGGGCGAGTTGAAGGGTATCCTCGGCTACACAGAGGACGCTGTAGTTTCTACAGACTTCCGTGGCTGCGCTAACACCTCTATCTTCGACGCTAAGGCTGGTATCTCTCTCGATGCTAACTTCGCTAA
>JAZOUB010000008.1:0-107339 GCA_045657945.1 Bacteroidaceae bacterium | reverse complement strand
TCCCATAAGTGACATGGATGTAATTGAAAGAATAGCCTTCTTCTAGCATATGCATATATTTTAGCAATGCTGAATGATCGTGTTTCTTAAACATAAAATAAACCCCAAAGTTTTTTGTCCAAACTTTGGGGTTCACTTCACTTTCAGCTTCCTTTTCTTGCGGAGAGAGAGGGATTCGAACCCCCGGTACCTTTCAGTACGTCGGTTTTCAAGACCGGTGCAATCGACCACTCTGCCACCTCTCCAAGAGTTGTTTTTCAACGAAAATGTGGTCTCTTTTCGTTTGATGATGCAAAGGTATATCAAAAAAATATACCGCGCAAGCAAATGAGGAAAAATTTTTCCAAAAAATGATATTTTTCTTCATTCTGTTGCTACAAAATGATAAAATGCGCTATATTTGTCTTTAATGTAGGTGCATTTTGCGGCTATTGTTAATAAGGAAAAAGATGAAGATTGGTTTTGACGGAAAGCGCGCGGCGCAGAATTTTACCGGGCTTGGAAATTATAGCAGGTATGCTCTTGAGGCATTGGTCAAGTATTATCCTGATGTGGAGTACAGTGTGTACATTCCCAAGGATGTGAACAACGCGAAGTTTGATGAGATTCTTGCCGGTTCCAATGGCAGGATGAAGAGATGTCTTCCGCTTACGGGCAGTGCGCGCAAGCTGAAATCTCTGTGGCGCGTGTGGGGTGTTACAAAAACGCTTGCAGCCGACGGCGTGCAGGTGTTTCATGGTCTCAGCAATGAGTTGCCCTTGAACATCCGTTCAGTTTCTCCGGGAGTAAAGAGCGTAGTTACGGTGCACGATGTGATTTTTCGTCGTTTGCCTCAATGTTATCCTGTTATTGACCGCAAGATCTACGATTTTAAGTTTCGTCGCGCATGTCGCAACGCCGACCATGTGATTGCGGTGAGCGAATGTACCAAGCGCGATATTGTCAAGGATTATGGTATCTCTCCCGATAAGGTCTCGGTGATATATCAGGGCTGTGACCCATTGTTTGCCCAGCCTGTTGCTCCCGAAAGGATTGCCGAGGTGAAGCAGAAATATGACTTGCCCGAAAAGTTTATTGTCTCTGTCGGTACTATCGAGGAGCGCAAGAACCTGCTCTCTGTGGTGAAGGCACTCATTCATCTGCCCCAGGATATCCATCTTGTGGCAGTCGGTCGCCGTACAAAATACACGTCTCTTATAGATAAATTCGTTGCCGAGAATGGCTTGCAGGATCGCGTGCATCTGTTGCATGGCGTGCCCTATCTTGATTTGCCGGTAATTTACAAGTGTGCCGATGTGTTTGCGTACATGTCGATATATGAAGGTTTTGGCATTCCTCTGCTCGAGGCGCTCAATTCCCGCGTGCCGGTGATTGCTGCTACGGGTTCTTGTCTTGAGGAGGCCGGTGGTCCTGGTTCGCTCTATGTGGCTCCGTTTGATGTGGAGGCTATTGCAGCGGCTGTTAAGCAGTGTATGCAGCCGGATGTCAGGGAAAAGATGGTTGCCGATGGAGTGGAGTGGGCGTCACGTTTCACTATGGAGCAGTTTGCGCACCAGACAATGGAATGCTATAAAAAGGTGCTTGCACAGAAGTAGTACCCTGCCTGTATTGTGGGTTCTGCAGTGTTGTGGAACCCTGCATTTGGACAATTTTGTCATGCAAAAGTGCGCTTTTTGGATGTTGTAATATAAAATCATTCCAAAAATGAAATAATTTAAAAATTTAGCGCAATAATATTGCAAAATATTGTGTGCTCTATTCAAATTTTATTATCTTTGCGGTGCAAATGGAAGAAAGTGTCCCTTTCTTCGTTTACGAGTGAGTTTTAAACCATTGACTATATAAAAACTATGGAAAAGAAATTGAATTTTAAGGATGGCTTGTGGAGCAAGGAAATCAATGTTGGTAGCTTTGTACACGAGAACATCACTCCTTATGAGGGAGATGCTTCATTCTTGGTTGGTCCTACAGAAAGAACAAAGAAGGTGTGGGGCGAGTGTGTCAAGGCTCTTGCTGAGGAGCGCGCAAACAACGGTGTTCGTGCTTTGGATAACAAGACAGTTTCTACTATCACTTCTCACAAGGCCGGTTACATCGACAAGGAGAATGAACTTATTGTCGGTTTGCAGACTGACGAGTTGCTGAAACGTGCTATCAAGCCTTTCGGTGGTATCAAGGTTGTTGAGAAAGCTTGTCTCGAGAACGGTGTTCCCGTTGACGAGAAAGTAAAGGATATCTTCTATCACTATCGTAAGACTCACAATGACGGTGTATTCGATGCATACAACGAGGAGATTCGTATGTACCGTTCTTTGGGCTTCCTTACCGGTCTTCCCGATAACTATGCGCGTGGTCGTATAATCGGTGACTACCGTCGTCTTGCCCTCTATGGTCTTGATCGTCTTATCGAGGCTAAGCAGGCCGATTTGAAGGGCTTGGTAAGTCCTATGACTGAGCACACAATCCGTCTTCGTGAGGAGGTTGCTGAGCAGATCAAGGCTTTGAAGGAGATGAAGGTGCTTGGAGAGTACTATGGTCTCGACCTCTCTCGTCCTGCAACAAGCGCTCAGGAGGCTGTTCAGTGGACATACATGGCATATCTTGCTGCAGTTAAGGAGCAGGACGGTGCTGCGATGTCACTCGGTAACGTTTCTTCATTCCTCGACATTTACATCCAGTACGATCTTGACAATGGCAACATCGACGAGACATTCGCTCAGGAGCTCATCGACCAGTTCGTTATCAAGTTGCGTATGGTTCGTCACTTGCGTATGCAGTCTTACAATGACCTCTTTGCCGGTGATCCAACATGGGTAACAGAGGCTATCGGTGGTCGCTTCAACGACGGTCGTACAAAGGTTACAAAGACTTCATTCCGTTTCTTGCAGACACTTTACAACCTCGGTCCCTCACCAGAGCCAAACATGACAGTTCTGTGGAGCCATGAGCTTCCCGAGGGCTTCAAGGAGTTCTGTGCAAAGGTTTCTATCGATACATCTTCAGTTCAGTACGAGAACGATACTTTGATGCGTGAGGTTCGCGAGTGCGACGACTACGGTATCGCATGCTGCGTATCTTACCAGGCTGTTGGTAAGCAGATTCAGTTCTTCGGTGCACGTTGTAACCTTGCCAAGGCTCTCTTGCTTGCTATCAACGGTGGCCGTTGCGAGAACACAGGTACAGTTGTAGTAAAGGATATTCCTGTTCTTGAGGGCGATGTTCTCAACTACGAGGAGGTTCTTGCCAACTACAAGAAGGTGCTCACTGAGATTGCACGTGTTTACAACGACTCAATGAACATCATCCACTACATGCATGACAAGTACTACTATGAGAAGGCTCAGATGGCTCTCATCGATACAGACCCATCTATCAACCTTGCTTATGGTGTTGCAGGTCTTTCAATTGCAATCGACTCACTCTCTGCTATCAAGTATGGTAAGGTGACAGTTCATCGCAACGAGCTTGGCTTGACAGAGTCATTCGACATCGAGAACGACTTCCCATGCTTCGGTAACGATGATGACCGTGTTGACCACCTTGGTGTTGACTTGGTATACTTCTTCAGCGAGGAGCTCAAGAAGCACCCGGTTTACAAGAACGCTAAGCCAACATTGTCATTGCTTACAATTACATCTAACGTGATGTACGGTAAGAAGACCGGTGCTACACCTGACGGTCGTGCCAAGGGTGTTGCTTTCGCTCCTGGTGCCAACCCAATGCACGGACGCGACAAGAACGGTGCTGTTGCTTCTTTGAGCTCAGTTGCCAAGTTGCGTTACCGCGACTCACAGGACGGTATCAGTAACACATTCTCAATCATTCCAAAGTCTCTTGGTGTTGACGATGCTACACGCGTTGAGAACCTCGTTACTTTGATGGATGGTTACTTTACAAAGGGTGCTCACCACCTGAATGTGAATGTGTTGAACCGCGAGATGTTGATGGATGCTATGGAGCACCCAGAGAAGTATCCACAGTTGACAATCCGTGTATCGGGTTACGCTGTGAACTTCATCCGTCTCAGCCGCGAACACCAGTTGGAGGTTATCTCTCGTTCGTTCCACGAGCGCATGTAATCAGCAATTGATCAAGCGATAAATATTAAATCGAAAATAGGCTGGCTGCAAGGCCGGCCTATTTTTTCAAATGGACAGTTATGGATATCAGAGTACATTCTTATGAGTCATTGGGCACATTCGACGGCCCGGGCTTGCGTCTTGTGGTTTTTCTACAGGGATGCAATTTCCGTTGCCTCTATTGTGCCAACCCCGATACGATAGACCCCAAGGGCGAGAGCAAGCTGACCGACATTGAGGATATTGTGCGCATGGCCATGAATGAGAAGCCTTTCTTTGGCAAGCGTGGTGGCGTTACTTTCAGCGGTGGCGAGCCTACTTTCCAGGCCAAGGCGCTTGTTCCGCTGGTGAAGCGTCTGCAGGAGCAGGGCATACATGTGTGTATCGACACCAACGGAAGTATCTGGAACAGCGATGTAGAGGAACTCTTTACATTGGCCGACCTTGTAATGCTCGACATCAAACAGGTCAATCCTGAGCGCCACAAGACACTCACTGAGCGCAGCAACGAGCAGACATTGAAGACTGCCAAGTGGTTGCAGGAGAATGGTCACCCATTCTGGTTGCGCTATGTTCTTGTTCAAGGCTACAGTGCATTCGAGGAGGATATACGCACTCTTGGCGAGCATTTCAAGGGTTATGACATGATAAAGCGTGTTGAGGTTTTGCCTTACCACACATTGGGTGCTCACAAGTACGAGCCTCTTGGAATGGAGTACAAGCTCAAGGGCGTGAAAGAGAATACTCCGCAACAGCTCGATGAGGCAAAGGCTATCTTTGACGAGTATTTCGATTGTGTGTTTGTTAACTAATAATAGAAGTGAGCAATCTTTTGCTCACTTCTATTATTAGTATTTAATGGCGGCAAAGACCGCCATTAAATGTTTTATTCGTAATACTCGAATTCCGTGATGGTGACACTTGCCGGTTCATCGTTATTAAATACGGTACTTTTAACGATATTTCCTTTGGCGTCGTACTCATATTCAGTGCGATGTCTGCTTAAGATATCTCCTTCATGCTCATACGTGACTCCTTCATTGTAGTTTTCGTAATATCTGGTCTCGGTCTTGGTTGAATAATCTAAGGATGTATAGTGATATACAAATGTCGATGTAGATAGTTTGTTGTTCTTGTATGTCCTCGTTATTTGTGTATTTATTGCGTCGTAAGTCACAGATAAAAACAACAAGTTTCCGTTAATGTCATATTTCAAGTTTGTGATGGATGTGTTTTCTGTTTTTCCATTCTCGTTGTAGCTTATATCACAGTCTGTGTATTGGCTTGGAAAACCATGAACGTCGTATGTTATATTATATAACTTTTTTATACTCTTTCCTTCGCTGTTGTATGTGATTTTCTCCAAAAGCCTGCCACGCTTGTCATATTTATATTTAGTGCGTTTGTCCAGTTCGCCCTTGCTGTTGTATATGTCAACTTGTGTGGGAAAATTATTTCGGTTCAGGCTCTTTATGCTCTTTTCATGAAGAGTGTCGCCTTTGAAACAGATGATTACGGATTTTTCGTCACTCTTTTCGTATGTGTAGGTGTATTCGAAGGGGATGCCCTTGTGTGCGTAGTGCTCTTTGTTGTTCTTGTTATATATGTAAGTGATATAACCGTCACTATTGTATTCAATGTGCTCTTGTGTGATGATAGTGTCAATTTCTGCATCGCCGAATTTGCTGTAGGCGTTGTACTTGATCTCTTTTACGCTCTTGACTTTGCCTTTGTAGGTGCTTTTTTCAAGGTCGCAGGATGCTACCTCAAAATAATCCTTTTTGAGACTCCTCACCTTTTGAGCCACCTCGTCACTTGTGTTGCCGCTGTTGCCGCATGAATAGATGAATGTTATTGTAGTGAACAAAACCGCAAGTAATCTTATTGCTTTCATGTTGTTAACTGTTTTTGCAAATATATGGCATTGCTATTTAAACTCAAAATTATACCTTTGCTTGCAGACAAATAATGAGTCCTATGAGAAATTTCTTCCAAAAGTTCCATTTGTGGGTGTCGGTTCCCTTCGGAATAGTGATAACCATTACCTGTTTCACGGGTGCACTGCTGATGTTCGAGGACGAGGTTACTGCACTATGCCGCGATGATGTTACAAGCGTCGCCCCTGCCGGCGAGCCGTTGTCTTTGGATGAGCTTGCCGAGAGAGTCGATTCCGTGCTCCCTGCCGATGTCGATGTCACAGGGTTCGTCATCCCCGATTCGCGCGACGAGGCCTACAAGGTGAACCTTTCCAGCCCCCCAAGGGCAGCGGTATATGTCAACCAATATACGGGTGAGATAATAGGTAATGATGAACGCCTGCCGTTCTTCCGGACAGTATTCCGTCTGCACCGTTGGCTCATGGATAGCAAACCCGGTGACGGCAAGGTCTTTTGGGGCAAAATGATTGTTGGTACAAGTACTCTTGCCTTTGTGGTGATATTGATAACCGGCCTTGTAATATGGTGGCCGCGCAACCGCAAGATGCTCAAGAACCGCTTGCAGATAGTGGTGAAGAAAGGCAAGAACCGCTTTTGGCACGATTTGCATGTAGCCGGTGGATTCTATGCCATGCTTCTGCTGCTCGTAATGGCATTGACCGGCCTTACATGGTCGTTCGAGTGGTACAGGAACGGCGTGTATGACATGCTTGGCGCAAACAGTGGCAAGAAAACAGCCGTTGTTTCAGGGGGAAAAGAGAATGCAACCGTTGAACCGGTGCAACAGGAGTGTCCGGGAAATTGCCGCGTATGCACCCTGCCTGTATGTGTTTACAGCAGTGAAAGTGCAAGTAATGAGGCTGCGACTGTGGTGATAGAGCAGGGCAGTGCTGCGCAATGGAATGCCGATGCTGTGAGCGGTGCAACAACAGTTGCCGATACAAAGTATGTTGATTCGGAAATCGTACATTCAATAAACAACATAGATGGCATTTCTGCTGCTACTGATGTCGATGCTGTTACAGCCGCTACTGATGTCGATGCTGTTACAGCCGCTATTGATGTTGATGCTGTTACTGCTGCCACAGATGTTGATGACAGCAGCGCGACACAGGTTGCAAACCTGTCCCGTTCTACTGATTACACTGCTTGGCAAGTTGCCTTTGAGGATGTGAAGAACCGTGTGTCACAGTATAAGTCAATTACCGTGTCTGCCGGCGCAATCTCTGTGTCGCATGGTGGTTGTGGCAATGTGCGTGCAGCAGATAAATATTTCTTTGATGAAGAGAGTGGTGAGATAACATCGGTGCAACCGTACGATGATAGTCCGGCGCAGAGCAAGGTGAGCGGTTGGATCTATTCGCTCCACATCGGCGCATGGGGCGGTTGGGTTGGTCGCATACTTGCTTTCTTTGCAGCATTGCTTGGCGCGACATTGCCAATCACAGGCTACTATTTCTGGATAAGACGCCTTTATGGTAAGCGAAAGAGTTGCAAATAGCTGTTTGTAGAGTGGCTATTCCATAAATGATAAAAGTTTTAACGCTGTGGGCGCGCCCACAGCGTTATTTGTTGTCCTGCATGGTGGTTTTTAAATATAAATCACTAAATTTGTATTTCACAATATAAGAAATGAAGCGTCAGTTTTTCATAAGCATGCTGCTGTCGGTATTTGTGCTCTTCTCCTGTTCGGAGCACAGGCATGGCGGCGAACCGGTTACAACAACCGACTCATTGAGCGTGCGCGTGTATGATGCGCGCTACAAGAGCGTTACTCTTGCCGATTCGCTCGTGACAGCGCTTGACAGCCTTTCGGCCGGTATGAAGGAACAGCAGATGGTTGCCCGCAATGCCATGGCCTATTCGGCACTGATGAAAATGGACTACGCTAAAGCAACTACGCTGTATAATAGTGTAATCGACGAGTCGGAATGCGAGATCGAGAAACTTGTAGCCGATGTCGGTCTCATGATAGTCTGTTACAGGGTTTCGGCGAACAGGGATTTCTTTGACTATCGCGCCAGGGCGGTCGAGAGAATAAAGCGCATAAGCGAGGATGCCGAATATCTGACATTGAGCGACAAGGCGCGCTTTGAGCGTGCAAGAATAGAATTCGGCATTGTCTCAATGTGCTATTTTTCCAATTTGTCAATGCTTGACGACATGAAGGATGCGATGGAGATTCTGCGCGATGGCATGAATAACGAGGATGACCTTGCACTCAAGGTATATGCCGGAATGATGCTTGCCAACAGCAACTCCGATGCAGCAGAACGCTTGCGTCTGCTTTCTGGCAGCGGCCTCAAGGTTTCTCAGGACAAGGGCTACACCTGGCTTGCAGCCAACCACAAACTGTTGCTTGCCATAACACTGCGCGACAACAACAATCTGCTTACCACTCTCCCCGAAAACATCTCAAGCATGCAGCAGCCAGGTGATACGCTTGCATCATTGCCATATATACTTGCTGCCGATGCCGCCGAGGGGTTCAGACACTATGGCGATAAATATATGATGATTGAGGCAATGGCAGTTGCCGCTTCGTGCCGCATACAGAGTGGTGACTACGAGGGCGCACTCGCGCTTCTTGCCGATGCCTTGAACGAGATAAACGGTTATTATACCACATATTACCCCGATTCGGTTGACTTCGCATCCAATGTGCTCGGGCAGTACGAAATGGAGATAGAACCATATATGGTATCGGACAATGGTATGTACAACATTCCTGAGTGTCTGCTCAGCGTGCGCCGTGAGGCAAGTTGTGCATTTGCAGGCATGGGCGACAAGTATGCATCTGATATCAACAGGGAGAGCTATCTTATGCTGTTGCGCACCACGCGCATCAACAAGCAGATGGAGAGCAACGCATCTAGTGCCAAGGCCGATATTTCGCGTCTTGACAACTGGCTGACATTGGTGATAATTGCCATTCTGCTCTTGTTGACCATTACAATAATCTATAACCGCCGCAAGCACAGGCACAAGAGATCATACTCAAGCAAGCTGCGCTGCTTGCCCGATGTCTGCCGCCAGCTATTCTCTTCGCTCCCGCAGGATGTTGCCAGCAAAGAGGAGTTGCAGGAGCACATCATCGGCCTGCTCAACAGCGGCATGATCGGTTTCCTGGGCAACGTACAGTTTGCATTCACCCCAATGGATGATGATACTGAAAACTGTTACAGTTTTGCAATGAAATACATTGGTGGTGGGGCCGACACGCTTTATGTAAAGACATCGGCGCCATTGACACCTCAGGAACATGTTCTGCTCGAGATGCTTGTTCCCTATGTCTCCGTGGCGGTGGCCGAGGGGATGCGCCTTGCCGACATCAGCGACGAGCAGGAGCGCCTTGAGGAGATGCGCCAGGCAAGTGTCGTCTATCTTGCCGAGCACAAGCGCGAGAATCTCATGAAACGTGTCTCGGTATCGGTTGCAATGTCAATGCGTCCATATATCGACCGCATAATCAACGAACTGCGTGCCCTGCCGGCCGTGGATTCTGTTGATGCAGAACGCAAACTCGGATATGTCACCGAACTCACAGAGAAACTCGATGACCTTAACATAATCCTTGAACGCTGGATAAAGATGCGTCAGGGCGAGATGCACCTGCAGGTCGAGAGTTTCTCGCTTGCCAATCTCTTTGCAATCATTGAAAAGAGCCGCACATTGCTCGAGTCGCGTGGCATAACATTGACAGTTGGCGATGGCACTCCGGTGGTGAAGGCCGACAAGGCACTCACCCTCTTCATGATAAACACACTTGTCGATAATGCAGCCAAGTTCACGCCACAGGGCGGCAGTGTCGCTCTCGAGTGCATCAATGGCGATGGCTATGTAGAGGTGGCAGTCACCGACAGCGGTGTGGGAATCTCTCAGGCCGACATTGACCGCATACTGAACGAGAAGGTCTATGACGCCGCAACAATAGGCAGCGACAACAGCAACCTGCCAGCAAAGAGTAAGGGTGGTGGTTTCGGACTCATGAACTGCAAGGGAATAATCGACAAGTACAGGAAGGCCGATGCAATCTTCTCTGTCTGCTCAATGGATATCAAGAGCGAAAAGGGCAAGGGAAGCCGCTTCTCTTTCCGTCTGCCCAAGGGAATCATGCGCTGCATCACATTGATGCTCATGCTGCTGCCCTTTGGAGCAACAGCAAACGACGGGCTTTTCGATGATGTAAGGTACTATGCCGATTCGGTCTACAGCAGCAATGTCCATGGTAACCACGACGAGGCCTTTGTGCAGGCACGCAATGCCATTGACCTGCTCAACAGCTACTACAAATACACCATCGGCGGTAGCGATACACTTCTCGTTTCTGGCGACACCTATGCCGAACTGAAATGGTGGCGTGAGGGACTTTTTGCCGATGAAATGACCGAGGATATATTCTACAATATCCTTGACATCCGCAATGAACTAGCCGTGGCATCGCTCGCCCTGCAGAGGTGGCAACCATACAGGTACAACAATTACATATATTCTACACTATACAGGCTTGTCGATGAGGACAAGGGTATTGTAGAGCAGTATGAACGCACGCGCGAGATGCTGGGCATACGCAAGGCACTCATTGCCATATTGTGCTTCGTGCTGATAGTGTTGCTCGTATATCTGCTTGTCTCCTATTTGCGCCACTCGGTCATTGGCAAGGCAAACGAGCACCTGGTGCAGAATACAAACCTGAAGCTTCTTGAACTTGTGACCGCTTCGACGGCAAACGATTCACGGCAGATGCTGCAGGGTGTTGCCAACGAGATATACGCCAGCCTTGGCGAGCGTATGCGCATAAAGCGCGTGGCACTGCTGCTCAACGATGGCCAGCAGGGAGAGCGTGTGGCCGCAGCAGCTCCGGTTCCATTTGCAGGTGGCAGAGCCGATGTCTATCTGCATGGTGTCATTGATGATGGACAGCCCTACATCTCATCCGATTTCATGCTGCGTGTAATGCCGCTCTATGCAACCGTGTCGGGCAACGAGGTGCTTGTAGGTGCGCTCGAGGTAATGACCGAGCGTCCACTGAGCGAGAACGAGGCCTTGAGCGTTGAACTCGTGGCGCGTTTTGTCGCTTCAATAGCATACCACCGCACGGTGCGTGTGGCAAACAGCTACATGACACTCGAGGAACTTGAGGAGGAGACCGAGCGCATAAGGCTCGAGGAGAACCGCCTGCATGTGCAGAATATGGTCATGGACAACTGTCTATCTGTCATCAAGCACGAGACCGTCTATTACCCAAGCCGTGTGCGCGATCTTTCCATGAAAGCGCAGCAGAACAGTTCCGGCCGTGGCGAGGATGTGGCGGCAATGAGAGAGCTCATGGACTATTATAACTCGGTATTCGGTATCCTTGCCAACTGCGCCAAGCGCGAGTTGGACACAATGTGCTTTACCCCATCACGCACAAGTGTTGCCCAGTTGTTCGACGATGCAAGACGCTATGCCGGCCGCATGGCTACAAGGCGTGGCCTGGATGTCTCGCTCATCTATGAGCCCACCGATGCCAGTGCCAATGTTGATGCCGGCCTTGTCGCCTATCTCTTCGAGGCGCTCATTGATGCGGCATTCAAAGTAGAAAAACCGGGAACTCTGCTGCTGAGGGCAACCGCTGCGGCCGATACCATAAAGATAGAACTCATCGACAATCGCCGCACACTGTCGAGCGACGAGGTTGCCGAGTTGTTCACCCCCTCACGCTACAACATTGGCCAGCGTAACGAGCTTCTTGGCATGGAATATCTCATAGCAAAGGAGATTGTGCGCATGCACGAGGATTACACCGGCCGCCACGGCTCACGCATGGAGGCGCGTTCCGATGTCGAGGGGACAGTCATTTTGTTTACATTGCCAAAGTAACAGTTATTATGATAGAAAAATTCAGTGTAGTAATAGTAGAGGATGCAAGACTCGAGTTGAAAGGTACCGAGGAGATATTCCGCACCGAACTTCCCGAGGCCGATGTAATAGGCGTCGCATCTAACGAGAATGAACTCGACGAGGTGTTGAAGCGTGCTGTGCCCGACCTGTTGCTCCTTGACCTTGGTCTTGGTGGCTCAACAACCGTGGGCGTGGAGATTTGTGCGAGAATGAAAAAGGAGCATCCGCAGATGAAGGTGCTTGTCTTCACCGGCGAGCTACTCAACGAGAAACTGTGGGTCGATGTGCTCGATGCTGGTGCCGACGGCATAACGCTGAAGACAGGCGAACTGCTTACAAAATATGAGATATACAATGTGATGGCAGGCAAGCGCAATGTCTTCAACCAGCCAGTGCTCGAAAAACTCGTTGAGCGTTTCCGCGAGAATGTGAGCCGCGATGCAGCGCGCCAGAAGTCGCTCATCCACTACGAGATTGACCGCTACGACGAGTGTTTCCTGCGCCACTTGGCGTTGGGTTATACAAAGGAGATGGTAGCGTCGCTAAAGACAATGCCATTCGGCGTCAAGTCGCTCGAGAAACGCCAGGCCGATCTCATCGCCCGTCTATTCCCCGACAGTGAACTGCGTGGTATAAATGTCACACGCCTTGTCGTGCGCGCCATTGAACTGCACATAATTGATGTAGAAAATCTCGAGGCTGATGAATAAGAAACGGGCATACTACTATCCAATCCCTCTCTATCTGCTCCTTCTGCTGTTGGTGTGGGTAGGGTCGTTCTTCGTCGATGTGGCGCAGATGTTCTCCGATAGTACCCATAGCTCATCGTCACTCATAAGTGCCGAGGGCATTCGCTGGGCAGTGCGCAACGCGCTTCCCACCATCAATGCCATCCCTTGGGGCATAGTAATGCTTTCCGTTGCAATATATGGCCTGCTTCGTGGCTCGGGCATAACAAGAGTGCTTTGCCGCATGGTGCGTCTTCGCCGTCTGTCCGGTGCCGAGGTGCGCGCCTTCTCATTTGCTTTTGCCACTCTTGTATGCTACATTGTGCTGCTGTATATGTCCTCGACATCACCATGGGAACTTCTTGGCGGTGTCACCGATGAGCCTGCACTCTCCCCAATAGTGCAGGGTGCCATGATGCTCGTTTTCATTGGAGCGCTGTTCACCTCCCTCATTTATGGATTCATATATGGCAACTACCGTTCTATAATGGATGTCTTTACCTCGGTTGCCGGCTCCTTCAAGTTTTTTGTGCCTGCGATGATGGCGCTCATCCCGGCATCGGGCATAGTTCCTTGCCTGCAATATGTAGGTGTGCAGCCTCTGTGCGGCATCCATTGGCATGCATTGGAAACCGTGCTCTATCTGCTCCCCTTCATCTATGTTGCCGTGCTGCAGCAGTTCGATAAAGAGAAGCATTGAAGCAAAGTGTGCGGAATTTTTCTTACCTTTGCACCTCAAAAAAAATACCGAATGAAAATCCTGTATACAGTTTTGGGCAGTCTGTCGCTTGCATTGGGAATATTGGGCATCTTCCTGCCCGTGTTGCCCACCACGCCGTTCCTTCTTTTGTCGGCGGCAATGTATGTGCGCGGTTCGCACAGGCTGTACGACTGGCTCATGAACCACAGGCATCTGGGACCATACATAAAGAACTTCAGGGAACATAAGGCCTTGCCATTGCGCGTGAAGGTGGTCTCGGTATCCATGGTGTGGGCAACATTGCTCTATTGTGCCTTCTTTGTCGCCAAAGGGTGGTGGATGTGTGTAATGTTTATTGCAATCGCAATAGGGGTGACGGTGCATATATTAAGTTATCGAACACTAAAAAAACGGATGTAATCCAGTGGGAATACATCCGCTCTTTTATAATAGTTCCATTATCCTCTCCAGCCAAAGCCTATCGGTGTCATCGAATGTGGCAAGGTGTTCGCTGTCGATGTCCAGCACGGCTGTAACTTTACCATCCTTGAACAGCGGCACTACAATTTCGCTTTTCGATGCGCTGCTGCAGGCAATGTGCCCCGGGAACAGTTCTACATCGGGCACCACCTGTGTGCACTCCTCTTTCCATGCCGTGCCGCACACACCGCGTCCGTATGCAATGCGGCTGCAAGCCAGCGGTCCTTGGAACGGGCCAAGGACAAGCTCCTCGCCCACAACACGGTAGAATCCTGTCCACCAGAACCCGAATGTGTGATGAATCATTGCCGCAACATTCGCCATGTTGGCAATGGTGTCGCTCTCGCTCCCGGCAATGGCTGTAACCTGCTTGTAGAGCAGGGCATATTTCTCCTCCTTGCCACCTTGTGCTATGTGTAATTCCTCTGCCATGACAGTTTAGTTGAAATCGGACATATCCACCAGCTTGTTCATTATCGCATAGACTGTGAGACCGGGAATGGAGTTGATACCCAGTTTCTGCGATATGTTGCGGCGGTGCGAGATAACAGTATAGATTGAGATGTTGAACTCGTCGGCAATCTCCTTATTTGTCTTTCCCTTTGCAACGGCAGTGAGTATGTCGCGCTCGCGCGACGACAGCTCGTTGAGGTCGTTCTTTGGAGCCTTGGCATTCTCCTCAATGGCATTCTTCAGCTTCTGGAAAATGCGCTGTGCGTTGTCATATATGCCAATGCACTCGTCATACTGGCGCAGCACGCTCTCCTCGTGGTTGCTGTGTGCAAGCGCTACAATGGCAGTTGTGCCAAGCCCAATGCTCGAGCGTATGTCGAGCCTGTCATTGTAGTCAACGACGGTGGGGTTTATGATTACCGCATCTACATTGCCGTTTCCCGTGTTATAGTATGCCGGCGAGCTCAATGTCTGCACCACGCTGAACTGCGGGTTGCCGTTTATTATGGCAGCAATACCCGTAGCCACAATTTCCGAGGGCTCAATGAGCACGATGTTGTATTTACTCTCCTTTACCATGGCGTGCCTCGAATTTCTCTACAAGTGGAACAAGCAGTTTGTCCTCAATTCTTGAATGTTTGGCAAGGTCATTGCCAATGTTGTGAATCTCGTTGAGGATCTCGTAACGCAACTGCGACGAGTACTCCTCGCTGATGTACTTTGTTATGATGTTGCTCAGGTCGTTGAGCTTCTCGTTAATGTTGCTGTGGTTATGTTCAAAGTAGGCAATGTTATACTCATGTCCACCACAGTTGCAGTTGCTCAGCAACTGCTCAATGTACGGGAACACAACCTCCTCCTCATATTTGAAGTGGTTGCTTACCTCGTTGTCATAATCGTCGTAGAATTTGTCAATCAGTCGGCGGCTCACATCATCCAGCTCCTTTACCATCCTGTGGATGTTGTTGTGCAGCGACGGGAAGCAGATACCGGTGTAGTAGCGGTGCGATGCGCTCAGGTATGTGGTTATGCTCTTTATATCCTTGCATGTGAGGCTGTCTACCTGTGGGCAATAGTCGCGGAACGAGTAGATGTTGCAGATGATGAGGAACAGGTCGGTCGAGATGCCGTAGCGCGAGCATACCTCATCGACGGTAGCCTCGCCGAAACCGAGCCTTATCTCCAGTCTTTGCAGAATTGACAGCAAGGCATTGTCACTTGCCAGCAGGTCGGCCATCTTCATTCTGCGGCTGTATATTGTAGTGTTCTGGTTCATTCTTGTCAGTAGTTATATGTTTTTATAATAGTCCGCCAATGGTGTACACAATGAATGCGGCAATCCATGCGACAGCAGTGTTGTAAAGTATTGAGAATATAGCCCATTTCTTGCTTCCGGTCTCATGTGCAATTGCCGTAACTGTGGCAATGCAAGGGAAGAACAGCAGAATGAATACAAGGAACGCGGCGGCAGAACGCGGGGTAAAATCTCCCGAATTCTTCAGGTCTCCCTTTATGCTCTCTTCCGAGTCGCTACTGTACAGTACGCCCAATGTGCTCACTACAAGCTCCTTTGCCGGGATACTTGTAATTATGGCAACGCTCGAACGCCAGTTCTGCCCGATTGGTGCAAGCACCGGCTCGACAGCATGTCCCAGCATGGCAATGAAAGAGTTCTCGTTGATGCCACTTATGGTCTCCTCCTCCGCAATCTGCTCAAAGTCTTCACTTGTATCGACGGTTGGCTCACTTGTTGTTACATTCTCGCTTTCACCTTTCACCTTTAACCTTTCAGTTTCTTCCGGTCTTGGATAGTAACTTAAGAACCAGATGACAACTGTAGATAGCAGAATCACAGTACCGATTTTCTTTATGTACTGCGCGCACTTCTCCCACATGTGTCTGAGTGTTGCCTGCAATGTTGGCCAGCGATAGGGGGGCAACTCCATTACAAAAGGTGTTTCGTCCTTGTGGAATTTCGCAAGGCGCAGCAGGCGTGCGGTAATTATTGCAGCCACAATGCCAAGCAGATAAAGCAACATGAGCACAAGCCCTGCATGCTTGGGGAAGAATGCACCCGTGAACAACACCAGCACCGGCAGGCGTGCACTGCATGACATGAAAGGTGTAATCAGCACCGTTATGATGCGGCTGCTGCGGCTCTCAATGGTGCGTGTCGCCATAATGGCTGGTACATTGCAACCGAATCCCATGACCATGGGGATAAACGACTTGCCGTGCAGTCCCATCTTGTGCATCAGTTTGTCCATAATGAATGCAGCTCGTGCCATATATCCCGAATCCTCCATCAGTGAAATGAAAAGATATAGTATGAGAATCTGCGGAATGAACACTGCCACGCTGCCAATACCGCTTATTATTCCGTTCACAACAAGATCCTGTACGGCACCCTGTGGCATCATTGCAGCAACATTCTCACCAATCCACCCGAAGAGGCTCTCAATCCACTCCTGTGGATAGGCACCCAGCATGAATACCGAACTGAACATTACCCACATTACAAACAGGAACATTGGGAAACCGAACCAACGGTTTGCAACAAGACGGTCTATGCGTCGTGTCTTTTGTTGTGCATCATTGTTTCCCGGTGTGAATGTCTCTTGCAAAGCACCATGTATGAAACCATATTTTGCACCGCTTATAGCTGTCTCAACATCAACACCTTGTCCAATCGAAATATGTCGTTGTGGAGTCATTACGACGTCTGCACCCATTTGTGCCTCAATCTTCTTGGCACCATTCCTTGCCATGGACTTCCATTTCTCCACCTCCAGGCAGTTGTCTAGCTGTTTCACAGCCTCCTTGTCATTCTCCAGCAACTTCAACGCCCAGTATCGCACCGGGAACTGCTGCGGCAAGTCCTCGGCCTTGTGCATCTCGGCCGATATTGGTGCAATCTGCTCCTCTATAATTTTTCCGTAGTTAATGTGGATGTGTCGTGTTGTCCTGTTCTCACCTTCGAAAAGCTCAATCACCGTGTCCAGCAGTTTGTCCAGTCCCTTGTTGTTGCGTGCAACAGTAGGTATCATTGGAATACCAAGCATGCCGCCAAGGTGCTTGTAATCGACCTTCGCGCCACTGGCAAGCAACTCGTCATACATGTTCAGCGCAACAACCGTGCGCAGGTTCATGTCAATGAGTTCCGTTGTAAGGTACAGATTCCTCTCAAGGTTCGATGCCACCACTGAATTTATGATAATGTCGGGCATCTGCTCAAAGAGGTGACGGCGCACATAGATCTCCTCGGGCGAATATGCCGCAATGGAGTAGGTTCCGGGCAGGTCGGTGAGGTTGATGCGGTAACCCTTGTAGTCGAAACTGCCGGTCTTGGCATCAACGGTAACGCCGCTGTAATTGCCCACATGCTCGTTGCTGTTCGACAAGGCATTGAAGATCGAAGTCTTTCCGCTGTTCGGGTTACCCACCAATGCAACATTTATCACATTCTTGCCATGTGATGCCGGCCTTTGTGGCGAGCAACCGCTGCAATTGCTGCAACTCTCGCACATTGCCATGCAGCTGAAGTTGGGAGCCGGTGCCAGTTCGCGCTTTGCCTCCTCCTCGGGCAACACCTCAATCATGGCAGCCTCGTTGCGGCGCAGCAGCACCTCATATCCCATTACATTATATTTCACAGGGTCGTGCATGGGCGAGTCAAGCACAGAAGTAACCTTCTTGCCCCTGACAAATCCCATCTCCATTATACGCTTGCGGAAACCTCCATGTCCCGACAAGCGTACAATGACCGCAGTCTCGCCATTCTTCAACTCCGATAATTTCATTGCTCTTTTATTAGTATAGCCTGCTGCAAACAGTACATTCCCTGTTGCCCTGTCGCTAATTTTGCTTGCAAAATTAACCCACTTTCGCTACATTGGCAATAGTCATTATGTTTAAATAAAGATAAATTATAGTTATATATAACTAAAAAGCTGTCTGAAGTTTATGGCTACACCATCTCGGTATCCAAAAGCCGGTGTAAAATGGATATATCTTGCTACCTTTTTACACTATATTCGCAATCTTTTGCTATTGTGCACACTTTACATAGTCGTTAATTTTGCATTGTCCAGATTCTTTGAGTTGGATAAACCATATTTTTGAATTGTATTGTATTATCTTTTTGCGTAAGCACGCAAAAACAGAGGAGAACGTTTCTAAGTTGTCGTTCTCCTCTGTCGTTTTTAATTAGTTGTCAGTATGAAAAGCCGTGCTATTTTTTCACAATTTCATTATTATTATTCTATAAGGCTTTCTACTTAGTCGGCAATCAATGAAGCCAATGCTGCAATTCCAACTATTGTTGCTGCCGCTTCCACTACATCGTTGTCATAATAGTTGTTTACATAAATGCGACGTGGAGGTGGGGGTGGCAATGGGCGTCGTCTTGGTGCCGGCGGTCTATTTACTATTAACGGTGCCGGTTTCCTCATCGGCTTCTTCTTCATGAACTTCTTGTTGTTCGGTTTGTTCGGCTTTGCTTTAACGAACTTCTTACCCCTTCTATCGTTCTTCGCCTCAAACTTGAAGTCCTTTCTATTATTTACTCTGTTATCTACTCTGTTCTCAACTCTTGCCTTATTGTTCTTGTTGCTCTTTGCCATCATCTGTGCAGGCATGAGCATTGCGCTCACCATCACTGCAATAATCATCATCTTTTTCATAGTTGTAATTTTAAAATAGTTCAGTTTTTCTTGTTCAATTGTTCACTTTACAGTTTGCCAGGTTCCTACTTTCTTTTCTTGTTGAACTTGTAAAATTTCTTGTCAAACTTGTCAAACCTCTTCTTGTTTTTGAACTTCTTGTTGTTGCGCTTCTTGAATTTTGCCTTGTCGAACTTCTTGTCCTTTCTTTTATTCTTCTTTTCATCGAACTTGAAGTCTTTCTTCTCTTTCCTGTTATCTACCTTATATTCAATTTTTACCTTGACATTCTTGTCGTTCTTAGCCATCATCTGTGCAGGCATGAGCATCGCGCTCATCATCACTGCAATAATCATCATCTTTTTCATAGTCGTAAGTTTTTTAATCGTTTAGTTTTTCAGTTTAAATCTTCACTCTTTTAGTTTGCTATCAATGCTACAAGGGCTGCGAGGCTTATTACTGATGCTACTGCATTTACCGGATTTACTTCATTTATAACATTCACCTGAACTTTTGCCTGGGGATAGGGACGGGGCTTGGGTTTCTTTACAATAGGAGGCTGTGGCTTGTTTGGCTTTTTTTTGAAATCATTTTTCTTGTTGTTCTTGAAATTCTTGTCGTCTTTCTTGTTATCGAACTTGTCGTTCTTCTTGTCATCTTTCTTGTTATCGAACTTGTCGTTCTTCTTGTCATCCTTCTTGTTGTCGAACTTGTCGTTCTTCTTGTCGTCTTTCTTGTTGTCGAACTTGTCGTCTTTCTTGTCCTTCTTGTTATCTACTCTGTTTTCAACTTTCGGTTTGGCATTCTTGTCGTTCTTTGCCATCATCTGTGCAGGCATAAGCATCATGCTCATCATCACTGCAAAAATCATCATCTTTTTCATAGCTTCTAAATTTTAATGTTAAACCTGTTTTCTTCTCCGAAACTTTTGTCGTTTGTTTCTGATGCAAAGATATGGGCATAAAATACCCCCTGCAATTGATTATTCCTAATCGATGCTGGGGGTTGTCCTATTATTAGTAGGAAAAATCCTCATTGCTTCTCTAAAAAGGCATCTACTGCGTTACGCTTGTTGTTTTGTAACAGTCATTTACGTCAAAGTAAACTCCTGTTCCAAAAAAATAACCAAGCCTTGTATCTGCACTTTTTATAGAAGCAATTTTTTTATGGCTCCCACTTTTTAATGAATTAATAGTTATATTATGGTTTCTGCTGCGTTACGCTTGTTTTTGTAAAAGGTCATTTAGGCCGGCTAAACTCCCATTTCCAAAAACTTCTCAAGCCTTGCATCTGCACTTTTTATAGAATAAATATTATACTGTGTTATCAGCCGCGTTATACACCAAAGTGCAAATCATCATTTACGCTTTGTAAATTTCTACTGACCCATAAAATGAGGATACTTAAATAATCAATGGACATGCGCTCACTGCGCATGTCCATTGTAATTCTCTAAGCTATTTACGACTTTACTTTATGAAAACCTTCTTGCCATTGATGATGTACAATCCCTTTGTCGGGTTGGTGACACGGCGTCCCTGCAAATCGTAGATTACAGTTTCCACTTTTCCGTTCTCACCTTTCACCTCTTCAATTGCAGTCGAGTTGGTTGACTTGATTGGGTAGAATGGTGCGTCATCGGTGAATTTGTATGTGCCGTTGCTTGCCCAGTCGAGTGAGAAGCGCACGAAACGCATTGTAAAGCCACCGAACACGCCGTTCTCCTCATAGTATACACCGAGTGTTCCGTCGGGGAGTACTACTGCTGCGCTGTAGGCCGAGCCTATTGGGCAGATGGTCTTTGGTGTGCCGAATGTTGCGCCCTCGTCGGTTGAGAGTGCGATGCTCACATTCTGGCGGCTGCTGCTGTTAGGCAATGTCTGGAACGCGATGTCCCATGGGTTGTCCTCAACAGTTGAACACCATACCATATACTCGCCGTCGCATGCGTTGCCCGAGATACCGCTTGTGAAGCGGGTCTGTGAAGGCAAGTGCCATGTTTCGCCGTCGTTTGATGTGTAGTTGTAGTAGTTGTATCCGCTTGCACGTACGCTGATGGCGAGGTCGCCATTGTTGCGCTCGAGTGTCTTTGGCTCATCGGCACCGCTTGTACCGCTTGTACCGCTTACGTACCAGCTCTGTCCGCCGTCCTTGCTCATGAAGAAGTAGAAATGCTGGCTGTTGTCGGCCTGACGGTTCACGAAACTTGAAACAAGTGTTCCGTCACGCTTCTGGAGCGCTGCACCCGAACCTGAGAATCCGCTCTTCCATGTCTTTGTGTCGGGGTTAGAGCAGTTTGCACCAAAGAGGTCATCGGTGTGGTCAACAGGTGTCTCCCATGTCAAACCACCGTCGCGGCTGGTGATTGTCTTCCAACGTGGAGGCTCAGCTGCTGTTCCTGCAAAGAAACCATGTCCGTATGTTCCGGCACTTGTCATGATACCCACAATCTCGCCATTCTCGCGGTTTGTAACGATAGAGGCATCGCCGTGGCCATAGTTGCCGCCGGTCTCTGCTGTTCCGGCAACGGTTACAGGGTCGCTCCATGTGCGGCCGTTATCCTCGGAGTACTGTGCCACAAGGTAGCAGTGGCTTGGGAGGTCGCTGTTGTGGTGCTTGCGGTCATCGGTAAGTGTTACAAGGCGTTTGCCGTCTTTTGTCACTGTGATTGCCGGGATGCGGTAGTAGAGTGAACCCTTGTCCATAGGCATGAGTACTGCACCCTCGGAAAGGAAAATTGTAACGCTGTGTGCAGGGTTGCCGTTGTTTTCTGCAACCACCTCGCCGTCGATTGTATATGAAATGATGGCTGCATCAACGGTGTTGCCCTCTTTTGCAGTCTCTGCAATGTCATATGTAATCCACAGGTAGTTGTCGCCAGGTGTCAAAGTCTTGCTGCCTGTGATAGTGAATGTACCGTCGGCTGCAAGTGTAACGGTCTCGCCGAACTGTTCGCCGTTCTCCTCGCGCCAGGTCATCTTCTTGTCCGGGTCAACAAACAACTCGCGTGAGTTGGTCGCAAAGTATGCCTTCACGTTTGTTATGTCGTTCTTGTCTGTTCCGCTGAATGAACCCTTCACGCCCTGGAATTCCACATTGCCCTCGAGTCCGCCGATGCGTATTGTTGAGCGCACAATTGGCTGGTCGGTGTTGCCGATACCTGTGCTCACTTTGCCCTGAACAACTCTTGACGATGCGAATTCGGCCAATGCATTGCTTGTGTCAACCTCGTCGAACTTCCACAACGATGCGTTGCCTGCTGCAGCACCCCAACGTACAATCACAGAGTTGTCGTTCTGTGCATGGAGCTCAACCGCATTGTCCTTGATTACAAAGAACTCATAGGCACTGTTGATATTATAAATGTAGTTAGGCTCATTTACCACACCGAATGCTGTTGAATTACCGGTGCCGCTGCCTGCTGTGCCAAAATATTCGCCTCTGTAGTTCTTGATGGCAATCTTGCCGTCCTTCTCCCAAAAACTCCATATGCGGTCTGCGCTGAACATCTTGTCGCCGAAACGGAGCTTCTCCATGTCGCTGTCAAAGTATATTACCTTGCCTGCGCAGTAGGCTTGTGTAGAGGCACTTGTGATATAATACCAGTGCTCATCGCCCTCGGTACTGATTTTCGGTGCTTCAATCTTGTCCTCCTTAATCTTTACGGTAAAGTTTGTGAGCACAACGCCGTTGCCGTTGTTGCCGGCGAGACGGAACGATACAGAATTTGCGTTCTGGTTCTTCGCGCTGATGGTCTGTGCTGTTGCCGATGTGGTATATAATGCACCATTGTCCATTGTCAGTTCGAGTCCGGTGTTATGTCCGTTATTGGCGAATGTAAAGCTGTACTCAGTGATTACATATCCGCTTGGAGCAGTGATTGAATAGTTTGCGCTGCCGACAGAACCTGTCATCAGCTGTACATTGTTGCCGCTCCAGTTCATGTTGTTGATTGTTCCGCAACCGAACTGCAGCTGTGGAGTAGCGTTGCTCTTCCAGCAACAGTTCCAATTCTGGTTGGCTGCACCGTCCTTGTGGTAAAGGTTACCGTTGGCCTTGTCAATTGTGAACTCCAGATTCGCAACCTCTCCCTCTGAACCATTTTCGGTATACTGGATAACCAGATTTGTCATCATTATACCATTGGTGCTGGTTTGTCCGTCGCCCACCTTGATGGTAATGGTGCGTGTACTCAAACCTTCGGCCTTCACTGTCTGTGGCGTGTTTGTCTGGGCGGCACTTGTAGCTGTTCCTTCGGCAGTGGTGTAAGTGAATGTGCCATTAAAGCCATTTGCATCAAGTGTTGTCAATTGATATGCATTGATGAGATAGCCCTCGGGCAAAGAGAATGTGTAGGTATAACCTTCCTGGAACCAAGGACGCTTTTGTGACCAACCGATGTTGTTTACATTTTTGTCAACACCTTCTACGGTAAGCGCAGGGTCTGTGCCTGTGACAAACTTACCATACCAACCGTCGCTTGTTGAAACATGCTTGCTCCATGTGGATGCACCATTGGCGAACTGGTCAATTCCCAGTGTCAAAGTCTTTGCCGAGGTCTCCGGCAATTCTGCGATTTCGCCTGCTTCAAAAATAGAGAGCTGGCAACCTGTATCGCCGCGGTCACTTCCCAATGTGGCGCTGTTGCTCCAGTTGTAAAGCTTGAAGCTCTGTCCCGAGCCGGTCTGGTTCAACTGTACCTCGCCCGATGAAATGATGTAGTATGCAGGTGTGTCGGCATAGCTTACAGTCCATCCCTTTGCTGGCTTGCTCTTTGTTGTCGTAATCTGTGTGTTGTAGTTCGCAACAGGGTTAAGGTATGAACCATATTGGCGGTTTACAATGTCGAATGTATTGTCGCCACGGTCAACGAACTTCCACATAGATACGGCCGATGCGGCAGTATTGTCCTTGCCCACAACGCCTGCAGCCTCGCCCTCGGCACTGATGTAGAGGTTGTTGCTGCGCAACGATGTAAACTGATACCAATGCTCTTCGGTATCTGTGCTTGCCTTTGGCATGGCAAGAGCCTCTTTGAGAACCTCGTTGAGTCTGCCGGCCATCGCCTGAACCTCGGCCTCGGTGATGCTCTCCTTTTCAAGAAGTGCGTATGCATTCTCAAGTTCGGCATCAAAAGCCGCCATCTTCTCTGGGTCATACTGTCCCATAGCTTCGCCACGCTCCATTATAAGGCCGCGTGCAATTACCTGTGAAAGGGTGTTGCGCAGTGTCGCCTGTGCGTAGCGCACCTCGGCGTCAGCCTCGCTTGTGGCTGCGTATGTGTCTGCAGGGAAATCGGCCTTCAAGGCATCCGTCATAGCATTTGCCATTACTGCATATCCCAAACCGCCAAGGTAGTTGCTTGGGTAGAAATACTTTGTATTGGCAACGTTGCCGTTGAGTAGTGGGGTGTATGTATCGACATAGCGGATGTTGCCTGTCGCAAGGCTCTGCATGTAGCTGTTCAACGCCGCGATACGTGATGTGTTTGTTGTCGCGTTGTTTGTAGGTGCAAGAGCCATGAGATAAATCTTCGATGTAGGTGACTTCTGTGCAATCTTGTCAACAAGAGCCTTGTAGCTGTTCTTTACAGTAGCAATATCTGTGCTACCATTGCAGTCGCCTGTACCGGTGTAGATGAAGATTGCCTTTGCATCCTTCTTCTCTACGCCGGTGTTTGCGTATGTGGCATCAACAATCTTGCTTGTTGTGGCGATGTCGCCGCCATAGCCCCAGCCTGTACCGCGGTTCTTTACATTGCGGTTGCCGAGCAGTTCCTGCCACTCGCCGTTCTTGATGAACTCGTCACCGAACACCAATACATCCTCGTTGCTTATTGGCAACATGCTGAAGTATGTGGCACGCATACCATGTGCGCTGCCAAGGCCACCGTTCTGCTGCAATGATGATGTGTTGCTTGGATAGACTGTTGAAACAGTGTAATCCTCGCCTTCCTGCAAGTATTGGCAGATGGTCTCGCACCATACCTGGTAAGCTGCTGCTGTGAGGTGCAGGTTGTCATAACTCCACACACCGCCCTGGGCAACGCCTGCGAGTTTGTCATAGAGGTCGATATATGTGAGCCAATCCACATTCATTGTCTCAACATACTCCTTCACAATCTCATTTGTGTGCAGCCATGTAGCCTCCACGCGGTTGCTTGTGTTGTTCTTGAGAATGCTGTAAAGATAGATCTTTGTCTGTGGTGAGCGTGCATGGATGCGAGAGACAATGCTCTTGACATATGCAAGCACCTGCTCACCGCTGAAGTTCAGTCCGCCCGATGTTGCAATGTCGTTTGTACCAATCATCATGAACACCTTCTTGGGCTTGCCATTGATATATGACTCAAGGTTATTGCTCTGCTCTGTAGAGTATGTACCCGAGTTTCCACGGTTCACAATTGGCAGATATTCGCCGGTTGAGGTCTTGAAGGCCTCGGGCCAGCAGTGCATGTCTGTGATACTGTTGCCTATGAAGACAATGCTCTCACTGTTTGTCTCAAGTACTTTGAACGAATCGTACCTGTGATTGCGGAACGGTTCGTCGGCAAACATTGTTGCAGCCGAAAGTAATCCGCAAACGAGTAGTGTAAGAAATCTTTTCATAAAAATATGATTAGTTAATAGTTTATGTTTGAACCTAATGTCCCAACTTGTGCAAATATAAAGGATATTTTATAAAATAACACATAATTTTAGTTAAAGCATTCTTGTACTTGTATAAAAACAGAGATTCTTCACTTACGTTCAGAATGACAATGTGTGGTAATGTCATTATGAGCGAAGCGAAGAATCCTTTTCAAAAAAAGTCCCTAAGGCCTTTAATGACTTTAGGGACTTTAAGTACTATTTGATATTGTTTACTTCACCAAAACTTTCGCTTCGCGCAACTGCTTTGCGCTCGGCAATACTTGATTAAGCAAACTTCTCAATCATTGCTCTCACTTAACCAGCACTTTTTTTCCGTCAATGATGTAGATGCCCTTGACAGGCTTTGTTACTTTGCGGCCGCTGAGGTCATAAATACCTTTCACCTTTACGCTTTCAGTTTTCACCTCCTGAATGCCTGTTGCCTCGCCCTTCTTTACAGGGAGTGAAGTGGCAGCGTTGTCGGCTGTGTAGTATGCTGTGTTTGCAGCGATTGTGCCAGAAGTGCTTGTGCGCTTTGTGAACTCGCCACCAGTGAGTGTGTAGATGTTTGAACCGCTGACTGATGCGCTCTTCAATACACCCTTCAACTGGTTTTCGGCCTCAAGTGTCTCAGCCTCACCGCCAACACCAATGTTGTATGTGCCGTTCTCGGCAGTCAGTACAACAGGAGTGTTTGCTGCAATAACGTTTGTGCTGCACTCGGTCAATGGAACGAACTCAACGCCGTCGGTTGTCTGTGGTGCGCCTGCAGTGTAGGCTGCAACACCCTCGGGCAATGTCATTGCGAATGGCATGCATACTGCCGCATACTCGTTGATTGTCAATGCGAATTCCTCTACCGGCTCAATGTACCAAAGTGATGCATCGGCATTGTTTGTCCAGGGTACAAGGCGTACATTGTCACCTGCAAGGTGAAGACCAGTATTGCTGCCTGTCTTGTTCTGACAGATGATTGAACTCAAACCTGTTGTTGTGCTCTCAATCTTCCACTTTCCGGCAGCAGCGTTGTCGGTTGTCACAATAGGTTGTGTCTCGTTGTTTCCAAGAGGTCCCAACATGTACTGGAAGTTACCGTTGTAGAGGTAGAACTCCTTGTCGTTGCCTGTGGGGAGGAATGTGAACAGCTGGTTTGCATTCTTCACGTTTGAAGCGGCTGCTGATACACGGCTTGCCTCCGGGTTCAGGTAGAGTGTAGCGTTGCTGCGCTCCGAGTTGCGTATGCGGTACCATTTGCCTGCCTCAACCTCAAGTCTTGGCATGTTCGCGATTGCAGCATTGATGGCCTCGTATGCCTCGTGTGAAGGTGCTGCCTTGTATGCCTCGATAAGTGTTGCCACAGTGTTCAAAGAGTTTGCATCAACAGAGCCTACGTATGTTGGAGCCTCTGTGTCGAAAGCTGCAATCTTTGCGTCTATACCTGCTGCAACAATAGCGTTTTTGTCAACATCCGCGTCATATACATACGCGCTGTCGGTGATGTACTCAATGCTGTAGTTTTTGTAAACGATTGTATAACCACCGCCACTGGTACCGTAAGTGTCCTCCTCGTAGAGGAAACCTACATTGTTGTCGTGTTGCAGTGTCATTGTAGAGTATGCGCCGGCAACGTAGCTTGACTGGTGACGACCGTCCCAATCTGCTGCAATAGCCTCGGGAGAGATGAAGTCCTCCAATGTCTCAAGCTCCTTATAATATATACCTACGTTTGCACGGCCCGAGCCAAGAGGTACTGACTGCAGTGCAAGGTAAACCTTCTTCTCATCGGCTGTGCGCTTTGCAGGAACAAACATGATTTCACCGTTTGTCGAATTGCTCACAGCAATTGTACCGTTGTTGCTTGAGTTAGAGTACTTTGCTGTGCCCCAAGAACCCTCGGCCTTCTCGCTGTCGGTGTATGAGAAGATGTTATAGATACGTCCGCCTGTGGTACGTGAGCTGATGATTACAGAACCGTCGGGCAGCTCGTCGGCCTTTGGCTCGTCGCCACCGCTTGGGATTGGAGAAACCTCGCCACCGCCAAGTACAGTCCAGCTTTCACCGAAATTGTCACTGTAAAGAACGAAGTTCACATGTGTACCGTTCACGTTCTTCACAAGAACAGCGCAGTAGATACGGTAGTAGTCGCCAACCTTGATGTACTGGCTCTGTGAAATCTTGCCCGAACCCACGAACATCGCGCGTACAGGACCGTGCTGTGTGTTGTCGAACTGTGCATATACCGATTCTGAGCGGTCAACCGGAGTACTCCATGTCTCGCCGCAATCCTCGCTGTAGAAGTGTGCGATACCCTGGTGGTTGTTGCGCTGTCCGTTGGGGAACGAAACATTGCCCGAGCAGCTGATTACAAGCACGCGGTCGCTCTCGCGGTCGGCAACGATTGCAGGGTCGCCGAAACCAACGTACATGTCGTTGTTTGAAGCGTCGATGCCGGCAGCACCCTTACCCTGGATGATGTCGAAGATCTCGCCCCATGTTTCACCGTTGTCCTTGCTTATACGTGCACGCAAGTCGATACGGCCGTTGGTTGCCATACCTATGTCGGCGCGGCTGTGACGGTAGTCGGCAACGGCAATGATGTTGCCGTTCTTTGCAGTTGCAATGGCAGGGATACGGTAGGGGATAGCACCTGTAGTGAGTGTGGGGAATACATCGAATGCTGGCTCGGGAGTGCGGATGTCGAGACCCATGTAAACCACGAAGTTCGAGAATGTGATACCCTTGTTTGCACCGCTTTGTGTAAAATATACTGTGCGTGCAGGCTCGGCAATCTCAACCTCAAGGTGCTGTGTTGTAGCCGATGATGTGTAGTTGCCACCCTCGGCTGTCAGTGTGAGGGTATAGCTGCCATCGTTGTTAGTGTTCACGTAGTCAAAGCCATAGCCCTTGATTACAAGACCCTCAGGTGCAGTGAGTGTGTATGACGATGTGCCCGACTGGCCTGAATAACCGGCGATGTAGTCGCCCGATGTTGTCATGTTGTTGGCATTTGTTGAGAGTGAGAAACCTGCGAGTTCGCTGCTCTCCCACTTTGCGTGCCATGTACCGTTTGCATTGCTTGCAGTGAAACTACCCTTTGACGCAAGAATCTCGACCGATGTCTCGGCTGCTGTGAACACGATTGTTGAACCTGCATCGGCTCCCTCGGCCCAGAAAGCGAGCTTTCCGATACCGCCGAAGTCGTTCACGGCGTAGTTTGTGCCGTGTATTCTCATAAAGTAGCCGTTTACATTGGCAATCTTGTTCGATGCGGCAAAATCCCAACGGCCTACATAGCCTTCGGGGAGGTTTGCAGCATCCTGCATGATGGGGTAGGTTGAACCGCCTGTGCCGCCATAGCCGCTGATGGCGCTCATTGTTGTCTTTGATGCAAGAACCTTGCTTGTGCCGGCCTGCTTGTTATATACAGCATAACCGTCAGTGTCGTTGCCGACAAAGCACCATAGCTCGTCGTCATTGCCCTTTGGGGTAGAAACTCCAAGTGCAATGTGGTCGGCACCCGCATTGTCCTTGATTAGCTTTGCACCTTCTCCAATTCCCATTGTGTACCATGTTGTACCTTGGGCAAACTCGCCATTCTCAATGGTGGTAGCCTTGAAAGGAACCTGTGCAAACATTGCAGCTGCCGAAAGGACAGCGCAAGAAACTAGCGTAAAAAATCTCTTCATAAATAATAGGTTAGTTACGGAATATTTTAATTATCTCAAAATCAAAGTCGTGTTACCAACCGACCTGTACGCCGTCCTCGTAGAAGTGGCGGCCGAAACTCCAGCCGAACACGCTGTAGTAGCGTGCAAGTTCCTTGGCGCGGCCAATGAACTCCTCGACATCCTTTGTCTCGGGCGATGGATTGCTCCATCCAATCTCGGCAATTGCGCCAAGGCGTGGCAATGCCTTGTACTGCAACTGCATGGGGGTAGTCACATACTCGGTCCACAGGTTGCCCTGCACGCCAAGGATATATTTCTGCTCCTCCTTGCTCAACTGGTCGTATGGGTTGAACGAGTAGGTCTTGCGCAGGGGAACATAGCTGCCGTTGCTGTCAAGCTCGTCCTTTCGGTCGGTTGTCTGGCGGTAGTCGAGGTAGCAATAGTCGCCGGGTGTCATGATTACATAGTTGCCCTTCTTTGCAGCCGCGATGCCTCCGACTGTGCCGCGCCATGACATGATTGTCGCGTTCTGGCTCACGCCACCCTCAAGAATCTCGTCCCAGCCAATCAACTTGCGGCCGTTCTTGTTCAGGTGTGCTTCTATGCGGCTGTTTACATACGATTGCAATTCCGCCTCGTTGTTGAGGTTGTTCTCCTTTATGCGCTGCTGGCAGTCGGGGCACTCCTTCCACATGTCGCGTGGTGCCTCGTCGCCGCCAATGTGTATGTACTCGCTTGGGAACAGGGTCATCACCTCGTCAAGGACATCCTCCCAGAACTTGAAAGTGCTCTCCTTGCCGGCGCATGCAATCTGCTTCGATACGCCCCAGTACGACCAAGTCTTGTAGTTGCCTTCTTCTCCCTCACATCCAAGCCAAGGATATGCGCTCAATGCACCAAGCGAGTGACCGGGTATTTCTATTTCAGGGACAACTGTGATGAAACGCTCCTTCGCATACCTCACAATCTCCTTGATCTCCTTTTGTGTGTAGTATCCACCATATGGAATGCCGTCAAGGCCTTCGTTGTGCCCGGTTGTTGTCTGCTCGCGCAAACTGCCGATTTTGGTGAGCAAGGGGTATTTCTTTATCTCGATGCGCCATCCCTGGTCCTCGGTAAGGTGCCAGTGGAAACGGTTCATCTTGTGCATTGCAAGAATGTCGAGCACCTCTTTTACAGTCTCGACATCCCAGAAATGGCGTGAGCAGTCGAGCATGAAGCCGCGATAGGGGAAGTGTGGTGCATCGTTTATCTTCATTGTTGGCAATGAAACCTTCTCAAGGTCGAGTGGCGTCTCGTATGCCTGCACCGGGATAATCTGCTTCAGGGTCTGCACGGCGTAGAACATTCCTGCACCGTCCTTTGCCTTGATTATGATATTCTCGGGGGTGATGTCGAGCATGTATCCTTCTGGCTTTATTGACCCGTCGAACTTGAAGATGACATTATTGTCGGTTGTCATCTTGGTGCTTTTCTTCAGCTTTTGCCCAAAGATAGTTTCTGCAATACGGTTCAACTCTTCGGCTGCATATTTGGCCGTGTTGTCATCGAAACCGTATATGATTTTGGTCTCTTTGTTGAACTCGAACTTGGTGTTGCGGTTGCCATGTTTTACATTTGTCGGCTTTGGCAGGATGCTTGGAAAATCATTCCCCTGTGCAAAGCCCGATGAGACTGTAAAGGCGAGCAAAAGAATCAGTAATTTTCTTAACATATCTTTTATTTATATATTATATTTTAATTATTACCTCGCGAAGATAATGCAAACCAACTCAAAGTGAAAAGATAATCAACAAAAAATGCTCTTTTTGATGGAAATTTAAGCAGTTTCTGTGTTTTTCTTCTTTGTAACTGATTTTTTTTGTTTACATTCGCAAATGTTACCGTTATGCGGTCAGTTTTTTTAGGAGTATAACTAATCTATTATAATTATGAGCGAAAAATATGTAATTGGAATTGACCTTGGCGGTACAAATACCGTGATAGGTCTTGTTGATGTTAAAGGTCACATCCTTGCAAAGGATGATACAATCAAAACACAGGCACATCCTGACATTGAGGAATATACAGACTCAATTGCCAATGTAATCAAGAAACTTGCTGCAGAGAACGGCTGCGAGGGCAAGCTCGAGGGTGTCGGTGTCGGCGCGCCAATGGCCAACTACTACACCGGTGAGATTGTGAATGCTGCCAACTTGCCATGGAAGGGTATCGTGCCACTTGGTTGGCTCATCGAGAAGAAGACAGGTCTCCCCACAAAGGTTACCAACGATGCCAATGCAGCGGCTATCGGTGAACAGAAGTATGGCGTTGCTCAGGGTATGAAAGACTTTGTATATATTACTCTTGGTACAGGCGTGGGTAGCGGTATCGTAGCCAACGGCCAGCTCATCTATGGTCACGACGGCTTTGCCGGTGAGTTGGGTCACACAACATCTCCTGTTCTTGAGGGTCGTGCATGCGGTTGTGGCCGTACAGACTGTCTCGAGACATATGCTTCGGCAACAGGTATTGTGCGCACAGCAAAGAAATGGCTTGTAGAGCGCGATGAGCCAAGCATCCTCCGCGATGTATGCATTAACGAACTCACCTCAAAGATGCTCTTCGATGCAGCCATCAAGGGTGACAAACTTGCTAATGATATCTTTGAGTTCACAGGCAAGGTGCTCGGTGAGGCTTTCTGCAACTTTATTGCATTCTCTGCTCCCGAGGCAATTATCCTCTTCGGTGGCTTGGCAAATGCCGGAGAACTGTTGCTCGAGCCAATCCGCAAACACATAAACGAGAATGTCGTGTTCCTGTGGAGAGACAAGGTGAAGGTTCTGAAGTCTTCACTTCCCGGTGCCGATGCTGCAGTGCTTGGTGCTTCGGCTCTCGGTTGGAAGGATTGATGTTCTCTCCCTCGAATATATTGCACCGGTTGCGATTGAACGCAACCGGTGTTTTTTTATGCCTAAAGACTAAAAATATTTAATTTCAAAAATATTTCAATATTTTATTATATCTTCGCATTGTACACTCTGCGGCTGTTTATGTAATGCTGCACGAGGCGATTCCGGGAAATAAGAAAAACAGACAAGATATGAACAACTTTTACGACAAGACAAAAAAAATCATCGGTCTTTCAATGGCCGGTGCGGCTGTGCTTCCGTTTGTGACGGCGTGTGGCAGTGGTGCAAAAAAAGCACCGGCACCTCAGGAAACACCGGTCAAGGAAACTGCAGCCGAGCCCATGAATATCCTTTTTATCATGTGCGATGACCACTCATACCAGACAATCAGTGCCTACGATACCACATTCATACGCACACCTAACATTGACCGCATTGCTGCCGACGGTCTGCGCTTTACAAACAGTTTCGTGGCAAACTCAATCAGCGGTCCTTCGCGTGCGTGCATGCTCACCGGCAAGCACAGCTACACAAACGGTTTCACCGACAACAGCTCTTCGTTCGACGGTAGCCAGCAGACTTTCCCTAAACTGTTGCAGCAACAGGGTTATGAAACTGCTGTGATAGGAAAGTGGCACCTTACATCCGATCCTACAGGTTTCAACCATTGGGATATACTCATTGGTCAGGGCGATTACTATAACCCTACCTTCATACGCAATGGCGAGAAGATACAGCGCGAGGGTTATGCCACAAATGTGACAACCGACCTCGCACTCGATTGGCTCGAGAACGGGCGCGATGCAGGCAAGCCATTCTGCCTGTTGTTGCACCACAAGGCACCGCACCGTACCTGGATGCCCGACACCTGCGACCTTGAACTCTTTGCCGACAGCAACTTCCCGTTGCCCGAGACATTCTTCGACAACTACGAGACCCGTGAGGCCGCGAAGATTCAGAAGATGTCAATCAGCAAGGATATGGACATCGTCTATGACTTGAAGATGGCCGACAAGGACAGCACAATCCATAGCCGCCCCGATTTGGAGGCATGGGGACGCCGCATATACAACAATATGAATCCCGAGCAGAAGAGGGCATGGGATGCGCACTACGATGTTGTGATTGAAAAGTTCAAGGCTGCCGGCCTCACAGGCAAGGAACTCGATGCATGGAAATACCAGCAATATCTGCGCGACTATCTGCGCGTGATAACATCGGTTGACCGCAATGTGGGCCGTGTGCTCGATTATCTTGAGGCAGAGGGTCTTATGGATAATACACTTATTGTATATACATCTGACCAGGGCTTCTACATGGGCGAGCATGGATGGTTCGACAAGCGTTGGATGTACGAGGAGTCATTCCGCACTCCGCTTATCGTGCGCTTGCCTGGCGGTGCAAAGGGCGAGGCTATGGAAATGGTACAGAACATTGACTATGCCCCAACATTCCTTGAACTCGCAGGCGTGGAAGTTCCATCGGATATTCACGGCTGTTCATTCCTCCCTGTATTGAAGGGCGAGGAGTGGGAACCCAACCGCGACGGAATCTACTACCATTACTATGAGTACCCCGACGAGCATGCCGTAAAGCGTCACCTTGGCGTGCGTACCGAGCGTTACAAACTCATCCACTTCTATGACGATGGTGTTTGGGAACTCTTTGACCTTGAGAACGACAAGCACGAACTCAACAATATCTACGGCAAACCCGGAACCGAGGAGATAACAGCGCAGTTGAAAGAGAAACTCGTAAAACTGCAGCAGCAGTATGGCGAGGAAAAATTCATAGCAAGTGAAAAGTAACAAAAAGAACAATCTGCACCTTGCCGATGTTGCCAAGATGAGGCGTGCACCGGCATTCGGGACAATGGTAAAGCCCATTGGTTCGGCGTGCAACCTCGACTGTCACTATTGCTACTACCGCGACAAGAGCGAAATCTACAGCGGAGCAATGCCACGCATGAGCGATGAACTGCTCGAGACATACATTCGTCAGTACATCGAGGGCGCATCGCAGGAGGAAATCTCCTTCTGCTGGCATGGCGGCGAGCCGTTGATGGCAGGGCTTCCGTTCTTCCGCAAGGCTGTGGAGCTGCAGAAGAAGTATGCCGGCGACAAGCAGATAGAGAACACGCTGCAGACGAACGGCATCCTGCTCAACGATGACTGGTGCAGCTTCTTCAAGGATAACGATTTCCTCATTGGACTGTCGCTCGACGGTCCCGAGGATATCCACGATGCTTTCCGTCGTGACTGTGGAGGAGCACCCACCTTTGCCCGTGTCATGAAAAGCGCGGAACTGATGTCGCGCACCGGTGTCGAGTTCAATATCCTCTCCACCGTGAATGCACGCAGCGAGGGACGCGGTGCCGAGGTCTACAAGTTCCTGCGTTCAATCAACCGCTTCATGCAGTTCCTGCCTGTTGTGGAGTATGTGATAGAGAGGCCGGGGAAACGCCCCTTGATAGTATCGCCCGACGAAGATAATGCCGTTGAAGCACCCTGGTCGGTGTCGGCAAAGGGGTATGGACAGTTCATGTGCGATGTCTTTGACGAGTGGATGAAGTTCGATGTAGGGCATTGCTTCGTGCAACTGTTTGATGTTACGCTTGCCAACTGGTGTGGTGTGCAACCGTCGCTCTGTGCCTTTGGCGAGGTTTGTGGTGATGGATTGGTGGTGGAACATAACGGCGATGTCTACTCATGCGACCACTTTGTCTATCCTGAATACCGTTTGGGCAACATCATGGACAAGGAACTTGCAGCCATGTACCGCAGTCCCGAACAGCAGACATTCGGTCGCGACAAGCGCGATGCCCTGCCAATGGAGTGCAAGCGTTGCAGTTACTATTTCCTTTGTCATGGCGAGTGTCCCAAGCACCGCTTTGCCTATGCAAAGAATGGTGAACCTTATATGAATGTGCTTTGCGAGGGTTACAAGATGTTTTTCCGTCACACCGACCCCCACATGCGCTACATGAAGATGCTGCTGGAGAAAGGCCTCCCGGCATCGGAGATTATGAATAGAAAAACTGAAAAGTGAAAGGTGAAAACGGAAAGGTGAAAGGTGAAAGGTGAAAGGTGAAAGGTGAAAGCAAGACCTTAATTCCCCCTCGGCTTTCAGCCACTCCCCCCTTGTTGCATCAAGGTGGGAGAGCTGGAATAGCAATGATAAAAAAGCTCCTCCACTCTTCGAGGGGACATTGCGAATGAGCAATGTTTGCGACGACAATGCGAAACGAGCATTGTTTGCGACGAAGGGAGATTTATCTCCCCAGAGGAGTGTGCAACTGCACTGAGCTTTAGCTCCCCAAAGGAGTGCCGCCAGGCCTACTTGCAGACGGAGGGGAGCAAAAAGTAAATAAAGAAAACGAAATAACTTAGAAACCAAAACTTAAACAACTAATATTATGAATCCAAAATTTGTATTGCCAAAGATAGGCGAACTGCCTGTTTCGGCGCCGATAGAGAGTATCTGTAAATTCGAGAAAGTACCTACAATGATATGCCCCACCGAGCACGAGGGAGCCAAGGCTGCTGCCGACATTGTAGTCAGCGCAATCAACTCCCACAAGGAGAACCGCCTGTTTGCGCTCGGCCTCTCTACAGGCCGTTCACCCCTTGGCCTCTATGCCGAACTGGTAAACCGTTACCGTGCCGGCGAAGTTAGCTTTGCCAATGTCGAGGTGTATAGCCTTGACGAGTTCTACCCAATGGAACCCACATCGCCACAGAGCCGCAACCACCGCGTGAACGAGGATTTCCTCAAGTTCATTGACATAAAGCCCGAGAATGTACATTTCCCCGACGGCGCTGTCGCACGCGACAAGGTCAACGACTACTGCCGCAAGTATGAGCAGATGGTTGACGGCCGCATCGACCTCATGATTATGGGCGTGGGCGAGCTTGGACAGATCGGTTTCAACGAGCCCGGCAGCTATGCCCACTCAACAACCCGTCTTGTGCAGTTGAGCTACAACACACGCAAAAACCAGGATAAGTTCTTCTCAAACCCCAACGAAGTTCCCAAGATGGCAATAACCATGGGCTTGGAGACAATTATGGGCGCAAAGAAAATCGTACTCATGATGTGGGGCGAGGACAAGGCAAGCGTGGCGCATAGACTCATTGAGGGTGAGGTTAACGAGGAGTACCCTGTTACATGCCTGCAGAATCACGATGATGTTCAGGTTGTCATTGATGAGGCTGCGGCCCAGGAACTCACACGCGTAAAGGAACCATGGCTTGTTGCGCCTCCAATTGAGTGGAGCGACAAACTCATCCGCAAGGCAGTCATCTGGCTGTGCCAGACCGTAGATAAACCAATCCTCAAACTCACACATCAGGATTATATAAAGAACTCACTCTCCGACCTCCTGGAGCGTGTCGATACATACGACCGAATCAATATCCGCGTCTTCAACGAGATACAGCACATCATCTCGGGCTGGCCCGGTGGCAAACCCAATGCCGATGACAGCACACGCCCTGTCTCTTCGTCACCATTCCCCAAGCGAGTAATCATCTTCTCACCACACCCCGACGACGATGTCATCTCAATGGGTGGAACATTCAACCGCCTCATTGAGCAGGGACACGATGTGCATGTGGCATACCAGACATCGGGTAATGTCGCAGTGTATGATGATGTGGTGTTGCAGAACATCGATACTGCAAAGGAGATGGGCTTTGGCGATGCCTTTGACGAGATTCGCGAAATCATTGCAAACAAGAAGGTTGGCGAGCCCGAGCCACGCAAATTGCTCGACCTCAAGGGCGCGATACGCCGTGCCGAGGCACGCGCTGCATGCCGTTCAATTGGTCTCGATGACCGCACCAATGCCCACTTCCTCAACCTGCCGTTCTATGAGACCGGTGGTATAAAGAAAGGTAAGCTCAGCGATGATGATATTGAGATTGTAAAGGCACTCATGCGCGAGGTTAAGCCACATCAGATTTATGCTGCCGGTGACCTCACCGACCCACACGGCACACACCGTGTCTGCATAGAGGCTGTACTGCGTGCATTTGAAGAGGTCAAGGACGATGATTGGGCAAAGGAGTGTCACATCTGGCTATACCGCGGTGCATGGCAGGAGTGGGATTTGGCAGTTGCCGACATGGCAGTGCCTCTCAGCCCCGAGGAACTCATCCGCAAGCGTCACGCAATCTTCCGTCACCTTTCACAAAAGGACATTGTTCCATTCCCCGGTGAGGATGCACGCGAGTTTTGGCAGCGCGCTGAGGAGCGCACTCAGGGCACTGCTGCACTCTTCAACAAGATTGGCCTGCCCGAGTACCAGGCGATTGAGCTGTTTGCTAAGTTGCTGTAATATTTATGTTTATCCAAGTTATTATAATGACAGCAGCACCGCCCTGGGCGGTGCTGCTTGCGTGTTAATATAAGGCTATGCCGCTCAAAAAGACTCTGCCTCCATCGGCTGTATCTCATAATCGCGCCAGTTGAAATCCTTCTTGTAGGCATCTACTGCGCTTGCCGGTACATATACCGTTACACCGGGCGCGTTGAATATTGCCGTTATGCGTGGTGGAGTCATTGCCTTGCAATAGACACTGTGCAAGCTCTTGCACTCATAAAATGCATATTCGCCAATCTCCTTGACTGTAGCCGGGATAGTAATCTCTTCCAGTGATGTGCAGTTATAGAAAACACCGCGCTCAAGCACTGTCAATGTCTGCGGCAGGCTCACCTCCTTCAGTGCAGTGCATGACACAAAGGCATCGCGGCAAATGCGCTCTACACCATGGGGAATGATGATACTCTCTACCGAACTGTTATCGACAAATGCGGCTGTTGAAATCGCTTTCACGCCGGGCAACGAAATCTTCTTGACATTGCTCATCCTGATGAATGCGCCATTGAAATCCCTGACAGTGCTTGGCAGGTTCATTGTTACAATGGAGTCGCAGTCGTGAAAAGCACCGTGTCCGATGACCTCTATGCCCTCGGGAATATCGACCGACAGAATCCCGCTGCGGTTGAATGCCGAATCCATTATGGCAACCGTGCGGTATGTGTTGTTGCCAATGGTAATTTCGGGGTCAATGTAAATGTTGCGGTCAATTCCTATGCCTCCGATAACCTCGCATGTCAAATCCTTGTGCGACAGAATGCGGTATTCCACGCCGTAGAATGTGGCTGTCAGCCTGCTTTCCAGTGCTTGTGGTGGGGGAGTGAGTAAAAAGGTAGCCGCCAAAATACTGCCGACAGCAACAACTGCAATGGTTGTGAATTTCCATTTGCTACTGTTTTTCAGGAATTGTATGGCATCAGTTGCACTATGGAAACGCTCTTTTTTCTCTTTTTTCAGGCAGCGCTGCATGAAACTGTTCTGTTGGCGTGTCAGCTTTGTGCCCGAGCGTTCCTTAATATAACGCAACAGCAACCCCACTGAATAGATGTCGCTCTGTGCATCAATCCCGTCGAGCCTCTTCTCCTCGACCTCGGGTGCCGAGAACCCCGGTGTGCTGCCGGCAGTGTGGTGGTATGCTGCGTTGGCGCAGAATCCAAGGTCGGTAATCTTTACATTGCTGCCGAACTTGGTGAGCATTATGTTTTTGGGGTTGAAGTCCAGGTATAGAATGTCCTTGCGGTGCAGCTCCTCAAGTCCTTCGAGTAACTGCAACAATAGTTTCTGTATGTTCTTTGTGCTGTGGAAATAGGCAGGGTCGCTCTCAAGTTTCTCCTCAATGTTCTCGCCATATACATACTCCATCAGAATATACATGCCCTCTTTATCCCTGTTCAGGCTCATATATTCCGGGAAATATGGACTTTCAATCGACCGGCCAAGCTCATACTCCTTCTCAAAAATCGTCCGGTATTTTGTGTCGCCTGCCAATTCGGGACGCAGCCTCTTCATGAAGAGGTTCTTACCATCTGCTTTTACAATGAGAGCCTCGCTTGTACCGCCCTGCGGTGCAAGCCTCTCAATGCCGTCGGGCAGTGGCCTCTCGTCAAGGAATCCTGAATTTGACATTACTGCTCCTGCTCTTTTGCATAATTGGTGATAATCCTGAACCTCACACCGCTCTGCTTGCCGCATACATAACGGCACGGCGCACCGCCATCGTGAATAAGGCGGTTCATATATAGCGGTTCACACTGGCCCAAGGTGTCGGCCTGGAATGTGTCGCCTTTGCTCAGCTTGCTTTTGAAACTCTCCACTATGCAGAACATCTCGCAACCAATGTACTCGGCAATTATATAATGCCCCGGCTCCCAAGCAATGTGCAACAGAGTCCCTTTCTTCAGCGTGCCGGGAACGAGGTATTCGCCTATGATGAAATCACTGTCTGTTCGCCCGCCACCGGTGCTGTGCTGCACAAACTGCTCATAGCTGCTGTGTCCTGCATAGCGTGCCAGGCTGTCGAGTGTGTAGCGGCGCGGCTGAACATTATATACGCCATCCGTTTCACCCCAGAAACGGCGCAGGGTAATGGGGCTTATGTAAGCACCGGTCCTGTCCATTATGTGTGCGCTCAGGTATTCAAAGTCGCGCTTCAAGGCAATCTTGCGCAGGGCAATCTTTTCAATTTCAGCCTTCAGCAGGTTGTGGAAATGTATCTCTTCGCTGTTTTTCATAGTAGTCATGGTGCAAATGTATAAAATTTATTATCACAAATGGCCTGCGCTCATAACAAAAACATGCTGTAACCGCGAATGAAACGGAATGAAACGGCTTTGCTCGCTTTTATTTGTTTCCTTTGTAAAAAATGTGACATCTTAATTTATGCCAATTTAAGCAACCTTAATAATGAAGACATATCTATTACAGGCACCGCGCGATTTTGTTGATGCCGGTATTCCCAAAGGTTATATGATTCAAGTCATTTCCTCACGTACCGGAACACAGCCCCATGTCTCCGAGGTGGCACAGGCACTGAGGAATGCCGGCTTTGGTCCGCGCGCCGAAAGCTGGGCCTCTCCCGGGAACTGGATTGTGAAAGAGATGAAATAAAAATTATTACAAGAGATCTTCCTAAGTATAATAACTAAAATATTGGCAAAATAATTTATTATGGCATTACGAATTAAATCCGGTGCAAAAATTTCTACAAAACAATTTGTAGAATTGAAATTTCAAAATGAAACGGTTTGTGTTGAACCTGACAGCTCTTCAAAGATAAATGGTAGCACACTGCGCAATGTTATTCTTGGTAAAGGGTGTAGTACTTTGCTTGCAACCTATTTTTATACAAGTGAATTCCAAGGCTGGGTAGATTCATATACATTCAGGGATTGCATTGCGTTGAGGGAAGTCAAGTTCCCGCGGTCACTGAAGCAGATTGACCCTAATGCCTTTTTTAATTGTCCTAATTTGGAGAAGGTGACTTTTGCCGATGATGCAGAAGAAATACACTTGCGGAATGACCACGGAGCCCTGGTGCGTATATTACATAAACCTTTTGACGATATTGAAATATATCTGCAGATGGGATGTGCTGCCGAAATAATCTATAAACAAGACAGGTTTGCCAGTGGTCTGACCCCAAAAAGTTGGACAGATTAAAAAAAAGTTGCCTTGAAAAATGAATTTTTCTTTCTTGGTTACTATTTTATAGTGTAAAACTTAAAAAAGTGTAATATGGCAAAAAGAAAATTCAAATCCCTATCGGAACCGGGGTGCCTGGAGTGGATAAAGGCAGAGCTTGACTATGAGGAAACGATACAGACTATCTGGAGTATCACGAACAACATTATCGGCTATTCCATGATTGCTGCGTTCATTTGGTTTGGGGTTTCGCATGGGTATTGGGGCACCACGCAGATGAATGTGTTCTGCATTGCAGCAGTGGTCTATTTCCTGAGCAAGTATCTCTATTATCCATTTGTCAAGGATATTATGTGGACAGAGCTGAAAGCTGGTGGAGGGCAGGAGACATTTGTGAGTATCCTTGGTTGTTTAGAGGTGCTGTACGGACGTTTCAATGGCAGTGGATGCTACAGCTTTTTCAGTCTGTTCTACATCCCGTTGATTCCACTTGGCAGATACCAACTCTATGCAAACAGACGGATGATTCAGCTGGGTGATGCCAAATATTTTTATCATACTTTCAAATACTGTTGGAGAGAGATACTGTATGTGTACTTGAAGAACTGGAGTTTTGCAGCAATGGTGTTTGCCGCTATTGCAGGTGCGCTTTCGGGGTGGTTCATACCTTACTTTGCTTAGTGAATGGTGCAATTATATATAAAGTTGATTCTATGAATTGGACATTAATAAATATTATCAAAGGATTTGTTTTTTACACAACATTGTGTTTGGTAGCATGGTCAATTGGTGTTGTGCTTGCTGATTTGTCATGGGAGTTCAAGTGTGGATGGCTTGCTTTTGTGACACCATTTGTTGTGGTTACTTATTTCATGTGCAAAGGAAAGAGTGTGAAAGAGATCAAGGAATTCACCGGTATAGATGCTTACCATTGAAAATGTGTGGCATTTATGATGCTTTTACTACTTATACATGAAAAATAGAATGTAAATGGAAGGAAAAATACTGGAACTTGTCAATAGTCGTGAATTTCAATCATTGGCCGATTGTTATGGAAAACGTACCGTTTTTGAAACACTGAAGGTACAACGCAAGGAGAATCGTCACAGTGCATTCATTGCCTGGTGGTTGGACCCGAATGCCGGGCATGGCCTGAATGATGCGCCTTTAAAGCTGTTGATGCGCTTGATTGCAACCAAAGATATGGGGCGGTACATCTTTAATAGTGACGTTTATGCCAAAGTAATAGCCGGTAACTACAAGGTTGAGGTTCTTGATGGAGTGGAAGTAGAAAAGTGCGTGAACGGCGACAAGAAAAACCGTATAGATGTATGGGCTGTACTGAAAATGACATTTGAAACAGCTGATGAACCGTTGGAATTGATTTATCCGCTTGCCATAGTGAACAGGATGTACAGTAAAAAGGGCGACAGAAAGACTGTCGGTTATTGGAATACCATTTGCAGTCATCTTACGGAATATCCGCAAGAGAGTAGCGGTAAAGGTGTTGGTATTATCCTTTCGCCCAGCGGCGTACTGCCACAAAGCAACTGTTTCACACCCATTACCTGCCGGGAACTGCTTGTATATGTGATAGAACCATTGGCGCAAATTGTGACTGGGGAACAACGGAGCTTTGTAGACTCGTACATACTGAGCCTGGGTTGTAACTTGGATGAGAGTGAAAGACAATACAATGTTCTTGCCATTTCTGAAGATGAAATAGAGCAGCTGAAAGCATTGTATGGCGCATACAAAGATATATTTGATAAAATTTTTGTAGCAGCTTTCCCCGAAAACAAAGTCCGCGGGATTGTTGGAAAGAAGCGCGTTGAAGAACTCTCGTTCACGGAAGAGGAAATGGCTATGTTGTATGAGTTGTGGGCGGCACACGAGAAATTGTTCAAACTTATTGCGTATCAGGCATACGAAAGGAAGAAGAAAAAACTTGATAAACTGTTCAACCCCAATAATAGAGATACAAACAAATACATTGTAAGGCATCGTGGCACGGAGATTTTTCCAAACAAACGCCTGTCCAAGTCAATGGCAGCATTGGCTATCTTTATGGCATACCTTGAGGAAAATCCCCAATCGGGCATGGATGCGCTGCGCAATGCTTTCCCTTGCGAAAAACTGAATCAATATTACCATGGTCGCTATTACAATGAACTATTCTATCCTTCACAACCAGATAATATTGATGAGGGAGGATATGAAATACTGTCGTACACGGCGGGTAAACACATAGACAAGGCTGCCCGCGCCGAATGGGATTTTTATATGGACGACCTTTTGCTGCCCATTGAGAACGGCAACGGTTATGCCATGTGTGTAAAGATGTGGAAAAAACGTGATTTTGATTCACTTAAGAGATGGGTAAATACAAAATACAAATTTATTGACGTGCAGGAATGTTTTTAAGAATGATATAAGATATGGAAAAGAGGAAACTGTTTTTTGACATGGATGGTGTGCTTGTGGATTTCCAGTCGGGGATTGACAAGTTGAGTGATGAAGATAAGAGAGAGTATGAGGGACATTATGATGATGTACCCGGTATATTCGGGCTGATGGAGCCTGTTCCCGGTGCTATCGAGGCGGTACACAAGTTGAAGGAGCACTATGATGTGTATATACTTTCAACAGCTCCGTGGGGCAATCCCACAGCCTGGAGTGACAAGCTGCTGTGGATAAAGAAATATCTTGGCGATGTGTTCGAGAAGCGTATGGTTCTTACCCACTGCAAGCATTTGCTGAACTGTGGCAATGGGGAGTTTCTTATTGATGATAATAAGAAAAACGGTGCTTCGGAGTTCGGTGAGAGACATATACACTTCGGTAGTGAGCGTTTCCCGGGGTGGGATAGTGTTGTGGAGTTCCTGATTGCAGAGGCCTCAATGGATCAGGTGCTTACTGGCAAACTCAAACATGCTCTTATAACAGAGTCAATGGCCAACAAGACTATCAAAGCATTGGATGCTTACATGAAAGTGCTTAACAGGAAATGTGATGAGGATTACACAAGTGAGCTTGGCGAGGAGGTGATGGAAATTGCATCACTCACCAACCGTTGGCTTGCAGCCACCGGCGAAAGGAACAGGAACAAGTACTACGATATTTGATACAGTTGTGTTCTTAATGACATGATATGCCAATCTTTACTAATGTTCATGTGAAGTTGGGCAATATGTGGCCTGTACATTATCCGGCAGAGTTGCCCAACGGCGAGACAGTACGCTTTCGTCTTGTGCGCCGCATAAAGCGTAAGGCCGGTAAACGCCGCGCCCCCGATGACTTGTTGTTTGTGAATACCGAAGCCGGTTGCTTGGATGTCTATGCCGGTGAGCAATTCTTGGATGATGTGACCGCCGATGAGTGTTGCACGATAGATTATAATGGCATTCCCCTTCTTCTTGAGGCAAGCCGGTGCGAACTGGCCTATAGCGAATTTTCATGGGTAAAAAGAATGAGAATAATAAATGAACAGCTTGATAATATGACAAGTTTCTCAAATATGTTGCCAAAGGTAAACCGTGAGTATGTGATCGAGGCTTACGATGAGGATGAAGTTTGTGACGAGTACAGGGAGATTGCCCGTTATGCGGCAGAGAAAATAGAAGAGGCCGAGGAGAACGACCCGTCCGATTCGCGTATAAGCTTTACCATTCCTGCTGAGCTGCTCGCCGGTACAATGTATGTGGGCATGCGGATATACTGCTACAGGAAACATCCCGATGCAGACCGCACATCCAATTACCTGCTGGTGGAGAATGAAGGTAAAACAACCTTGTCTATCGACCTTTACAAGCTCGATGAGTGGACCGATTATGCTGACCTCGAGGAGTATGTGGTAGATGAACTGATGAATGCCGCAAGGGACTATGGGTTCCATCTGCAGGGAGTACTCGAGGAAAAACTCGATGGAATGAAAAATATATTAAGAAATATACGAATGTGATACTTCTCTTTCATGCGAAATAAACTTTAAAACATACATACTATGAAATGCACAAATTGTGGAAACACACTTATCCCCGGCAAGAAATTCTGCACGAAATGCGGAGCCAAGGTGATTGAACAGGAAAAAGCAACGCATTCAATGCAGTGTCCATCCTGTGGCAATACACTCATCCCCGGCAAGAAATTCTGCACGAAATGCGGAGCCAAGGTGGTGGAGCAGAGTAAAGCAGCGCAGCCAATGCTGTGCCCATCCTGTGGCAATACACTCATCCCCGGCAAGAAATTCTGCACAAAATGTGGAACCAAGGTGATGGAGCAGGGTATTATGCAAGATGCCGAAAAGGGCTTCTTCTCCCGCGTAGGTGCCGGTGTTGCCAGCATGGCTACGGGTGGCTCTTTTTCTCAAGGCTATGCACAGCAGCGCGACAGGGAGAATGATTATGAGACTTTGCGCAACATGGCGGATTATGCCATAAAGAATGCCCGCACCGAACTCAAGAGATTGATCAAGGAACATAAGGATGCCGTGTCTTATGATGATGAGGTAGAGGTGAATGATATAATAGCTAAAATAGAAAATGCACTCAATGACAGAAATGCCAGTCATGGCGACAAGAATACTGTAATAAAGAATGCCGTTGCTGCTCTACAGAACAAAATGAGCAATCTGCGTATGAGAACCGAAGGTGGAAACACTGTACAGCAGGGTGCGCAGCAAAATGTTCAGCAGGGCACCCAGCAGAGCAACACTCAAACCTCGTCTTGGGGGCGTAATCTGGATGCATTCAACAACGACGAACTGAATATTGTGCGCAACAAGGCTATCTGGGGGCTCCAACCCGGTCAGATAGCACGCCGCATCACAGAACGCGAACTCGATTCTATCGCCGGTCTCAATGGTTTCATAATCCAGGAGGGATGTGAGGCCATGATATTTGTGAACGGTTACCGCGTAGAGACAATGGAGGCCGGCGCCTACAATGTTGCGCAGCGCAACGAATATGTCATGAAACTGGAGTTCGACAGGCTGTACGCCGAGATGGAAGAGCAGGAACTTGAAAAACAAAATGCAGCCCAGAGACTGCAGCCCAATGCCGGTCATCGTGGTATTGTTGGTATCTCCGGTGCTCTCTTGCGCCGTGGATGGGAGTTTGTTTTTGGCGCGTCACCTGCTAAAAAAGCAAAAGCCAATCACGAGAACGAGGCACGCTTGCGTCGTTTGAAAGCCGAGGTCGAGAAGGCTCTGAAGATAAAGTCTCCCGAACCTATAATGTCTATCATCCTTGTAAGTAAACGCAATCTCTCTATGAGTTTTGGCGGTGTCAAGAGTGACAACGGCATCGATTATACACCATACACAATCCCGGTTGGCATATTCAATGTACAGATAGGTCTAATGCTACAGTTGAAGGTTTCCGATATCAAGGATTTTGCTGCAAACTACCTTGCCGACAGGCTCACCTGCACCACCGCCGATCTCTTTGATATGCTCAATGTTACCATAGAGAACTGCTTGGTTCAGAATTTGCGTAATGCCGATTACCGACGTGAGGGGCTTGCACCTGCGATGGTCGAGAATCTCAAATGGCAAATTACAAGTATCATTAACCAACAACTGTATGGTGTCGAGTGTACACAGGTGCTGCAGATTACCGATAGCAATACCGATTTCGAACACTTCCGCGATGTTGAGAGAGAACTCTATTGTACCGATAAGGAACTCGATTATCTGCAGCGCACAGGCGAGTTCCGCAATCGTCTTGCCGTTGAGACAAACAGACAGACAGTGCAGGAAGCTACAACCGATGAGCAGTTGCGTTATGCCTTGCAGCAGATAAACAAGGACCAGTTGCTCCACGATGATGAACTTGAACAGTTCGTTTTGTTGCTCAATGCACAGAAACGCATTCGTGAGGCGCGAAGCGAAGAGGATGAGCGACAGGCATATATCGACCTCAAGAAGAGTGCTCTTGTAAAGGACGAGGAGCTTGAGGTATTGCAGGATGCTCTTGACCGGAACAAGATACAGCGCGATAGTATCACAGAGATTCTGCGCATACAGAACATACAGAGTGTGAGCGATGCATGTCTCAAGGCCGAGTGGGCACTCAGTGATATGGAACAGAATCATGAGTGGGAGCGCGAGGATCTTGCGCGACGCCGCAGTTGGGGAATCGAGGATGAAGCACGCGAACGCCAATGGCTGGTTGAGGACCAACAGCTGCAGCGTGATATGAAGCAGGATATGATGCGTGCGCAGCAAGAGAATGCTGTGACCGATGTGGAGATAAACACAGCCCGTAAGCTCGATGATTATCAGTTAGAAAAGGAAAATCGTCAGCGCGAAGCCGATTGGAAACAGCGTATGCGTGAGGAGAATCTGCGCCGCGAGAACGAAACTGTTGATTTTGACCGCGCACGCCAGCTCGAGGCCGACAAGTTTGAAAGGCTTCAGGCTTTGCAGCGTCAGGCAATGGAGAATATGCGTGCCATGCAGGAGGGTAATCTCAGGGAGAAGCAGGAGGATAACCGCTGTGCCGAGGAAATGCTTCGAATCCAGACCCACGAGCGCATGAACCGCGACAACTTGGAAGCCGGAATGGGTGCAGCTGAAATTGCTGCAAAGCGTATTGCTGAATTGCAAGGCGAGGGGCAGGTTGCTCTTTCACAAGCTCTTGAGGGCCGCAAGCAGAACGAACTGTTGCAGAAGATGTTGGAACAAACAATAGCTGACAAAAAGGACGATGCTGAAAGAACTGACAAGATTTACGCTAAAAACCAGGAGGCAATGATTAAAATGGCTCAACTGATGCAGCTACAATCCCAGCAACGTTACGATGATGTGCAGGCTGTGAAGAACGAGTATCGCGAGAATGCAATGCACCAGCAGAGTCGTATTGATGCTAATAACGAGGTAGCACTGGGTAACATGGCACAGATAGGCCAGGCCGCAGCCGGTAACCTCTATACCAATAATACCAACATAAATTACCAACAAACTTCTCCACAGGGCAATAACCAGCCAATGTTGCAGTCTGTTCAGCCACAGCCGTCACCTGCCGGCAAGGTGTGTCCCGTTTGCGGTTCAATGAACCCTGCCGATGAGCTCTTCTGTGGCGATTGTGGTTGCAAACTATAGAAGCTGTTTAAATTTAGGTGATAATATAGATGTTGCAACTTCTATATTATTGCTTAAAATTATATTGCCAATAAAAAAACTTGGCAAAACTATTAGCTTCTATAAGAAAATATTTTTTAGAAATTTAAAACAGCTTCTATAATTGACTATTAAATAATTTACTTGTCCAGTCCTGGATTCCATTAATAACTAAAATAAAATGTCTATGTTTTGTCCTATTTGTAAACAGGAATTTAGCGGTAAGTTCTGCCCCGAGTGCGGAACAAAACTGATTGAGAAAGTGGTAATGATGTGCCCGAACTGCAATATCGAAGGTGAGGGCAAGTTCTGCCAGGAGTGTGGCGCAAAACTTGTAGCTGCTTCAAGCACCAACATCAGTCTTGGCGACGGCAACTCCATCAACGGCAATGTGAATATTACAAACTCATCTACAGGCGCAACAGTTGATGGTGCTATGTCCATGGGTACCGAGAATATTGTCATTGGCGACGGTAACGCAATTAATGGCGGTTTGAATATCTCCAATACCAAGAATGTCTATTTTAAGCAAAAGAATGAGCAGGAGCAGTTCGTGGAGAACAGGGAAAAGTTTATAAAACTTCTCGAGAAAGCAATATCCAATGGCTTTAGTGATGAGAATGAAATTGAGGAACTCCAAAGATTCCGCAGAGATACCGGTCTTGATGATATCTCGGATGAGTATTACCGTCAAGCAATGAGTTTCTGCCCACCTGAGGAGATGAACACCTCTGCAGCTGCTGAGGTGATGAAATTTCTACATAAGGCGGCAGAATTGGGACATGATAATGCTTGCAATGCATTGGGCATCGGTTATTGCACTGCTGGCCCTGGTGGTTATGTACAGAAAAATATTCTCGAGGGTGAAAAATGGTGGCGTGTGGCAGCGGCCTTTGGCAATGGTGAAGCCTGCTATAGATTAGGCATGTTCTATCATGGAGTGGTGAAAGATTATGCGCAAGCTTTCAAATGGTATCTCAAGTCAACTGAATTGAACTGCAAACTGGCATGGACATATTTAGGAGATAGGTATCGCACCGGTGAAGGTACGGAGCAAGATTGGGGCGCAGCAGCAAGGTGCTATCAAAAAGCTGTGGAAGCCAATAACTGTGATAGTTATGCTTGTGCTATATTGGGTTACTGTTATGAATTGGGTTATGGCGTTGAACAGAATTACGCCGAGGCTTTTAGACTCTATACCCAAGCTGTAGAATTGGGTTATGAAGAAGCATGCTATAATTTGGCCGAGTGTTATGAATTGGGTCACGGCGTTGCTAAATCTTTACCAGTTGCCATACACTTTTACCGTAGGAGTGCGGCAAACGGTGATGATGATGCAAAAGACAAACTGCGTGAACTTGAAGGAGTTGTCGACTATAACGATTTTTATAGTACCGTAGTCTCTGATTATGAAAAGGGTAAGTGTGATGCGCACGGAGTAGAGTATTCCTATGACAAACTGCTTCGTGTAAATATAGAGCATAGATCTAAACTGACATCCTATTCAGTTGCTGATGGAACAACTATTATTGCCGACAAGGCTTTCTCTTTTTCTTCAATGATGCAGAGCATAGAGCTACCAGAAGGTCTTAAAACTATTGGTAATGGGGCTTTTGAGGGTTGTATTTTGCTTAAGACATTAACTTTGCCGTCAACTATCACATCCATCGGAGAGAATGCTTTCTTTGGCACCACATCTATAACTTGCCTTAAAGTACTGTCGCCCAATGTTGTCCTTAATGATGAAGTATTAAACTGCATTATTGGACTTAAGGAGGTTCAAGTCCCCAAGGCTTCCGTTGACGACTACACGAAACTGTTTGCTTCTTCAAAGCATTATTCCTTGAGAAGGGTAACTGTGACAGCAATAGAATAGGAAATAGTAGCAGAGCCCGTTGAGTGCTTGTAGGGTAGTTTATTGGTTATCACAAAGAATATGGATATAGAAAAGAGGATGGCAAGTTTGCGCAGCAAGCTTAACGAAAGAATTAACAAAGTGGGTGGTACCGGTAATGTGGCATCGGTGTCATTTGATGGGAATGACATTCATAAGGCTACGGCTGATGACTCTTTCTGCCCCGAGTGCGGAATGCCGGTTCCTGCCGGTTCAAGCTTCTGTCCCGATTGTGGTTGTTGCCTGGACATGGAGGCGTTCAAGGAGACATATTCTGCAGGCTGTGGCGAGTATGGAACCGGTATTATAATGACCGACACGGGTCTCCTTGCCAATAAGTATGCTACCGGTACTTCTGCAATAAAGGAGATAATCAATAGTTTCATCGACGGGTGCCGAGATGTGGATTACAATTGGTATTTGCTTGACATTGCAGACCACCAGAGTTCTATTGGCGAGGCTACATGGATGGACTACAGCGATGTGCTGCAGAATTTCTGCCGTGACAATGGTATTGCAACGGGTCCCAAACTGTCGCTCTTTATAATTGGCGGCAATGATGTGATACCACAGCCATGCGAGGTGAACCCTTGCTACACGCCAAGTCCTTGGGGTGATAATGAGTATGAAGAGAAGGTGTATGCCGATTTCTACTACTGTTTCCATGGACAACTGAAACTTGATTTCCTCGACTATAACAAGGCGCGTTGCAATGTATCGCGTCTGCCGTTGGAAAGTGGCAAGATGAAGAGTACGGCTCAGGGCGATTTGGGAGGCTACCTCGGTAGGGTGCTCGATTGTATGAGAAGTGACGGCATCAAGATTGGGCGTGCGATGATGACATCCAATGTCGATTGGATACCGGCAAGCCGTGAGATGTCACGTAACCTGCCTACAGAGTCGCTTGTCGATAGTGATGGTGAGGTGCTTGACAATATGTACATAAGCCCCGATGTAATGGTGGAGATGGACGATGAGTTGCGTGACCGCTATTATGCTTCGCTTGCAAATGCCGATATGCTGGTGTTCAATCTGCATGGTGCTTGCCAGCCCCAGATGTCGGGGTTCTATAGCAGTGAACTGGCTTTCTCTACATTTATGCTTGGTGAGACAAATGCAAGGATATTCAACACTGTTGCCTGTTGGGGCGGAAGGTATATAAAATATTCGCGCAAACAGAGTATGTTGCTCACAGCACTCTATGACCATGGCGTTATGCTCTACTCGGGTGCTTGCGTGCCCGCGATGGGAAAGTGTGGAAACTATCAGAATGACAGCACTTGGCGTATTCAGCCGGCAGCCTATTCCGAGACATTCATGGCTCGTTTTTCCGAATACCAGTGTATTGGTATCATGAGTGCCGGCGAGGCTTTCCTAAAAGCAAAGTGTGACTACTATAACACGAGCCGTGCGGTTGAGGAGGATGAGATAACGCTTGCAACGGTGCTTATGTTTAACCTTTACGGTTGTCCTGCACTGTGCACAGTTCCCGATACTAATGCGCTTGCCGAGATACAGAATCGGAACGGTTCAAAGATGTACCGTATTCCGTTCCGTCCATGCAGGAGAGAGGTGGTGATGAAGGACAATGCAAAGGTGCAGCAACGCGGCGGTTCTGTTCTCAATGCAGTGCGTTGTGCTGTTGACAATAACTTGCGAAAAATTCATGAGACGATTGTTGACAAATTGTACAATGCCCTTGGAGTTACACCGCGTGAGTTGTTTCTTGTTGAGAAATATACGACAACGGACATTGAAGGCAAGGTGCAGCGAGGTTATCTCTATCACTACACCAAGCGGCGTTATGAGGATATTAGGTCGCATATACAGGTTGTACTTGATGAGGCTGGTAACATACGCGATGCAATACAGACAAAATAGTGAACTTAGAAACGGATTTATTTAAAATTCCAAGAATATGAATATTGATGAAAGAATGGAACAGCTTAAACGCAGGCTTAATGACAAAATGAACAGCGTTCAGCAGAAAAGTGATGAATTGATGAACCGTTATGCCTTTAATGACAATGCTTCGTCAATAGATTATGGCTTAAATGTCAAGGGTGATGTTGCAAGCGAGCCGGCAACTGAATTTAAGTTCTGCCCCGATTGTGGATATAAGGCCGAAGAGAATGCGAACTACTGTTCGCAGTGCGGTGCCAGATTGGATGGCAACGATGTGTCTCAGCCCACTGACCCTATGGATGAACTGAACGGGTTGCTTGATGAAATCATGGAGCAGATGCGTAATGTGGGGCTTGATAACTATGTAATATATACAAATGATTATTGTGGGGAATTGGACTGGGAAGAAGTCTCGGAAAAATTATCCGATACAACACTTGCACTTGAACTATACTTCAAATTAGCATCGACTTACGATGGCGGGCTAAGGATTGCAATTTTACCGCGTGCAATGCACATTGTCGATGATGAATTGTTGTTTGATATTGAAGATGAGAAGGATACAATGGACGGTGATTTGGAAACGCTTTGGGAGTTCCCAGAGGAAACTGTTGATGCTATTGTCAACAGTTGCGGCGTTGAGGCTGTGATTAAATGTCTGAAGTCTATACGTGATTATGCTTTTGATCCGGATGTGGTTTCTTTGAACCTTATGGCAAATGACGATGAATAAAAACTTATCGGTAACGATGGTGGAGGAGAAGTGATATTTTATTCATGGCACGAGGTGGGGCTATTCGGCCCTGCCTTATTTAATGTTTTGGCTATTGAAAGCCACGAATGGCTGCATTACTGCAGCCATTCGTGGTTAATGTAATATGTGTGTATTTATTCCTCCTCGTCTATTATTCCGTTATATGGTAAATTGACCGTCATTTTGTTGCCTTCGGCAATCGCATCCCTCGCGGTGCAATCTTTCGCCTGCACTACGCGCGACTATTGCTCAAAATGCCGCTCGATTAGCATATAATGGAAATGTCAATCGACAATTCCATTATATGCTAATTCTCCCTCTACTATAAAGTAGAGCTCCTCGGGGTCGAAGTCGCCGATGTCGCATTTCTTTGCCTCCTTGGCAATGAAATTTGCTATTTCGTGGATGTCAATATCGACATACTCGTTGTTGCTGTCGAGGATTCCGCTCTTGTCGTAGTAGTCATAGATGGTGTCGAGGAAGAAATAGAACTCGTCCTCGCTGTACTTCTCCTTGAGGTCCTGTGGGAGTCTCTCGCGTATGAATGCTATGGTCTTCTCGTCATCGAGGTCGTCCATTGCAAATTCGTCGTTGTTCATGATTCTGCAATTTTAGGGATTAGAGAAGTGCTTCGAACTTTGCCTTTACGTTGCCCTTTGACTTATAGCCAACGAAGCGCTCTACAACCTTACCGTCCTTGATGAAGATTACTGTGGGGACATTGCGGATGCCATACTCCATTGTAAGGTCATCGGCCTCCTCAATGTCGCACTTGCCAACTGCAATGCGGCCTGCATACTCCTCTGAAAGTTCGTCGATGATTGGTGCCAACTGCTTGCAGGGACCACACCATGCTGCGCTGAAATCAAGTACTATTGGCAATTCGGTTGCCATGAATTCCTTTGCGTTCTCGTTTGTTACGTTTGTTGCCATCTTTTTCTAGTTTTTATGGGTTAATTCAATTTATATTCTATGTTCTCCAATTCTTTAAGGTAGTCGAGCAGTTCGGGCTGCACGTCTATGTCGTGGGTCTTTGATGCAAGCTCAAGCGTGAACGACTGTTCGTAGTCCTTTATCTTGAACAGGAGTTTGCTGTTGCCAGGGTGCTTCTCGGCATAATCAACGATTGTACCGTATATATCATCGGTGAGCGACATTACATCAAAAGTAATTGTAATGCTCTTCACTAGTCCCTCCTTTATCTCCGGCATCAACTCTATGCTATCTACAACGAAGTCGTACTTTGTCTGGTCCCATTTGCGTGGTTGGCAGCTGCCTTTTATGTATAGGAAGTTGCCGGGGATGAAGTAGTTCTGTTTCTTTATCCACTCTTCACCAAAGAAGAACATCTCGGCAGTTCCCGAGAAATCCTCGATTTTTGCAACACCGAACGGACTGCCTTTCTTGGTGAAGCCGGTACGCGGTGCTTCGCTGACAACGCCGCCAAGGGTGATTTTGCGTCCTGTGAGAGCTTCAAGGTTATCCATCTCCGATGCCTTGGTGTTACAAAACTCGTTGAGGATGATTGCGTAGTCGTCAAGGGGGTGTGCCGACAGGTATATGCCCACGAGTTCTCGCTCGCGGTTCAATCTTTCGAGCGTGCTCCAGTTGCCTCCGGCAGGAATCTCAGGCTTTGGTATTTCGGCCATCTCCGTGTCGCCGAAGAGTGATGCTGTGGCGTTTGCCTTGTCGGTCTGATATGTGTTGCCGTATCGCACTAGTGCTTCAAGGAACTGTTCGCCCTTGCTGTTTGTGCCTGCATATTGTTCGCGCGAGATGTCGCCGGGCAACTCGTCAAAAGCTCCCGAGAATGCAAGGCACTCAAGGTTCTTGCGGTTGCAGGCTGTGAGGTTCACGCGCTCCACGAAATCGAATATGCTCTTGAACGGTCCGTTTGCCTCTCGCTCGTCAATGATGCACTGCACGGCGCTTTCGCCAACGCCTTTTACGGCGCACAGACCAAAGCGTATGTCGCCTTTCTTGTTGACGCTGAACTTGCGGCGCGACTCGTTGACATCGGGGCCAAGTACATTGATGCCCATGCTCTTGCACTCCTGCATGAGCTTGGTGATTTCAGTTATCTTGTCAAGGTTACGGCTCATGGCTCCTGCCATGTACTGCGACGGGTAGTTGGCCTTGAGGTAGGCGGTCTGGTAGGCCACCCATGAGTAGCATGTAGCATGCGACTTGTTGAAGGCGTATGATGCGAACTTCTCCCAGTCGGCCCAGATCTTCTCAAGCACCTTCTCGTCGTGTCCGTTGTTCTTTCCGCCGTTGATGAACTTAGGCTTCAGCTCGTCCAGCTTGGCCTTGAGTTTCTTACCCATGGCCTTACGCAAGGTGTCGCTTTCGCCACGTGTGAAGTCGGCAAGCAGGCGTGAGAGGAGCATCACCTGCTCCTGATAGACGGTGATTCCGTATGTGTCCTTGAGGTATTTCTCCATGCAAGGAATATCGTACTGCACAAGTGACGGGTCGTGCTTGCGCTTGATGAAGTCGGGGATGTAGTCCATTGGACCCGGACGGTAGAGGGCGTTCATGGCAATGAGGTCCTCAAAGGTACTTGGCTGCAGTTCGCGCAGGTACTTCTGCATACCGGGTGACTCGAACTGGAATGTTCCGATGGTGTTGCCGGCACTGTAAAGCTCGTAGGTCTTGGGGTCGTCGATGGGGATGGTGTCGATGTCAACCTCTATCTTCAGGCTCTGGCGTATGTTTTCAAGTGCTTCCTTTATGACCGAGAGGGTCTTGAGGCCCAGGAAGTCCATCTTGATGAGGCCTGTCTCCTCGATGACGCTGCCCTCGTACTGTGTCACGAGCATCTTCTCGCCGGTCTCCTTGTCCTCGGCAATACTGATGGGGACATGGTCTGTGATGTCGTCGCGGCAGATGATGGTTCCGCAGGCGTGTACACCGGTGTTGCGCACATTGCCCTCGAGCATCTTGGCATATTTGATTGTGTCGCGAAGGATAGGGTCGGGCGAGGCTTCTGCCTCACGCAGTTCGGGCACAGACTGTATGGCGTTGGGCAGGTTCATCTTCAGTCCGTCGGGCAGACGGTCTGGAATGGCCTTGCACAATTTGTTTGATACGTCAAGCGGCAACTTCTGTACGCGCGCGACGTCCTTGATGGCAAGCTTGGTTGCCATTGTGCCGTATGTGATGATGTGTGCCACCTTCTCCTGTCCATATTTCTCCGTTACCCAGTTGAGGACTCGTCCACGTCCGTCATCGTCGAAATCGACATCAATATCGGGGAGCGAGATACGGTCGGGGTTAAGGAAACGCTCGAACAGAAGGTCGTATTTGATTGGATCGACACGGGTGATTCCAAGGGTGTACGCAACGACGCTTCCGGCAGCTGATCCGCGGCCGGGGCCAACGGAAACACCAAGTTCCTCGCGCGCTGCGCGTATGAAGTCCTGCACGATGAGGAAGTAACCGGGGAAACCCATGGTCTTCATGATGTGCAGCTCAAAGTCAATGCGGTCGGTGAGTTCCTGTGTGAATGGCTCGGGGTAGCACTTTTTTGCTCCGTCATAGGCTAGCTTGCGAAGGTAGTCGCCCTCGAGCTTGATGCGGTATAGTTTGTCATATCCGCCAAGCTTTTTGATTTTCTTCTCAGCCTCCTCCTGCGAGAGCACTACATTACCTTTCTCGTCCTGTGTGAACTCGTCAAAGAGTTGCTGGTGTGTGATGGTCTGGCGGTACTGGTCCTCGGTGCCAAACTCCTCGGGAATTGCGAAGTTTGGCATGATGGGCGCGCTGTCTATGGTGTAGAACTCCACTTTGTCGCAAATCTCAACGGTGTTTGACATTGCCTCGGGGATGTCGCCGAACATCTCGGCCATCTCTGCCTTTGTCTTCATCCACTCCTGCTTTGAGTAGAGCATACGGGTGGGGTCGTCAAGGTCGCGTCCTGTGCTAAGACAAATGAGGCGGTCGTGCGCCTCGGCATTCTCCTCATCGACAAAGTGTACGTCGTTGGAGCAGATGAGCTTCACGCCACATTTCTTGCTCAACTCGATAATGTGCTTGTTTACCTCTACCTGCAGTGGATAAACCTCGTGGTTGGCGCGCTCGACAGTTGCCTTGTGAAGCTGCAATTCAAGGTAGAAATCGTCTCCAAAAAGGTTCTTGAACCACATGACACTCTCCTCGGCTTTCGCAAGGTTGCCATTCTTTATCAATTGGGGAATCTCGCCACCAAGGCAGGCCGAGCAGCAGATGATTCCTTCATGGTATTTCTCAATTTCGGCCTTGTCTGTTCGGGGATTGTAGTAGTAGCCCTCGCTCCATGCCTTTGATACTATTTTTACAAGGTTGTGGTAGCCCTGCTGGTTCTTTGCAAGGAGAATGAGGTGGTGTCCGCGCATGTCCTCCTTCAACTCCTTGTTGAAGAGCCTACGCTCGGCAACATATACTTCGCAACCAATGATTGGCTTGAAGCGCTCGTCGCCCTCCTTGCCTTTGTTTACTTTACTTACATAATTGTAGAACTCTTTGATACCCATCATGTTGCCGTGGTCGGTGATGGCTATGCCTTTCATCCCGTCGGCAATGGCCTTGTCAACGAGTTTCTTTATGGCAGCCTGACCATCGAGAATGGAGTATTGGGAGTGAACATGTAGGTGTACGAAGTCTTGCATCTGTTTCTTGTTTATCGTTGATAAAGGTAATACCTTTTGTTTATATATGATTGCTTTTTCACCAAAAAGTTTTCAACCTACGGCTTTTTTACAGCTGCAGAATCTTTCGCTGTGAAAAAATGAAATACCCTTTGGTTGCCTTGCTGTAGCCATGATGTCAAATTATATTTCACAATTTTACACATATTTTGATTTGTTTTTAATTTTTTGTTACTATATTTGCAGTAAACTGCGAATGTGTACTGTACTTGCTATGAAGTGCATCAGTCGCTATCGGATACCAAAATATGAAAAAGTTTAAAAGAATAAGGAAATTAAAGGACTACAGAATTCACAGGGAAGGTACTGAAATTCTTTTGGTTAGTTTCATGATATTGGCGCTTGTGAGCTTTTTGTTGTGGTTCTATCTGCCTAAGTTGTACGTGCTTAACACAGTGGTGTGTTCTGTGCTTGCTGTGACTTATTTGCTGATGGTGAACTTCTTCCGCAGTCCCAAACGTATATTCCCCGGCGATGTGGATAATGTTGTGGTTGCTCCTGCCGATGGAAAGGTGGTTGTGATTGAGAAGGTGTTTGAACCGGATCACTTCAAGGACGAGAGACTGCAGGTTTCAATATTTATGAGTCCAATGAATGTCCACGCGAACTGGTATCCGGTTGATGGTGTGATAAAGCGTGTGGAGCATCAGAAAGGTAAGTTCCACAAGGCTTGGTTGCCCAAAGCTAGTACTGAGAATGAGCGTTCTTTGGTTGTTATTGAGATGGAGGATGGCCGTGAGATTCTTGTACGCCAGATTGCAGGTGCCATGGCGCGTCGCATTGTCACATATGCCGCTGCAGGCGAGGAGTGCTTCATTGACCAGCACATGGGATTCATCAAATTCGGTTCACGTGTCGATCTTTATTTGCCTCTTGATGTTGATTTGAAAGTGGAGTTGAACCAAAAGACCGTTGGTAACGAAACTGTAATAGCAACCTTCAAATAAAGTAAAAGATGTCTTTCAAGAAACATATTCCAAACACGATTACCTGCTGTAATCTTTTCTCGGGCTGTATAGCCTGTGTAATGGCTTTCTCGGGAAAATTCGAAAGCGCAATGCTCTTTATAGTTCTTGGTGCAGTGTTCGATTTTTTCGACGGTATGGTTGCCCGTCTGTTGGGTGTTTCTTCTCCTCTTGGAGTGCAGATGGACTCTTTGGCCGATGACATTACTTTCGGATTAGCACCGGCAACGGTTATATTCTCGTTCATGAGAGGGTTGGAATATCCATCTTCGTTCCTTGCCGATGTATTGCCTTATCTTGCTTTCCTGATTGCGGTGTTCTCGGCTTGTCGCCTTGCAAAGTTCAATATTGATACACGTCAGACAACATCGTTCATCGGGTTACCTACACCGGCAAATGCTCTCTTCTGGTCATCCCTTATTGTCGGTGGCGAAAAATGGTTGCTTGAGATGGACAATGCATGGATATTGCTTGTCGCACTCATATTACTGTTCTCGTACTTCCTGGTTTCAGAGATTCCTATGTTCTCAATGAAATTCAAGAACCTGAGTTGGAAGAGCAACAGGACAAGGTACATATTTCTGCTGGGATCATTGCCAATGTTCGTTCTTGGTTATCTTGCACCGGTTGCTATAATATCTTGGTATCTTGTCTTTTCGGTGATTTCGTCGAAAAGAAAGGTGTAATTTTGTCAGGTGTTTTACTGTAAACCAATATAATGGCCTCTGCGTTTGTTAATGTAGAGGCTGTTGTGGTAACAATAACACCCTTTTAATACTGGTTATATGTACATACTCATAATATTACTGTTCATATTCATCCTTATACCTACGTTGATTCTCTCCGTTGTATCCTGGGTACTTTCTCTCTTTGGTCTCCGTTCAAAGAGAAAGTGGCATAGTACAGGACGCGGTTTCTATTACTCAACGCACAGCTCGGATGATGCGCATACAGCAGAACCCAAAAGCGATAAAAAGGGGAAAAAGAAAATTTTTGCCAAGGACGAAGGGGAATATGTTGATTTTGAGGAGATAAAGTAGATAAACACAATACACAAAAAACTATTCTATGCTAAAACATTTTTTCCGTATGTGGCGTGGCATTGTAGCCGGCGTCGCTTCTCTTCTGCTTGTTGTCGCATGTGGCGTCGATGACAGGTGTGATTTGTCAAAGGATTTGGATTTGACAATTTCGATGGGTAAGGATCTTGCATTTCCCATAGGTTCTACAGGAAAGATTATGCTGTCGGAACTTATTGACACCGCGGATGTTGATGTATTGGAAATTGATCCTGTTACCGGTGACTATTCTATTGTAAAGAGTGGTTCATTCTCACCTGCCAAGTTCAGTGTGGGGACTCTTGACTTTTATGTGGCATCTGCATCGGAAAGTCAGCACTTCGACATCGAGCTGCAGGATTTGTCTGCCTTTGAGAACTTGCCTTCATGGGTCATTGATGAGATGAAGAAAAACAAATATCCTTATGTTGCACATGAGGATGTTGAATATACTACAACTTTTGATGTGAGCCCCGAGGTTCCGTCCGAAATAAAGAAACTGCGTCGTATGACGTTGGCCGACAGCGTGAAACTTGAACTTGAACTGAAAATTTTCAGTGAGGGTCACCAGTCGGACGATCTTCTTGAACTCACCCGGAAAATATATTTCAAATCGGATGAGGCAGATGGAATGGTAATCCAGTTGCCCGAATATCTTGTTTTCACCAAGAATTCAAATGTCAATGCCGGCAAACTTGTGATAGATGGTGTTGCGGAATATGATACTGCAAAACAGGCTTTGTGCTATAAGAAGGAACTGTTTATCGAGGCTGTGGATTTCTCTCATTTGCCAGATGGCTATCTTGCTGTTAATGACGGTATCGTGGATGTACATGACGAACTATCTGCATCGGGCCACATCGTGTCGGATACAATTATGCTTGGGTTCGAGAATTTGACACATATACATTCTGTCGATATTCAGTGCGATATTAAGATGGGACGTTTTGTGGTGGATGAGATTGAGGCTGTATTTGATCCTGAACTTGAACTGATAAAGGAGAGTGTGAACCTGAATCTTGGGTCAGAACTTGATTTCCTTAAGAATGCCTATTTCGATTTCTCTGATCCCCGTATATTCCTGACATTGAGCAATCCAGTTGACGCTACTATTTATGCAAATGCAGAGTTTGTGGCTCTTGATGAGAATGACCAGGTTATGGAGGGTTCGGCTCTGAATGTAGGTTTGAACTTCACGGGCAACACGGTAAATCGTTTCTTTATAAACAGACATGGTTCTGTAGTCGAGGGCTATACGACAGTCTCTGTTCCTGAATTGAACAATATTGTGAAGAGAATCCCTGAGAAGATTGAAGTTGCGTTGACTGCGACTGTAGAAGATAAGTTCTCAAAACTTGCATTGGGGCGCGATTATGAAATTGCCGGTGACTATGCGGTCTCTCTTCCAATGCTTTTCGATACCTTGCATGTGGTATATACCGAGACTATTGATGGGCTGAAGGATGAGAGCGACGGTTCAGGCAATCTATTCTCCGATTATCTTGGTGAAGTGAAAGCTGTGACATTGTCGTTTGATTTCTTGAATACGCTTCCCTTCAGTCTTACTCCTGATATAAAGGCTTATGACATGGATGGAAATATTCTTGAAACACTGACGCTGGATTTTGAGGGAAGCATTGAAAAGGGTAACGGCGTTGTAGATGGTGTGGTAACAGAACCGGTAGTTTCACATATTGTTGTGAAATTGTCGGCTGCCGAGCTTGAAAGACTTGACAGAGTGGATGTCAATATCATCGGTGCCGGTTCGGGCGTGTTCAATGCTAACGAATATGTTCAATTGAAGAACATTATATTCAATATTGACGAGCCTGTTTCCATTGATTTTGATAAGTAAAGAACTTAAAGAAGTAGATTATGAAAAACACAATAAAGAGGTTTGCTGTTACTCTCCTTTTTCTTGCAACAACAGTTGTTGCCGGAGCGCAGGCTTTGAGAACCGGATATTTTCTCAATGGTTATGCCTATCGTTACAGGTTGAATCCGGCGTTGATGAACGATCAGAATTATTTTTCGTTCCCACTTTTAGGAGAGATAAATGTCAGGACTACCGGTAATCTTGGTCTTGCCGATTTGGTATATGACACTCCGGATGGGACAGGTCTGGTGACGTTCATGCATCCATCAATCAATGCCGAGGATTTCCTCGATAACGTCAACAAGAACAATACAATAGCTCTTGATTATGACATGACTCTTTTGTCAACAGGTTTCTTCGCATTCGGTGGTTACAATACATTGGATATTGGTCTGCATTCTCACTCTGCATTGAATGTTCCGTATGATATGTTCAGGTTTATGAAGACGCTTGGTGGCGGTACATATAGTTTGAGTAACATGAATCTTGCTACCCGCAATTATATTGATGTTGCAATTGGGCATTCACACGAGATCGGTAATGACTTGACTATTGGTGCGCGTTTCAAGGTGCTGCTTGGAGCTGCCTATGCAAATTTTATGATGGAGAAGATGGATGTGGAATTGACCGGTGAACGTTGGATGATTGACGCGAAGGGTTCGCTATCTGCTACATACGGCGGTGCTTTTACCTATGATGAGGAAGGAATGCTTGAAGGTTTTGGAGAGAACATCACTCCAGGTTTCAATGGCTTGGGTATGGGGCTTGATCTTGGTTTTACATACGATTTGAGCAACGTTCTTGCCAAAGGTCTTGTTGTATCGGCGTCAATAACAGATCTTGGTTACATGAAGTGGGAAAATGTCTCAATGGCAGGTTTTGATCCCGAACCATACAGTTTCAATGGATTTGAGAATATTGGAACAAGTGCAGGGCAGGGTGAGAGTATAGAAGAACAGATGGAGGCTATCGGGCAGGATTTGCAGGAAATGTTCGTGCTTAACGACCAGGGTGTTGCCGATGTCAGCGAGAATCTCTCTTCGACATTGCACATTGGTCTTGAGTACAAGATGCCTTTCTATGACAGGCTTAGTGCAGCGATACTCTACAGCAACCGTTTTGATGAGATATATCCCTATCATCAGTTCTCCTTGATGGTGAACCTGTCGCCTGTCAACTGGTTCAACTTGGCTGTCAGTGGAACGACATCAACTATGGGTATGGGATTCGGTGCTATGGCTAATATTCACTGTACCGGTTTTAACATCTTTGTCGCTAGCGATTGTTTCATTGGAAAAGTAAACAAGCAGTTTATTCCGCTTGACAACTTGAATGCAAATGTTGCATTCGGTATAAATATTCCGTTCGGCCAAAAAAGGAAATAACATGAAAAAGCGATGCAGGTAACTGTGGCCTTTCCTGTAGAATTCATATCAAAAATCAAGCGGGTGGCAGTGCATTGCCACCCGCTTGATTTTTGTGTTGTACTTCTTATGGATGTACGAACGTACCAATCTCCTCGCCGGCCATAACCTTCTTCAGGTTGCCCACGATGTCCATGTTGAACACATAGATTGGGAGGTTGTTCTCGCGGCACATCGCTGTTGCTGTGATGTCCATAACCTTAAGACCGCGTGAGATAACCTCGTCGTATGTGATGTCCTGGAACTTTGTTGCAGTTGGGTCTTTTTCGGGGTCGGCTGTGTAGATGCCGTCAACACGTGTACCCTTGAGCATAACATCGGCCTCTATTTCAATGCCTCGGAGTGACGAACCTGTGTCGGTAGTGAAGTAGGGACTTCCTGTTCCTGCAGCCATAATTACGACCATTCCCTGCTCCATTGCTTCAATAGCCTTCCATTTGGTGTAGAACTCGCCGACAGGCTCCATGCGTATTGCTGTAAGTACCTTATTCGGTACACCTGCTGCGCCGAGTGCAGAACTGAGTGCAAGGCTGTTGATGACGGTTGCCATCATACCCATCTGGTCGCCCTTTACGCGGTCGAAACCCTTGCCGGCACCTGTGAGGCCGCGGAAGATGTTGCCACCACCAATTACAATACCTATCTGTACGCCCATCTCGGCAACCTCTTTTATCTGTGCTGCATATTCGTTGAGACGTTTTACATCTATACCATAACCCTGCTCGCCCATGAGGCTCTCGCCGCTGAGCTTCAAAAGTATGCGTTTGAACTTTGCCATATTGTTTGGTTGATTTTGTTGTTTTTGTAAAAGTAAGACAATTTATTAAGATATGCTATATTTTACTGCAAAAGGTTAATAATATTTACTGCAATCCTTTTTTTTACTATTTTTGCAAATGAAAAGTTACGATACAGAGATGAGATTTTTAAAGAACCCTAATTTTGCAGTGGCTGTGCTTGCAATTTATACAGCTGCGGTGTATATATATTTCTTTCCCCGGAATAACGAAATGAGCAACACCGAGAAGTGGCTCACCGTTGGTGCTTCGGTTGTTATGCTTGTTCTGCTGTGGTTCCTGTTGCGCCGTCGTAGCAAATTGCGCCGTCAAAGGGAAAAACAGAGTGACTGCAAGGATTAAATTTTCATCTCGACTTCTTTGAAAGCATATCGCCCGGTGCTGCCGTCGTTGCGCCGCAGTATAAGATGCCCGTCGCTTTCAACATCCTGTATAACGGCATCAAAATGTCCGTTCTTGTCAATGAAGCTGTTCTTCATATCTATCCCAAAAAGTTGTGCTTTGTATTCTGCTGCAATGGCATCGCGGTTTCCGAATCTAAGTTCTGTGTAATAGTGCTCAAACAGGTCAAGTATTGTTGCAAGCACATCGTCAAGGATAAAGTCATGCTCCCGTAGCATTTTCATTGATACAGGTTTTCTATCCATTGGTGGGAAGTTCTCCTGGTTTACATTCAGTCCTATTCCAATAATTGCTTGCTCTACAAACGCACCCGAGTAATCGAGCTCCAACAGAATGCCTGCCAGTTTGCGGTTGCCTGCGTATATGTCGTTAGGCCATTTGAGGCGTGTGTCAACGCCGTAACATTTCATTGCATCGTGAATGCTCAATGCAACAGCCTGTGACAACAGGAATTGTCTTGAAACTTCCAGCGTCTCTCCCGGGCGCACAAGGAGTGAGAACAACAGATTCTCGCCTGCGTTGGAATTCCATGTGTTTCCTCTTTGGCCGCGCCCTGCTGTCTGGTGCTCTGCGGTGACAACGGCAAAATCACCTGTACCGCGATTTCCCCACAATGCAACCGCCTCGTCGCGTATATAACGGTTGGTAGAGTCCACCGTCGTAAGGTGAATTATTGATTCCTTACTCCATGCCATATTTTATGCGTATCTTTTTAGGGAGTTTCTTGAGTACTTCGTTGTATGAGTGGTCAACAAGTGAATAGAAGAGCTCGTCGCTCAATGCTGCAATGTCAAGCTGGTTCCAGTACTTTTTGTTCATGTGCCAGGCCGGAGTAATCTGCGTGTAGCGGTCGCGCAACTCTATGGCATAGTCAGCATCGCATTTCACGCAGAACCATTTTGTGTTTTCAAGGTCGGTGATGGCGAAAATCTTGTTCTCCACCCTGAATACCAGTGTGCTCTCGTCAAAGGGGAAGTCCTCTGTGGCGTTGGTTTTGCTCAGGCAATACAAGCGTGCATCTTCAATGTTCATGATTTTCGGGTTTTACCATTCGGGGTAGAATGCATCCTCAATGTGCTCAATCTTGTAAGGTTCACTTTCGCCAATCACGGTGATGATGTCAAAACGGAACTTGAGGTCAACTTTGAATTTCTTTAGATAGGACTGTGCTGCGGATATTAGCAGTCTTATCTTCCTGTCATCAACAGCATCATACGCGTTTCCGAAATCCTCTGACGTACGGCTCTTCACCTCTACAAAAACAAGCGTGTCACGCTCCTGAGCAATGATGTCAATCTCCTTGTGTCCGCAGTGCCAGTTATGGTGGTGCACGGCGTATCCTTTGTCAAGCAGATACCTCGATGCAAGCATTTCGCCCTTGCTGCCAAGCAGGTTGTGTTGTGCCATAATGTGTTGTTTTGACTAATTATTAGCGAAGATACTGCTTGCTAAGCTCAAAAGCAAATGAAAAACTTGCATTTGGTGCAAAGTTGGATTATTTTTGTGCAAAATAAATACAATGAGCGCAAAGAAAGCAAAATCTCCCAAAGCAACGACCGCACGCACACAGCCTGTGCGTCATTCGCGTATTGTGTGCCTTGTAAGCGATGAGGAGATGAAGATAATAGATGATTACCTCAAGAAATACCGCATCAACAACAAGAGCAATTGGATGCGCGAGACCCTGTTGTCATTCATTTACAAGAATCTAGACGAGGATTATCCAACACTCTTCGGGGAACATGATATGCGCCGATGATGACCGATACCGACTATATGAAGATGGCGCTTGTAGAGGCGCAGAAGGCATTTGATGAGGACGAGGTGCCCATTGGTGCAGTCATTGTGTGCAAGGGGCGAGTGATTGCCCGTGCGCATAACCTCACCGAGATGCTCAACGATGTCACCGCGCATGCCGAGATGCAGGCCATCACTGCAGCTGCATCGAATATCGGTGGCAAATACCTGACGGACTGTACTCTCTATGTAACCGTTGAACCCTGCCCGATGTGTGCCGGTGCAATAGCCTGGGCGCAAATGGGTAGAGTGGTGTATGGTGCCGAGGACGAGAAACGCGGTTATCACCGCTATGCTCCAGATGTAATGCATCCAAAGACAGAGGTGCTTGCTGGTGTGTGTGCCGATGAGGCTACGGCATTGATGAAGAGATTCTTCGCAAGCAAAAGATAGGCATCGGGTGTAAAAATTCCCTTAATGCCGTTTGAAAATAAAAAGCATGAGTGTGACGCGTCACACTCATGCTTTCTCTGTTTAGAAACTGAACAGCAAACCTGCCGACATGGATTTGAACTTTGGTCCGAAGTCTGTGTTGAGTACATTGCAGGGCGAGTATTTGAAATACAATCCAAGGAAACGGAAGTTGAGTTCTGCTTTCAGATCAACAGTCACCGGTGCGATGTTTATCTCCTTCTGCTTCTCCTTGAACGACTCTCCGTTCAGGCTGTAGCGTGTCTTGATGTTTCCGCCGGTGTTGAAGTTTACAACCGGGCCGATTCTCATGCTGATGTATTTGTTGAACTTGTATCCATACATGAACGAGAGTGTGAGGTCGAATGTCCTTATGCGTGAGTAGTCAATGTCTGCGCCGTCGGGGTAACCGGTGATAAGAATGTTGTCGCCATCCTTCATGAACCTGTTGCTGCCAATCATGCGGTAGTTACGCCAGTTGAGACCGAATGTGAGCCCTATGTGCGAGTTGCGTGTTGTCCAGTATTCAAGGCCTACGATGTTGTCGAGTGCGTACTCGAAAGAGGCATTCCCGAATGGAAGGTCAACGCCTGCGCCCTGTTCTGTGGCACTTAACAAACCGAATCCGAATGTAGGGTCAATGATGAAGCGTCCCCTTGCCTGTTCAGTCTTCTTGCTGTTGACGAACGGAATTGTAAAGTCCCAGTTTGCATCGGTCTCTTTATATACACTCCTTGTGTCTCCATCGCACTCGCTCTGACTGATGCTATAGCTGTATTCTGCTCCGTCGGCATCTCCGGTAATGCTCACTGTTGTTGTAGCGCCTTTCTTTATTGTGACTTTCTGTGGTTGGATGAATACGGTCTCGTCATCATTCTCAATGACCGAACCTTTTTTGTCATTCTCGTTCTGCGCTGTACCTGCAAGTGAAAATACAAGCGTAAGCGCAGTTAAAAATACCTTTTTCATATCAGTTATGTTTTTAATTGTTTATATCTTCTCAGCGGAACATTCTTTTAAGGTCTTCAAGGGTGGGGTATCCTTCCATATATACAATGGTTACTTCATCAGGTTCATCATCGCGCAGTGAGCTGTTGCGGTAGAATATGTAGCGGTATCTCCCACCCTCGGGTTTGAACTGGTAGAAACCATAGTATAGCTTGCCGTTGATGTAACCGCACTCCTTGTCTATGGCATTCTTGCTGTCATTCTCTACCATACCTTCAAGCTCATCGAATAGTTGTGCTTTGGTTGTGGTAACGCTCTTGAACTGCGTGAGGTTGTATTTCTTCAGGCTCTTGCCCTCAATGATTACTGCACTGAAACCATACTTTGCTCTCTCCTTGCCTTCGAACAAGGATGATATGTTCATATTCTTCTGTGCCAAGCCGGCAGTTGCCATGAGGGACATTGTGAAAATAAATAATAACCGTTTCATCTCTTCTTTATTTGTTTATTCTGAATATGGCTTCCATCTGCTCTTCAATGACATTGTTGCTTGTTGTGCTCATTCTGTTCATTGTTGAGAGCATCTGCTCCATTACAAACTCTTCGTTGGTATATTCCTTGCCGTCAATGCAGGCGTAATATATGTCTTTACTCTCCGGCTCAATCAGTGTGTCCTGTTTGCTGATTGATGTTCCAATAACAGCGATTGCAGCTGCACAGGCTGCTATCGATGTCCATTGCATCACCTTGCCAATAGTGCGTCTTTGCTTCACTTTTGCCTTTTGGGCGATGCTCTTGCCTGTAATAAGGTATCCCATGACGGCCTTTGTCTCGTCAAATGCCGGGTCGTTGGCTGCATCGCTTGCAAGGAACTGTGCCAGTGCCTTTTCCTCGTCTTGGGTGGTCAAAGCGTCGAAATACCTCTCGCTCAGTGCGAGCCAATATTCCACATTGTTATTCATTCCTTTATCTTTCATTTGCGGCCTCCTTTCTGTAACACTCCCTAATCTTCTTTCTAGCCCTTGACAAGTTCATCCTCACCGCACTTTCATTCATTTGCAGTTGCTTGGCTATCTCTTCTATCTCAACTCCTTCAATCTCCTTCAACTCTATTATAGTTCTTTGTTGTGCTGTCAACTCGTTGTCTATAATCGCTTTAACGGTATTGTATCTCTCTTCGCGTTGGCTGTATTCGCTTTCGTTCTCGCATCTGTCATGTTCTTCATCTATCGGCACTGTCTGTATTTCGCGTTTTCTCATCTTATCTATGCAGATGTTACGCAATGCAACCCCCGTGAGAGCCTCGGCCTTCGCTTCGTCATTTATTGTGTCGCGTCTTGGCCATAGTTTGCAGAATGCGTCTTGCAAGGCGTCGGCAGCATCGTCCTCGTTTGGGAGTATTGCCATAGCCATGCTCAGGAATTTCCTGCGCAGTTTTGTAAAAACCGTTGTAATTGTCTTGTCGCTCATTCTCTTCCTCTCTATTATGTAAACGAAAGATGTTGCGAAATGTAACATCTTTTTTTTACTTTTTTTGGCCTTTTATGAAAAAATAGGTCATTAAAAGAAAAAACCCTGTCGCAAATCTGCGACAGGGTTTGAACATATGTACGGGTTGGGAATTACATATGCTCGTAAACTTTGTTCACAATGTTGTTCTTCTGCTCGGCATTTGTTACACTCTTTACACCTACCACCATGAAGTACTTTTTGTTACCAATGTTGTAGTCGATGATTTCAGAAATCTTGCCTTCGCTGTTGCCACTCAATATCCATCTCAGGAGTTCTCTTGTGCCATAGATGCCATCAATGTTTATGCTGTTTGCATTCAACTGGCAGAGTTTTGCACCGTCGTTGTTCATGAGACCCTCTACGTTGCCGCTTTCGAGAATCACCTGATTAAGCTCGCTGTATGCCTTGTCGTATGTGTCGTTGTAGATAGGCATCTTGCGCTGGATGATAAATGCATCGTATGCAGCAACCTCGCCCTTCTTCTCCATTACCTGAACAATGAAGTTGATGTTCTGGTTCAACTCTACTACATTGTAAGCATTTACTTTTGCAGCGTAAACCTGGTTCTGGATTTCTGGTGTTACGATGATTTCTGCTGCTCTCAAGTTGTTTGTGTTGAACTCAACAGTGTTTGAAGGATAATCCTTTGCTATAGAATCAAATGGAACCTTGTTCTTCAAATCGGCCATGAGCTTCTGAGTTGTTTCAGCCACAACATTTGCCGAGTCTGCCTGTACTACGATGTAACGGAGCTTGATTGTCTCAGGAACCATCTCCTTTCTGATTACATTTACAAGATTGTATGTGTTGTAGTCCCACTCGGCGTAAGGCTGGCACACCTCGCCGTTGTTGCACTCCTTGATCTTCTCAATGTGGTGTGGTGCGAAACGGCCAGAGTTCTCACCCAACAAGAAACCGTCGTATGCAATTTCGCTTGATGCAGAGAATGCAACTTCCTCAATGCTGGCGCTCTTGTTCTTCAGGCTTTCAGCATATCCTGTGAATTCAGCAAGCAGATCTTCCTGCTCGCTCTTGCCTGGCTTAACCTCAGGAGTAATATATACAACCTCGAAGGTCTGGTTTGCAGTACCTGCGTTGTTGAGCAACTCTATTGTATTTACACCCTGCTCCTCCAATTTCAATGCTGTGAAGTCGCTGGCCATGTCTCTCTTAACGTATGGGAATGCCACTATTGAAATCTTTATTTCCTGAAGCATGCTCGCTTCTTCCTGTGATTGAGGTTCCCATTCGCCGTTTTCGAATGCCTCAATGAGGCCTACATACTGCTCGTACAGCTCTTCACTGAACTTGCCGTCCTGTGTGAGGAATGCACGTGGCATCTTTCCGTTTGTGTTGTCTGCAAAGAACTGATCGCGCTCCTCGCTGTCTATTGTCAAACCAACTTCCTTGGCTTTGTCTGCCAATACATTCTCTCTAACGAGTGTGTTCCAAGTTGCCTGGGTCACTACCTCCTGGCCACCTTCGTTGAGGTCGCCATAAATCAATGAAAAATATGCTTCGCACTCGTTGCGGAGCTGAGCGAACTCGTTGTAGGAAATCGCTTTGCCATTGATTGAACCAACAGTTATTGTTTCAATCTCATTTTTCTGGAAAAGTTTAACAATGTCACCTGCAACGAACGCGAAAAGCGCGACACCGACAAAGCCGATGAGCACTTTTGATCCTTTGTCACGTAGCTTTTGTAATGTAGCCATAGTCTGATTTTATTTTTAGTTAATTTATTTTTATGCGTATAACACGGCAAAGTTACTAAAATGCTTTGAATTTATGTAATTCTTTGATAGGAATTTTAACGTAAGAATGGACAAAAAGTGCTGTTTTTGCAATTTTTGCCCATTCTTTGTAAATGATTTTACGTATTTGTCTGTTGTTGTGTATAATAGGTTTTTCTTTTTGCCATTACAGGAACTCAACCCGTGTATGATAATCTTACGAGTTCTATCTTTGTGCTACGCTGTTTTATCGGTCTTATCTTGTATTTGCCGATGTTTATCGTTTCGTTCAATTGTGGGAAACGTTGGTGGTGGGCAAGAATGAAACCACCGAGTGTCTGGTAATCGTCCGATTCGGGAATGTCTAAGCCGAACAATTCGTTTATGCGTTCTATCTCAAGACGTCCCGATAGCAGGTATTCATTGTTGCCCAATGACTTGGCAACAAGGTTCTGGTTGTCATGCTCGTCCTCAATTTCGCCAATGATCTCCTCGACAAGGTCTTCGAGAGAGATAATTCCCGATGTACCGCCGAACTCGTCAACGACAACAGCAAGTGACTTCTTCTGCTGCATGAGAGTGCGCATGAGTTTCTGTGCCGAGAGTGTCTCGGGTACTATGGGCATCTTGCATATTTTCTGTTGCCACTTCTTGTTTATGCGGAACAGTTCTGATGAGTGTATGTAGCCAATGATGTCATCTATGTTCTCCCGATACACAACAATCTTTGAATGTCCCGATTCAATGAATACAGACTTCAACTCCTCGAGCGGTGTGTTGTATTCCACCGCTTCAATCTCTGTACGTGGAACAAGACAATCCCTTACCTTGATATTTGAGAAATCGAGCGCATTCTGGAATATTCTGACGTCATTGTCAATGGCCTCCTCGTCGTCGGCATTCTCAATGGACGAGAGAATCAGGTTGTTCAATTCTGTTTTTGTGAATGTGGTGTCGCGTGTCTCGTCCTTTATCTTTATACCGAATAGCCGCAGCATGAATGTTGAACATACAGTGGTGAAACGCGAGAAAGGGTAGAGAAGTATGTATATCGGGTATGTTATGAGTGCAAAGCGTTTGAGAGCCCGGTTGGGGTTTATGCGGAACAGGGCTTTGGGGATGAACTCGCCGGTGAATATGATGACGATTGTCGATATTATCGTTTCAAGGAGCAACCTCAGTGATGTGGTGCCTTCAAGTCCGCTAAGGATTGTGGCGTTCAGCAACTGAGCCATGAGCATGCCGTAGATTACAATGGAAATGTTGTTGCCAACAAGTAGTGACGATATGAAGTTGTTGCTTTTGGAATAGAACTTGTTTATCACAAACGATGTCATGGAACGCTTGTGCTGGTCAATGCCGAGCAGGAGTCTGTTCGATGAGACGAAAGCAATTTCCATTCCCGAAAAGAGTGCCGAGAACAGTATTACTATGATAAGTGATATGATAAGTGTCAGCATATTGTGTGTGGTTCGTGGTAATGTCTTAACAACCTTCTATTCTTCGTTGACGGTGTATATTCCCTTTGTATTCCTTATTTGCCATACCGACAGGTCCTGATTCGATGAAAAACCATATCCCTCGGTTACCTGATCCTCCTTTTCAACCTTGATGTAAGCGTCGGAGTAGATGATTCCCTCGTTCTGGTCCCAATACATCAAGTCGGTGTAAAAGTGTTGGTTCTTGGGGTTTTTGATGTTTACGTTACCGATGAGCTTCCACAACTTCTTTTCATTATAGTAAAATGCAGTGTCACATTTTATTGTTGTCTCAATGTTCATCAGTGTGTCATATTTCTCAAGGTACAAGCCTTGTTCGAATGCCCAATATGGCGGTTTGCGCAAACTGTAAACCAGCCATTCGTCGGCGTCAATCCTGTAACTGATGCGTCCCGAATCGCTGATTGTTGTTCTGACTCCATATGTGCTCATGACAGCAACAGAGTCGGGGTTCTCAAATGCCGGGACAATGCTTCTTGCGCTCTCCTGACACGAGAATTGTAAAATCAGTACAACAACTGCCATTGCGGCAGTTGTTGTACGATGTATTTTCCTGCTTATATTAGCGGATAGTAGTTGTCTCATTGATCCAGCCACCGATTGTTACCTTTTCGCCAATCTTGTAGCCCTTCATGAACAACTCCTCGCTCGAAGGTGTGTACTTCTTGTATGTGGCGATAAGCTTGTTTGCCTCAGCCTTCACAGATGGGTCAACGCTGATGGCACGCTCCAGACGGTCAATACACAGATAGTATGTACAGCTGTTCAGAGTGCTCTCTTCGCTCCAGCTTGGAGTTGCAGCATAGCATTTTGCAATGATGATGTGCGGTGCACCATATTTAGCATTCAGCGAGAGTGCTTTCTGTGCGTATGAGCGTGCTTTGCCATACTTGTTGAGCTGGTAATAGATGTCTGCAACCTTGTAGCAGAGCTCAGACTTATTGGTTACACTGGCCTCAAGTTCGATTGCGCGGTCAAAGTACTCCATTGCTTTGTCAATCTCGCCCTTCTTGAAGTAGCGGTAACCGCAACCCATGGCGGCCTTTGATGTTGGATTAGGGTCAATCTCAAAGGCATACTCAGAAGCTGCAAAGTAGGCATCCTGCTTTGTACACTTCAGCATAGCCATAACAGTGATGACCTTGTTGAGGTATTCGATGTCGCCCTTGTTCTCCTCGATGAGTGGAGCGTAGATACGATCCAAATCCTCGCATGATGCAGCACCGCTGTTGATGAAGTAAGCGTCGATGTTGCTTTTTGCGATACGTGACGCGTCTATCATCTTGCTATACTTGCCTGCGTTGATGCTGTCCTTTGCATCACCGAACTCTTGGTATCTCTGTTCGCACTCCTCAATCTTGTCGTGGTACTTGTCAAGAACCTCCACGATGTAAACAGATGCGTTGAGGTAATCCTCGATAATCTGCTCTCCGTGGCTCTGGTCGTTCTTGTATTTCAAGCCAGAGTACTTCATGAATTGCTCGGTAACAACATACTCGGACTTTCCCTGCTCAAGTGCAACAGATCTTGCAAGCATGTCATAAACCTCATCGGCTGGAGCATCCTTGCGGTACTTGAGAAGATCAATGACCTTCTTGCCAATAATCTGACCCTCGGACAATGGAGTTTTTGTAATCTCCTGGAGTTGGTCGATATACTTGATCTGCTGGTCATATACTGCCATGAGCTGGTCAATATACTCCTCTTTCTTCTGAGGATCAGTCTCTTTCTTGATGAAAGCGTTAAGGATCTTGATACCGTTTGTATAAGTATCCACGCGTGCTACGGGGAACTCGTCGAACAATACCTTCCAAGAGCGATATGCAACCTCGTAGTCATTGTTCTTTACATTTGAGTTCATGATGCTGATGTTCTGGATGCATCGTGTGCTGTCCTCGCCCTGACCGAAACGGTAGGGGTTGCTAACGCCGTTCTGTGCGTTTGCTGTCATTGCAACGAATGCAATGAGTGCCAAAAATAATTTCTTCATTTTCTTTTGTCGTATTTAGTTTTTATCTTACTCTTAGTTTCATGAACCAACTTTCGTTGAAAGTGATTCCAATGTTGATTCTCAGGTAGTTCTCTGTAATGAGTCCGGCCGAGCGTGGTTGCAGGTGAATGAACTGTCCCGAAATATGCAGCGTGCCGTGGCTGTAGCTGTTGTTGTTATTGTAGAACGGTATTGATACGCCTGCGCTTATGCCGTACTCGTCACATCCCGGCAGTCCGTTAATCTCAGTGTAAGGCTGGGCGTAATGAATGCCGGCTCTGTAGTTCATCATCTTCAGCAGATTCCTTGAAATCTCGGTAGGCGAGTATTCCGCACCGACTGAAATTTTATACCTGTCAGTTCCGACACTGTTGTCGCTGCCAAAGAAAGTCGATGTTCCCCATTGCTGGTAGGTACAGTCGGCTCCGAAACTCCACTTGTCATTATAACTGTACAAGAAACCAGCTCCGTATGTGTTCGGCAACTTGAAACCGTCATTGATGGGCTCAGTGGTGGTGGCTCCCGATGTAGTTTCGGTCAAAGTTGCCTTTGCGTTCATGTTGTGCCCCAACGAGTAGGTTGCGCCAAGTGTCAATTTCTGTTTCGAACTCATCTTGGCAATGAACTGCAATCCGAAATCAACCTTGTAGCTCTTGAATTTCGCTTCGTACAACTTTGTGCGGTTTGTACTGTTGGTGAAGTCAACGGCTACCTGGTGTGATATATCGCCATATATATATGAGCCTGTGACACCTGCCGATACCCAGGAGAAGGGCTTCCAGGCAATACCCAGGAATGGTTGGTAGATGCCGCCTGTTCCGTTGTAGGTGCTGATGCTCGCTTCGGTTGCTCCTTGGTTCGATGTAGTGCTGAACGAGTAGCCGACGTTGGAGTAGGGGAGGAAACCTGCCGACATTCCAAGGTTCTTGCAGACACGGAACTGTATGGCCAGATAATCGAAACTTGCATTCTTGGCGTTGATTCGTTTGCCGCCCTCCTTGAAGTTTACGTTCTGCAAGGAGAAGCCTGCCTCAAAAAGCATTGTCAGTGTGTCGGCCTCTGAGAATGATGCCGGGTTCTGTATGTTGATGAAGCGGTGGCTGCGCAAACCATATCCCAAACCACCCATCTGGCGGTTAATGCCCAGGCTCTGGTCCGAGAGTATGCCCATTCCATAGCGTGAGTATGGTGAATTTATTCCATTGTCGGCATTGGCGCCGATGATGGAAAACAAGACCACGAAAAATGCAAATATCTTCTTATTTATTGCCATAATCATTCAAAATTCTATTCAGTCCTTTGGCGACTAAATATTTGTCTGCAAAGATGCAATTTTTTACGCGATTTTTCAAGGTTTTTTCGTCTCCGCCCGTTAAAAAAACCAAAACATCGCTATATTTTTGTTTAAATTCGTTAATGTACCCGTCAATTTCGTTACAAACGCCATTTATGACTCCACTTCTTATTGCGGTTTCCGTGTCATAACCTATTGTCGGGGTGTCGCCCTCTTTCTCTACCATTGGCAACAGGGCTGTGTATTCGTGTAGTGCTTTCAGGCGCATCTTGATTCCCGGTGCAATGTTACCGCCAAGGTAGTTGCCGTCCTTGTCGATGAAATCTACGGTTATTGCACTGCCGGCATCAATGACTATGATGTTGCGTCCGGGTGCTTCGTTCCATGCGCCAACAGCTGCGGCAAGTCTGTCACTGCCCAATGTGTGCGGTGTCCTGTATTTTATCTCCAATGGCAACTGAAAGTTGTTGCTGAATCTTGCTACCGGATACCGTAACTTTGAAAGCTCGTCTGTCAATGCTGGCTGTTCGGCAATTACCGACGAGACAATCACCTTGTCAATGTCATACAGGCAACTCCATTCGTCAATGATTCCGAATGACGTATTCTCTTTCCGTGTGTGAAGAACCAACTGTTCTCCATTGAAAAGGAAATACTTGGCGCTGTTGTTCCCTATGTCGATAATGAGATTCAAAATCTTTGCTGTTAAATTGTTTGCAAAGATACGCTAAATTATTCATATTTTTAAATAATGCTGTAAAGATGTTGCATTTGGATTATAAATATGCGGTTTTCTGTGCATTTATAACATTTTTCATTATGGGTGTTGATTTTTTAAAGCAAGCTTCATATTTCTTGTTCGTTTGTATCTATCTTTAAACAAAAGTTTGAAGATATTCTGCACTCGCAGTAAAAAATATTAAAGCAAGCTTCATATTTCTTGCTCGTTTGTATCTATCTTTGCAGGGTATTAAGATTTTTATATTTATGAATATAGCCAAACGTATATTCTTCTCCTTTCTGCTTTGTGTTACGGTGTTGGGTTCAGCCCGTGCAGAGGTGAAAGTGAGTGTGCTTACCTGTTCGCCCGGCGAAGAGGTCTATGCTCACTACGGTCACACAGCCTTGCGCTATTGCGATATTTCCAACGGAAAGGATCTGGTCTTTAATTATGGTTGTTTTGACTTTTCGGCTCCAAACTTCATGTGGCGCTTCGTGCTTGGTGAGACCGATTATTGGGTCGATTGCTTCCATTATGGTGATTTTGAGTCTGCATACAAGGAGAACGGTCAGGAAATAAAAGAACAGATCCTTGATTTGACAGATAGTGAGACCGAGGCTCTTTATAGACTTCTGGTTGAGAATCTCTATCCCGAAAACAGATTCTACCGTTACAGATATATTGACAATAATTGTACCACGAATGTCCGTGACAAATTGCTTGAGGCTTTGGCGAGTAGTGGAACTGTTGTCTATAAGGGAAAAACGTCGAAGGAGAAGACTTACCGCGAGGCCTTGAATGCACCTGCCGAAAACAACCAGTGGTATGCATTCGGCATAAATCTGCTATTGGGAGCCGATGTGGACAAGGTGCCATCGCGCGAGGCTATGCAGTTCCTGCCTCTCAACCTGATGAATGACCTTGAATGTGCGTATGTCGTTGCTCCCGACGGAACAGAAAGGAAACTCGTTTCAGAAACAAACATCCTCTCGCTAGGTAAGAAAAAGAGTGGTGTGCGCAACAATTTCACTCCTTTCAATGCTTCGCTTCTTATACTGCTTGGTACATTCATTGCCATGTTGTGTGAGTTGCGCAAGCGCAAAACATATTGGGGGGTTGATGTTGCTCTTATGTTGCTTCAGGGAGTTCCGGGCTTGTTGTTGCTTTTCATGGCTCTCTTCTCACAGCACCCTGCGGTAGGCAACAACTGGTTGCTGTTGTTGCTTGACCCCTTGGCTCTTGTGTTGCTGCCTGTTATGGTATGTCATATAAGAAAACACAAATCTATGAAAATTGCGTGGATACAGGTCGCATTTGTCGCTCTGTTCCTGCTTGCCGCTATATTCGGTCTGCAGGTATTCCCCACACCAATATATTTCTTCGCAGCAGCGTTGCTGGTGCGTGCATTGTTCCACCTGTATAAGGATAAGATATGCGAATTAAATATTGTATAATAGCACTGCTATGCAGTTTCTCGTCACTATTCGCGCAGCGCAATAGTGTGGCACCAAAACTCTATCTGAATATTGTTGTTGACCAGTTGCGTACTGATTTTCTTTATGAGTTCGAGGAACTCTATTGTGACGGAGGTTTCAAGCGTTTGCTTTCCGGTGGAAAGGTGTATGAAAATGTCTATTACGCTTTTGACAATATTGACAGGGCTACGGCTGTAGCAACTCTTTCAACGGGTACCAACCCTTACGTGAATGGGATTGTGGCAGAGCGTTGGCTCGACCGTAAATCTTTGCGCGTTGTGAACTGTGTCGAGGACAAGAATTGCAAGGGGGTGTATTCTAATGAGGCATTGTCGCCGTCCTCCCTCAAGGCGCTCACTATAACCGATGAAATAAAGCGTTCTACAAGAGGCAATGCCATTGTTTGCTCCATTGCACCCGACGGTGACGCTGCCGTTCTTGCCGGTGGACATGCTGCCGACGTGGTTCTGTGGAAGAATAATATGGCCGGATACTGGAGCAGTTCGTCATATTACGGTCTCTATCCGGCGTGGGCTGCTGATATGAACAAAGCTGTGCAGGGCAAGCCACGCAAGTGGGAGCCGCTGTTCAGTACAAAAAAATATAATAACTTCGGCGAGAAGGCTCCATCGGCTTTCTCCTACTCCTTTGACGGAAAGAAGAACGTCATAATATACAAGACAACTGCTTGCATGAACGACGAGGTTAATGAGATGGCCATTGCTGCACTTGATAATACGGAGATTGGCAAGGATAATATTGTGGATTGTCTTGCTTTGACATATTATGCCGGTAATTATGATGGTTCTCCAATGTCTCACCGCCCAATTGAGGTGCAGGATATGTATGCCCGTCTTGACAGGAATATTGCCCAACTGCTTGATGAGGTTGACAAACGGTATGGTCTTGAGAATGTGGTTGTCTCACTTGCATCTACCGGTTATGTGATGGAGAATGGTGACGAGAATAGTGAATATCGTTTCCCCTCGGGCACGCTGTATTCTGAGCGCATCCAAGCTCTGCTGAATGTCTATTTGGGAGCAAAATTCGGCAAGGGCGACTATATTGAGGGTGTTTATGGTACGCAGTTGTTCCTTGATAACAAACTGATTGAGAGGATGAACCTTGACAAGATGGCTGTTGTGTCACAGGCTGTGGAATTCCTCAAGTCGCTCGATGGTGTAGAGGATGTATTTACAATCTATCGTCTTGGAGGTATGCTGAGTCCTGAACTGCAGCTGGCAAAGAACGGTTACAATCCTGTTGGTTCCGGTGACTTGTGGCTGCGTCTTATGCCGGGTTGGAGGCTTGTCGAGGAGGAGTTGCTGCTGTCACGTCAGGTCTATCGTTCGCCTGTAATGTTTCCTGTGATAATCTACGGTGCAGGTGTGCAACAGGATATTGTTGACAAGCTTACGCCGGCCAATGTGTTGGCAACAGAAATGGCACGTATCTTGCGTGTGCGTCGCCCTAACGATAACTCATTGAGGGTATTTGAATAAACTCTTGATTGAATACACAATAACGGCGAGGGCTTCGTGAAGCCCTCGCCGTTATTGTATCATTATGTCATGGAATCAGTAGTACTTTTCTATGTTCCAGACAAAGGCTCTCAATCCCAGCATCTCTGCATTCTCGTCAATCTCCTTGAGGGCTGCCAACAACTTCTCTACAATGTTGTCATCGACCATTGTGATGATGCCTGAATTCATTGATGCCCAAGCGTGTGTGCCGTAATGTGGCTCACCGGTCTTGCTACCACGGCCCTGCATCTGTTCAATGAACGAGAAACCACGGCAGTTCAAGCGGTTGAGTGTGTTGATTACTGCATCCTTATGTGCTTGGTCAAATGCTATAAATACACCTTTCATAAATGTTATTTCTTTTTTATTCCCGGGCGGTTAACCGCCCGGGAGTAATTTGTTCCTATTCTTATTTCTTAGAGTGGATGAGCATTTCTTCGCTCTTGTGCTCTTTCCAGTATCTTGCGAGTTCGCGCTGTTTCTTCAACTTCTTGCGGCTGCGTTTGATGCCGTTCTTGCCGAATACGCAGTACATTACCGGTGTATATACCAATGTCATGATTGTTGATACAATGAGACCACCGATTACTGCAATACCCAATGGACGCCACATCTCGGCACCGACACCTTGGCTCACTGCCAATGGAACCATACCAAGGATGGTGGTCAATGTAGTCATGAGGATTGGGCGCAGACGGCTGCGGGCTGCAAGTACTGTTGCTGGAATGATACCAAGACCACGTCCGCGCAACAGCATGGTGTAGTCAATGAGCACGATACCGTTCTTAACAACAATACCGATGAGCATGATTGCACCAAGTATTGACATGATGTTCATGGTTGTTCCGGTAATATAGAGTGCGATCAATACACCACTCATTGCAAATGGAACAGAGAACATGATGATGAACGGATAGGTGAGAGACTCAAACTGTGCGGCCATCACAATGAATACAAGAATGATGATGAGCACTGCAAGTAGTCCCATTTCTGCATTTGACTCCTGCTGGTCCTCGTATGAACCTGCGACCTGGATGTAGTAGCCCGAAGGTATATCCATCTGCTTAATCTCGCTCATGGCAAGATCTACACCCTCGCTCAAGGCAACGCCTGCAGCCATAACTGCATCTACGGTGACAATACGTGAGCGGTCCTTACGCTCAATGGTTGGTGGAGTCTCGCGCTGAACAATCTTTGCCACATCCTTGATGCGTATCTTGGCACCGGTTGGCGCTGTCAATATGATGTTCTCAATTGTTGATATGTCGTTGCGGAACTCGGGAGCGTAGCGTACCTTGACTTTGTACTCATCACCATCCTCGCGGAAATATGTTGCCATGGCACCATTGAAACAGTTGCGCAACAGTGTCGCGGCAGTGCTCAGGTTTAGTCCATGCATAGCCAATTTCTCGCGGTCGAAATCAACCTGGTATTCAGGCTGGTATGCGCTACGGCTGATGTTGACCTGTGAGATCACTTTAGTATCCTTCTCAAGTCTTCTCTTGAGCTCTTGTGCAAGTGAATCGGTGATTGTAAAGTCGTGACCATAGATCTCGAACGAAGCCTTGCTCTCTCCGCCCATAGCACCGCCTCCACCGCCTAACATTACGTTACTGCGGGCAATCTCCGGATACATTCTGATGTCAGCACGCATCTCGTCACATATTAGGCTCAAACTCTTTGAACGCTCTGTGACTGGAACAAATCTCATGTTGAAACTGATGATGTGTGAACCGTTGTCGCTGATTGCTGCATACGCGTTATCATCGTCGGCTTGTCCAACTCGGAAGTTGCAGACCTTCATGTCTTTGCCATAACGCTCCTTCCATTTGTTTGTCAATTCTGTTGCAACCTGTTCGGCTACTTCAACTCGTGTACCGATGGGGAGCTCCAATGTCGCACTTGCTGTACCGCTATCCTGTGTAGGGAAGAACTCGCTCTTGATGCTTGAGAATGTAACCAAACTTGCAAAGAATAAACCGAAACAAACAATAAGCACTGTCCAACGGTGGCGTACTGCCCAGAAAATGCGTTTCGCATACCAGTTGTCAAGTTTGTCAAGTCCCTTGCCAATAGGAGTGTAGAGCACCTTGAACATCTTGCTTTGCTTCTTCTGCAGTTTGAGCATCTGTGAGCACATCATAGGAATAAGTGTCAGCGCAGCGATGGTTGATACTACCATGATGATACACATCATCCAACCCAACTGTTTGAACAACACTCCGGCCATACCCGAAATCATTGTCAATGGGAAGAACACAGCAAGCATCGTGAGTGTTGATGCGATAACCGACACCGCAACCTCGTTGGTACCGTGTACAGCAGCACTCTTGGGGCTTGAACCTCGTTCAATGTGTGTTGTAATATTCTCAAGAACCACAATGGCATCGTCCACGACATTACCGATTGCGATACTCAAACATGACAATGAGATGATGTTCAATGAGCCGTCACTTACCAAAAGATAAATGAGTGACGCGATGAGTGAGAATGGAATTGTGATACCAATGATGACTGTAGCTCTCCAACGACCAAGGAAGATGAATACCACGAGCATAACGAATATGAGGGCGTATGCAATGGTCTCACCCAATGTGTTGATGGTCATCTTGATGTTGTCCGATGTATCCTGGATGATACCGATCTCAATGTCTGAAGGCAAACGCTTCTGGAGCTCTGGCAACATTTCCTTTACAGCATTGGCGATGTTCACAGAGTTACCGCCGCTCTGCTTCTGGATAATGACCATAGCACCCTGTTGTCCGTCGGTATATGCCTTCTGTGCACGCTCCTCTGTACCGTCAACAATCTGTGCAATATCCTTGAGATATACAGCTGCGCCACGTCCGTCGGTTCCCACAATGATGTTCTCCATCTCTGTTGGTGAAATAAACTCGCCTTTTACGCGCAAGGGATATGTGTTACTTCCAATATCGAAGCTACCTCCGGGGATGTTCCTGTTCTCGGCTCCGATTCTCGCGCTGACAGTCTCAATGGAGATGTTGTACTCGTTCATCTTGTTCGGGTCCATATAAACATTAATCTCTCGCTTTGGAGCACCTGAAATAGATACAGTACCTACACCGTCAATACGTGCGAGAGGGTTTACAAGGTTGTCGTCAAGGATCTTGTACAATGCCGGCATGCTTTCTTTGGCCTTTACCGACAGCATCATGATTGGAATCATGTCGGCCGAGAACTTGAAGATGATAGGGTTGTTCACATCATCGGGTAACGCTGATGAGACCATGTTCAGTTTGTCTCGGACGTCGTTTGTCAAATCATCGATGTCATATCCGTATTCAAACTCCAATGTAATCAGTGATATGTTCTCACGTGACTTTGATGTCATGTGTTTCAAGTGCTCAACCGAGTTCAAAGTGTTCTCGAGTGGGCGTGTCACGTTAGTCTCAATATCTTCTGCACTGGCACCGGAGTAACTTGTGATAATCATCAATGTGTTACTCTCAATGTCCGGCATAAGGTCAATAGGCAACTTCGTGTAAGAGAAGATACCGAAGATTACAACCGCAATAAAGCATAGTGCGGTCATAATCGGCCTTTTTACAGCACTTTCATATACACTCATATTTTTGTATTTTATTCTATTACTTATTCAATTACTTCAACTTCAATTCCATCCACGAGCTTCTCAACTCCGGCAACAACAACAGTTTCGCCTGGCTTGATACCCGACAGCAATTCATAACGGTTTCCCATGCGACGGCCGAGTTCAACCTTGTGGTTCTTGACTATGCCGTTGTTGTATGTGTAAACATAGTAGTCTCCGCTACCGGCCTGCTTCTTGACAGCCATGTCTGGTACTACAACGTGGTCGGCAGAGCCAAAATTGATAATTGCCTTTCCATACATACCCGGGCGTATCTTCTGGTCTGAATTCTCTACAATAATCTCAACTGGAAATGTGTGTGTGCTTGAGCTGATTGTCGGGTAGATAATATCTATCTTGCCATCAAAAACCTCGCTTCCGTATGCGTCGAATGTGAGTTTTACATCAAGATTCTTGTTGGTCTTCGCATAGTATGACTCACTGATGTTCACCTTCATCTTAACAGGTGAAATCTGCTCTACAACAAGAATAGGTTGACCGTTGTACATATCTCCGTTGTCATAGTTGCGTGCAGAGATAATACCGTCGATAGGGCTCACGAGCAGAGTGTTCTCAGTGCGACTGTCAAGTGTCTTCTTGGTTATGTCAAGCTGTGTCTTTGCATTCTCATAGTCAGCCTTGGCAATACCGCCAACTCTGTAGAGCTCCTCAATGCGCTCGAAATCCGTTTTCTGGTATTCATACTGGAGTTCTAGCTTGTCAAGGTCCTTTGCGTCGAGTTGTACGAGCTTGTCACCCTTCTTTACATTGTCACCGATTTCCACAAAAATCTTCTCAATTCTCAGCGGAGAGTTAGGTATTATGTTGTTCTTGATTTCCGCTTCAACAGTTGTGGGGTATTCCTCGAGCTGTGCGACAGATTCTGTTGTGACTCTTTCCACCTTTACTACCGGCTTCTCAATTGTCTCTATGGCTTTCTGTTCTTTCTTACCGCAAGCGCAGAACATTACCAGTGTTGCCATAGCAATGAATTTCAAATTCTTTTTCATAGGTCAATATTTTTTGTTTATTCTACTCCAAGTACTTTATTCAAATCGGTCTTTGCCACAAGATATTCATATATTGTGTTATTGTATGACAAACGTGTGTTCGTGAGTGAAACCTGTGAGTTTGTCAACTCAAGAATAGTGCCTTTACCCACGTCATAACGTTTCTGGCTGATTTCAAGACCCTTCTGTGCCAATTCAACAGCAGCTTTGCTGCTCTCGAGCTGCTCTGCACTTGCAGTCATGTTGTCAACATAGCTCTGTGCCTGCATGTTGAGCATACGCTCAGTGTTTATTCTTGTCTCGGCAAGCTGGTACTGCTGAATTTTGTTGGTCTTCAGGCTTGTGAAGTTGCTTGCCTTGTAGAGTGGAATGCTGAGTGAGAGAGTAACGGACGCAGCATCGCTCCAATTGTATTTTGCGATGTTCCAGTTGGTGTTGGAAATTGACTGGTACTGATAGCTTCCCACAAGGGCAAGTGTCGGCTGGAACGATGTCTGTAACATCTTGCGTTGCTTGTGTAACAGTTCTCCCTGAAGGTCAATCTGTTTTAAAGACGAGTTGTTGCTGAGGTCAATCTCAGTTGTTGCAGCCAATGCCATCTCCTTCTCATAGTTCTTCAGGTTGTCCTTGATGATGAATCTTACATCGGCAGTGATACCCATGAGAACCTTGAGCTGCAACTGTGCAAGTTCAACGCCGTTCTTGCCGCTAACGACTGAAGGCCATGCGTTGTTCTTCTGTACCTCGGCACTGATCTTGTCATACTCGCTCACGCGTCCCTGCTCGAACATTGCATTTACGATGTCGTAGTTCGCCTCGGCAAGCTTGAAATTCTCCATAAGAACTTCGTATGAGTCCTGTGCAAGCATCAGCTGGTAATATGCCTTTGTAACCTGGTTGATGAGGTCGAGCTTTGAGCCACGGCTCTTTTCATATGCGAGCTGCAGGTCGCTCTTTGTCATGTTCATAGCCTGATAAACAGCTGGGGCATAGAGTGGAATGGCAACCTGCAAGCCGGCGTTCCATGTGTTAGAATCATCCTTACCCATCTTGATTTCCATCGTCTGGCCACTCATGTCCATCTTCATTGAAGCAACCTGAATGTTGTATTGGATTGCACCATCAAGGGTAACCGATGGCAACAGGTTCTGCCAAGTTTCGGTCATTGAAACCTCTTTCAACTCAATCTCCTTCTCGGCAACCTTCATTGTCGGGTTGTCGCTCAAAGCCAACTCAATAGCCTTGTCGAGCGTAATTTCCATTGTAGGAGTGCTCTGTTGTGCGTTTGTTGTGAGCGTGAATGCTGTCAGCAACGCCGCAACTGCCATAAATCTCATCTTGATTTTCATAACTCTTATATTATTGTTTCGTTTCTTTTCAAGTATTCTTCAATTATTTCCTGTCCTTTGGGCGTTGATATGCCTCTTAAGTAGAAAAGTATCAATTTGCGTCCCAACTCATCAGGAGAGTATTTGCTGAGTTGGGGGTGAGACTTCTGCATTTTAACTTCAAGGATTGTTGTCAAGTCCCTTTTAAGGATGAATGTCAGAATCTCGAAGTCGGCATCTTCTCGGAACAGCCCTTGTTGGCGTCCCATCTCCATCCATGCGCAGAATTTCTTTGCATTCTGTTTCTCCTTGCTCTGTTTCTCCTTGCATATTTCGGGGTACTTGTTGAGTTCGGCGAAGAATTTGCTGTTCACTTTCTTCAGCAATTCAAAATGCAGGTTGTACAACTTGAGTATTATTTCAAGGATATGCTTGGAACTGCGGATTATTTCCTTGCCGTTTTCTTGCATCTTTTCGTTCTGCAACGCCAGGACTTCGCGTAAAAGCTGCTCCTTGTCATTGAACAGCTCGTATATCGTGCGCTTTGAGATTGACAGCCTTGCAGCAATGTCATCCATCTTGACGTCCTTTATGCCGTGCTCAATGAACAACTGGTGTGCTGTTTCGACAATCATGCCGTAGGTCTCCTTTTTGCAGTTCTTTTCTTTCACTTTCTCTCCCAAATTATTTCACCATGCAAAGATACTGCGAAAACTTAACTCAAACAAAAAGTTTTCCTACAAATTGCGGAAATTTTTCAATATTTAACTTTTTGCCAAATCTTTCGTGAAAGCATGTGGCGATTATGTATAGTTTGCCCGCCAAAATGACATTTGGCGGGCAATGATAAACATTTGCTGGATTTATGATTCTTTCTGAAAATATGTTTTCAGGGCTTCGATATACTCTTCAAAAGCTTTGAAACCGCAGTCGGTGATGCGGCATATTGTATGTGGTTTTTTGCCTCTGAAACATTTTTCAACTTTTATGTATCCGGCCATCGAGAGCTTCTCAATCTGTACGCTCATGTTCCCGGCTGTGGCTCCCGTCGTTTCGCGAAGATAGACGAAATCGGCCTCCTCGCAATTGACAAGCACAGACATAACGGCCAGTCTGAGCTCCGAGTGGAGTAGTGGGTCGAGTTTCTTGAACATGGTTTCACTTCGCTTTTTTGTTCATGATGTATCCGGGGATAATGAGGTTCAGTACCGCAGCAACGGCGAATAGCAGTGCTGCATCCCACTTCTCAATATAAAACAGGGCGATAGTGCAACCAATACCTGTCAATATGCCGCCAATGGTAATGTATGTATTCTTTAGTATGACCCCAGTCATGGTAGCTGCAAATCCCAAAAGCACTGCGGTTAGGAAACCGCTGTATTCCGGAGCAATGAATGCAAACGCGGTTGCAAGTGATGTCGCGAATATTCCGTAAACAATCCATATATATCCCAACATCTTGCTTATAAAGCTGCTTGAGCCCTCACTCTGTTCTCTTCTCATTTTAGCCTGTGTTAGTGGCCAACCAAGTACAGGGATGCCGAACCAAAGAAAATTCCAGTTTCCGTCATTTGTTTCCCGTAACATAAACCATACCAATATAGAGAAAAGAAACACTATAGTTCCCCATGTCACTAACGGGGAGCCGGCATTCTTTTCAAAGTCTCTTCTGCTTTTCGCTATCGCTTCACTGATGATTTGAAGACTCTTCTCAGGTGTCATGTTGTTTGTTTCCATAATGTAAGTGTTGTATATGTTACTTTTCTGGTTTGAATTTAGAGGCGTGTATATGCGTTGTGGTGCCACAAAAACATCCTTGCAATTGATTTGTTTTTCTTTCGATGCTGCAAATATAAACAAGTTTATAAAATAAACCAAGTGCGTAGAGTTTTTTTATATGTAGTTGTTTTCTCTTTCTTTTTTGTTGCTTGCTCTTTGCACTTTGTACTTTCCTCTTTTTCTTTTTTTCTTTGCTCTCCCCTTTTTTATGGCAGTGAATGAATTCAGCACCCTCCTTACCAAGGTAAAGATGGTGCTGAATTCGGGGTGGAGATATTACTCTTCTATACTTTCTTTATGTTGTGTTGACAAGCTTCGCTCATTGCAACCCGTTCGTTCCGTGCGACTTGTTGCTGCTCAGTTTGTCGATACTTTCTTGAAAAAATTATTCCTCCAATAATTTTTTGTTGTTGAATTGACAAACCTCGCTTGTTTTAACTCGCTCGGTTTGTCTATCCATTTCTTGAAAAAATTATTCCTCCAATAATTTTTTCAAGAAAGTATTCATCTCTTCGTCGAAACCTTCGAGAAGGTCGGCGTTGAGCATGAGTGTGTCATCGTCAATGATAAGCAGATCCACGATTGACTGGTCTTCCTCGTCTGTGAGTACAAAGGAGTATGGCTTTGCAATGTTCAAGCTCTCAAACATTCCTTGCTGCTGCATTTTTGTGAGTTCGCTCTGTAACTCCTTTTCTATAACAGCATATTCCTGCTCGTCCTCCCATTCTTTAATATGTACGCGCGCGAGGGTCTTGTCATCATCATCAAGGATGGTGAGCTCTCCATTCTCTCTGTTGACCTTAATGTGAAAATCGGTAACAGAACTCTCTTCTGCAGTAATGTAGTTGTTTGCCATCTTCTTGACGGCAGCCTGCAGCATCTCTTGTGTTTCTCTGCTTAATGACATGTCTTTATGTTTTTAGATGTTTTTGCCGTGGCAGTTCTTGAACTTCTTGCCGCTACCGCAAGGACAAGGATCGTTGCGGCCAACAGTCTTCTCAACTCTCAGTGGCTCACGCTTTACATTCTCGCGTGTGTCTTGTTGTGCGGCAGCCTGCTGGTTGCGGTCGTTCAAGTCAACTTTGGTCTCGTTGTACTTTTGCTGTGGTCTGTTGCGGCTTGGGTCGGGAGCTACCTTTACATTGGACTGCTCTTTCTCCTGTACCGGAATCTGTCCGCGCATGAGTATTGAAACCGTCTGGTCATTGATCTTGCCAACCATTCTGTCAAACAATGTAACAGATTCAAGCTTGAATATCAACAGTGGGTCTTTCTGTTCGTAGCTTGCATTCTGTACCGAATGCTTCAAGTCATCGAGGTCGCGCAGGTTCTCTTTCCATGCGTTGTCAATGGTGTGGAGCAGAATTGACTTCTCGAAGCATTTGATAACCTCCTTGCCTTGTGATTCGTATGCAGCCTTCACATTTACAGGAATCTGATATACATGTCGGCCATCTGTAACCGGAACATAAATGTTTTTGTCATGCATTTCGGGGTGTTCCTTATATACGAAGTTGATGAATGGCAGTGCGATTTCGGCCATTCTTTCCGTGCGCTGCTTGAAGCCGGCCATGGCTGCCTCAAAGATTGCGTCGGCTTTGGCCTCGGGCTCCATCTTGTAGAACTCTTCCTCGTTTGTTATCGGCATGTCAACCGAGAACATACGGAGTGTCTCCATTTTTGCATCCTCAAATGTGTAGTTTTCGGCAATGTAGCAGCAACGGTCCCACACCATGTTTACGATGTCCATGCCAATGCGCTCGCCTATGAGGGCATGGCGGCGTTTTGTATAAACCACGTTACGCTGCTTGTTCATTACGTCGTCATACTCGAGCAAGCGCTTGCGGATACCGAAGTTGTTCTCCTCAACCTTCTTCTGGGCACGCTCGATAGATCTTGAAATCATTGAGTGCTCAATCATGTCGCCCTCCTTGAAACCAAGACGGTCAAGGGTTCTTGCAATACGCTCGGAACCGAACAGACGCATGAGGTTGTCCTCGAGTGATACGAAGAATACTGATGAACCCGGGTCGCCCTGTCGTCCGGCGCGACCACGTAGCTGGCGGTCAACGCGACGTGATTCGTGGCGCTCTGTACCAATGATGGCGAGACCTCCTGCATCGCGTACCTCCTTGCTCAGCTTAATGTCGGTACCACGACCGGCCATGTTGGTTGCGATGGTAACGGTGCCCGAGAGACCTGCCTTTGCTACAATGTCGGCCTCCTTCTGGTGTAATTTGGCGTTGAGTACGTTGTGTGGTATCTTGCGGATTGTGAGCAAGCGGCTCAGCAACTCCGAAATCTCTACCGATGTTGTACCCACTAGTACCGGTCGTCCGGCCTTTACAAGTTTATCGACCTCCTCAATCACAGCGTTGTATTTCTCGCGCTTTGTCTTGTAGATGCGGTCGTTCATATCCTTGCGGGCAATCGGGCGGTTTGTTGGGATAACCACAACGTCAAGCTTGTAGATGTCCCAGAATTCGCCAGCCTCTGTCTCAGCGGTACCTGTCATACCTGACAATTTGTGATACATGCGGAAATAGTTCTGCAATGTGATGGTTGCAAATGTCTGTGTAGCAGCCTCTACCTTTACACGCTCCTTGGCCTCGATGGCCTGGTGCAAACCGTCCGAATAACGGCGACCCTCCATGATACGGCCTGTCTGCTCGTCAACAATCTTCACCTGCCCGTCTTCAGATACCACATACTCTACGTCGCGATCGAACATTGTGTATGCCTTCAGCAACTGGTGTATTGTGTGGATTCGTTCCGACTTGATAGAGAAATTCGTGAGCATCTCCTCCTTCTTTGTAATCTTCTCCTCTTTTGTCAGTGTCTCGTCATTCTCGAGTTGTGAAAGTTCTGTTGCAATATCTGGCAAGACAAAGAAACTCTGGTCTGTGAGGTTTCCTGTAAGTAGCTCGATACCCTTGTCTGTCAAATCGGCAGTATTGCCCTTCTCGTCAATTACAAAATAGAGAGGTGCAACAGCCTCGGGCATGCGCTTGTTGTTCTGCTCCATATATACCTCTTCGGTCTTCAGCATACCGGTCTTTACGCCCGGCTCGCTGAGCAACTTGATGAGAGCCTTGTTCTTTGGAAGTGCCTTGTGGCTACGGAACAGAGATAAGTAACCGTCATTCACCTCGTCCTTGTTGTCCGAATATATCTTGGTTCTTGCCTCGGCAAGCAGTTGTGTCGCAAGTTTCTTCTGTGCCTCAACAAGACGCTCTACCAATGGACGGTACTCCTCGAACATCTGGTCTGTGTTGCGTGGTACCGGGCCTGAGATGATGAGTGGGGTGCGGGCGTCATCAATAAGCACCGAGTCAACCTCATCGACAATCGCATAGTTATGCATGCGCTGTACAAGATCGCTTGGCTGTGTTGCCATGTTGTCGCGCAGGTAGTCAAAGCCGAATTCGTTGTTTGTGCCGAATGTAATGTCGGCAAGATATGCCTTGCGGCGTTCGTCCGAATTTGGACGATGCTTGTCAATGCAATCTACACTCAAGCCGTGGAACATGTAGAGTGGTCCCATCCACTCCGAGTCACGCTTTGCAAGGTAGTCATTCACGGTTACCACGTGGACACCGTTTCCTGTGAGTGCGTTAAGGAATACTGGAAGTGTCGCTACAAGTGTCTTTCCCTCACCGGTTGCCATTTCGGCAATCTTTCCTTTGTGCAGTACTACACCACCGAACAGCTGTACATCATAGTGTACCATGTTCCATACGGTTTCGTTTCCTCCGGCCTGCCAATGGTTGTGGAATATCGCCTTGTCGCCATCGATGGTCACAAAGTCGAATTTTGCAGCCAAGGCACGGTCAAAGTCGTTTGCGGTAACCTCGACTTCCTCGCTCTCGGCAAAACGGCGTGCACTGTCCTTTACAATGGCAAAAGCCTCGGGCAGAGCCTCGTCGAGTGCCTTGTCAAGCTTTTCAAGAACCTCTTTTTCCAGCTTGTCAATCTGTGCGAAGACAGCTTCTCTCTTTTCAAGCTCTGTATCTTCAATACTTGCCTTCAGTTCGGCAATCTTGGCACGCTCTTCTGTTACGGAACCCTGTATCTTTGCTTTGAGTGCGGCCGATGCGGCACGCAATTCGTCATTGCTCAAAGCCGAGATTGTTGGATATACGGCTTTGATTTTCTCAACCCAAGGCTGTATCTCGCGCATGTCACGCTTTGCCTTGTTTCCAAAAAGTTTGCTTATAAATTCGTTGAAACCCATATATGTATTTTATTTTTTTCTCTGCGATTAACTGCAAAGATAATGATTATTTGGCAAATTGTCTTATCCCGTGGTGATTTAATTTGACTTTTTTCACTAATTGAGTGTACAAAAAGCGTGCCAAAGTTAAGTTAAGGGCGATATGTGGCAGTTTTTCGTTAAAATCTGTCATATTTAGGTTAAAATATTATATCTTCGCGACAGACTATCCGCGTGTGCGGGTGTGCATTTTTTTAGAGTAAGGATAAGTAACAGACCATAACAATGAAAAAAACATTCCTATTTCTCGCAGTATCGGCCCTGGTACTGCTGACAGGCTGCAGTGCGGTCAAGAACTGTTCGTCAAAATGTGCCGCCAAGGTATATAAGGCTGCCGATTTCGGTATCGTGCCTAATACAGGTGACGATATGACCGAGGAGATTGCAAAGGCCATTGAGACAATCAAGGCCGAGCGTGGCGGCAAGCCTGCCAAGCTCGTCTTTGAAGCCGGCAACTACGATTTCTATCCCGACAGTGCCAATGTGCGCGAGTACTACATCAGCAACCACGATCAGGACAATCCAAAGCGTGTGGCTGTCGCTCTCGAGAATTGCAGGAATATCACTCTTTGCGGTGCCGGTGAGGGTAAGGCTGTGTTCCAGATGAACGGCCGCATGCTTCCCGTTGCAATAATCGGATGCGAGAACTGCTCCCTTGAAAACATTGCTGTTGACACACGCTCTCCACAGATTGCACAGGTCGAGGTCTTGGAGAATGCCGGCGGTTATATAACATATCGCATAGCGCCATACGTGAACTACAGAATCGACAACGGTCGTCTTGTGCTCTATGGCAGCAACTGGGAGTTCGTGCCAAGTTGGGGTATAGCATTCGAGGGTGATACAAAGCATATCATATACACCACAAGCGACATTGGTGTGGGTACATCAAATGTCGAGGAGATAGAGTCCCGTGTAATCCGTGCGCCATGGAACGATGCGCGCCTTGTTCCCGGTAGCGTCATTGCAATGCGCTCATACCAGCGTCCCACACCGGGCATCTTCCTTTCACAGAATAAGAACACGCTGCTGAAGAACTGTGATGTTTACTATGCCGAGGGTATGGGTCTTCTCGCGCAGATGAGCGAGGATATCACTCTCGACGGTTTCTGCGTGGCACTCCAGGAGGGTACATATCGCTACTTTACCACACAGGCCGATGCAACACACTTCTCGGGTTGCAAGGGCAAGATTGAATCAGTGAACGGTCTTTACGAGGGCATGATGGACGATGCAATCAATGTCCACGGAACATATCTTCGCGTGGTGCAGCGCCTTGATGACCACACCTTGGTTGGCCGTTACATGCATGGTCAGGCCTATGGTTTCTACTGGGGCGGTGCAGGTGACGCGGTTCAGTTTGTACGTTCCGATGTCATGGAGATTACCGAGGGCAACCGTGTTGTCGAGATCACTCCGTTCGACAAAGAGCAGCTTGCAGGCTGCAAGGAGTTCAAGATCAAGTTCGAGAAGCCGCTGCCTGCCGATATTGCCAACGGCAAATACGGTATCGAGAACCTTGAGTGGACTCCCGAGGTGTACTTCGCCGGCAATACAATCCGCAACAACCGTGCCCGTGGTGCGTTGTTCAGCACACCAAAGAAGACTCTTGTGGAGAACAACCTCTTCGATCACACATCGGGCACTGCAATCCTGCTTTGCGGTGACTGCAACGGCTGGTTCGAGACAGGCGCATGCCGCGATGTCGTTATCCGCAACAACCGCTTTGTCAATGCTCTTACAAGCATGTTCCAGTTTACAAACGGTATAATCTCAATCTACCCCGAGATTCCCGACCTTGCATCGCAGACAAAGTATTTTCATGGCGGTAACGGAGGTGGTGTAGTAATCGAGGACAACATCTTCGAGACATTCGATGCCCCAATCGTCTATGCAAAGTCGCTCGATGGTCTTGTGTTCCGTGGCAACAAGGTTATCCAGAACAACGATTTCAAGCCATTCCACTGGAATACATGGCGTTTCCTTCTCGACAAGGTAACGAATGTCACAATTGAGAACAACGACTTCTCAAACGGTTTCAATGAAGAGACCGATGTCAAATATCGTGACTGATGACATTGCTTCATCGTTTTAAATCAGATATACCGGTTGTTGAAACGCCGCGGCGTTTCAACAACCCTTTTTACTATCAACCCCATGCGCTTTGTACGCTTGCGGCCGACGAGGTGCGCTCATTGCTCTTGCAGAATAAGGCTGTTGCCGACGATGCAGCCCGTGGCAAGATGTTCGGCGTGCTTGTCGTGCGCGACTGTGATGGTGCGCTTGGCTATCTTGCTGCCTTTTCGGGGCTGCTTGCCGGCAGCAACGATATTCCCGGTTTTGTGCCGCCGATCTTTGATTTGCAGTCGCCCACCGGCTATTTCAAACAGGAAGAGGGTGAAATCTCTGCTCTCAACAGGAAAATCAAGGAGGTTGAATGCTGTGATGAGTATGTTGCAGCCATTGCTGCAGTAGCAGATACGAAACGCGCTATGGAACAGCAACTTGCAGCCATGCGCGATGGTATGCGTCTTGATAAGCAGCGCCGCAACGAACTGCGTTCCACTGGTGCCCTCGCAGCAGACGAAGAGGTCGCATTGGTGCGCCAGAGCCAATTCCAAAAAGCCGAACTCAAACGCGCTATAGCAAGATGGCAACAACAGGTTGCCGAGTGTGAGGCTGCCGTTGCTCCTTTCAAGGAACTCATTGCGTCGATGAAGGAGGAACGCAAGCGTCGTTCAGCGGCCCTGCAGCGTTGGCTGTTCGAGCAGTTCAAGGTGCGTAACGGCAATGGCGAGGAAAAGAGCCTGCTCGATATTTTTGCCGGGCATTCCGGCATTATTCCGCCTGGCGGAGCTGGGGAGTGTGCCGCACCAAAACTCCTGCAGTACGCATATCTCAACTCCTTGACACCCATTGCGGTGGCCGAGTTCTGGGTGGGTGAATCACCATCGGGCGAGGTGCGCCGTGACGGCTGTTTCTACGGTGCATGCAAGAGCAAGTGCGAACCCATTCTTGGCTTTATGCTACAGGGACTTGATGTCGAGGAGAATGCCCTTGAAAAAGGTGGTGATATAAGCAATGTCGGCATAGTTTACGAGGACGACCATATCGTGGTTGTCGACAAACCGTCGGGCGTGCTCTCCGTGCCGGGAATAATGGGCGGCACTTCTGTGCAGCAGTGGTTGCGCGATGAGTATCTGCACAGCAACGAACTCTTTGTGGTGCATCGGCTTGACATGGCAACATCGGGGCTTCTGGTAGCGGCGAAGTCAATGGATGCGTACAAGGAGCTGCAGCGGCAGTTTGCCGGTCGCGAGGTAAAGAAACAGTACACGGCAATCCTTGACGGCATGCCGCAAAAAAGCGAGGGTATAATAGAACTTCCTCTTGCTGCCGATTATGATAACCGTCCACGTCAAAAGGTCGATTATCTCAACGGAAAACTTGCAATAACACGCTATAAAATCATTGGCGCGGTTGAACGTAATGGCCGTCAATGTGCAGTTGTCTGCTTTGAACCCATTACAGGACGCACGCATCAGTTGCGTGTCCATGCTGCCCACAAGGAAGGGCTCGATTGTCCTATAGTTGGCGATGCCCTTTATGGTACATTGAATGAAAGGCTTATGCTCCATGCCTCGTGCATCTCGTTCGTTCATCCTGTAAACAAAGAAGTTATCGAGTTGGAGTGCAAAAGTGATTTTTTTTGCTAATTTTGCGGAATAAAAGTATAATCATACACTTTGTGTGTTATCCCACGTATTGAAAAACTGAAAACATAAAATCTATGAAACTGAAATCAATTCTTCTTTCGGCATTGTCGGCCATGTTCATCAGCATGGGCGCGAGTGCACAAGGCGACTACTATGTCAAGCACGGTGCCGATGTAACAGTCAATCATGCTACGCATTACCCCATTATGGTGGGCGTGAGCAATGTGCGTGGCGACCAACAGAAACTCACCGGTATAGCTTCGGCTCCTCGTTGTCAGGCCTATTTTGATAAAACGAGCACTGTCTTTGAGGTAAAAAGTGGCGAGACCGTAACTCCGCTCATCTCTATCAACGGCAGTTGGATGCACGGCTATGTATATGTTGACTGGAACAATAACAAACAGTTTGATGTGAACATTACCGGTGATGGCCCGTATGTCAAGGAAGAGGGTAATGAACTCATGTGCTGGTCACTCTATGACAAGAACGGCAATGGCAACTCGGGTTGGAACAGTGCCGGTCTCAATGTAAGTGGCGATGTATTGGCTCCGGGTTCATTCCGTGTGCCCGAAGGCCTTGAGGTAGGCTCTACCTATCGTATGCGATATGCTGTCATGTGGAACTGTATTGACCCTACAGGTGCAACTTATGCCAACTACATCTCGGATGGAGCTTCTGTCATCGATGTCACTTTGAAGATTTCAGGCATTGCCAGCGGTGATGAACGGTATGAATATCCGGTAAATGAGTACACCGAGCCTCGAGTAGGCACTACACCCGATGCAGCTGCGTGGAACGCATTGCCTGCGGGTCTCAATGCGACATGGGCATCGCGCGATGTGCACTACAAGTTGCACGAGGTTCCACAGGTAACACAGAAGGATGTTGCCACAATCCATGCATGGAAGGGTGAGCGTGCAAATGTTCAGGCAGTTCTCTACAGCAAGAGCGACCAGGATACACTCTCGGTGCGCATGACAGAATGGCAGAAGGACGGCAAGGCAACCGGCATCAACGCTGCCGAGGCGCGCTTTGTGAACTATGTCATCACCGACGATTTTACCTCTTGTGGCAATAACTCCATGAACTACCCAACATGGCTTGTTGCCGATGTGATTGACCAGGACAAGCCACACGCCGTGCCTGCAATGGAGACACGCCCAGTTTGGTGTACCGTTGAGGTTCCACGCGACATTGAGGCAGGTGAGTACACTACCGCACTCGAGGTTGTTGACAAGAACGGCAATGTAGTGAAGAGCCTTTCACTCAAGGTGAATGTCAACAGCCGCTCATTGCCCACGGTTGCCGACCAGAAATTCCATCTCGATTTCTGGCAGCAGCCATACGCCGTGAGTCGTTATTACGGCGTCGAGCGCTGGAGCGACGAGCACTTCGAGGTTTTGCGTCCCTATCTTGCTGCTCTTGGCCGTGCCGGTCAGCGCGTTGTGACATCAATCCTCTTCTACGAGCCATGGGGCGAGCAGACACACGACCTTTTTGACCCGATGGTGCAGACAACAAAGAAGAGCGACGGCACTTGGGAGTATGACTATACTGTCTTTGACAAATATGTTGAATTGTGTGCCGAGTATGGCATCAACAAGCAGATTAACTGCTTCAGCATGCTGCCATGGGACATGAGCTTCCGTTATTTCGATGAGGCTTCAAACAGCTACAAGACACTCACTACAACATATTCATCAACTGAGTACCGCGAGTTGTGGACCGGTTTCCTCACAGCCTTCAAGGCACACTTGCAGCAGAAAGGCTGGTTCGAGAAGACCGTCATCGCAGTTGATGAGCGTGGCGAGGCTGCAATGCTCAAGGCATACGAAATTGCCAATGGTCTTGGCTTCAAGATGGCTCTTGCCGGTAACTACCACAGCTCGCTCTGCGATATCCTCCACGACAAGTGCGTTCAGCTTGGCCAGGAGCACTACATCACTGCAGCGCAGCTTGCCGACCGCAAGTCAAAGAACCGTGTAACAACATTCTACACCAGTTGTGCCAACAGCGAGCCAAACATCTATACCAACTCATATCCAGCCGAGGCTGCCTATCTGCCAATCTATGCGGCTAAGATGAACCTCGATGGCTATCTGCACTGGTCATGGATGAACTGGGACGAGGATCCGCTCACCGACAGCCGTTACCGCAAGTTCGGTTCTGGCGATACATATTGCTACTATCCAGGTAACCGTTCAAGCGTACGCTTCGAGCGCCTCATCGAGGGCATCCACCAGTATGAGAAAATCCAGATTCTTCGCGAGGAATACAGCGACAATGCAGATAAGCTCTATAAGCTCAACACACTGCTTGGCCGCTTTATCGGTTCTGTCGCAGGTGAGGATTGCGCCGCATTGGTTGACGATCTCGAGGCATTCCTCAACGGTCTCGAGGTTGAGATTCCCGAACCACCAACCATCGCAACCGGCTACTATCACCTTATCAGCAAGGCTACAGCACGCAAGGAGCACCTTTATAACGACGCCGCTCACACAGGTAACGGTAACCGTTTTACTCTGCAGTCCGATACAAAAGTAACCACAAACAATGGTATGTGGTACATCACTTCACTTGGTGGTGGAAAGGTCGGCATCAAGAACGGCGACGGTAACCCAATTGTTGCAGGTGGTGCAAATGCTACTTTGTTGGGCTCGTATCGCGAGCTTGGTATTGGCAACATATACGAATATGGTGGCATCAGCTACTACTACTTCAATGAAGCACTGAACTGCTCAAACAATAACTCAAGTTATATGGTAGGTGGCATTGAGCACCTCACTACTTGGGCTTCGGGTCCTGCCACTGCTGACGATAACCTGTGGCGTGTAGAACCTGTTGACATGGAAGGCAAGAGTGTCTATAATGTTGTTGTCGAGGGTAGTGATGATGTCTATGTCACATGTGATAACGGTTATGCCTTCAATGGCGGTTTCTTTATCACCGCATCTGCTATCGACGAGTCTATGCTCTCGGTGGGCATTGTCGGCAATGTACTCAAGGGCGCGGATGTCAAGGTTGAAGGCAATACTATCACGGTGTATAATATCAAGACTCTTGCAACTCCTGTAAAGCAGGATCTCTACAATACCAGTAAAGGTGACGGCGTTATACCGCCATACCGTATTCCCGGTATCTCAACAGCAAGCAACGGCCGTATTATAACAGCTGCGGCACGTCTTGTCTGCGGTACTGACCCTGGTTACGGACAGGTCGATGTCGTTTGCCGTACAAGCGACGACCATGGCAAGACATGGAGCGACATGATTGATGTTGCAGTGGGTACAGGCCGCACATCGGCAACCGTGAACTATTTCGATACCGCTTTCGGTGACCCTGCAATTGTTGCCGACCGCACAAGCGACGAGGTACTCATCATTGCAGTTGCCGGCTGTACCGTATATGGCAACGGCAATACAACACGTCAGAATCCCAACATGATAGCCACTATCCTCAGCAAGGACAATGGTGAGACATGGGAAGAACCAATCAACGTAACCGAGGATATATACAGCCTTTATGATGCCGGCAACCCAATCCAGTCGGCATTCGTGGGTGGTGGCAAGGTGTTCCAGAGCCGCATAGTAAAGAAAGACAAATATTACCGCCTATACGCAGCAATGTGTGCGCGTCCCAATGGCAACCGTGTAATCTATTCCGATGACTTCGGCCGTACATGGCATGCTCTTGGTGGTGCCAATGCACTCCCTGCCCCCGGTGGTGACGAGCCAAAGTGCGAGGAGATGCCCGATGGCCGTGTAATCCTTTCAAGCCGTGTAGGCGGTGGCCGCATCTATAACATCTACACCTACAGCAACACCCTCACAGGCGAGGGCGCATGGAGTACCAGTGTAAAGAGCACATTTGCAGGCTCAGGTCTCACTCCCGGCGGCAACTCAACCAATGGCGAGATTCTCATTGTTCCCGTTCTGCGCAACAGCGACGGCAAGGAGATGTATCTTGCCCTTCAGTCATTGCCCACAGGCGGTGGCCGTACCAATGTAGGTATCTTCTATAAGGAACTTACAGATGTTACCGACCTTAATACCGTTGCAAACTTTGCTGCTGACTGGAACGGTTTCTTCCAGGTGAGCAATACCTCTTCGGCATACAGCTCTATGGATTTGCAGGCCGATGACCGTATAGGTTTCATCTACGAGGAGACACTCACGGGCTTTGGCCGTCGCGACAATCCTGTCTCTACAAGCTTCCCTAATGGCGAGGGACAGCACAACTTCGACGGTTTCGACAACATCTACGTTGCCTATGACCTCGAATATATCACAAACGGTGCCTATAGTGTGAAACGTGATGTTGACCGCCGTGCCTTTGTGAAGGAATATTTCACAGCGGTTGCAGCCGATGCTTCGGGTAAGGTAAAGGCCGATTTGAAAGAGGCGCTTGACGATTTGAGCAAGGAGCCTACAATCCAGGAGATTGACAATATCTATTCAATACTTGCAGGCGATGTACCTGCCGACAAATGGGATGGCAAGGTGCTCACCTTTACCAATGTGCAGCAGAATGGAGCAGAGCGCGTGCTGTATGTCAACGGTAGCAATGTTCTCGATTTGAGCACCTCTTCGGCCGAGGAGGTAGGTGACGCAGCACAGTTTCTTTGCAAGAAGGAGGCAAGTGGCAAGTACAGTTTTTTTAATGAGGCGGCACAGCTCTATATGATTTGGCGTGCCGGCGGAAACTACGGTTACAACAATAATAGCGGTACACTTGCAGCCTACAATGCAACATATTGCGACTGGAGTATCAACCAAGCCTCTGTTGCCGACAGATATTACATTGTGAGCAAGAGAGCAAACGGCAACGATGGTTCTTTGATTGTTATGGCTTCGGGCTCTTTCGATGCATGGTCAGGTTCCGAGGGCTACGCAGCCAACTACAGTAACCTGTTCCGCATAGATGTTACAGATGTGGATACCGGCATTGACGAGGTAAAAGGTGAAAACGGAAAGGTTAAAGCTATTTACGATTTACAGGGTAGAAAAATTGAAACTCCCGATAAAGGCATTTACATCATCAACGGCAAAAAGGTATTGGTGAAGTAATAGCTTCAATACTTATTTGGATGGCAACCGAAGTTGCCATCCTTTTTTTTTCAAAAAGTTTATGCTAATTTCGCAACAAAACACTTGTCCCATGATTTCTATACTTTTTTCACTTATATTGTCTGCGCCTGATGGTTATCTTGCAGCCTATCCTTCGCAGTCGCGCCAAGCAATTGAGACATTTGAGAGTTGCCGTGCCGAACTTGAGAAACTTCTCCCCGGTGCCACCGATGAGGAATTGAGGATTGCGTTTGCAATTGTTGCCCCCGAGGCCGGTTGCTATAATTCTTTATCCGATTATTTTGAGACAGCAGCCGTCAAGAATGGATATCCCTCCAATGGTAGCCCCGATTACAGTATCGGCCTTTTCCAGATGAAACCAAGTTTTGCCGAGAGTCTTGAGAACGAGGTTGCCAAGGAGAGTGCCCTGAAAGCGAAGTATGGTTCACGGCTTGCGTATGGCTGTAGTGATGTTGTCTCAAAACGGCGCGAACGTGTCAGCAGGCTTGCGAGTACCAACTGGCAAATCTATTACCTTGCAGTGTTCGTTGATGTTGTAAAGAAACGCACCTCAACCTGGAACCTCAAGGATCCCGAGTCAAAGGTGCGCTATTGGTCAACGCTCTACAATGCGGGTTTCTATCTGAGCAAGGAACGCGTGGAGCAACGTCAGGGCGTGAAGCAGTTCCCTCGTGGAACAAAGGAGTTCAACTATTCGGCCGTAGCGTTGGAGCTTTACAGGGCTTTGGGCAAATAACCAATAAACAGCAGGTACCAGCCTGTTGCATTGATGGTGAACTCTTTACCCGTACATTCGTTGAGTGTTCCCTGCCACCAGTTGTTGAAATCATAGATGGGGTAGCGCAGTCCCTCTGCGCTCATCTCCTTGGCTGTAATGCTGAATATCGACACTTGCTGTCCTTTGCAGCATTTGTGCGTTGTAGTTCCGTTGCATGGAATGAACACTCCATGGTCGGTGAATGAACGGACATCGCACCCTTGGCGCGCATACTCAATGAGCAGGCTTATGTTGCCGATGGTGTGGTCCTCGCGCTTACCCGTTGCGCCAACGATAGCAATTCGTCGCATCCCTTTTTCAACCAGAAAACGCACCGCCTTTGTCTGGTCATTTGTCTCCTGCTCGCTTATTATGTGCAGCAGATGTGCATACCTTTCGCGGTTTCCCGGGCTTATCGAGTCACCGTCGCCCACAATCGCATCGGGCACCCGTCCCGTGGCAATATAATGGTCGGCGGCACCGTCGCAGCAGGCTACATACGGCGCACTTTGCAATATTTCCAAAGGCAGTGGGGCGGTGGGGAACTCCCCACCGGCGACAATCACTGCATCAAATATCCAGTCCTTCATTCTGCTTCTAACTTTTTCCATTTGAAGTATCCAAAGATAGCAATAATTGCATAAACGGCATACAGTATTGCTGTGAAATATAACCCCTTGTATGTGTACAGGGCACTGCTTGCCACATCAACCACGCACCAAACCCACCATTGCTCAATGTATTTGCGTGCAAGCATCCACATGCCCACAATGCTCAGGGCCGTGGTGAATGAGTCGCTCCAAGGGACAGTGCTGTCGGTGTACTTGGTCAGTACAAGATATATTGCAGCTTGCGCTACAATGAATGCCACAGCTGCCTTTGCCCATGCCTTGCGCGGAGTGTGGCTTATGCGCAGTTCACGCTTTGGTTCCTTGCGTCCGAACAGTGTGAATCCCGTTTTCCATGCCACCCAGCCATAGAGTGCGATGAGCAGATAGTAGATGTTTATTCCAAAGTCGGCATACAGGCCTGCATCGTGATACACGAACAGATATATTGCCGGCATTATAATGCCCACAATCCACAGGTATATGCTTGCGTGATATTCAAGCCACAAGTATATTATGCCGGTAATTACTCCTAAAATTTCAAGAAACATTTCTTTATAGGTTAAATCGGAAAGGTGAAAACGGAAAACAAAACCTTTCAGTTTTAAAAACACTTCGTGTGTTTGAAACTGCTTTGAGGAGACCTTGTCGCACTCCTTTGGGGAGCTAAAACTCCCGTCGTCGCAAGCAACGCTCATTCGCGTTGCCGTTGTAAAAACTCAAGTAAACTTGATTTCGCTCGCTTGCACAAGTTTTCCGTTTTCCGTTTTCAGTTTTCAGTTTTCACTTTTCACTTTTCCGTTTTCCGTTTTAAAGTTCTACTGTTACGTTTCCTATCGCATTGATTCCAGCCTGGGCTGCATAGCCTGCATAGTTGTAACGGTGGCGTGTGCCATCTCCGTCTGTGTAGTAACCGCTTCCGGCATATCCGTTGTTCTCATACTCCTCATTGAAAAGGTTGTATATGGTAGCCCCGACGGTAATCCTCTTCACACCCTTTAGGCTGAACGAGTATGCCAGGCGCAGGTTGGTAACAAAATAGGCATCGAGCGTGTGCTCCTCAACACCATAGTTGCTCATGTACTGCTTGCTCACATACTGCGACTGCAACTCTGCCTCAATTCCGCGCCACTCGTATGAAAACGAGTTGTTCGCAATGACCGACGGCGAGAATGCAAGCGGTGTGTCGCTGTGGCATATCTCCCATTTCTCGTATGTGTTGTCATCGTACAGCACCTCGGTAAACTCCTTTATCCTGTTGCGGCTGAATGTAGCGTTTGCCTTCCAACCAAAGCCGCATGGCAGTTTCAGTGCCGCAGTCAGTTCAATACCAGCGCGGTAGCTTTTGGGGATGTTCGCTGCAAGCGGTTCGCCAATCTCGTTCAGTTCACCGGTGAGCACCAATTGGTCCTTGTAGTCCATGAAGTAGAGGTTTGCACCTGCGTTCCACAGTCTGCCACCGAATATGTAGCCCAGTTCATAGTCTATGAGGCGTTCGGCAGTTGGGCGCTCGTGCAGCTTGCCGTCGGTGTAGTTGTTGCGCGTGGGTTCCTTGTGTGCCATGCCCACCGATGCATATACCCTGTTGTTTCTGTCAGGCATATAAGAAACACCTGCCTTGGGGTTGAAGAAGTTGAATTTCTCATCAATTTCAAGTTGTTGATGGCTGTCGGTGGCATCGTTCCATTTGTCATTGTTGCCGTTTATACGGTAGCCAATGTGGCGATACTGCATGTCGGCATAGATGTTCAGGCACTGAATGGGGCGGTAATCGGCCTTGACATAGATATTGGCATCGTCCTTTGTACCATTGTTGCGGTAATACTCATGGTTGGGCAGCAGCTCGCCGGTGTAGTTCTTTACCCACAATACCTGCCCGAAGTGGTCACCATAGTACCTGTTCGCTCCACCGCCGGCAACAGCCGTCACCTTGCTGTTTGTATATGTCAATGCAAATACCGCACCGCCAAAATGGTTATCCATAGCTTTCTTGCGCACCAGGTCGCTTCTCTTTACTTCCACGCCGTCAATGAAACATGTGGGCAGATTGTACTCCTTGAATTTGCGTCCGGTCTTGTACTCCTGGTAATAGCCGTCGCCCTTGGTGTAGTGCAGTCCGATGTTCAGTTTCAACTCATTGGTGAAGCTGTGGTCAATGAGCAACTGGGTGTTCAGCTGCGTGTAGTTATCGGTCTGCCCATCATAATAGTGTGCTGTGCCCGTGCTGTCGGTGAATATGTATCCGCAGCTGTTGTATCGGCGGCCATAGAGCTCCATCTCCTCTTTGGTGGCATAGTTCCATGCATGGTATGTCTGTTCCTTTCCGCCAAAGGCAATGAGGCGTATGCTTGTGTCATCGCCATAGTATGCCCCCTGCAGGTAGAACGATTGCAACTTGGTGGCGGCGCGCTCAATGTAGCCGTCGCTGCCGATGCTCGACAGGCGCATGTCAACCGCCCAATGGTCATGCAGGATGCCGGTTCCAGCGCCAAGCGTTGCCTTGTGGGTGTTGAACGAACCGTATGAACCGCTGAAATTGGCATACGGCTGTGTGTTGAACTTGTCGGTCTTCAGGTTTATGCTTGCACCAAAGGAGCCTGCTCCGTTGGTTGATGTTCCGGCACCGCGCTGAATCTGAATGTCCTTTACCGATGAGGCTATGTCGGGCATGTTTACCCAAAATACATTGTGGCTCTCGGCGTCGTTGACGGGAATGCCGTTGGCTGTTACATTTATTCGTGTGCCGTCCGTGCCGCGTATCCTAAGGCTTGTGTAACCTATTCCCGTTCCGGCATCGCTTGTTGTCACCACACTTGGTGTCGCTGCCACAAGATAGGGGAAATCGACTCCCGTGTTCATCTTCGACAACTGCTCCTTCCCGATGTTTGTGTGCGCAATCGGCGTCAGCTCCGTCGCGCGTGTAGCAGTTATCTCCACTTCCTGCAGATGTGTGTGCAGGCTGTCACTCACTGCCTCTTGTGCCTGTAGCAAAGAGGGTAGTGCTGCCATCACAAGGCAGCAACGCAATGTCTTTCTTTTCATTGCAATTTCAATTTTTGTGGAGCAGGGGTAAAAAAAAGAAACCTCCATGCTCCGTGGTTAAACGGAAAATGGGGATTTTTCCTAAAAGCTGAAAGGTTAAATGTGAAAGGTGAAAAGTTAAAGTTTTTTTGCTTGCTCGCAAGAGTTTCCTGTTTTTACCTTCCCGTTTTGACAACATTGTCTTTTAGCAACCCACAGGGCACCACCTTCGTCGGTGCAACCTGTGACCTTTTGCTGCCAATGTCGTCGAAACTTCGCTTTCAGCTCGTTTTCCTACGCCGGCATTACCCGGATCAGGTTCTTGGGTATGATCTCAGCCTTTGTCCGCGAGCGGACATTTTGGGCACCCCGTAATTGAAATCTGCCGCGAAGGTAATAAAAGAATTTGAAAACAACGTTCTCTTGCATAACAAATTCTTCTTTTGCTCTTCGGCCGGGAAATTTTGGCATATTTATTTTATTTTTTACTATCTTCGCGCAAATTAATTAAAAAGTAAAAAATGATATTGTCGATATTGAGTTTTGTAGTGGGCATCGTACTCGTTATTTTGGGTGCCGATTGGCTCACCAAGGGCGCATCGGCTCTTGCACGCCGTTTCAACATGAGCGAGCTGCTCATCGGACTCACAATCGTTGCCATCGGTACATCGTTGCCCGAGCTTGTAATCAGTACCGGTTCGGCCATCAAGGGCAGTTCGGGAATTGCACTTGGAAACATCATAGGCAGCAACATCTTTAACGGCATGTTCATTCTTGGTGTTACGGCTCTCTTGTGCCCTATCAAGTTCAATGCCAAGATGCTCACACGCGAGATTCCGTTCAACCTGTTGGCTTCAATTGTACTGCTGCTTGTATCGGGCAGCATGCTTGAGGGTGGTGCCGAAGGCGAATTCATAACACGCTATGGCGGTCTGCTCTTGCTCTGTTTTCTGGCAATATTCGTGCGCTATACATTCTCAATTACCGGTGAAGGGGAAGAAGAACCCGGCGAGGTGTTCAGCGTCAAGAAAATCCTCCTGTTTATTGTGGCCGGTCTTGCGGCTCTGATATTTGGCGGTAATCTCTTTGTCGACGGTGCAACCGAGGTTGCGCGTGCCGCAGGTCTTTCCGAGGCTGTAATTGGTATAACCATAGTCTCGGCCGGCAGTTCGTTGCCCGAGCTTGCTGTGTCTGTGAGTGCCGCGCGCAAGGGAAATGTGGGTATTGCGCTTGGTAATGTGCTTGGCAGCAACATCCTCAACATCTTCTTTATATTGGGCGTGAGCGCGACCATTACACCAATCACGCTCGACGGCTTCAGTTGTGTCGATTATTATGTGCTACTGGCATCGTCACTGCTCATTTACATTGTTGCCCGTTTTGGAGGCGGCAAGGCCGTGATTACCCGTTTTGAGGGTGCATTGCTTGCGGCCGGCTATGTGGCATATACCACATGGCTTGTAATGAATGCTTAGTGTGAATTCTGCCAAAATGTCGCATAGTTGTGCCGTTTTTGTCGTTTGAACTATTTTGGCATGTTTTTCGTTTATATGATTATGTGCACAGTTGTTGTGTCGTTAAATAAAATATAACATAAATAAAATAAAAAGGACTTATGAACATTAAACCATTGGCAGACAGAGTGCTCATTTTGCCTCAGCCTGCAGAAGAGAAGACAATCGGCGGTATCATTATCCCTGACACCGCGAAAGAGAAACCCCTACAGGGAAAGGTGGTAGCCGTTGGCAACGGTACAAAAGATGAGGAGATGGTTATTGCTGTAGGCGACCAGGTTCTCTATGGCAAATATGCCGGAACAGAGGTTGAATTTGAAGGTGTAAAGTATCTCATCATGCGCCAGAGCGATGTGCTTGCGATTCTTGGATAATAAAGATTTTAATAATAATAGATATGGCAAAAGAGATTCTATTTAATATGGACGCCCGTGACCAGTTGAAGAAGGGCGTTGACGAGCTTGCTAATGCAGTGAAGGTTACACTCGGTCCCAAAGGCCGAAATGTAATCATTGAGAAGAAATTCGGTGCTCCACACATCACAAAGGACGGTGTGTCGGTAGCCAAGGAGATAGAGCTTGCCGATGCTTATATGAACACCGGCGCGCAGCTTGTGAAGTCGGTTGCAGCAAAGACAAACGACGATGCAGGTGACGGTACGACAACAGCAACATTGCTTGCACAGGCAATCATCACCGAGGGTTTGCGCAATGTTACAGCAGGCGCAAATCCAATGGACCTGAAGCGTGGTATCGACAAGGCTGTGACCAAGGTTGTAGAGTCAATCAAGGAGCAGAGCGAAGAGGTTGGCAATGACTATGATAAGATTGAGCAGGTTGCTTCAATCTCTGCCAACAACGATGCCGAGATCGGTAAGCTCATAGCCGATGCAATGCGCAAGGTGTCAAAGGATGGTGTAATCACTATCGAGGAGGCTAAGAGCCGCGACACTACAATCGGTGTAGTTGAGGGTATGCAGTTCGACCGCGGTTACCTCTCGGCATACTTCATCACCGATACCGAGAAGATGGAGTGCCAGATGGAGAACCCATTCATCCTCATCTATGACAAGAAAATCACAAACCTCAAGGATATGCTTCCAATTCTGGAGCCAGCCGTGCAGACAGGCCGTCCTCTGCTCATCATTGCCGAGGATGTCGAGAGCGAGGCACTCACAACATTGGTGGTAAACCGCTTGCGTACACAGTTGAAGATATGTGCTGTGAAGGCTCCGGGCTTCGGCGACCGTCGCAAGGACATGCTCGAGGATATTGCAACACTCACAGGTGGTATCGTTATCAGTGAGGAGAAGGGCATCAAGCTCGAGCAGGCTACACTTGAGATGCTTGGTACTTGTGGCAAGATTACAGTCAGCAAGGATAACACAACCATCGTTGACGGAAACGGCAACAAAGAGGCTATCGAGGCACGCGTTGCCCAGATTAAGGCACAGATTGCCGCTACAAAGAGCGACTATGATAAGGAGAAACTCCAGGAGCGTCTTGGCAAGTTGGCCGGTGGCGTTGCTGTTCTCTATGTAGGTGCAGCTTCTGAGGTTGAGATGAAAGAGAAGAAAGACCGTGTTGACGATGCACTCTGCGCTACACGCGCAGCAATAGAGGAGGGCATCGTTCCCGGTGGTGGTGTTGCCTACATCCGTTCAATCGACTCTCTCGAGGGTATCGCAACCGTTAACGAGGATGAGAAGACCGGTGTTGCAATTGTTAAGCGCGCCATTGAGGAACCACTCCGTCAGATTGTTGCCAATGCCGGCAAGGAGGGTGCTGTCGTTGTCCAGAAGGTTCGCGAGGGTAAGGGTGACTATGGTTACAACGCTCGTGCCGATGTCTATGAGAACCTCTTCGCTGCAGGTGTCGTTGACCCAGCTAAGGTAACACGCGTTGCACTTGAGAACGCCGCTTCAATTGCAGGAATGTTCCTCACAACAGAGTGCGTTATCGTTGAAAAGAAGGAGGACAAACCCGAGATGCCAATGGGCGCACCTGGTATGGGTGGAATGGGTGGCATGATGTAATCGATACATGATATTGTCTTAAAAGAGGGTGAGCCAATGTGAAGTGAACCCCAAAGTTTGGACAAAAAACTTTGGGGTTTATTTTATGTTTAAGAAACACGATCATTCAGCATTGCTAAAATATATGCATATGCTAGAAGAAGGCTATTCTTTCAATTACATCCATGTCACTTATGGGA
>JAZOUB010000007.1:0-1357 GCA_045657945.1 Bacteroidaceae bacterium | reverse complement strand
AGGAAACGGTTGTTCTTTGCATCCCACATGAGGAAACGGTTATGGGTGATTGTGGCAGCAGTGATTTCATAATCGCCCTGATGTGGCAGGTCGGTGCTGTTCTCGCATGCGTGACCGGGCTTGTAGAGGGCATGTACAAAGTTGCCCACATACACCTCGCCGTTTTCAGTGAGAACCATCTTGTAGAGTGTATAATTCGAGGGATCACCGGTCTGCACAAGCCTCTTGAACGAGAAGTTCTCACTCTCGGGCTTAAAAATCTGCTGTGCAGTGAACTTTACATTCATGCCATGAGGATCGTACACCCTGGTCTCGCCATTGTCACTAAAGAGTGTCAGAGCCGATGTCTCACCAATCTGTGTCAAATCGTCAGGAATGTTGATATACGTGGTATAGGCAAAACCGGTAGCATTATTGTAATGGTTGTTGTCCTTGGTAACAGCCTTTACATCGGTATATATCTTTGTGTCGTTACCTATAACCTCTATGTTTCCGACCTTGCGGCTACCCTCGCTGCCATGCAAGACAAAAAGACTATTCTTGAAAAGAGGACGTGTCTTTATTGTGAAACCCGAATAGTGTGACAAGTCGGTTGTCTTGTCGTATATCTGCAGGAAGATGTTGTATGCCATAGCCTTGCCCACAGGAAGGTCGAACTCGAGAAATCCCTTGGTGCGGATGGTATCCTGGGTCAGTTTGCCATTCTCATCAATGTATGTCCTGAACCAATAGAACTCCAAATCCTCAAGGTCCTCAGCAAGAGTCTGCTCCACGACAACATCCACACGACGGTGACGGTCGTTCTCGTCCAAAGCCTGCTGCACCTCGATGATGTCACCTCCGGCCGATTTTGTCACGGATGGAGTAAAGGTAACAGAGGTTATCTCGTTCATTGTGTCCAACTTGTAGTCATAGTTCCCCAAGTCCTGATAACAGGCTGACAACAACGGCACAAATAGCAGAAATGATAATATCTTTTTCATAATAAATTATACTCTTTGAATGTATTTTGATTCTATAATTATCAGTCAAGAGCTACCTCGGGAATATCAAAGCGTCTTGTAGGTGGACGTTTGTCATTCGCAGCTTTTATTATGCGATAACACTCCTTCAGGCGCTCCTCGCCTGCAAGCTGCTTGGTACCAAAGAGTGAATTGTCCCAAGCATAGGAATTATTCTCCTTGTCATACACAAAAGGCAGAACCGATTCGGTTATGAAATTATCGGCACCGTCATCCTTGAGCATGGTCTTGAGCATGAACTGATACTTGTCGTCACTGTATTCGCCAAAGTACTTTTTCACAATCTCAGCGGTGCCAAGAGCGCTGGGATCCTCCCACCAGTAAGGGATTCTCAC
>JAZOUB010000006.1:0-4023 GCA_045657945.1 Bacteroidaceae bacterium | reverse complement strand
AATCTCATACTCGATACGGTCCGAGATTTCCTCATATTTCACAAGTTTCTCACGCAGTTCGTTGAACTTGTCACCATCGGCATTCTCAACAGCACTCTTTGCATACACTGCCCCATTCTTTGAAATGTGTGCAAAATGTATCACCTCGTCGAAAGCCTGCTCAACCGACAACTCAGGAGTTGCGAGAGGACCGGCAGAGATATATTTGAGTTTGAACACCTCTTTATCTTTATTTTCGGGTGTACGGATAATCCAACTCACAGCCTTTGCTATCCACTGTATAAACCACACAAGAATAAGCGTATTGATGGTATTGAACAATGTGTGCAGCATTGAAAGTCCGTATAATGCTGCAGTACTTTCGGGTGTTGCTGTTCCGTTGGTCATTTCAGGCACCACAAAGTCGTCGGCCGCAGGATTGGGCAATCCAAAAAGAGTTTCAGTAATGCTACCCACCAGTTTCAAAAACGGTTTAAAGAACACCAAAGCCCAAACAACACCGAAGACATTGAAGATTGTATGTGACATGGCTGCACGCTTTGCCTCTGTATTTCCCACAGATGCCGCGATATTAGCAGTGATCGTAGTACCAATATTCTCACCAAGAACCATTGCACAAGCCATATCAAAAGGGATCCATCCCATGCTGAGCATGATGAGTGTTATGGCCATTGTTGCCGACGATGACTGCAACACAAGTGTCAGAACAGTACCGAATATCAAAAACAACAGAACAGATCCAAAACCGTGAGAAGCCCAAGAAGTCACGAAATTCAAGACCTCGGGAGTTTCGTTAAGATCGGGAACCGAATTCTTCATAAATGAAAGGCCAAGGAAGAGAAGGCTGAAACCGACTATGAGTTCACCGATACTTTTGCGTTTGTCCTTCTTTGAATTTGAAAATAGAAAACCGAAGAGCATCAAAGGCACGGCAAGGATTGAAACATCGGCCTTGAAACCAAGCCACGACACCATCCAGGCTGTCACCGTTGTTCCAATATTGGCACCCATTATAACACCTATCGCCTGTACCAAAGTCAGAAGCCCCGCATTCACAAAACTCACAACCATCACCGTTGTTGCCGATGAAGATTGTATAACAGATGTTACTCCCAAACCGGTCATCACACCCTTGAACGGGTTTGATGTCATTGCCGAAAGAAAACCACGTAACCTGTCACCCGCAGCCTTCTGAAGGCCCGAACTCATAAGATTCATACCATAAAGGAACATTCCCAATGCTCCCAACAGTGTAAATACTTGTAATATTCCCATAGATTTAGATAATTTGATTCGTTACAAGATAGCAATTATACACCACAAAACATACAATCATAACAGCTCCCCATGCTCTACCGATTCTTCCTTTTAATCCTAACAAGAGAGTCAAGACTGCAGCAGCAATCATCATAGCATAGTAAACGAGTGTTATACCCGAAGATGTTAATGGAACAATCATAGAACTTAATCCTAAAATGAAAGTAATATTGAAGATGTTTGAACCTATGATGTTTCCTAAAGCCATATCTGTATTCTTCTTTACTGCAGCCGTTATTGAAGCAGCAAGTTCCGGCAATGATGTACCGCAAGCAATGAGTGTCAACGATATGAAAGCTTCACTGACACCAAATGATTTTGCTATAGTTACTGCATTATCCACAAATAAGTCACAGCTTGTTATAAGCAACGCAAGACCGCCGACAACTTTTGCAATGGATTTCCATAGCGGAACCGTCGCCGGTTCACGGGTAACGGTTGCTGCACTTTTTCTGTCACGTACAAAGGAGATGTACATAAAAGCCACAAAAATAAACAGCAACAGCACACCGTCAATCCGGCTTATTCCGGCTGTGGAACTATAAAAAAAGTCAAAAGCGAGAAGAGTGAGCAACATTGATACTACAACACACAACGGCAACTCGAATTTCACATTCTTACGGTCTATTACAATGGGGAAGAAGACAGCCGTTAGCCCCAATATACCCAAGACATTGAATATATTTGAGCCGACGACATTTCCTATAGCCACATCGGAATTGCCATTTAGCGCGCCAATAAAACTGACAACGAATTCAGGCATTGATGTACCCATTCCCACGATTACTGCTCCTACAACGAAGTCGGACACGCCATATTTCCTGGCAAGTGACACAGAGCCTGTAACCAAGAAGTCGGCACCAAAAACAATACCGGCCAATGATGCCAAAAGAATTACATAATCCATATTACAATAACAGCTTATCGACCTTGCTTATTTCATATTCATATATTTCCGAACACACCTCGTACTGGTAAGGTATATATTCAAACAACTGGAGATAAGCCTTGCCTGACGTCTTGCTGTAAAACAGTTCCAATTTCAAAGCCTGACTCTCTCCGTTTTTGGAAAGTTCTATAGAATTAGGAGTTGAAGACAAAGCAGACATTATAGAACCCTTCATCTCCTTGGGAAACAGAAACTCCTTTTTCAAAAAAAGCTCCTTTGCATCCAAATCTTTATAGCTACTCTTCAAAAACAATGCCAAAGCAACACCTATAACAATTAGACAATACCCTCCCAAGTTCAGAGTATCTGCTCCCGGAATTAGAGCCAGTACACAACCGGCAATTATAAGCAGAGAAAATATTACGATATCTTTAGCTGAGCGAACTCTAATAAAATTCTTTTCCATATATATTTGTCATTTAGTTTCTAATAATAAATAAATAATTGTTTTCACTTGACACACGACAAGTAAGCGGCATCTTGCCGTTTATGGCAAAATGTCGCAAGAAATTCAATTATCCAGTTGGCTAAATGACGAGTTTGCCAAGCCTGATCAACCTGTGACAAGGCTCAACAAACAGATACCCGATATTTAAGGACTCTTTGTAGACAGAACTTTCGAAACCGGCATAAATGACCTTACCGGATTTTATAAATTCGAGATTAAATTTGTATGTACTGCCGATTCTTTTTACTACACTTTGCAAACGAGGGGCTGTCACACCCGACAAGCGACGCGGAAGATGTATATCGGATTCGGCAGGAAAAGATTTCAGAGACTCCAGAGATTGCGAATCGTCATCGTAATTCACTACAACAGTTTCAGTTGTCCTAAGAACCGGAGCACACTCGTCCGCACCGCAAAGGAAAAACATTGCGACAAGCAGCAGGGGGAGCAGACATCGTAGTGCATTTTTCATTTCTGCGACTATTGTACGTTTTCAGTAAACATTTTCGTTTTGCCTATATAAGACATTTATAACAATCTCAAAGCTACATACTAGGATGCAATGCAAATATAATACAAACGGGTAAAATTATATCAAGTTTGCTTGAATATTTTACAGTGAGCGCAGTGTATATATACTTTTATATAAAAAAAACAAACAAAAAATTACAGACGTTTCCATCTGCAATTTACATTTCCGGACACAACAGATTATTTACATGCAAAGCCTCTTTCAAGGTCCTGTGATATGTTTATCATGAAGTCGCCCATGCGTTCATAGGTATTCATTATATCCATGTAATAGACCATTGTCTGGTAGTTGCCGGCACCGTTTTCCATATCCTCAATAACGGCATCCCTGTAATTGTTGCGCAAGGTGTTCAGGCGCTCCTCGGCATTGTATGCGTTTACAATATCGGTGAGCGTTCCTTTATGGGCGGCTTCAAGATTCTCTATCATCACATCGTATGCAGCAAGCACAGCATCTGCCATTGTATTCAGATTTTTGAGAGCCTGGGAGTCGAACTTCTGCTTGTGTATATTCTTCCTTGAAAGTATGCGACTGATTGTCTCGCCCGAATCGCCCAAAGACTCAAGTTCGCCCACAATCTTGTACATAGCCTTTATCTTGAGCGAGGTACTCTCACTCACTTCCTCGGCCGAGACACCATTGAGGAACGCTGCAATCTCATACTCGATACGGTCCGAGATTTCCTCATATTTCACAAGTTTCTCACGCAGTTCGTTGAACTTGTCACCATCGGCATTCTCAACAGCACTCTTTGCATACACTGCCCCATTCTTTGAA
>JAZOUB010000005.1:0-22014 GCA_045657945.1 Bacteroidaceae bacterium | reverse complement strand
TTCAAAGAATGGGGCAGTGTATGCAAAGAGTGCTGTTGAGAATGCCGATGGTGACAAGTTCAACGAACTGCGTGAGAAACTTGTGAAATATGAGGAAATCTCGGACCGTATCGAGTATGAGATTGCAGCGTTCCTCAATGGCGTCTCGGCCGAGGAAGTGAGTGAGAGTACCTCGCTCAAGATAAAGGCTATGTACAAGATTGTGGGCGAACTGGAGTCTTTGGGCGATTCGGGCGAGACAATCAGCCGCATACTTTCAAGGAAGAATATACACAAGCAGAAGTTCGACTCCCAGGCTCTCAAAAATCTGAATACAATGGCCGATGCTGTGCTTGCTGCATACGATGTTATGATAGAGAATCTTGAGGCAGCCCACAAGGGAACACTCACCGATATTGTAAACGCATACAATGCCGAGGAGCGCCTGAACACCTTGCGCAACAATTACAGGGATGCCGTTATTGAGGATATGGAAAACGGCGCCGGCAGCTACCAGACAATGGTCTATTACATGGATATAATGAATACCTATGAACGCATGGGCGACTTCATGATAAACATATCACAGGATCTTGAGCGTGCTTTCGTCAACAGGTGATTGTTGAGTATTATTGTTGTTGAATATCGCATTGTTCTTTACATTCGATAAAGGACAATGCGATATGTTTTTAACTTTCTTCGATTTTGTCTCTTTTTCTTAAAATCTTTTAAAGAAATAATATGAATATTAAATATAAAACCTTAATTTTGTAAATTGTTGTAATATGCCGTGAAATTGGAAAAAAGTACATTTAAAAAAAGGAAAATACAATCCGATTTTTATGGTTAACTTTGCAATGATTGTAACAAACAAAATAACTTTATATATATGGAAAATAAGATTCAGGAATTGACCGAGAAAATCTATGCCGAGGGCGTGGAGAAGGGTAAGGCCGAGGCCGATCGCCTTGTTGGTGAGGCCAAGGAAGCGGCTGCCGAGATTTTGAAAAACGCTCAGGCCGAGGCCGATGCCATTATGGCTGCTGCGCAGAAGAAGGCCGCTGAACTCGATGCGAATACCCGTTCCGAGATTAAGCTCTATGGCGCACAGGCTGTGGGTGCTTTGAAATCAGAGGTAGCAACAGTTGTAACAGACAGTATCGTAAAGGCTGCAGTCAAGGATGCGCTCACAGGCGATTCAGTAAAGGCTATGCTCGTTAAGATTGCCGAGCGTTGGAGTGCCGATGAGGCTCTTGTAATATCTACAGCCGAGGCCGATGCCTTGAAGGCATACTTCGCAAAGAACGCCAAGGCATTGCTCGACAAGGGTGTTGAGATCAAGCAGGTCAATGGCCTCAAGACATCGTTCTCAATTGCTCCTGCCGACGGCTCATACAAGGTGAATTTCGGTGAGGGCGAGTTTGAGGCTTTCTTCAAGTCTTTCCTTCGTCCCCAGATGGTAGAACTTCTTTTCTAATAAATAATAGATGGCTAACTACTATTGTCAGGTAGCGGGTTTGCCCGATGTGGCCTTTGATGGCAGCAAAGTGGCATACAGCGTTGAGCGTTTCAGGGATGAACTCTATCCGGCGCTCTCATCCCGCGATGCAAAATGCATAGACCTGCTTTTCCTCTCGCTCGACAATGCCAATATCCTTGAGATCTTGAAGCACGGCGAGGAGGCAAAGATTGAGCAGGTTGGCTGCTATACCAAGGAGGAACTTCTCGACATCATCTCCTCGGCAAAGGATGGCGACAGCCCAAGGAAGGATGTACCGTCATACCTGTACCGTTTCTTCGATTACTACATCGCGAACGAGGCCAACGAGAATATAATCTGGAACGATGTCATGAGCGCATACTACTATGAGTATGCCACAAAGACATCGAACCGTTTCGTTGCAGCCTGGTTTGCATTCAACCGCAATGTCAACAACATCCTCGTTGCGTTCACTGCACGCAAGTACAGGATGAACATTGCCGATGTGGTCATTGGTGACGACGAGGTTGCCGAGGCACTGCGCACCTCTTCGGCGCGCGACTTCGAGCTCACCGGCACGCTCGACTATTTCGAGGCCGTGCAGCGCATGAGCGAGAATTCCAAGCTGCAGGAGCGCGAGCATCAGCTCGACGAGCTGCGTTGGCGTTGGCTCGACGACAACTCGGTGTTCAACTACTTTACCGTTGAGCGTCTTTTTGTCTTCTTGCAGAAGCTCATGATTATCGAGCGTTGGGATTCACTCGATGCCGACGAGGGCATGAAGCGTTACAACCAGATGATTGCCGAGCTGAAATCGGGTATGGACAGCTACTCATTCGAGATTTAAGAAAAAGAAAAATAAATAGAATATAGATATGGCTACAAAAGGAAAAGTAACCGGTGTTATAGCAAACATGGTGCTGCTGGCTGTTGACGGCCCTGTGGCACAGAATGAGATTTGTTATATCAAGACCGGTGGCGACAGTTTGATGGCAGAGGTCATCAAGATCAATGGCGCCAAGGTGTATGTTCAGGTTTTCGAGAGCACACGCCGTTTGAAGATTGGTGAAGAGGCGGAGTTTACCGGGCACATGCTCGAGGTTTCGCTTGCACCGGGTATGTTGTCAAAGAACTATGACGGCTTGCAGAACGACCTCGACAAGATGGAGGGTGTGTTCCTCAAGCGCGGCGACTATACCAACCCTCTCGACGAGGACAAGGTATGGCACTTCGAGCCAATTGTAAATGCTGGAGATGTCGTTGAGGCTGCTGCTTGGCTCGGTAAGGTCGAGGAGAACCACCAGAACCTCAAGATTATGGCACCATTCGGCATCGAGGGCAAGTGGACTGTCAAGTCAATTGCCGCCGAGGGCGACTACAAGATTACCGATACCATCGCAGTCATTGCCAATGCCGAGGGCGAGGAGAAGAAACTGAACATGATTCAGAAATGGCCGGTGCGTGTTGCCATGGGCGACTACAAGGAGAAACCACGCCCATTCAAGTTGCTTGAGACCGGTGTGCGTACAATCGATACACTTAACCCAATAGTAGAGGGTGGTACTGGCTTCATCCCCGGTCCCTTCGGTACTGGAAAGACCGTGCTCCAGCACGCCATTTCAAAGCAGGCCGAGGCCGACATTGTTATCATCGCAGCCTGCGGTGAGCGTGCCAACGAGGTTGTGGAAATCTTCACCGAGTTCCCCGAACTCATCGACCCCCACACAGGCCGCAAGCTCATGGAGCGTACAATCATCATCGCCAACACATCAAACATGCCTGTTGCAGCCCGCGAGGCATCAGTATATACCGCAATGACAATTGCCGAGTATTATCGCGCAATGGGTCTTCGCGTCCTTCTCATGGCCGACTCAACATCACGCTGGGCGCAGGCACTCCGTGAGATGTCTAACCGTATGGAGGAGCTCCCCGGTCCCGATGCCTTCCCAATGGATATCTCTTCAATCATCGCCAACTTCTACAGCCGTGCAGGTTTCGTATATCTCAACAACGGCGAGGCAGGTTCAATTACCTTCATCGGTACAGTGTCACCTGCCGGCGGTAATCTCAAGGAGCCTGTGACCGAGAATACAAAGAAGGTAGCACGCTGTTTCTATGCCCTTGAGCAGGAACGTGCCGACAAGAAACGCTATCCGGCGGTGAACCCCATCGACTCATACTCAAAGTACATCGAGTACCCCGAGTTCGAGAACTACATCACAGGCCGCATCGGCGATGGCTGGTTGCCAATGGTCAACGAGGCCAAGACACGCCTGCAACGCGGTAAGGAGATTGCCGAGCAGATCAACATTCTTGGTGACGACGGTGTACCCGTTGATTACCATGTTACATTCTGGAAGTCCGAGCTCATCGACTTTGTCGTGCTCCAGCAGGATGCCTTCGACGAGATTGATGCCGTTACTCCTCTCGAGCGCCAGCAGGAACTCCTGAGCATCGTGACTGACATCTGCCGTGCCGAGTACGACTTCGACAACTTCCAGCAGGTAACCGATTTCTTCAAGAAGATCATCAACATCTGCAAGCAGATGAACTACTCCGAGTTCAAGAGCGACAAGTACAGCACATACTATGCCGAGCTCATGCAGCTCCTTGAAACCAAGCAGGCTTAACCATTAACACTTAGAATTATGGCTACAGAAGCATTCAAAAAGATATATACAAAAATCAATTCGATAACCAAGGCAACCTGTTCGCTCAATGCAACAGGCGTTGGCTACGATGAACTTGCTACCGTTAATGGCAAGCTTGCCCAGGTGGTAAAGATTATGGGCGACGAGGTAACCCTGCAGGTCTTTGAGGGTACCGGTGGTATCCCCACCGATGCAGAGGTCGTTTTCATGGGCAAGGCTCCATCGCTCAAGGTGAGTGAGGAACTCACAGGCCGTTTCTTCAATGCATACGGTGACCCAATCGATGGTGGTCCTGCCGTTGAGGGTAAGGAGGTGGAGATTGGCGGCCCATCGGTTAACCCCGTGCGTCGCAAGCAACCGTCGGAGCTTATTGCAACCGGTATTGCAGGTATCGACCTCAACAACACCCTTGTGACAGGTCAGAAGATTCCGTTCTTTGCCGACCCCGACCAGCCCTACAACCAGGTAATGGCAAATGTGGCGATGCGTGCCGAGACCGATAAGATTATCCTTGGCGGTATGGGTATGACAAACGACGACTACCTCTACTTCAAGAACCTGTTTACAAACGCCGGCGCACTCGACCGCATCATCTCGTTCATGAACACGACCGAGGACCCTGCCGTTGAGCGTCTGCTCATCCCCGATATGGCATTGACCGCAGCCGAGTACTTTGCAGTAGAGAAGAACCAGAAAGTACTGGTGCTGCTCACCGACATGACAATGTATGCCGATGCGCTCTCAATCGTCTCTAACCGTATGGACCAGATCCCTTCAAAGGACTCAATGCCGGGTTCACTCTATTCGGACCTTGCGAAGATCTACGAGAAGGCAGTGCAGTTCCCTGCCGGTGGTTCAATCACCATCATCGCGGTGACAACCCTCTCTGGTGGCGACATCACACACGCTGTACCCGATAACACCGGTTATATCACCGAGGGTCAGCTCTTCCTGCGTCGCGACAGCGACATTGGTAAGGTTGTCGTTGACCCATTCCGTTCACTCTCTCGTTTGAAACAGCTCGTTGCCGGCAAGAAGACCCGCAAGGATCACCCACAGGTGATGAATGCCGCAGTGCGTCTCTATGCCGATGCAGCTAATGCAAAGACAAAGATGGAGAACGGTTTCGACCTCACCGACTACGACAAGCGAACACTTTCGTTTGCCAAGGAGTATTCCGATAAACTTTTGGCAATCGATGTCAACCTCAACACAACCGAGATGCTCGATGTTACATGGGGCTTGTTCTCACGCTACTTCAAGCCCGAGGAGGTCAATATCCGTCAGGAATTTGTGGATACATATTGGAAAAAATAAACAGAAATGATTGCATTTCAATATAACAAGACATCACTTCAGCAACTCGAAAAGCAACTGAAGATGCGTGTCAGGACACTGCCTATCATCAAGAACAAGGAGAGTGCCCTGCGCATCGAGGTGAAGAAATGCAAGGCCGAGATGCAGGTGCACGACGAGGAGTACACAGCTCAGCTCGAGCAGTACCGTGCGCTGTTTGCATTGTGGAACGAGTTCGACCCCTCACTTGTGAAGACGGGTGAACTTCTCATTGGCCAGCAGAAGGTTGCCGGTGTCAAGGTACCGGTGTTGGAGAACGCCAGTTTTGTCATCGGCCGTTACAGCCTCTTCAACTCGCCCAAATGGTTTGCCGATGGTATCGAGTTGCTAAAGGACATGGCAATGACGGCAATACGCCGTGAATTGCTCAACCGCAAGCTGGTGTTGCTCGAGACTGCACGAAAGAAGACCACCCAGAAGGTGAACCTCTTCGAGAAGGTGCAGATTCCCGGCTACCAGGATGCCATTAGAAAGATTAAACGATTCATGGAAGATGAGGAGAACCTTTCAAAATCTTCACAGAAGATTCTGAAGTCCTTGTTGGAGAAAAGAGAGGAGGTGACAGCATGATAACGAAGATGAAGAAACTTGCACTGCTTGTGTATCACAAGGAGTACACCGCTTTTCTTGAGAAATTGCGCGAGGTAGGCGTTGTCCACATAGAGCAGCGCGGTAGCGGCAGCATCGAGAACCCCGAGATGGAGCAGAAGTTGGCAGCTGCCAACCGCTATGCGCGTGCCCTCAAGCGTCTCGAGGCATGTATGCCCGATGAACTCAAACCTGCCGGCAACCCATCGGATGCCGCAGCGATAGTTGAGCAGGTAGAGACCCTGCTTGCCGACATTGAGCAGCACAAGACACTGCTTCAGGTGCTTGACAAGGATATTGCAACCCTGCAGCCATGGGGCAATTTCGACCATTCCAATGTCGAGAAATTGCGCCAGGCCGGTTACGAACTCAAATTCTTTGTAACAGCTGTCAAGAGCTACCGGGAAGAGTGGGAGAGTGACTACAATGCAATGCCTGTGGCCGAGTTGCAGTCTCGCAAATATTTTGTGACACTCACACCGCAGGGAACAACAATCGACATCGATGCCGAGGTGGCAAAGTTGCCTACAGCGTCACTTGCGTCATTGGAGGCTGAATATGCCGCTGTCAATTCACGTATTGAGGAACTTGAAAAACAGCTTGCACAACTTGCGCAGGATGGTTTGGATACTATTAAGGCTGCCCAGGAACAGCAGAGACGCGATATTGAGTTTACAAAGGTGATGCTCGGTGGCGAGAAAGTGTCGGGCGACAAGCTCGTGCTTCTCGAGGGTTGGGTACCGCTCGAGTCGGTTGAACCGCTCAAGGCTATGCTCGATGATAGTGGCGTGTTCTATGAACTGCGTGCAGCGCGCCGTGGCGACAATGTCCCCGTGAAGCTCAAGAACAACGCCTTCACCCGTATGTACGAGGTGCTTACCAAGATGTACGGTATGCCAAGCGGAACCGATTTCGACCCCACGCCAATTGTGGCACCGTTCTTCTCGCTCTTCTTTGCATTCTGTATGGGCGATGCCGGTTATGGTCTGCTCATGATTCTTCTTGGTTTCTTGATGAAAAAGAAACTTTCCAAGAAATTCTCGGGAATGATGAACCTCGTAATCACCCTTGGTGTCTTCACAACCGTTATGGGTGCTCTGCTCGGAACATTCTTCGGCATGAGCCTCTTGGGCTTTACCGATATTCCACAGAATATCAGGGATTTCATTATCGCAGGCGATGTCACCGTCATGGGTTCTACATACGACAAGCAGATGCTGCTTGCCCTTGGAATCGGTGTGCTTCACATCTCCATTGCAATGACCGTCAAGGCAATCAACAGCACCGTCTTCTATGGCTTTAAGGAATCCTTGAGCGCATGGGGCTGGTGGCTTGTTGTTGTTGGTAGCGTGCTCGTCGGGTCGCTCACATTCCTCAGCGTAATCCCGGCCGATATATCCAAGTGGGTCTTCATAGCTGTTGCCGGCCTGGGCGCATTGGGCATATACATACTCAATAACCTCCGACGCAACATCCTTGCAAATATCGGAGCCGGCTTGTGGGATACCTACAACATGGCATCGGGCTTGCTTGGCGACATCCTCTCCTACATCCGTCTCTTCGCCCTTGGCCTTGCAGGCGGTATGCTGGGACAGACCTTCAACGATCTTGCCATGATGGTTACCGAAGGCCAGGAGGGTGCAGGCGCAGTCATTGGATGGATAGGTTTTGGCCTCATAATCATTGTAGGTCACACGCTCAACATTGCAATGTCATGCCTCAGTGCCTTTGTGCACCCGTTGCGTCTCACATTTGTGGAGTATTTCAAGAATGCAGGCTACGACGGCAAGGGCGAGGAGTACAAGCCGTTCAAGAACGAAGAATAAAATATCGCGTCCTTTTCAGTTTCGTAAAAAATGAAGAACTCTCCCTCTTGTGTAAGAGGGAGTCCCCAAAGGGGGAGGGAGATAGTGATAGATATAAGTAAAAATAAAAAAATTATAAATATTAAAAACAAAAAATTATGGAACTTTTATTAGGTTATTTGGGAATGGGTCTCATGTTGGGACTCGCAGGTATTGGTAGTAGTATCGGTACAACAATCGCAGGTAATGCTGCGGTGGGCGCATTGAAGAAGGATCCTTCAAAGTCATCTGGTTATATGATTCTGTCGGCTCTTCCTGCTACACAGGGTCTCTACGGCTTCTTGGCATTCCTTCTCCATGTTACAAAGGTAACAGCCGAGACAGGTATGCTCTGGTTCGGTGTTGGCCTTGGTGTCGGTCTCGTGTGCCTTTTCTCTGCAATCCGTCAGGGTCAGGTATGTGCAAACGGTATCGTAGGTATGTCACAGGGTCACGATGTGCAGACAAACACAATGATTTACGCTGCGCTCCCCGAGTTCTATGCCATCCTTGCACTCGTTGCAACATTCTTGGTTCCAGTAGCCGAGACAGCGGCCTAAAACCCCTTTTAAACAACAATCGATGGTAGCAACGCATGTTGCTACCATCGATTGTTTATGTATGCAAGATTAGCCTGCGCTGCCGCCAGGCAAGCAGTTGCCCGTCAGGGTAGCAGAACGGCCTTTTAGGTGTTCTAGGAATAAACGCTGTTATCTTGTATTCTATTTGTAGTCTTGTTATCATGTACTTTTGTCGCGCAAAAGTACCAAAACGCCCGGCACACGGAAAAATCAGTCATCTTGCGCTTTGCTCAAGAATTGCTTGACTTTGCAAGCAATATCTTTCGGTCTCGCAAGTTTTGCCACTTGAACTAACCTTTTGCTTTACGGCGCTCCGGAACTTGTGCGCTATGGTGTTATAAAGAATAATATAACACCACGCACTGCAAACAGTCCTCGCTTTCTCCCGTAAACCAAAAGAGTTCAAGCTGTGATTTTTAACGGTGCCGGTGTCTTTTTGAAAATACCTTTGTACGCGATAAGCTGAACTTGTTTACTTGCCGTCAGGCAAGCAGTTGCCCATCAGGGCAACTGAACGGCCTTTTAGCCCTTTTAGCCCTTGCAGCCCTTTTGGGCATTAGAGATTAGCTTGCGCTGCCGTCAGGCAAGCAGTTGCCCGTCAGGGCAACCAACAGCCTTTTAGCCCTTCAAGCCCTTGTAGCCCTTTGGGGCATTAGAGATTCCTTTGCGCTTGCCGTCAGGCAAGCAGTTGCCCATCGGGGCAACTGAACGGCCTTTTAGCCCTTAAAGCCCTTGTAGCCCTTTTGGGCATAACCAAAAACTGCTCCCCTGCCTGAGGGGAGGGAGTGCTGCCCGTGACCTTTTGCAGTGTGCTTTATCAATTAACATAAAAATTGACGACGAAAGCTTTTCGCGACCCACGGGGGATGAATTACATCCATCCTACCCGTGACCCATCGCTGCTGGTGTCATCGATTAAATAATTGACAACACGCGCTTTTCGCGACCCGCAGGGCACGACCTATATCCGTGCTGCCTGCGACCTATCGCTGCGCGTATTGTCGATTAACATAAAACGAGGAGCGAATTTTCGCTCCTCGTTTTATGTTAATTCCAAAGGTTACCCCATTGGCTCGCTTTTTTATCAGCGACCCGCGGGGCGCAACCTGTGTCTGCGCTGCCCGCGACCATTCGCTAAAAAGCTCACCGATAGGTCAATTTGTGGATTAGTCCCACAAATTGCCCCATTGACCGCGGCTGCCGCCTGAAAGCTGACCACCGTTTGAGGTATCTACTGTCTTGTCACTGTTCATTTGAAGTGAAGCTGCGAGCATTGACTCCGCCTCAACATTTACCTCTACCATGAGAGGTGATACATAAGTCTTCTTCATATATCGTAATTGTTTTTGTTTCCATTCTTATCGCGCCTGTAGGGGCAGACCGATGTGTCTGCCCTACATTTGCGCTATTTCTGCCGGGCGAACACACCGGTTCGCCCCTACATTTCGATTCTTACTTTACGAGCACTTTTTTGCCGTTTACAATGTAAATACCAGGAGCTGTAATCTCCTCTACACGGCGGCCTGTGAGGTCGTAGATTACCTTAACAGTGTTCTCTACCTCTACATCCTCAACGCCTGTTGTACCGTTCCAGTCGAAGCCGTAGAATGCTGCAGTGCCCTGTGATGCAGGCATCTCAAGATAAGCCTTGAATGCGTTGTTGTAGAACTCGGTTGTGTTCTCGCCGTTAGCAGCGTTGTAGAAACCAACCTCGCCTTCAACCAAGCCAAGTGCATAGTATGCCTTGTTTGCATCCTTGTTAATCAAAGTTCTCTTGGTAGTACCCTTCAAGAGGTTGCCTGAAACAGCGGTAGTTGTACCCTGAGATGTAATCTCCGGAGCATAAACTACATTGCTTTCTGTGTTATATTTTACTACAACGCCTGTCTGAGCAGGGATAACCTCGCTTGTAATCTGTTCAAGCTTAGCATAGCCGTTCTCTACATTGTTTACATAGTAAACTTCTGCACCCATGGTAGAAGGTATTGTAATGTAGTTGTCGCTGTAATATGTCGCAACATCGGCAGCTTCGTTAATCTCCAAAGGCTTCACTGCAAGGACTGCTGAACCATTGTCATTGTCGGTCCAGAAAGCAACATTGCCATTGCCTGCATTGGCATTCATGTACTGACCATTTGTGTGCTTCAAGCAGAACCAAGCACCTTCGAGAATGTAGTCGCCTTCTCGTGTCACATCATACTTTCTTGTAGCGATGTTCCATGTAGTGTTGTAACCATCGGGCAAATTTGCAGCCTCCTTGAGAAGAGGATTGGTTGTGCCATTTGAAGAGAGAATATAACCCTCACCTGCACCCCTGTTTACAACGCTGAAACCGTTGATGGGGTCACCAACGAATGCCCAGAAATAGTCATCTCCAGGATTGGTAAGTGAACGCTGTGTACCCCACGCCAATGTTTCACCATTGTTTCCACCAAGATATGTTCTGTATTTGTCTGCACCGCCACCGGTATTCCAGTTTGAGTGCATAATAAGGTTGTACCATTTGTTGCCAATCTCGGCGTATGTTGCTGCAAACTCAAAAGGATAAGCAGCCTCGTCAACAGTTACTGTGATTGTAAACTCGCCGGCAGCTGTAACAGTACCTGTGGGAGTGCCCTCATAACCTACAGCATAAAGGCCAAGGTCTGCGCTTGGGTAGCTGCCACCCTCTGTTACCTCGTGGGTTACACTCTTTACAGTAACACCATTATACTGATAGTGGTAAACAACTGCAAACACTTCAGCGCGTGCTTTTTCAACAATAAAAGTTGCTGCCGCGCCACTTGCAGCATCGTTAAATGGGTGATACTTGCCTGAAGCACCAACATTCTCCCACTTGAAATAGCAATTTGCATTCTTTGACTGATTATAACACTTGATTTTGAACTCTCCAACAGTAGCAGTTTCCTCAAATGTCAATGCGTGAGCATTGCTTTCGCTTGGGTCGGCATTCACATTCCATCCAGCACCGGCACCAGTGTACGAGATGTACTCACCGCTATTGGATTTTACATAATACTGGCCATTGCCGGCATCACTGAATGTAAAGATTTGCTGGTCGCTGCCAACATCTCCAACCTTGGCGGCACCATGAACCTCACCGTGTGTGTTCGCAGCACTACCACCAACCGTCAAGTATAGACCGGTGCTCTTTTCTTTGATACGGTACTCCGTACCAATCTCAATCTGCGCCATTGCACCTACTGAGAGGAACAACGACATTAAAAATAAAGTAAATTTTCTCATAAGTTTATTAGTTAAAAAAATGGTTGTTTAAAATTCTGTATATTCTAAAGAATATGGATTGTGTAAATCTGTGCAAATTTAAGCAAAGTTTAACGCAAAACAAAATTTTCACCTCTTATTATGTTAAAGAATCGCGTGTTTGTGTTTAAAATGTACCATATCGGGTGAAAAATGTCTTATTTTGTTGAAAATCAGTAACAGAAAGAAGATGAAAATTTTATTAGACCGAAGTACAAAGCTGCGAGTATTGCTCCCCTCCGGCCCTTCGCTTGGGTTTGCCCCTTGAGGGCACTCCTTTGGGGTACTAAAGTACCCGTCGTCGCAAGCAGTGCTATGGCTCCGCACTGCCCCCTCTAAAGCGGGGCGGAGTTAATTATTCTGTCCAAAAAATAAAATCGCCTACTTACTAAGGGATGGTTTAAATTGTTGTGTCGAACTTAAGTAATTTAAATAAATTTACTTATCTTCGCCAACGGCGTAGTGTGGGCTGTGCAAAACCGCAAAGTTTTGCTCAATGCAGTCTCGCAAAGTTTGCAAGAGATTTTAATAACTTATATAAATACATAACCAAAATGAAAAAACTTTTAACCACCCTGTTGCTGCTGGTTGCGTCGGTTGCTACCGGCTTGGCACAGATTGACACAAGCAAGGAGTACCGCATCAAGGATGTGGGTACCGGTAATTACCTGAATGCGGCAAACCACACTGCCCACACATCCGGAACCAACGGTGGTGTGACTGTGGCGGCCTATGCCGAGAGTGACGAGCAGATATTTACATTCGAGTCTGCGGGTAGCGGCTATTACCTGAAAACGAAGAGTGGCTATTACATCTACTGCCAGCAGTGGAATGTCGATGCTCTTACAACAAAGAGTGTGCTCACATTCACCGATGCCGGCAATGGCAATTACTACATAATGAACGGTAGCAACTACTTCAAGGTGGAGAATGTGGGCGGTACATACTACCCGTTCTGCGATGCTCCCGAGAACTTGAAGGCTACATGGACTTTGGTGCCTGTGGTTACCGGCGACATCAGCGTTACAGTGCTTGGTACAACCAATGCGGCAGCCGGTGTCGTTTACAAGGGCGCGGAGTACAAGAACGGAAGCGTGCTGAACACTGACACCTCTGTCAAGAAAGAGGATTTGACAGCAATGCCGGTTGACGGAATGCATGCCGTAATAAACATCGACGGCCAGAATATTTATGTGAGCTACTTCGACAACAGCACCAAGTTCTACACCGTAAAGGGACATAAGGTGGATCTCTACTACTTGAGCCTGAACCCCGATTATTGTGATGGTGTAAATCTTAAACTCACAAACAAGAATGTTCCACAGGATAACCGTGGTCTTTGGATGTTTGAGGCACAGAGTGATGGTGGATACAAAATCTACAACTATTCAACCGGTCTCACAAAGGTTCTTGGCATTACGGGCAGCGAGGCTAACGCGCGTGCTTCGATGGTTGACCATGGCAGCACTTCTCATTCGACTGTTTTTGATGGCACAATCAATTTCGATGGCACGGCATCGTACATAAAGATAAAAGACAGCAGCAACAATTACTGGAACAAACGAGGCAATTACCTGGCTTTGTGGGCCGATAACGGTGCTGTTGGCGACAACGGAAGTACATTCTTCATGGACGATGCCGACTACACCATGTTCCCCGATGAGTATAATTTTGAATACACACCAAAGAACGCCAACACGCTGTGGTACAAGTCATCGGCAAAGTCGGGCGGCTCAAGCAACGCATGGCAGGAGTATGCATTGCCATTGGGTAACGGCGAGCTTGGATGCATGGTGTTCGGCGAGGTACAGAGCGAGGAGATACAGTTTAACGAGAAGACACTGTGGAGCGGCCCGGCAAACACCATCGGTGCCGACGGCGGTAACCGCACATTCGTGAACTTCGGTTCGCTGTTCATCACCGACAATAATGCGCAGGCTGCAATCGACTATGTGCGTTACCTCGACCTTGAAGAGGGTGTTGCCGGCGTGGAGTTCAAGAAGAGCAACGGCACACGCCAGGTGCGCAGGTACTTCAGCTCGGCTCCCGACTCGGTGATTGTAATCAACTACAAGAACATCGGCAGTGAGAAACTGAACCTCACATTCAGTCTTACACCATGTAGCGACATCAGTGCAAGCAGCGTTACCTACAGCAACGGTGCGGCATCGTTCACCGGTGCAATGGAGGTTGTGAAGTATGCGGCACGCGTGCATGTGGCTGCCGACAACGGCGCTACTGTAAGCACTGCATCAAACGGCATCACGGTGAGCAATGCAACCGAGGTTACATTCTTCCTCAAGGGCGGCACCAACTTCAACGGCGACATGACAGTCCTTGACAACTATTTCACAAACGAGACACAGGACGATGTCAATAACCGCATAAAGGCAGATATTGAGAAGGCTGCTGCCAAGGAGTATGCAGCGCTTGAGGCTGCTCACATTGCCGATTTCAGTGCAATCACAAAACGCATGACGCTCGACTTTGACCTTGATGTGCCAACCGTCGATACCAAGACTCTTATTGATAACTACTATCCAAACAACCAGGACGGTAACAGCACCGATAACGACCACCTGTTCCTTGAGCAGCTCTACTTCCACTATGGCCGTTACCTTGCCATCAGTTCAAACCGCAAGCCCATTGCAGCTCCAAACAACCTGCAGGGTATATGGAACAACCTTGGACGCCAGGATTCACACGGTGTGTGGAACTCGGATATCCACACCAATATCAACATACAGATGAACTACTGGCCAACAGAGATGACCAACCTTGGCGACCTGCACATGCCATTCCTGAACTTCATCATCCGTGGCGCACAGAGCGAGGGCTGGAAAAAGGTTGCCCGTGATTATAATAATGGGGACACAAAAGGTTGGAGTGTTATGACCGAGTCATCGCTATACAACAGTATGAGTACCTGGGGCAGCAACTACCTCGTAGCCAATGTGTGGTACACCAGTCACCTGTGGATGCACTACCGCTACACACAAGACAAGGAGTTCCTGAAGAAGGCGTTCCCTGTAATGTGGAGCTGTGCCGAGTTCTGGTTCCACCGCTTGAAGAATGTGAACGGAGTGTACCTTGCACCAAACGAGTATTCGCCCGAGCACGGTCCCAGTGGCGAGGACGGAACTGCACACGCACAGCAGATGATAAGCTACCTGTTTGCGAACTTGATGGAAGCTGTTGAGATTCTTGACGAAAGCGAACACGGACTTACACAGGCACAGCTTGAGAAACTCAACGACTACTACCAGCACACCGACAAGGGTCTTGCAACCGAATCGTGCGCCGGAGCGAATAATGGCGTGACTGTTGGCACCACCCTGCTCCGCGAATGGAAATACTCGGCACATACAAGTGGCGAGACCGGGCACAGACACATGTCGCATTTGATGGCTCTGTACCCAATGGAACAGATTACCCCCGAGAGCCCCTACTTTACTCCTGCCGTTAACTCATTGAGACATCGCGGCGATGCTGCTACAGGATGGTCTATGGGTTGGAAGGTGAATCTTTGGGCTCGTGCACAGGACGGCGACCATGCCCACATAATCATAAAGAATGCATTGCAACATGCAGGCAGCAACGGTGGTGTATATTACAACCTGTTCGATGCACACCCGCCATTCCAGATTGACGGTAACTTTGGTGTATGCGCAGGTATGGCCGAGATGCTGTTGCAGAGCGCGCACGGCTATATAAACATTCTCCCTGCGCTGCCCACGGTTTGGGAAAAGAGCGGAAATGTAACAGGCATGAAGGCTATCGGCAACTTCACCGTTGATTTCAACTGGGCCGACGGCAAGTGCCAAAAGGCAACCATCACAAGCAATGCCGGCGCAGAACTGAAGGTGCGCTGCAATCGTGGTGCAATGGGTATTGACAAAGCTCTTGTTACAGTGAATGGCAAAAAGGTTTCTGCAACCGTTGAGAACAACATTGCAACCATTCCTTGCAAACAGGGTGAGGTTGTTGTAATCGATTTTACCAAAGATGCTGCATCGTATGTAGAGAGTCACGAACTCGAGATGACGGAGTTGGGATATGCAACTCTCTACCTTGGCTTTGACGCTGCTATCCCCGAACTCAAGGGTGATAATAGCGGTGTCTATACCATCACAAGCGTGGGCAACGGCTATGCACACATGGAGGCTGTGACCGGCACGCTGCCTGCAAATACAGGCGTCGTGGTAAAGGCCGACGAGGGTAAATATACATTCGTACAGTCGTCAACCGCCCCTGCAAACATTGACAAAGGACTGCTCAAGGGTACACTCACTCGCGAACAGATAATCAAGGATGCCGACAAGGAGTATTATATCCTCTCTAACGAATATGACCCTGTAGGCTTCTACATTGCCGGGAACGGAGCGAAGAATGAATATTTCTGGAACGATGCCAACAAGGCATACCTTGTAATCTCCAAGGAGGTGGCGCAAGGCAGTACAGGCTTCCGTTTCGATATCGACGGCACAACAGGCATCAACGAGGTGAAAGGTGAAAACGGAAATGTGAAAACTATTTACGACCTCACAGGTCGCCGTGTTGAGGCTATCACAGCTCCTGGTATTTACATTGTAAATGGCAAGAAAGTGCTGGTTAAGTGAGAGTAATGGTTGATAAGCTTGCTTAATCAAACATTACCGAATGTAAAGCACTTGCGCGAAGCGAAAGTTATTGTAAAGTAATAAGTGATTAAAAAGGCCAACTACTGCGTTATGCTTGCCGTCAGGGCAACTTGCTGGCTTTTTAGAATTGCTTTATAGCAAACAAACTGCTCCCCTCGGACATGGGAGCAGTTTGTTTCAACATAGTTAACAGCAGGGCTTTTCACCTTGCAGGCTACGGGTACGCTGTGTAATGTGTTTGATGTTAATCTATTATGCGTGTAATAATGTTATTAGTAATAAATTTATTAGTAATAATGTTGTTAGTTTTGTATTCTTTGTTTATCTTTGTGGTGTAAAAATGTTGTTATGGATATTAAACCTTTTATATTTGGTGTGGCTGCATCGGGTGAAAATTTTACCGATCGTAAGAATGAAACGGCGCGTCTGCTGACAAATTTCCGCCACGGAGTAAACACAGTGTTGATTTCTCCACGCAGATGGGGTAAAACATCGTTGGTGCAAAAAGTTGCAGCTCTTGCACAGTCTGACGACTTGAGAGTGGTGTATCTTGATATATTTTCTTGTCGAAGTGACAAGGAATTTTACGATGCATTTGCTTCGGCTGTTCTACGGCAAACATCATCGAAGTGGAAGGAGTGGGTTGAAAATGCAAAATCCTTCCTTTCAAGAATCAGGCCAAAGATTTCTTTTGGTTCCGATTCGGTTGCGGAGTTTTCGGTGTCTCTTGAAATGGATCCACAAAGTGATGATGTTGCAGAAATTCTTCAGTTGCCCGAGAAGATTGCGCAGGAAAAAGGTGTTAAAATCGTAGTCTGTATAGATGAATTTCAGCAGATTGCGGAGTTCAAGGATTCAAAGACTTTTCAAAAGAGGTTGAGAACTGTATGGCAATTGCAGAAAAATGTTTCATATTGTTTGTTTGGCAGCAAGAAGCATTTAATGAACGAATTGTTTGAGAAAAAAAGCCTGCCATTCTATAAATTCGGTGATGCAATATATTTGCAGCGTATTCCTGCTACCGATTGGGTCGATTACATTTGTGAGAGGTTTAAGGCGACCGGCAAGACAATCTCGCCGGAGTTGGCGGAGAGGGCTTGTGTTGCGGTTGAATGCCACTCTTCCTATGTTCAGCAACTTGCGTGGCTTATTTGGGTGAATACAGACAAAATTGCTACGGAAAAGGATTTTGAAGAGGCCTATAGGGATATCTTGGCTCAGAATACTCCGCTTTTTGAAAAGTTGACAGAAAACCTATCCTCATACCAGATGAATTTTCTGCGTGCTATAATCGATGGGGTGCGTAAGGAATTCTCGGCACAGGAAGTGGTGCAAAAGTATAAACTGGGTTCCTCTGCCAATGTTGCGATTGTCAAAAGGGCTCTTGTTAAAAAAGAACTTGTAGAAATTGAAAAACGAGAAGTGATAATCTCTGATCCGCTGCTCAAGGCATGGTTAAAACAAGAGCTTCTTTAATGGTGAAGTGGGGGCGGTTGCCTTCACTTTTTTTTCTTTTGGACAAAAGAACAAAGCTGCGAGTAAGCGAGCCAAACAACTCAATATTGTGAGATTATATTAGACATAAGTACATAAGTACATAAGATTTTACCTAAGTCAGCAAGTAATGCGTTCCACGTTGATATTTATGTAAGCATTCTGCTATGAGTTTATGTCTATTGGAAAACAAATTTCCAATAAGTATAGTGTCAATCAGCTACAATGAGAAAACCAGTTCTCGCATTGATGCAGATTGACACTATGCATTGTCGCGTAGTTTTACTAGCGACGCACATATCTCAATAGCAGAAAAGCTCTTTTGTTCTTTTGTTCTTCTGTCTTAAAAAAATCTTTTAACTGCGTATTCAAGTTGAAAAGCCTTGCTTCTCGCACCCTACACGGCGCGAACTGCGCCCGCGCTACGCGTGACTAACTGCTGCAAGTCTTTTCGATTACAAAGTAATTCTTCTGTCTTAAAAACAGTTTTCCCCTTTCCCCTTTCACTTTTCACCTTTCACCTTCGCCCCGCGCTACGCGTTCCCTCTTTTGCGTTTTTCCTCTCGTTTGTGCTATGAAAACCCTGAAACGAACTAAATTTAATCTGATTTGTTGAAGTTTTAGATAATTTTCTCCTTATTTAGGTGAAAAATTGTTATCTTTGCATGATTTTATAGAGTAGTGTGCCACGGGTGCTTTGCACCGCGCATTCTGCACGATAAAAACAGGTAGATAAATTAACCTAAATACTAACTTTTAATTAACAAAAATGAAAAGATTTACTTCTTTGATGTTGACATTGCTTTGTGCAGTGACAACAATGTTTGCGCAGACATTGCCTGCGACAGACAAGGCTTTTACAGTTGTGGCCGAAGATCACAATTCTGGTGCGAAACCGGGTTGGGCTATTAACAACGAGGGTACTGCAATGGTTTCTTTTGGAAACACTACAATTGCAGACGAGGCTCAGAAAAACTTTGCATTCGTTCAGTACGATGATAAGGTTTATCTTTACAGCGTTTGGGCGCAGAAATTCGTGCAGAAGGATATGTCGCTCACTGCAAGTCTTCCAATCGATGACATTAAAGTTGAGAATGTTGATGGTGGCAAGTTCTACTTTAAGTATGACGACTCCCACAATATGAACATCGGTGGTTCAAAGCAGCTTGCTCCTGATAGTTGGAGTACTAAGGATGGCGGTAACCAGTATACTCTTACAGAGGTTGCTGATTTTGACGCAACAGCTGCTCTCGCAATCTTGGACAACTCTTGCACAATTACCTATAATTTCACATATAACGGTAATGTCGTTGCTACTCAGGTGACAAAGATTAATAAGGGTGCAAACTATCCTGCTTTCACTTCATTGCCTTGGGGTGCTGCAGCAACAGTTCCAACAGGTACTGCTGATGCTGACGAGACAGTTGATATCGTTTGTACAGTTGACGCATCAGTTCTTCCTTTTGTTCCATCGGCAACTTATGACGATGCAAATATGAAGTGGTACTATGTGAAGAATAACGACACATACTATTTGAGCCACAAGGCAGAGCAGGGTTATATTGCATTGGATAATGCTGTAAAGACAATTGATGAGAATAACAAGGATGCATTCTCATGGGCTTTTGTAGGTAACCCATTCGACGGATACCATATTGTAAATAGAGCTACTGGTAATACACATGTTCTCTCTTCTTCTACTTCGGTTGAAGGAAACGATGCAAATGTGTTCCCTGTGATGACTGAACTTGCTACGCTTGCTACTGGCAACAATGAATATTGGATACCTACATCAAGTTCAAACATTGCAAACGGTTTCTATCTTGCTCAGAAAGGTTTTGCTAGCAATAGACTGAATAATCGTGGTAGCAAACTCGCTTACTGGACAGGTGGTGCTGACAATGGTTCTACATTCACAGTTATTGAGCGTCCTATGGGTCCTGTAGCAGAGCTTGAGGCTCTCATCGCTACAGCAGAGACTTTGAAGACAACCGTAACCGACAACCAGGGTACTGCTATTGGTAAGTATTCTGCAGAGACTTTGGCTACTTTGACAGCGGCTATCGAGGATGCTAAAGCTGTTGAGGATGCAAATGTTACAGCAACAGATGTTGAGACATTGCAGGCTGCAATCAATGCTGTATCTGTAATTCTTCCTACAGCAGGTAATTATTACCAGTTCCACAGCTCACTCGCTGCATTTGCCGAGACAAAGGCTGTACACGGAACAGACGGCAACCCCGGTTGGAAGACTTTGAACAACGATGACAAGAACTTCTACTGGAAGGCGGTTGCGACAGCTAACGGTATCGCATTGCAGAATGCAGCCAATGGCAAATATCTGCACGGTAATGCTGGTCAGTCTGGTGCTTGGAGCCTGACAGATTCACCAGAGGGCGCAGAAATGGGTGTTAAGATTTTCTCAGAGGATGAGAATGAGAAGGGCTTTGAGTATGGTATCATCCTTAACAACTGGCAGATGCATGCAAACAGCCACGGTGGTGGTGCCGGTACAAGTGGTAACCTTGTTTCTTGGAATACTGATAATGCAAACTCTGCATCTTCTTGGTATATCTTGGAGGTTGAGTTGCAGGAGTTCTTTACTGTAACTTATAACTTTAAATATGGTGAAGAGATTAAGTACACACATTCTGTAGAACTTGCAAAGGGTGCTGCATTCCCTACTGTGAATGTTGCTTTGCCTTATGGCGTAACTACAAACTTTGCAGTTCCCGAAGGTACTGTTGAAACTGATGCTACATTCAACTTCGATTTGACAATCGCAACAGAGGTTCCATTTGAGGCTGTTGAGAGCGGTACTCCTACAACTTGGTACTATACAAGAATGCACGGAAATTCTGCAGTAACATCATACATCCAGGATAATGGTGAAAATAATGTTGAGTGGCTTGACAAGAGTGTTGCTGCCGATGAGATTGACTCTCACCTTTGGGGCTTCGTAGGTAATATCTTCGATGGTTACAAGGTTGTAAACAAGGGCTCAGGTAATGCTATTAAGTCAACAGGTAGCGGTGCTGCTACAATGGCTTCAGTTGCTGATGCTACAGTATTCGTTGCAATGACAAGCCAGAATACAACAGAGGGTACTTTCTGCCTCAGATATCCAAACGGTAACTACCTCAATGCACAGGGAGAGGGTGTTTTCCACTATGGTGCTAATGACAACGGTTCTTCATTCTTCTTGACAAAGTATGAGGAGACTAATGTAACTGTAAGCAGTGCTGAGTGGGCTACAATGTACCTTGGCTATGCAGTATATGTGCCAGAAAATGTAAATGTATATGCTGTAACAGGTGCAGAGAATGGTTATGTAACTAAGTCACAGCTCGAGGGTGTTATCCCAGCAAACACAGGTGTTCTTCTTGAGAATGCAGGTACTTACACATTCAAGAAGGCTATTGCTACAGAGTTTGCAAATGTTGAGGGTAACTTGATGAACGGTTCTGTAGAGGATACATATGTTGAGGGTACAGCTTATGTTCTTGCTAACGACTCTGAACTTGGCGTTGGTATGTACAAGGCAGCGTTGAACAAGGATGCTAAGGGTAACGAGGGTACAACTCACTTCCTCAACAATGCTGGTAAGGCTTACTTGGTACTCCCAACTGCAAGCGAGACTGTTGCATTCTATGGTCTTGACTGGGACGGTACAACAGGCATCGAAGGTGTAGAGGTTGAGAACGAGGTTAAGGCTATCTACGACCTCACCGGCCGCCGTGTAGAGGCTATCACAGCTCCTGGTATCTACATTGTAAATGGCAAAAAGGTACTTGTAAAGTAAATAAGTGATTAAAAAGGCCAACTACTGCGTTACGCTTGCCGTCTAAATCCTCATTTACGCAAAAGTAAACTGCGGTTTATCCGGTGTCGCAAGCCGGCTGCCTTTGGCGAGCCTTTGCTGCACTCGTTGTAAAACGCTAAAGCGAGCTTTGCGTTTCACTCGTTTGCCTAAGCCTTGTATTTGAACCTTTTTATCTCACTTATTAGAAAATAGGAAAGCGAGGGCGGTTCGCCCGCCCTTGCTAAACAAAAACAAAAAAAAGAATTACGATATATGAAGAAGACTTATGTATCACCTCTCATGGTAGAGGTAAATGTTGAAGCGGAGTCAATGCT
>JAZOUB010000004.1:0-44792 GCA_045657945.1 Bacteroidaceae bacterium | reverse complement strand
CGCCTGGGTCGCACCCCACGCGGCATCACTTTCAGCGATGCTACGCGTGACTAACTGCTGTCGCCATCGACGAACCTGCCCTCCGTGCAGCTTTGTGGGAGAGTAGTAGCCTAAAGGCACTCCTTTGGGGAGCTAAAGCTCGGTGCTGAAGCACACTCCTCTGGGGAGGTAAACCTCCCTTCGTCGCAACCAATGCTTTTTTCGCATTGGCGTCGCAACCAACGCTCCCCCGCGTTGGCATCGCCACTTTTATAGAAAAGGACATCTCAGAAGGATGTCCTTTTTTGTTATATAGATTTGAAGGCCCAAAAGGGCGGAAAGGGCTAAAAGGGCGACAAGGAAGATTAAAGCGGAAAGGTGTTTGTCGTTTTCAGTTTTCACCTTTCACTTTTCGCCTCTCGCCTGGCGTCAGCCTGCGCGTCGTTGCCTTTTAGGCCTTTACGCCCTTGTCGCCGCTTTGGGCTTTTAAACTGTACTTGTGTGCGCTTTTCTTTTAGGCCTTTGGGGCATTGTAGCCCTTTTTGCCTTTTGTTTGTGAGCTGGCGTCAGCCTGGTGGGGTGCCCTTTTAGGACTTTCGCCCATGACTTGTTTGTGATGCATGCTTTAGGACAGACGCATCGGTTCGTTCCTACGTTGTTGTGTGTTAATCTTTTACGCCTTTTAGTGTTGCATTTTGCCGTAGGGTGTGGGGGCTGCCCTTGCAAAACGATACCTATTTTTTACATCTCTTCAATTCTCTTGAATAAATCCCAACCGAAGGTGTTCTTATAAACCTTTTTGCTGCCTTTGGGGACATATAGCACGCACTTTTCGCTAATGTTACCGAACACGCTGTGGTCGATATTGAACAGGCTGTCTCCCGGGATGTGTGAAAATACCTTATCCAACATTCTGCAACCGTCGAAAGCGCAATGTCCAATCTCTCTCACTCCGCTGCCAATGGTTACTGTTCTCAGACGTTCGCAGTAGTCGAAGGCGTAATTTCCAATGCTTGTCACTGCATGGGGTATAACCAATTCGCTATAGCCACAGTGCGACAATGCTGCTAATTTAATTGTTGTGAGGCTCTGTGGAAGTGTTATCCTTTGTAAACTCTCGCAATATTGGAATGTATATTCTTCCAATGTCGTTACTCCTTCGGGTATGTCAACTTCCGTTATCTTGGTTTTTGCAAAGGCTTTTTCACCTATATACTTTACTGTTGACGGGATGGTTATGCGTCTTAATTCTTCGGCGCAGGTAAACGCATGCTTTGCAATACGTTCTACTCCGTGGGGTATAACGGTGTTCTGACAACCGGCTATAAGGGTGCTGGTTGCTGTCTCTATTACGGCGTTGCATCCCTGGCGGCTGTCGTAGAATGGGTTGTTCTTGTGTACCACAATGCTGTCGATATACACTGTAGGGAAAAATGCCGATAATCCTATATATTCAACGCTTGCAGGGATGCTTAGCGTGCCGTTCAGGTTACAATATATAAATGCCGAGTCTTTGATTTCCTTTATTCCTTCGGGGATATTTATTTTATAAATATAAGGGTTCTTGAATGCTTGGCCGGCTATGGCGGTAACGGCAAACCTTCTGCCGTTATATGTAACACTTTGTGGGATATTCACCTCGCCACCTTCGTATTCATATTCGTATTCATCGGGGCTGTTACCCTTGAATGTCACTTCAACGGTGCGTTTGTCGTTGTCGGTGATGTTGTAGAATATTCCATCGGCTTCGAACCTTGCGGGGAAACATCCGCTTTCCCAACCAATGTAATTGTCGATGGCTGTGTACAGTCCGCTCTTCACCATTGCTGTTATGCCAATGACTGCAACGGTGACTATTGCAGCCACTTTGCAGAATGTGTTGAGCTTGCGATACTTTATTATATTTATTATTTTACCCACTGTGGCATATCGTTTGCTCTTTTGCTGTTGCAGGCAACGCCTTTTTATTGTCTGTAGCTTGGCGGGCAGTCTCTTTCCTGTCTTTGTCTCGATATATTGCAGCAGTGCTCCCACAGCATATATGTCAGTGCTTTCGTTGATGTCGTTCATGCGACGTTCCAACAGTTCCGAGGCTGCAAAGCCTGGGGTAGTGCCGGCGGTGTGTATGTAGCTGTCGGTCAGGCAAAAGCCAAAGTCTATAATCTTTACATCGTTGCCCACATGTGTGAGTATGATATTATGCGGGGTAAGGTCAAGGTGCAGAATCTTTTTGTTGTGTAACGGTTCCAAGCCTTGCAATAGCTGCAGTATCAGCTTATACAGGTTTTTCTCGTTGCAGAAATATTCCGGGTTGTTGTTCAGTTTCTCTTCAATGCTTACACCGTTGATATATTCCATGAGGATATACGCACCCTTCTCGTCGTTGTTGAAAGAGATATATTTAGGTGTGTATGTGCCCTCTATCTGTTTGCCTATCTTGTATTCCTTTTCTAATATAAGGCGGTATTTTGGGTCGTTGGCATATTCGGAGCGTAGTCTTTTCATAAAGAACTGCTCGCCGTTTATCAGCACTCTGTAACACTCGCTTGTACCACCGTCGCCAATGTGTGTCAGTTTTTCTATTTGTTGAAAAACATCATCTTCGTACAAGAAATCAGAACTTTTATTGTCGTTATTCATTGTTTGTTATTATTCTGTATCTTACTCCGTTTTTCTTTCCGCAGATATATCGTGTTGGCTCACCGTCTTCGTGTATCAGGCGGTTAAGATATAATGGCTCGCCTTGTGTTATGATATCGCATTGGAATGTATCGCCCTTGCTCAGCTTGCTGTTTATGCTATCGGTTATCTTGAACATCTCGCACCCTATGTATTCGGCTATTATCACTCGTCCCGGCTCCCATGTGATTTGAATATGCATTCCCTTTTGTAGAGTGTTGGTGGGCAGATAGTCGTTGACAAGGAAGCCACTGTATGTTTTCTCTTCTCCGTTGTTACATTTTGTAAATGACTCGTAGTTGTTGAAACCGACATAGTGTGCCAGGGTGTCGAGGGTGTATTGGCGTGGGGTGATGTTGTACTTCTCGTCTTCCCATATACGTCGCAAGGTGATGGGGCTTATGTATGCGCCTGTTCTGCTTTGAATGTGCATCGATAGGTATTCAAAGTCGCGCTTGATAACAATCTTGCGCATTGCAACCTTTTCTACAGCTTCTTTTAAATAGTGGTGCATTGTTATGTTTTTCATATCTGTCATAGTGCAAAGTTATAAAATAATGTATCACTCCATAGGATAAGCATTTGAAAAAAGCGTGCCTCTTTTGCAATGATACGGAATGATACGTTTTTTACATTTTTTATGACTTAATTTTGGCATTCCAATTTATATGTTGCCGAAATTAAAACAATAAATAATATGATTATGAAAAAACTTAGACATTTATTAACAGCACTTATGTTGCTGTGTTGTGTGGTTGCAAATGCTTACGATTTTGAAGTAAATGGTATTTATTACGACATCACAAATGCCACAACCAAAACCGTAGAAGTAGCTGACTGCAGTGAAGAATACACTGCCTATGTGAATATTCCAGAGAGTGTAACTTACAACGGAACAAGCTACAGCGTTACAAGTATTGGCTCTTTTGCGTTCTATAATTGCTCCGGCATTACAGGCATTACAATCCCTAACAGTGTTACAAGCATTGGAGAGGGTGCGTTCCAATACTGCTCCGGCCTTACAGGCATTGAAATTCCTAACAGCGTTACAAGCATTGACGATTATGCGTTCTATGATTGCTCCGGCCTTACAGGCATTGAAATCCCTAACAGCGTTACAAGCATTGACGATTATGCGTTCTCTTATTGTTCCGGGCTTACAAGCATTGAAATCCCTAACAGCGTTACAAGTATTGGATTTAAGGCGTTCTATTATTGCACCGGCCTTACAAGCGTTGTAATCCCCAACAGCGTTACAAGCATTGACGATTATGCGTTCTATAATTGCTCCGGACTTACAAGCATTGTAATCCCTAACAGCGTTACAAGCATTGAAAATTATGCGTTCTCTTATTGTTCCGGGCTTACAAGCATTGAAATAGGCAACGGTGTTACAGACATTGGTTACTATGCATTCTACAATTGCTCCGGCCTTACAAGCGTTGTAATCCCCAACAGCGTTACAAGCATTGGAGAGGGTGCGTTCAATGGTTGCTCCGGGCTTACAAGCATTGTAATAGGCAACGGTGTTACAGACATTGGTTACTATGCATTCTACAATTGCTCCGGGCTTAAAACTGTAATAAATTGTTCAAGTTTAAAGCTTTCCAAGCATTCAACGGGTTATGGCTATGTGGCATATTATGCCAAAGAGATAACAAATTTACCTGGTGCTTCTGTTGAGGGTGAATTTTTGTTTTCAGCTATTGATGGAAAACCTTATTTGATAAAATATTTAGGTAACGCAACCCATGTTGTTCTTCCTGACAAATACAATGGTGCAAGTTACAGCATTGGTGAAAATGCTTTTAAAAATTGCAATAACATTCTGTCTGTCACCATAGGTACAAACGTTGATGATATTGATACCTACGCTTTCTACGGCTGTGATAATATAGCCAAGGTGTTTTGGCTCCCCAATACTCCTCCTGCCGGATATACAACCTTGAACGGTAAAATAAACTATGTTGCAAACAACAAATATACGAATTTGAGAAATATTGTGGTGACCTCAAATCTTAGTTCAAAATTTGAGGTTGACGGCATGGTGTTTATTCCAACAAATCTTGCAACCCGTCAATGTTGCGTTGTTGACGATGTGAATGATAATCTTGAAAATATAGTTGTCAAGGACGCTGTTCTTTATAGAAATGTGGCATTAACGGTTACCGAAATCATGCCATATTCGTTCTATAATAATGATGTGGTAAAAACTTTGACATTCAATAATAAGGGTTCTATCGGTGCTTCGGCTTTTGAGGGGTGTGTCTCGTTGAGTGGTGTAAATATTCCGCAAGAGATAACATCGATAGGTGACCATGCTTTCAAGGGTTGTGAAAAACTGACAACTGCAAGAATAGAGGATAGAACAACTGTGTTGCCTTTGGGTAAAAGGTTGTTCGACGACACTGCATTGCAGGATTTGTATATAGGCGCAAAAATCAATTACATCAATGAGGTTAGCCATGAGGCATCTCCTTTCTGTGAAAACAAGACCTTGAAGAATGTGGTAATCACCGATATCGAGGACTATATCTACGATTATGAGTTCTACAACTGTAGTGCTTTGGAAACAGTGACAGTTGGCGACGGTGTTGAAAGCATCGGTAAATGGGCGTTCAGCGGTTGCTACAGCCTGTCTGAATTCGTATTCGGCAGCAATGTGTCATCAATTGGTGAAGAGGCGTTCAGTGACTGTACCGGTATGACCAAAATTACCGGCCGTGCGGTGTTGCCTCCTGTGTGTGGCTCGCAGGCTCTTGACGATATCAACAAGTGGGAGTGTACGCTTTATGTCCCATCGCGCAACCTCAGCCAATATCAGAATGCTGAGCAATGGAATCAGTTCTTGTTTATAGAGAATTTGGAAACTACTGATAACTATGTAACATATATGCTCGAAGATGAGGTGTATAAGACTTTGCTTCTTACACCGGGTAACAGAATCATAGCTCCGTATGTTGCCAACAGGGCGGATGGTACACCATTCATCGGTTGGGAGATGGATGAATATATACCAAGCAAAGCAGGTGCAAACGGAATAGAACTTAAACTCAATGAGTCGATGCTTTATACAAATGCTCCTTGTACTACAACTGCTTGGGGCGAAGAATTCAAGGGCTGGACAGTGCTGTTGGATGATAATGTGGAAACGCATTTCCACTCTGAATATGGTGGAAATCAGACACCCGACGGCCTTGACCACTATATACGTGTGGATGTGGGTGAAAACATGAGTATTGGTAAATTTACATTCACTTATACAACTCGCTACAATAACAACAGCGTGTCGCCAAAGACCATGGTTGTTGAAGGCTCAAACAGTGCTGACGGAGAATATACCGAAATTGCAATACTTACCAATTTGCCGGCTGCTGCAAATACTGTATATACATCGCAGGAGTTGGGTAGCGATGACATTGGATACCGTTATATACGCTACAGAGTAACAGAGAACTCCGGTGGTGGCACAGATAACGGACATCCGTTCTTTGCTATGAGTGAATTCGATATGCAGGGAATGTTGAAGAATGAAGGAACTGCGTCAACGATAGACTATCCTGTTATGCCTGATGCAGATATTACAATCTATGGCTATTACACAAAGAGTATATATACATTGACTTATATGGTTGATGGCGATGTCTATAAGAGATTTACTCTTAAACAGGGCGATATGATTCCTGTTGTCGATACTCCTCAAAAGAAAGGCTTTGTATTCAGCGGATGGAGCGAGATTCCTGCAACAATGCCTGCACAGGATGTTACAATCACAGGTTCTTTCGATTTGGAAAAGACCGGTATTACAGATGTTTCTGAAATAAGCAACAATTGCTTGTATCATATATCACAGCCACATTACTCACTGGGTAGAACTGCATGGATTGTTGCTGCCGGTAGCAATGCATTGAAAACGAATGGCGAGTTGAGTGCAGAGGTTGACCCATACGATGAACGTCAGCAGTTTGCTATCATAAGCAAGGACGGTAGAACTCATTATCTTTACCATGTTGCAAAGGGTATGTTTGTAAACAAGGATGGCAAGCTGAGTGCAACACCAAAAGATGTTCTGCTGTTCAAGAGTGGTGCATATACAAGAACTTTTGTCATGTACTTTGATAATACACATTATATAAACATCAATGAGAATAAGCAGTTGGTAATTAATTCCAACGGTACAGCCAATGGCGGAAACTCTTGTTCTATTGTTGCCGTTACCGACACCTTTGACCCTGCCGAGGCTCTTGAAAAGTTTGATATACCAGAAGATACAGGTATCAGAACAATCTATTACATTAGTACACAAAGAGGATCGTGGGTTGTTGAAACCGGTGGCAATGTCCTTAAATCGAACTCCGACTTGGGTATCGTTGCCGAACAAAACGATGTACGTCAGCAGTTTGCAGTACTCAGCATAAATGATGTAACACATTATCTATATCATCCGGCTGAAAAGAAGTTCGTTAATAAAGACGGTTCTTTGAGTGCAACACCTGCAGATGCCATCTATTTCAAAGACGGTGCATTCGAGGATACTTATGTTGTATATTTCGATAATGCGCACTACATAAACCTTGGTGGCTCACATCAAATGCTGGTTAATGGTTGGAACACTCCGGATGAGGGTAACTCTTGTACTTTTGTTCCTGTAGGAACATTCGATGCAAAAACTGCGCTTGCGGCTATCAACAAGTTTGAAACAGCGATAGAGGATGTTGAGTGTGAGGAAACAGAGACTGTCATCTACGATTTGCAGGGTCGCAAGGTAGAGAATCCTACAAAGGGTATTTATATTATCAATGGACGAAAGGTTTTTATCAATTAAAAAGACAGTTCTGCGATAATAGTTCTAATTATAATCCAAAATTCTAAAAGCCATTGGGTATCCCTTTAGAACGGGTATCCAATGGCAAAATGCCATGCGAAGCCGTCTTTCAGTGGGTTGAGGTTGAAGTAGCCGCTGCGGCCTGTGTCGTATGGGGCGTGCAGTCCAAGACCAAAGTCAACGCGCAGGACAAGTACTCCAAGGTCGTAACGCACTCCGAAGCCTGTGTTCAGTGCTATCTGCTCGGCAAATGTATTGAACGTGAACTCTCCACCGGGACGCTCCTTGTCTTCTTTCAGTAACCATATATTGCCGGCATCGACAAAGAGTGCTCCGTGAAGGTCCGATATTATCCTGAATCTGTATTCAATGTTTGCCTCAAGCTTGAGCGTACCTGTCTCGTCGAGGTAGGTGTAGCTGTTTGTATTGTCGGGGCGGTAGCTGCCGGGGCCTACTGAGCGCACTGTAAAGGCGCGCAGGCTGTTGGAGCCGCCTATGTAGAATTGTTCGCTGTAGGGGGCATACTCGGAGTTGCCGTAGCTGTGTATTGCGCCTGCCATCAGGCGTGTGGCGATGTATTGGTTGCGGTCTATTTTCCACAGTTGGCGTAGTTCGGTTGTTCCTTTTACAAACTGTGCGTATGGGTTGCCGAATATGCTTTTGTTCTTTTGGTCGAGTGGTTTTCCAAATGCTGCAAAAAGCAGTGAGGTTATGTTTCCTGCTGATGTTACTGATACATCCACTTCTGTCTTGTTCCGGTGATGGGTGTTGGTGTTGTCGTATGTGTAGGTGTATTGCATTGCCGGTATGAACTGGTCGCGGAAACTGTTCCTTATGGCTTTGTTACTTGCCACGAGGTTGTCGAATTTCTCGGTTGTGCTCAGCAACATGTCGTATGTCAGGCGGAACGGGGTTACCGTATGCGTGGTGGTGGAGTGGCTCTGTATCTTGTATGTGGCGTCGCCACCGGCCTGCACCATCCTGAAGAATCCCGAACGGTTCATCTCGTCGGCAAACAGACGGAACGATGTTGTTGCAGGCACTCGCAGGTATTTTCTGTGTAGCAACGGGAAGTAGAGGCGTGGAAAGTTCAGCGATACATCGGCACCTATCTCCCATGAGTTCACAACGGCAGCCTTGCCCTCAATCTTGTCATCGGTCTGCCATTCGTATGAGCCCGAGAGTGTGAGCTTCAGTGTCTCTCCACCACGGAACACATTCCTTTTGGCAAGGGTTACCTTGCTTCCCGGGCCAATCTGGTTGTTGCTCTTTGATGTGGCATTCAGCTCAAATGTGAAGTCGTATGGCTTGTCAAGTTGTGTTGTAATATTAAGGTCGAGCAGGTCGCTCTCAGTGTGTGGCACTAGGTTGAGCCTGAAGTTGTTGAAGATGTTCATCTGGCTCAGGCGCTGCATGGCGTTCTGCTGTTTTTCCTGTGAATAGAGTTCTCCGCTTCTTATCTGTATGTTGCGCATTAGTGCACCGACGCGCACCGGCATCTTCTTGCCGCTATATATATATGTTATATTACCTCTTGTAACGGTGTCTTTTTCAATTCTCGCTCCACGTCCGGTGCTGCTTTCGTTGTTGAGGACATTGATTGTAATTTTTCCAATCTTGCGTACTTCGTTTGCCTGAGATGGCAGGTTGCTGATGGGCTGGATACGTATGTTGGCATATCCGGGTCTGTTTATGGTGTCTGCAAGGAAGGTGATATATTCGGGCTTGAAATAGTAGTAGCCGTTGTTGCGCAGCAGGTTGCTCAGTCTTGTGCGTTCGCTCTCCATGGCTGCTGCGTTGAACTGGTTGCCTGGACGAATCAGGCGTTCGTCCCATGTGCTTTGTATAAGACTGTTGGCATTTGTTGTAAAGTTACGGTATGAGATGCTGTCATAGTGGAAAGGTCTGCCAAGTTCCACTGTATAGCTTACCTTTGCTTTTTTCTCATTTCTCTTGGATGGAATTATTGTTGCCTCTACTTTGCCATTGAAGTATCCGTAGTATTTGAGTACGTTTGTTGCGACATCGGCAAGCAGGTCGGGATTGACTTTCGATATAAGTACGGGCTCTGTTGCAAATGTCTTGAACAGCCATTTGCCTAATTTACTCTTGGAGCTATGCAGGCTGTTGTACCACCATAGTCCCAGGGGTAGGGCGCGCAGGCTTGAACTGCCTGCGATTGAGCCGTTGGGGGCGTAGTCGAGTGCATAGCGTACCTCTTCTATTGCTGTTTCTCCTACTGTGCTTGTTGCGTTTGCTTCAGTGTCTATGAATTCGACTTTTTTAATGCCGGTGTATAGTTTGTCACCCTCAGGGACATAACGTGTCGTAGAGCAAGAGACTGCCAGCAGAATAAACAATATGTATAATATTTTTCTTTTCATCATTTACTCTCTTTTTGGGGTGTGTCGTCTGTTGCCTTTTTATTTTTCTTCTTGAAGGTGAACAGTTCTTTCAATTTGTTCAGTTTGCGTTTATAGATATATCCTATGCCGGTTTCGGTGATTTCGCCTTCGAGTATTGAGCGGTAGTTCTTGTCATAGAATATTCTCATGTAACGGTTTCCGCTGTCGTTGAGTTTCCACTCCAACGATACATTGTTTATGATGCTGCTGTTGCTTGCGTCTCTGTCCGGGCGGTCGCCGCTGCTCACTTCGCCACCAATGACAACGGTAATCTTGTCGTTCAAGAATCTTTTGCTGAAACTGAACGAGTAGTTCTTGTAGCTGCTGCCGCTTTGTGCGTCAAGACCATCGTTTATGCCTATGTTCACGTCGAAGTTCTTTATCGCTTCGCCCGAGATGTCATTGATCTTTGCATCAAGGAACGAGCTGAGTGCATTGGTTGCTGTCACTCCTTGTCGTCCGCCTAGGTATGTTCCTGTAATAATCATGGCTACGGCATATTTGCTCAGTGTCTCTTGGTCGAGTTGGTTAAGTTGTTCCTGTATTATTGAATTCTCGGGCGAGGACATTGTAAAGTCTATTTCCATGTCCTCTACGGTGTTGCTCAGTACAACGCCTGTGTAGAATGTGACTGGTTGTATGCTGTTGTCCTCGAGTTCTACCGATACTGTGGTCTTTTCAAGTGCGGTGATGTCGAGTGTGGGATTGTAGAGGTCACCAGTCCACGTGAGCCTTCCTCCTTCCTGTATGTGGAATGTCTTCAATGGTATTATTGGCAGCGTCAGTTTCAGGTCGCCACTGTTGAGTTTGTATATACCGGTTACATTAAGTCCGCTCTGGTTGTATGTGGCATTCAGTGTACCGTCACCTTCGAAAATGATGTAGTTCTCGTGTGTGGCGTCAAGGTCAAGTCCCACCTTGGCACCCTCTTTGATCAGGATGTTGAAATTGGCTGCAATATCACCCAAATCAACTTCGGGCAGTGTCTCGTATCCGATTTCCGTTGTGTCATTGAAGTTTACAAAATCGACAAGTCCGTCAAGCTCTTTCTCTGTCTCGAATGCCGTCTCGGGCAATACATACGCAAAATTACTATTGCTCAGGATTGTTACGTCGCCAATCATTCTAAGATTGTCCAATGTTCCGCGAATGATGCTGCGAAGGTCTATTGACAATTTACCATATATGCTCTTGCCTGCTTGGCGAGGTGTGTTGAGTATCTCGTAGTTGCTTGCTGCCAATATCAGGTTGAGTGTCGGATTCATTGGGGTGGCAATGTCAACTGAACCGTTTATTATAAATGGGCTGTTGGCGTTGTCATATACATGGAACTTGTTGAAGTATATCCGGCTGTTATCTATCATGATGTTCTCTTCGGCAGGGTGCAGTGTCGCTCCAAGTGTGGCTAATTGAATGTTGGTTGAATCGAACCTCATGTAGCCGTCGCCGCGCAGTTTGTTGGCTGTACCCGAGAAGTCAATATTGCCGTTCAGGTAACCTTCGAGCGATACACCGCTCTCTCCCGTAAAGGCATTTGCAATGGCTAGCGGAAATCCTGTAAGCGATAGGTTGCCGTTTGTGAAGATATATCCCGGTGTCTCCAAATCGCTGTTGATATGTGCTATTTGCAACTCATTGTGCTTGAGGGTGAGTTCAATGTTGCCGGTCTCGTTTATGTTTGACTTATATGTAAAACCAATCCTTTCGTTGCCAATGCTGTTTCCGTCATAGGCTAGGCTATCGACCTTGATGTCGCATGAAATCCGGTTTCCTTTTTCGCTCTCCTTGTAATTTATTTCGGCAAGCAGGTTGCCGGCTACCCTCGGCAGTCCCGGTATTGAATTGCAGATGTTGTCCAACTGCACATTGAATACCTTGAGATTTACATCATGCCCGGCTGTCATGCCTGGTGTAGTGTAGAGATGGAAACCGCTCTTTGCACTGTCCTCGAAAAGTACATCGGCTTCAATCTTGTAACCTTTGCCAATATTTATATAGTTGCTGTCATTGAAGACGAAAGGTCTTCCAAAGAGTATGGCTTCGCGGTCAAAATGCAACTCTAGTTCACGTGGAGTAAAATGTGTTGTCGCTCCAATCCTGCTGTCGAGCTCATTGATATTGTCGCGCAGGTTCAGTAGGGATGTAATGGTGTCATTTGTAATGTAGCCGCTGAGTGATGCGCTGTAATTATTTGCCTCGTCCAATGATGGCATGCTGAGGTTCCCAACCCCTATAAAATAGTTCAGTTTCTCCAGTTCCTGTATCGTGGATATTTTAATGCTGTCCAGTTTTATATCTCCGTAACCGAACTTGTATATGTTGCCGTTCAATCCGAGCCCAGCCGACGGAGAAATTGCCAAATCCATATCTATGGATTCTGTCTCAATGCCTTTGAACGCAAGGTAGTTGTGAAACATGTTCTTCTCGCCACACTCGATGTGCATGCTCATTTCAGGTAGCACTTTTTCAATGTCATGCAGGGTGTAATATCCATTGGCGTATATGATGTCACTGTACATACGGCCTATCCTGTCTATGGCAGTAAAGAACTTCTTGTATCCACACTCCATTCTGCCATCGGCATTGAAGTCACCGTTTGTTATTCTGATGTCTGTGAACTTGGGGCTTGTCCCCAATTCAAGCAACAGGTTTTCGGGTCTGAAGTTGTGGCTTGCAGTGTATATCCCGGTCTCCTTTCCTGTCACTCTCAGTGTGTGGGTCTCTCTGATGTCGCTTGTTGCTACTATATCAATGTTTGTCGATGTCTTTAATTCTGTATCTGTGAATCCCAGCTCTTTCAGGTCGGCCATTGCAAGCTCAATGGTTGTGTGGTTCATCAGATTATCGGCTTTAAGGTTTGTCTCCGCCTGTATGCCGAACATGAGGGATTTGTCCTTTCCCTCAATGTCGATGCGCGAGAATCCCTCCTGCTGTGTGGCCTTTGCGTTCAGCGACCTGAATCTGTAGTCGGAGTAGTAGAGCGTGTCAATAGTGATGTCAATGTTGTATTTCGTCGTTCTGTCGAATATGTCAATGCCTTTGCCTCTGGCATCAAGGCACATTGTAAGGTTATGCAAAGGAATCTCAGGTACTACGCTTGCCAGTGCCAGACGTTCTGTTTTCAAATTGGCACTGTAGGTGGTGTCGGCAAAATTGTATCTTGCCTCCAAAATGCCATTACCGGCGTTGCTGTTCATGGTCATCTTTGCGATGAGCTTGTTGCTGTGGTAATGGATGTTGCCATCAACTTCGGCGTTGCCGGCAATGCTGTCGATATAGTTCTTGTGGTCGATTATGCGTCCGATGTTCTCAACCTCTGCATCGAATGTAATAAATGCGTCAATATTATCACTCTTGAGAATTTTCTTTATATATCCGTTGGCCTTTATTTTACCTATGCCTGGAAACTTCATCGTAATGGTGTCGAATCTGATATTGTGAATGGTGCCACTCATCTCTATATTGGCATTCAGCATCTCATCGTCAAATAGTGCAAGGTGCTCATATACGTCCGGAGTAGTGAACCTTGCAAGGTCCTGCTTGTGTAGCTCCAACTGCAGTCCGGCGGTGAACTCCTTGTCAATGGGGATGAACATTGTCTGTTGCGGTATGATGAAATTGCCGTGTATGCGCGAACCATTCCGGCTGCTTATCTCCAACCTTTGAAGTCGCAAGGTGTCGTTACTGTTTGTCAGGGAGGCTGTGGCACTGGTTATGGCAACTCCGCCCGGTTGTTCCAGGGTAAAATCAGCAATGTCTGCACACAGGCTGTCTTTGGCATAGAATATATCTCCGGCTTTTAAAGCAATCTGTTTAAAATCAAGGTGCTCAATTGGGTAATCTTCCCACTTCCCGTAGCCTTTGTCATATTTTAGCCTTGACGCATTCAGTAGCAAATCCCCAACCGTGTAGTTATCGCCGGTCAAGTCTGCGCAGCTGTTCTTCACCTGCATCTTTTCAATATCCAGTACTGTCCTGATACTGTCTGACGGTACCTGCAGTGATATACGGCTGTCTTTGATACTGCCATTTTGCAAGTTAATGATCCATTGGGGTGTTGGGCTGTCATTAACGGGAATGCTGTCGGGGATTGTGATGTTTATGTCAGCTTCCTGTATATGCAGCTGATTGATGTTGGCAGTTGATACCGAAAAGTCAATATCCCTTGCAGCAACTCTTGCATATCCTATCTTGCCGTCTATACACGCTGCCTCCAGCATGTCTCGTGTGTTGACTTCAAATTTCTCAAGCGAAAGTTGGTTTATCTCCAGTTCGCCAGTAAATAGTGGCAATAGTGAAATGTCGGCACTGATGTGTTCTCCTTGCAGGTATATGCTGTCATTCTTGGAGACCTTAAGTTCTGTGGCTTTAAGCTTTAGCGGAAAGTCAAGTCTGATTGTTCCTATTTCAATCTCATATCCGCTTGCCTCATGAATCTCGCTGCATACCTTGTCAATGACCCATCGTTGCACCGGAGGAATATAAAGCAGAACCGAAAGCAAACCTATTACCATTACAGGTGTGCTTATCGCTGCCATTACAATCCTTAGAATCCTGCTTTTTCTGCTTCGTTTCTCCATTCGCATCCAAGATACGCTTTGTTAATGCAAAAATAACCAAAAACAGCTGCAAACAGCACATTTCGGTCTATTACTTTCTCTCTTTTTTACTGTTATATTCCCCATACACTTGTTTTAACAATTTTGTGCATATAACTTTCTCCTTTATATGTGTTTTTCCTGAAAAAAAATCCCTAAATTTGTGATATAAAAAAGTTGGAAGGTATTTTTATGAAAAAGTTGATGTTTGTATTGTCTATTGCCGCATTGCTCGTTTCATGTGGCGGCGACAGCAATGTTGAAAAAAAGGATAAGAAACAGGATAAGAAAGCCAAATGCGATTTTGTGATAAAGGATCTGAATCCTTATAGTCCCGATTGTGACCAGTATGTGCTTATCTCGACATCATACGGTGACATCAAGATAAAACTCTATCGTGAGACACCGCTGCATCGCAAGAATTTCATAAATCTTGTGAAGAACAACTATTACGACGGGCAAATCTTCTACAGAGTGGTGCCGGGTTCACTCATCCAGGCCGGTGACTACAAGACTGCCGCTAATCCCAATATAAAGGATGCCGGTCTAAACGATGTCGATTATACAATTCAGTCCGAAATAAATCCTGCACAGCGCATTCATAAAAGAGGTGCCTTAGCTGCGGCAAGTTATAATAAAGGTGAGTTCTCCTCTGGCTCACACTTCTACATCGTCTCTCACAAGAAATTTAAGGATAGCGAGATAGCTGCAGCCGAAAAGACCTATACCAACACACTCGTGAACCAGAAGTTCATAGAGATTCAGAAGCCATATTCAAAGGAACTTGCAAATCTGCGTGCTTTTGCCGAAACGGGCGACAATGCCAAGAAGAGAGAACACGACAAGAAGGTACAGGAACTTATGGCGCAGGCACGCAAGGAGGTAACTCCATTCCGTTACCCTCAGCTTCAACGCAGCCTGTACAGCAACTTGGGTGGTATGCCTTCGCTCGACCCGCACTATACAGTCTTTGGCGAGGTTGTTGAGGGAATGGATGTAGTGGATAAGATCTCGTCGGTGAGTGTGCGCGAGGGTCGTCCGCGTGAAAATGTATTCATAAAGAAAGTAACAGTTCTCAATGAATATCAATAAAGCAATCCTCACGAATGGTCTGCGTGTGTTGCATATACCGGTCGAGGAATCCCAAATGGTGTATGTAAACTTGCTCTATGGTGTCGGTGCACGCAACGAAAGCTATGAACATACTGGCTTGGCTCACCTGCTTGAGCACCTGATGTTCGAGGGAACAAAGGCTGTGCCATCGTTCGATGAACCGCTCGAGAGTGCCGGAGGCGAGAATAATGCCTACACCAACAACGATGTGACAAGCTATTATATCTCGCTGCCAAAGCAGAATGCCGAGCTTGCCTTTTGGATGGAGAGCGATCGTATGCAAAACATCACTTTTGAGAAGAGCAAGGTCGATGTCCAGCGTCAGGTTGTGATGGAAGAGTTCAAGCAGACAACACTCAACAAGCCATACGGCGATGTCAGCATGATATTACGTGCAATGGCATTCAAGAAACACCCTTATCGCTGGTCAACCATCGGCCGCAAACTCTCACATATCTCAGATGTACCTGTTTCGGTGATACGTAGTTTCTATAAAAAGTATTATGCCCCCGACAATGCAGTGCTGGCTGTTGTAGGAAATATCTCATTCGAGCAAGTGATGGAGTGGAGCAACAAGTGGTTTGGTGTCATTCCTGCCAAGGGCGTTGCAAAACCGTTGCTTCCATCCGAGCCGCGCCAGACAAGGCAACGCCGCAAGGTCGTTTACCGTAATGTCCCTGCCAATGCTCTATATATGGGTTTTCACATGGGTGGTCGTCTCGATGCCGATTATTATCCCTGCGATGTAATATCGGACATTCTTTCAAACGGATATTCGGGGCGTCTTCTTCTGCGTCTTGTGAAGGAGCAGAAACTCTTTTCCAAGATAGACGCCTTTATATCGGGCAGCGAAGACGCCGGAATGTTCTGGATATATTCTCGTGTAGCCGATGGAGTTCGTATAGAGGATGCCGAAGCAGCTCTGTGGCGCGAACTCGATACTTTGAAACAGGAACCAGTGCCCATCGAGGAACTGGAGAAGGTGCGTAACCGCTTTGAGTCAGAGTTTACTTTCAGGAATCTTGGAGGGGAGAACCTGAGCAACAATATTGCTCTTGCCGAGTTGCGCGGAGACCTGAATTCTCATCTTCGTGAGCCCGAGCGTTATCGTGCCGTAACAGCCCAAGAGGTGCAGTCGGCAGCAAAGGAACTTTTCCGTCGTGGAAACAGTTCGGTGTTGTACTATCTTAAAAGAGAAGAGTGTTGAGTCATGGCTCAACACTCTTCTCTTTACTCTTTATATCATTTCTCAAAACTCTGCCACAGCCTGTCATCGGGGAGTGGGGCGGTAATTGCGATTGTCTCCTTTGATACCGGGTGTGTGAACTCGATGTAGCGTGCATGCAGTGATATGCTTCCGTCGGGGTTTGAGCGTTGTGCACCATACTTCAGGTCTCCTTTTATCGGGCAGCCTATCGATGAAAGCTGACAGCGTATCTGGTGGTGGCGCCCGGTTTTCAGTTCCACCTCAATTAGGTTGTAGTTCTGCGATGCCGCGGCGAGTCTGTAGTGGAGCAGGGCGCGCTTTGCGCCTTTTACCTCCTTGGGATAGGAGAAACTTTTGTTCATCTTCTCATTGCGCAGGATCCAACTGTTAATCTCGGCTTCAGTTGGGTTAGGTATGCCTTTTGTCAATGCCCAGTAGATCTTCTTCACAGCACCTTCGCTGAACATGCGGTTCAGTCTCTCAAGAGCCTTGCTTGTCTTTGCAAACACCACAATACCGCTCACTGGGCGGTCGAGTCTGTGTGGTAAGCCTATGAAAACATTGCCGGGTTTGGCATATTTCTCCTTTAGGTATTGCTTCATTGTGTCGCACAAAGAGGCGTCGCCGGTCTTGTCACCCTGTACAATCTCACCGGCTTCCTTGTTTATCACAATTATGTGGTTGTCCTCGTAAAGAACCTTCATCGCTTACTGTATGTTGTTTGTTTCCCTGTGACCGAGTGCGCTAAGTATGACCCTCTCGGTAAAATCGTACACGAACTTATCGTCGTTGTTGCGGTTTATTATGCCATTGATGAACGGTATCTCAATTCCTTTGAGGCAGAAGTGTAGGAAACGCGCTGCAAGATCGGGACTCTTGCTGTTGAACAGTCCCTTCTGGTTACCTTCGGTAATGATGTGTCTGAACAGAGCTATCTCTTTTGCATCAAAGGTCTTGCGTATATGCTCCACAATCAGTATGTAATCGGAGTGCAGGCAACCGTTTCGGCGCACAATGTTACGTGTCATCTGCAGGCGTACGAAGACAAGTTTGATGATTTTTTTGTCGGCAGGCAAGTTGGACATTGCAACCTTGGTTACGGCTGCCGAAATCTTCTTTACCTCCATCTCAATGCTTGCCTCAAGTAGCTGCTCCTTGCTCTGGAAATATGTGTACAATGTGCGGCGGCTCTTGTTTGCAGCTTTTGCCACGTCATTCATGGTAATGTTTCCAATTCCCTGCTTCGAGAATAGCCTTCTTGCAACACTTATTATCTGTTCCCTTGTTTCTATTGTGGACATAATTTAATGCGACTTCTATATTTTTTTGCAAAATTACACAATTGTGCAATTTTGTGCAAAATAACAATGATAAAATTTGTCATAATAACATGTTTTTAGTGCTTTTTTACATCTCTGGACATATTATTCAATTACAGCCTGCAATTTTTTTGCCCGAAAATTTTGCAGATATGAAAAAAAGCTATACCTTTGCATCAGAATTAAGAAAAGCACCGCGGGGTGGAGCAGTGGTAGCTCGTTGGGCTCATAACCCAAAGGCCGGAGGTTCGATCCCTTCCCCCGCTACTCAAAGGAGAACGAAAGTTCTCCTTTTTTTATTTTGCAACTTTCGGAGAAACTGTTTGGCTTTCTTATAAAAGCTACCCATGTCTTGGGCTCAGCAGCAAAAAGGTGTGGATAATTATTGGTTTTCTATTCTCTTGATAGTTTTTACGCTTAATCGGTTATCTTATATTCTTTTTGTAATCTTGCTTTCTGTACTTTTTTAAAAAAAGTACCAAAAACGGGGCAGTCGTGTACGGCATTTGGTGCTTCCTTTGTTCAAGAGTTGCCTTGCAACATCTTTCAGTCGGTTCACACCTCGCCACTCGCTGCTTGTCGCAATGCTTGGGGCGGCAAGAACTCGCTGCGCTCAAACATCATGCCACCTGCTTCCAAGCATTGCTCGGCTGCTCACTGTGCCTCCCAACGCTGCCCTTCCGCCCTTGGCGGGAGATTACCTTTGCAATGAATAGTCGCATAATTCGCGAACTTTACTGCGTAAAACGGTAATGTAAAAGAAAACCGGCACCGTTAAAGGACACAACTTGAAGCCAGTTGATTTTTGGATTAAGTGAGAGGATAATTCTTGCCAACGAGCGGGTGGAAACTTGTTTACACGCACTGCGAGTACAGCAGAATTTGCAGGAAGTGAATGTTCGCCCGTTAGTTAGGTGCTCGCCTTGGCGAGTGACTAACTGAGGAAGATCCGCATCACCCAAAAATCAACAGAAAGGTTCAAGTGGCAAGGGCTCTTTGACTGAAGGATGTTGCTTGCAACTCCTGAATTTGCTCTGCAAATCGACAATACCGCCAGCAGTTAGTCGTGCGTACGCACGGGATGCGAAAAGGCGGTATTGTCAACTTGTAACCGACTGGACTTTGAATAAGATGTTATCGCTCGTTGCAAAACACTCAAGCAAGCTTGGTGTTTCACTCGTTTAATCACATCTTTCCGTGTGCCGGGCCTTTTGGTCCTTTTGGGTGCCAAAAGGACATGAGAGAATGACTTAAAGAAAACACATGTGAACGATTAAGGTTAGAGACTGCCGTGAATACAATGACGAGCGAGAGCGAGAACTCCCCCAACTTTTGCTGGTGAGCCATGTCATGCTCTCAATCAATCGTTGAATAATTTTCAACCACCTCCGGAAAAATTACCCGTATAAATTGTTTGTTACAATATTTAATTCATATCTTCGCATATCGGTAGGGCAAAAAGGGCGTTTGTCAAAACCAATCCCTTGCTCTCATTGTTTTAAACTAAAAAAATGTAATGATGAAAACACGTCTTGAACATGATTCATTAGGCGAGATACAGGTTCCTGCCAATGCTTATTATGGCGCGCAGACACTGCGCGCGATAGTTAATTTCAAGGATATATCCGGAATTACTATTAGTGACCATCCCTATTATGTAAAGGCTCTTGCAATGGTAAAGTGGGCTGCTGCACATGCGAATGTGTCGCTTGGTACACTTGACGAAGAGATTGGAGCAGCCATAAAGAAGGCTTGTGAGGAGATTATGGAGGGTGCACTGGTAGATCAGTTCCCGGTCGATCTCATGCAGGGTGGTGCCGGAACATCTACCAATATGAACATAAATGAGGTCGTTGCCAACCGCGCGCTTGAGATTATGGGACACCAGAAAGGTGAGTATCAGTACTGCCACCCCAATGACCATGTAAACCTCTCGCAATCGACAAACGATGCCTATCCAACCTCGTTCAAGCTCTGCTTCATACTGCATAATGAGGATTTAGTGCGTGAACTCAAGCGCCTTATTGAATCATTCCGTGCCAAGGGCAAAGAATTCAGTCAGGTGATAAAGATGGGTCGCACCCAGTTGCAGGATGCCGTGCCAATGACATTGGGGCAGGAGTTCGAAGCATTTGCCGCTACGCTTGAGGAAGAGGTTAGCCGCCTGAACGAGATGGCGCGTCTGTTCCTTGAAGTGAACATGGGTGCTACGGCAATTGGTACAGGTATCAACACCGAGCCCGGCTATGCCCAGGCTTGTGTCGATGCGTTGCGCGCAATCTCTGGCAAACCGTTTGTGCTGGCCGGTAACCTTGTCGAGGCTACTCCCGATGCCGGTTCAACAGTGATGTACTCATCGGCGTTGAAGCGTCTTGCTGTGAAGTTGTCAAAAATCTGCAACGACCTTCGCCTGCTCTCAAGCGGTCCACGCTGTGGTCTCAATGAGATCAATCTGCCTCCAATGCAACCTGGTTCAAGTATCATGCCTGGTAAGGTGAACCCGGTTATTCCCGAGGTGGTTAACCAGATATGCTTCCGTGTCATCGGTAATGACTTGACCGTAACTTTTGCAGCCGAGGCCGGACAGTTGCAGCTCAATGTCATGGAGCCTGTGATTGTACACTCTATTATATCTTCGATACGCATGCTTTTGCGCGGTATGACACGCCTGCGTGTCCTTTGTGTCGATGGTATCACTGCCAACGAGGGACACTGCAAAGAACTTGTTATGGGTAGCATCGGTATTGTGACAGCACTTAACCCTGTGCTTGGATACGAGAACTGTGCGAAAATTGCCAAACGTGCTCTCAAGGAGAACCGCAGCGTCTATGACCTCGTGCTTGAGGAGGGTATGTTGTCAAAAGCCGAACTCGATGAGTTGTTGCGTCCCGAGAACATGATTGCACCTCACAAGATGCCACACAAGAAATATTGATATAGTAAAGAAATCATACGAAAAAACCGAGCCACGGCTCGGTTTTTTCGTATGTCTCGATACTTGTGTAACTGTGTTATTTTTTTGCATTCAAGCCCTTGACAATATCGTCGGTGATGTTCAAGGCTTCGTTGGCATAAAGCATGTTGCCGCCAATCTTGGTGAGGATAAAGTCATACTTCTTTTCGCTGTTGTACTCTTTGATGTACTCATTTATGCACTTTGTCAACTCGGTGAACTTTGTGTTTCTGTACTCTTCAAGTTCTGCAATCATCTCCTGTCCACGCTGCAACAAATCCTGGTCCTTCTTCATTATTTTCTCATACTCGGCCTGTGCGCGTTCCTGAGTAGCAAAGACATTGTTCTGCACCTTCTGTTCAAAAGCTGCAGCCTCCTCCTGAAGGCTCTTTCTCTCCTCCTCTATAGTATTGTTTATGCTCAACTCCTTGCGGATAAGTTCCTTCTGTATATCCTGTGCAAAGTTATACTTCACCAACAGTGAGTCATAGTCAACGTAAGCAATTCTTATATTGCATGTAGGGGTTGTAGTGGAAACTGCAATGCCGGCATTGTCTGTCATGGCCATTCCAGTCTCTTGCGTCATCTCCTTCTTTACTGAACAGTCGCATGAGGCTGTCTCCTTTGCAGCTTCATCGCCATTTGATGAAGAGCATTGTATAAAGAACAATTGCATGAAAGCCAATGCAACAAGTAATGTAATTCTTTTTGTGGTTTTCATAGTATAAATAATTATTTTTCTCTTTTCTCATTTACCGCCATCGGGTTCTTCCTGCGCGCATCCCTGTCCTGCGACTGAACGCACTTTATACCTCTCCTGCGCATCTCCCTGTTACCCCCCACATGCGTATTGGGGAACCTGCCATTTTTCTTCACAATAACCTTGATGGCAAGCAACGCAACGCATATTGCAATAATTAACAATGTAAATAGTAAAGTTCTGAACATTTCTATTAACTTTGTAGTGTTGTAGATGAAAATGGGGATTTTCTCTATTGATGTTGCAAAGATAGTGCTTTTTATTGTCCCGTTACTGAGTGAAATACCAAAAAAAAGTAAAAACGGGCGGTGAAAACGAATAATTAACAATATTTTACAAATTTCAATAGCGGTTTAACCAATTTAAACAGATACTTGATATGGAAAATCTGAATTTGCAGCCCGAGGCACTTTTCGGGTACTTCATGAAGATAAATGAGATTCCGCGCGGTTCAAAGAACGAGGCGCAGATTTCGGCCTATCTGCAGAACTTCGGTAAGGAACTCGGTTATGAGACCATTGCCGACGAGGTTGGCAATGTATTGATAAAGAAACCCGCTTCTCCCGGTTTCGAGAACAGGAAGACAATAATCCTGCAGGGACACATGGATATGGTATGCGACAAGCGTCCCGATGTCGAGCACGATTTCACCAAGGATCCTATCAAGGCATGGGTCGATGGCGAGTGGCTCAAGGCGCAGGGTACAACCCTTGGTGCCGACAACGGTATCGGTGTGGCTGCCGCAATGGCAATTCTTGCCGACAAAACCTTGCAGCATGGTCCCATCAATTGCCTTTTTACAATTGATGAGGAGACCGGTCTTACCGGTGCCGAGGCTCTTGCTCCCGAACTGTTGCAGGGCGACATCCTTGTAAATCTTGACAGTGAGGACGAGGGCGAGATGTTCATTGGCTGTGCCGGTGGCGTGTGCAACTATGCCGCTTTTGAGCATGAATGGACAAACGTTGGCAGTGACCTCTTCTTTATGAAAGTCGATATAAATGCACTCACAGGCGGTCACTCCGGCGATGATATAAACAAGAACCGCGCCAATGCCAACAAACTGCTCTGCCGTTTCCTTGCGCGTGTGGCCGACAAATATGAATTCCACCTCTGCGACATAACAGGCGGTAGCCTCCATAATGCCATCCCACGCGATGCATCGGCAGTCTTTGCCATCCCTGCTGCCGACAAGGAGAATGTGCGTGTCGATTTCAACCTCTTTGCAGCCGAGGCACAGGACGAGTATAGTGTGACCGAGCCTGCAATGCGCTTCACCCTGCAGAGCACCGACCCTGTTGAGTGTGCCATTGAGCCCGCTGTTGCCGGCAAGCTCCTGTGTTGCGTGTGTGCTGTGTTCAACGGTGTGTTTGCAATGAGCCAGGATGTTCCGGGTTTGGTAGAGACATCGAGCAATCTCGCGTCAATCAAGCGTACAGCAGACAATGTAATCACAATCACCACCAGCCAACGCAGTTCAATTGAGTCGGCCCGTGACTTTGTCTCATATTCGGTGCGTGCGGCATTTGAACTTGCAGGCGCAAAGGTTGTCACAAAGGGACAGTATCCTGGCTGGAAACCCAATATGAAATCAGAGATACTGAATGTGGCTTGCGATACCTACAAACAGCTCTTTGATGCCGATGCCAAGATAAAGGCAATCCATGCCGGCCTTGAGTGCGGTCTTTTCCTTGAGAAGGCTCCACATCTCGACATGATCTCGTTCGGTCCCACAATGCGTGGCGTACACTCGCCCGATGAGCGTCTGCACATCGCTTCAACCGAGCGTTGGTGGCGTCACCTCTTGCTGTTGCTCGAGAATGCTCCAATGAAGTAATGCAATAAAAAAAGCTTTTCATCGTTAATTCACTACATAATAAAAAGCGATGATAAAGAAATTAGCACTTTTATATATAAGTATATTATCGGTATTCCTCGTTTCCTGTAACGAGGATGCCGATTTCTCTTCCAACCCCTCATTGCGTCTGGAGTTCTCGTGCGATACAGTCTCGTTCGACACACTCTTTACCGAGGTGATGTCTCCAACTGCAAAGTTCGTGGTGCGTAACCGCAACGAGAATTCGTTGCGCATAAGCAGTGTCCAGCTCTGTGGTGGTGGCGAGTCTCCGTTCAGCGTGCTTGTCGATGGACAGTACGGCACCATGATGCACGACCTTGAAATCCGTGCCAAGGACAGCATCTATGTGCTGGCATCGGTGAATATTGACCGTAATGGCGAAGATGTACCATTGATGGTCAAGGACTCCTTGCTTTTCACCCTTGAGAGTGGGGTACAGCAAAGCCTGTTGCTGCTTGCTTATGGACGCGATGTGGATTTCTTGCATGGATGCAATATCCATGCCGACACCACCTTCGTTGCCGGGCATTACGTCGTGTATGACAGCCTTGTAGTCCTGCCGGGCGCAACTCTTTATCTTGAACCCGGAACAACGCTATATTTCCATGACAAGGCGTTTATGAAGGTTAATGGCTGCCTCAAAGCCGAGGGGACAGTTGCAGCTCCTGTTGTCTTCCGTGGCGACCGCACAGATCGCATGTTCTCCTACTTGCCATATGACCACATTCCCGGCCAGTGGGACGGCATCGTCTTCACGTCAACCAGCAACGATAATGAACTGGCGCACTGCGATATACACAGCGCTAACTACGGAATCAAGGTAGAGCAGGGTGATAGCACGCAACATCGTATAACAATAGAATCATCAAAAGTGCAGAATTTCCATGGCAATGCTCTTGAACTTGTCATGGCACGCGCTACGGTTGCAAACTCACTCTTTGCCAATGCACAGGGTAACTGTGTTAAGGTTGTCGGTGGCGATGTTAGCTTTGTACATTGCACAATTGCCAACTTCTATGTGTGGCGTCAGCGCGATGTGGCACTTGCGTTGCATAACAGCATCGACGGCGCGCCGGCACCGCTGCGCCGGGCTCTGTTTGCCAACTGTGTCATTGCCGGCTCAAAGGGGGATGAACTCATGGGCTACCTCACCGCTTGGGGCGATACAATCCCCAATGCCGTGAACTACCGTTTCGAGAATTCGCTGATAAATACCGTAGATGCGGCCGATAGCTGTTTCTTGAATATAAGGTACGACAGCATTGATGTCCAGCCATTCGGCAAGGAACATTTCCGTCTGGTTGACCACGATATCTTTGACTATGATTTCCATCTCACTGCCGAGTCCACTGCGCGTGGCCTTGCGACGGATGAGTATATTGAAAGTCTGCCCGTCGACATCGACGGTGTTCCGCGCACGGCCGGAGCCGTGGATGCAGGTTGTTTTCAATATGTAGAGGAGAAAACGGAAAACTGAAAGCGGAAAGGTGAAAAGTTTGAAAGCACGACATTTGCATTGCAATCGTCGTGCTTTTCACCTTTAATTGTGATGATAGGGCAGGTGGTTTATAATCGTGTATGCCCTGTAGAGCTGCTCCACGAACAGCAGGCGAATCATCTGGTGCGAGAATGTCATCTTTGATAGCGAGAGTTTCTCGTGTGCCGCTTCATAGACTTTTGGCGCGAATCCATAAGGTCCTCCGACAATGAACACCAATCTCTTTGTCGAGATGTTCTGCTTGTGTTCAATCCACGCCGCGAACTCGGTGGAACGGAACTCCTTGCCACCCTCGTCGAGCAGTACAACGCGGTCGCCTGGCTGCAATGCCTTCAGTATGAGCTCGCCCTCGGCCTCTTTCTGCTGCGCCTCGCTCAGTTTCTTGGCATTCTTCAGCTCGGGGATAATATCGATGTCGAACTGCGCAAAGTGGCTCAGCCTTTGCGTGTAATCCTTTATTCCTGCTATTATGTTGTTATCGACAGTGCGTCCCACAACAAGTAGTGTAATCTTCATATAATGTAATTCATGATAAACGAGTAAATACTCCTTCTCTTTGCCAAGAGAAGGGGGACCGCTTGCGGTGGAAGAGATAGTCTCTTTTAATTTTCCTCCCTCCCTGCTTTGCTTTGCGTGGCAGGTCCAACTTTGCCACGAAGATACAATAAAAAACAGTTTTACTTTTGCTTGCGTGACAATAATTGTATATCTTCGCAAAAAGAAAACTAAATATTATGAATGTAAAAGACGAATTGATCGATAGACTCATCGATTTGGCATTTGCCGAGGATATTGGCGACGGTGACCATACAACCCTTTCTACAATCCCAGCCGATGCAATGGGAAAGAATATGCTGCTCATCAAGGAAGACGGCGTGCTTGCCGGTGTTGAGATGGCAAAGAGCATTTTTGCACGTTTCGATGAGGCTCTTCAGGTCGAGGTGCTCATTGAGGATGGCGCCGAGGTGAAGAAGGGCGACATTGCAATGTATGTTACCGGTAGCGTGCGCTCTCTGTTGCAGACCGAGCGTCTCATGCTCAATGTAATGCAGCGCATGAGTGGTATTGCTACAATGACACGTCGCTATGTCAAGGAACTCGAGGGTACAGGTACACGTGTGCTCGATACCCGCAAGACAACCCCGGGCATGCGCATCATGGAGAAAGAGGCTGTGCGCATTGGTGGTGGTGTGAACCACCGTATCGGTCTTTTTGACATGATACTCATCAAGGACAACCATGTTGATTTCGCAGGTGGCATTGAACAGGCTGTCTCTCGTGCCAAGGAGTACTGCAAGGCATGTGGCAAGGACTTGAAGATTGAGGTCGAGGTACGTACACTCGAGGATTTGCAGAAGGTGATTGACATGGGCGGCATCCAGCGCATCATGTTCGATAACTTCGATACCGAGAAGACACGCAAGGCGGTTGAGATGGTTTCCGGCCGTTACGAGACCGAGTCGTCGGGCGGTATCACATTCGACACCCTTCGCAGCTATGCCCTCTGTGGCGTTGACTTCATCTCTGTTGGTGCTCTCACACACTCGGTGAAGGGACTCGACATGAGTTTCAAAGCTGTTAAATAAAGCATTTGATTGATGCAATTTTGCTGTCTGCCGAATTTATTATTCTAATATTGGAAAAATACATAACTTGCGCAGCGTAAAGCAAAAAATGCAATGGCTTGGAGTTTTAAGACACGAACGGTAGAATATGTCATATACCTCCTGTTCTGGAGTGTATTGCTGTTGTCTCCACTTTTGGGAGCATTCATGAAGTATGCCATTCAAGGAGATGATGCCTTTCTGCCTACAACAGAAGAACTGCTGTCGTTCTGGAAATTCCTGTTGCCGGCAATCATACTGTTCTTTATAAACAATAACATACTGATGCCTTTCCTTCTCAATAAAGAGAGGGGAAGGCATCTTGTGCTTTACCTGCTATGTGCCATTGTAGTCAGTGTTATTGTTTTTGTGGCTTTCCCTGTTGACAATCCATCATTGCCCGTCGCATCAAACATAGAACAGTTGCCACAGTCTCTTCCAAAGGGCGAACAGAAAGTGTGGATGTTCTTCTCGGATTCCAGAAATGTGCGTATCTTGTTATCTCTCTTTGCTCTTGTATTCAATATCTGCGTGCGTCTGTTCTTCTTTACCATACGCCGTGATGAGAGCATCAAGGAGATGGAGAAGGAGAAACTGCGCTCCGAACTCGAATATCTCAAGTATCAGATAAACCCACATTTCTTCATGAACAGCCTTAACAATATTCATGCTCTCATTGATATTGACAAGGTGAAGGCGCAGAAAACCGTTGTTGAATTGTCGAACATGATGCGCTATGTCCTCTATGACAAATCCTCAATGTTCGTGCCTCTTGAGAAGGAGGCGCAGTTCCTTGGAAGTTACTTGGATCTCATGCGTCTGCGGTATACCGACAAACTTGAGATAACGGCCGCTTTCTCCACAGAGCCGAAAGGCGTGTATGTTCCCTCGCTTCTCTTCATGCAGTTCCTTGAGAATGCATTCAAGCATGGCGTTACCTACAAGAAGAAGTCGCTCATCGAGGTGTTATTGGTGGCCGATGAGGCTGCCGGTAGTGTCGTCTTTACATGCCGTAATACATTGCCCGAGGTCTCGAATTCCACCGCCTTGCATGCGAGTGGCGGTATCGGCGTGGAGAATGCCCGCAAACGTCTTGAACTGCTCTATGGCGACAAGGCGCAACTTCATATCTCCAACACCGGAGAATGGTACAATGTTGAACTGAAAATCCCGATACAATATGATCAAGTGTATAATAGTTGATGACGAGCCGTTGGCAGTTGCGCAGCTCGAGAAGTATGTGGAACGCGTGCCGTTCCTGGTAAATGTGGGGTCTTGCTCATCGGCAGCCGAGGCGATGGAGATTCTCTCTACAGGCAACGTGGATGCAATGTTTGTCGATATAAATATGCCCGATATTGACGGCGTGCAGTTCGTGCGTTCGCTGGTTAATCCTCCGTTCGTAGTCTTCACGACTGCCTATTCCGAGTATGCCATCGAGGGGTTCAAACTCGATGCCATCGACTATTTGCTCAAGCCCATTGCTTTTGAGGATTTCCTTAAGGCATCCAATAAACTGAACCGAATTTATAGCATGAATAACAATGTGCAGTCTGCAATGGAGCAGGGCGAGGGCGTGTGTCACGACTGCCTGTTTGTAAAGTCTGATTACCGTATGCTTCGCGTTCCAATCAGTTCGATAAAGTATGTAGAGAGCATGAGCGAGTATGTGCGCATCTTTGTCGATGATAACCCTAAACCTATAGTTTCGCTCCTGAGCATGAAGAAGATTGAGGAGAGCTTGCCTGCCGGTGATTTCATGCGTGTTCACCGCTCTTACCTCATCAATCTGAACAAAGTGAAGGAGGTGTCCAAGATGCGCCTTGTCTATGACGGCGGTGTCTATGTCCCCATTGGCGAAATGTACAAGGATGCCTTCTTCGAGTATATCGACAAACACTTTATAGGTAAAAGCAAGTGACTATTTAAAGATTAAAGCCCAAAAGGCCTGAAAGGGAACAACACAATCCCCTTTTAGGCCTTTTTGCCCTTTTGTTTTTTAGGCCTATATGGATTGAAAAGCCTCATTCAGTATTCCACTTTGTTGCTCTTTTTTCTCCAGGCGTTGAATGGTGCCTGTGCTTCCTCGTGTAAAATATTTTCAACGGGTTTGTTGCGGTTTTCGGGCTTCAGTTCAAGCTCGCGGTAGATGAATGAATCGTCGAAGTTTACCGCTGCGGCATCGTGCTGGTTCGCGCCATAGAAAATCTTGTCGATGTGCGCCCAGTATATTGCACCCAAGCACATGGGGCAGGGCTCGCACGATGTGTATATGACACAGCCGCTAAGGTCGAATGTTCCCAGCTTTGTGCATGCACTGCGTATCGCGCACACCTCGGCATGCGCCGTTGGGTCATTGTTGGGTGTCACGCGATTAACTCCGGTGGCGACTATCTCTCCGTTCTTTACAATGACGGCTCCAAAGGGACCGCCACCGTTCTCGACATTCTCCACTGCAAGGGCTATGGCCTTGCGCATAAAATCCTGGTGATTCATACTTGCTCTTTTTACTTGTCAAACAATGCTGCAAAGCAAACGGTTCACTGCAAGCAAATTTAATGAAAGTTTGTGATATATCTGTTTTTTTGGAACTTGTTTTTTTATTATTTTTTTTAGTCCATTTTTCCCTTTTAAAACACCATGAAAGGCTATCTATCTATCTATCTATCTATTTGTTAAATAGTGAAAAAAGTTCTACTTTTTGTTGAAAATTTTATAAATAAGCAGTATCTTTGCAGACTAATTGTGTACATGGGCGCGCAGTGCCTGCATGCCATGTGCGTGTGTACGCATGTGCATGGGCGGTAAACGCTGCCCGGCGACTAAAATGAAAAACGAAAAAATAAAATAAAAAAACAGAATGAAAACAAAAAAACTTTTTCTTTGTTTGCTGTTCCTTGTGCTGGGAACAACTGCTTGGGCCGACAAGTATTATCAGCCCGGCTCTTACAAGGGCAACACAACGCCTCGCTTGACACTTGAGCAGGCTGTGGGCAAAAAGTTCATGATTTACAACACCGCCATCAATGGCAACGAGGACCGTACCGGTTTCTTGCGTAACAACGGCGTGAATTTTGAACTCGACAAGTCAAAGGAGCGCGACCTCTATGTCTATAACGAGAGTTTCGTCTATACAATGGAGGCGTACGACGACAATGACGATGGTGTTAACGACTGGTATGCCATCAAGTCTGTAACTACAGGCTTGTACGTGAATGCAGCCGGTAAAACCGATATCGGTTCTGCATCCGATGCCAAGCTCATCATTACCTCTTGGGATGAAGCAACTGAAGGCAAGTCCGGCGTGAACATGGAGAGCTGGAAGTACAATGTTATTGCAAACGGCCAGATAACAAGTGGAGGTCATGGTTCAACAGTCTTTGTCGTTAAGAACTACGATGGTGGTGACAGGCCATATTGGAACGGAACGGTAGAGGCTTTTGATACTTGGAGCAATGGTCACCCGTTTGCCTTCTACATTGCCCACGAGGTAACAAGTGGCGACTACTTGCAGGATTTGCATATCTACAGCCGCGTCGATGTATTCTCGGCACAGCAGACCTATGGCTATGTGCAGAAAGCTAGTCAGATAAAATCATCTCCGGTCAATGATGCTACGACATACCCTAACGGATATACCGCAGAAGGTGGCTTTGAGAATCTTATCGATGGTGTTGCTTCTACGTACAATGTGACAGATTGGCAAAACAAAGCCGACGGTCACTATTACCAGATAGACCTGGAGCAGAGCGTTGGGTCAATCTATCTTTACATGCAGCGCCGTGCCGATGGCTTGAATGCTCCTGTGGAATTTGAACTCCAGGCATCGGCCGATGGCAACAGCTATACAATGATTGGCGACTATACAACAGAACTTGCATCAAAAGCATTCTATACCTCACCCGAAATTTCACTTAAAGGTTCTTACCAATATATCCGCATTGTGGCAAGGGAAACGACAACCCCCAATTATAAATGCATGGGTCTTTCTGAACTTTATGTTCTCCCCACTACAAAAGAGGTTGCCGATGTTCTTGGTTATATAAATGCCGTGCAGTCGTCTCCGCTTTTCACAAAAACAACAGCAAAGGCCTATACTGCATTGGTAGAGGAGTACAACCGTCTTTACCCCGATGCCCGCCTGCTCTCGGGTGTGCCCATCCCCGGTAACAAGTACCGCATCTATGCCGATACCTACGACCGTACAAACCAGCGCTATGTGAACCGCGAGATTATGGCGGAGGGTAATGTCTTGGAGAGGGAAGAACCGGGCACATACCACGCATCTACTGATGACGAAAAGAAAAAACACGAGTGGTACTGCGAGCAGACAAACGACGGCAAACTTGTGTTCCGCAATGTTGCCGACCCAACAAAGTATCTTGCCTACGGCGAGGTAGTTACAGAACCTTACAAGTGGAGCATCAACACTGTACTCACAACTCACTACGGCGTGCCTCTGATGAACGAGAATATGCAGTATCTTGCAGTTTTCAATGACGGTACATACTGGCAGGGCGATGTAAAGGCTGCCCAGGACCAGCACCAGTCATACAGCTGTACCACAGTTATCGATGACAAAGACAATGAAGATGCATCGGATGACGTTACAGAGACCACCACTATTGAGTGCGGTGTTTGTACCGATTTCCTCTTTATCCCTGTGCCGCTCGATGAGACCGAGAAGAAGATAACCATTACAGCCGGTGAACTTGTAGAGCGCAACACGCAATTGCTCTATGACAGTGACAACAATGGCACACCCGAGGTGTACCCGTTGCCATTCTCGCGTATGTTCAAGAAAACCGGAAGTTGGGGTAATTTGCCTACACTGCAGTTGCTGTGTAGCGACATCCATTCATACGCAGGAGTTAAGATTAACAACGGTGAGACTCTTGTAACTGTTGAAACAACTCCAAAGGTGGAGTATGACGAGGCAACATCCACACTCTCATTCAATTTCGATGAGATTGCAAGTGGCGATGTGTTCGATGTGCAGTTGACCATCAAGCCACCGTTTGAGTACTCTAATCCCGATATGACAGCGGGGGAGCACCCTACCTTATATATAATAAAGAACAAACGCCCGCAGGCTGTGCAGCAGCAGGCACGGCCTAACCGCGCAGCAGTTGATGTCGATATTGATATTGAAATTGGCGATGAGAATGACCAGCCGATATCATCGCAGACGGGTGCATACTACTATGCAAAGTTCGATTCCCGTAACTCTAATATGAAGCTTGTCCAGCACGATGCTTCATTTGATGCACACTCGCTGTTCTTTTTTACACAGACCGAGGATGCCGCCACCGACGAGTACTACGCTGCCCGTATCCACAATGTTACCACAGTAATGAAGTGCGCAAGCGATATTTCCTGGAATACCAACGGTAACACCTGGTATGTGCAACCAAACAAGACCGCTTCATATACCGGTTACAACATAGCAACAACAATACTCAATTCAACAAATAACCCCAATGATACTTGGTGCAGCAACCACGCCGATGGCGACCGCATTTTGCGTTACAATGCCAACGACGATGGCTCGGCTTGGGAATTCGAGGAGGTAAGCGTTGCCGAGGCAAAGAAACTGTTGAAAAATTTTATTGACCAAGTTGCCGATAGCTTGACTGATGAACTTGGTGGTATAACCGCTGATCAGGTGGCAACAAAGGGCTATGATACGCTCAAGATTAAAAATTACAAGTCAATAGTTTCTCAATTGGACTCTCTTGCCGGGGTTTATTATAATGAAACAAATATTGCCAAGCTTGTGCAGTATGCCCAGAACATCCACATGATTGAGCACGAGATTGACTATGCTCTCTATGCGTTGCCCGAACTTACAGATGAAAATGGATTCAATAATCGCGACTTTACAAACCCACGCTGGTATTATGTGAAGAACGTGAACAGCGGTGAGCGCTATGCGACATACAGCGGAGATGAAACCTCAATGACTCTTGGACAAAAGGTTGATGGCAATCTCGCTCTCTCTAATCTCTTCTACTTTGTGGGCGAGAAGAATACATACGCCACTGCAGAGTATGAGGATTTCCCAGGCAACAATCTAATTATCGACGATTATTTGAAGGCTCATATTCACAACTTTATGGCCAAAGGCAAGACTCTTGTCTCAAAGAACGTGGAGTTGACGAAAGAGACGGGTATCACCCCTGGCAAAGGCGAACAGAAAGTAGCCGATGTTGACCTCAAGGGCGATGAGGACTGGAGTCTTGAGCTTGAATATGACTTTGCCCCCGATTTTCAGGCATACAATGCATACGGTAGTTGTATGCTCGCATCGACCAATCCGTTGCAGGATACTTATTCAAATCATTTCCAAATCTATCTCAAGGACGACCGCAGCCTTGTCATCAAGGTGAACAATGGCGATGACCGTTACCGTTTCTGGCATACACAGGACCACTTTACACACATAAAGGTGGTAGTCACATACTCGCAGGGTGATGTTACACTCGACGTCTATAACTCACTTGGCGAGAAAGAGACCAAAGTGGTTGAAAATGTTACATTGACGGATATCAGCAAACTCTATTCTGGTATGCCAGGGACTGGTGCAACAATCTCCAATCTTTCGACATATCAGGTTGAGGCTATGACCTGGAAGGAGCACGCCGATGCCTCCGACAAGGACGAGTGGTACATCCTTACGTCATCTAACCTCAATAAGGCCGGTATGGCTATTGTGCTTGGCGAGCCCAACGACACCAAGATGGCCTGGACAAACAACCAGGGCGAGAATGAAGACATTGCAACCGACCTGGGAATATACGACAACTCAACCTGGAAGTTCGAGCGTGTGACCGACTTCCGCGCACACCTTGCCGAGTTGCTTGCTATGTACGACTTCAAGGATTGTGTAATCTATGACCGCGAACTGGCTGCATTGATGAGACTTATCATGGAGAAATCAGAAGTTATCAATGCCAACGCAGACGACAGTGCCGAGGAGGCAGCCTTCAACGAAATTTACTATGCAATCCTTAACTACACCGGCCGTATGCCTGAGCATCTGATGGCTCCAAATCCCGGCGTGCTGTACACAATACGTCCTGTGGTTGAGGAATATACCGAGAACGCACTCCTTGTACATACAGAGTGGACAAATAATACATACACTTCAAAGGAGGTTTATCTCGATGATGTTATCCTTGCCGACCAGAGCTACGACAGCCGCTCTGCTTGGGTGTTCGAGGGTGCAACAGGCAGCACAAACAGCGGCCTCAAGGCAAAGAACCTCCACACACAGTGCTACATGACTGCATTGGGTGCCGACAAATCGGTTGTTAATGAGGAGGATGCCGCTACGGTTACACTCAAGGCACTTGGCGCTTGCACCACAATGTTCCAGGTGGGTGACAATCGCATGGATATGTCTATGGTAACCGGCAATGAACTGCAATATAAAGGCAGCACTTTCTGGGGTAGTGCAATGGATGCAAGATACTGCCACAGTGGTATAAAAACAGAATTCGAAGAGTTTGATGGTGCATTGACTATACATCGCAAGAGTACCGACGTTGTAGTTGACAACGAAAGCCAAGTGACAGTAACATTCACATGGACCGGAGGTTCTCATGGACTGAATATGCTGGGTGTAGAACTTGTTGATGAAGAGGGTGATATTGTCGCTCTTGACAGTCACACCGGATTTGCCGGTGGTACCCCAAGAGATAATGTCTATACTCTTACAGGTACTTTCGTTAAAGATGGCAAATATACGTTGAACTGCTATGTCTGTGAAACAGAAGGCGATAAACTTGGTAATCACAATGGTAAATTCGTCGCTACTGGTGTGTCGAAAATTTCAGGTACCAAGGTCGTAAACACCGGCACCGAGGCAACAAAGTGGATTGTCGAGGAGATAAAGAACCCCGAGACAAGTATCTACTACAATGTAGCAAAGCTCTCCAATTCACCGGCAAGCAACCCCGATAGCAGAGCATACTCAAGTCTCTATCTTGGATTCGATACAAAGATACCCACCGGTGTCAAAGCTTGGATTGTGGATAAAGTGTTTGAGAACAATGTGCTTAATATGGTTGAGGTTACAGGAGGTGTTGTCCCTGCCAACACCGGTATTATATTGACCAGTGAAAGCCCAATGACAAACCAGAAGTTCTATTTCAGCAGTGTCGCTTCAACATTCGATGTCGAAGACAATATTCTTGAGGGAACAGCATATACAAAACTTGAGGATTGCAGAGAGAAGAATATACATATGCTTAGTATGAAGAACGACCGCATTGCGATGTACTGGACATACGAAAACCGTAATGCGGAAGGCGTAAAGGAAACATTTAACGGCACGACTAACCACAACGATAGCGGCTATGTAATGTGTAACGCCAATAAATCATATCTGGAAGTCGATAATGAAAATCAGGCAGCAAGCTTCGGATTCTTCTTGGGCGGCACTACTGATATTGACGAGGTGAGTGACGGAGTGAAAGGTGAGAACGTAATGCAAGATACTATTTACGACCTTCAGGGCCGCAAACTGGTGAGTGTTACATCGCCGGGTATCTACATTGTGAATGGCAAGAAGGTTTACATAACTGAGATTGAAGACTGATGTTGTTCTTGAAATTTGAGGAATTTATTATGGAAAAGAAAGAATATATATCACCTGTTGCCGAGATTGTTGAAGTAGGCACTTTGAGCATGCTTGCATTGAGCAAGAGTGATGAACAGGTTGATGATACTGAACAGTGGAGCGGTGAGTCGCGTGGCGACTGGGAAAACATTTGGGAAGGAATGTAAATAATTAAATAACCAATAATATGAAAAAGAACTTTTTTCTGACATTGATGCTCGCGCTTGTGGCGCTGTTCTCAATTGAGACCGCAACAGCACAGGCACCGGTTGCAACGCCACAAGAGGCAATCACCGGATTGCTTAACCGTATTGGTGGCGACGGCGCAGCCGACAGGTTCGAGATTGTGATTGATGCAAGCCTCGCCCAGGACGGCAAGGATGTGTTCATCATTGCTCCGGGCAACGGCAAGCCCTGTATCAAGGGTAACACACAGCTGTCGGTGGCAACAGGTATCAACTGGTACTTGAACCACTATGCACACATTAACCTCACCTGGAACAACCTCACAACCGACCTTTCACAGGTTGAGTTGCCTCTCCCCGGAACAGATGAGAAACACGTTTGTAACACTACTTACCGTTACGACTTCAACACTTGTACTTTCTCTTACTCTATGGCCTTCTGGACTTGGGACCGTTGGCAGAAAGAGATTGACTGGATGGCTCTCCACGGTATCAATGCCCCGTTGAACCTTGTGGGTCTCGAGGTCGTTACACGCAACTTCCTTCGCGAAATTGGTGTTACCGAGGCCGACATCAACGACTACATCGCCGGCCCAGGTTTTATGGCTTGGTTTGCGATGAACAACCTTGAGGGTTGGGGCAGCACCATCAACTCTTCCTCAACAGGCGTAGAAATGGACGGTAACCCCGACTGGTGGTACACTCGCCAGGAGCAACTCTGCCGCAATATGATGCAACGTATGCGTGAGCTTGGTATGCAGCCCGTTATCCCCGGCTTTAGCGGCCAGGTACCCAAGTGTCTCACAGGCTACACAACAATCGATGGTTTTAGTGGAGGCGATGTTGTAACAGTTGGAAGTTGGGCAAGTAATTTCCCTCACCCCGGTGTGGTAAATCCTTCAACCAATAGCTACAAGAAGCTTGCCGATGTCTACTACAAACATCTGCACGATGTTATGGGTATATCGGAATTTTACAGTATCGACCCCTTCCACGAGATGAGTGCTCCTGTCGCAGCCGACGTATTATATCCCAATATAATGTCGCATCTCGACCGTTGCTATGCTTTGGAAACAGCCGAGGAGAGAGCAAAATTCAATGCTCCTGAGTTGCCTAAATGGATTATACAATATTGGCAGGGAACTCCTGTAACCGGAGCCTTCAGCGCAATGAGCAGTTATGGCGACCGCTTTATTGCTCTCGACCTTTTTGCCGATAACATCTATGCAGACAATGCTGCAAAATGGAGAACAACCTATTACAATGGTCGCCCTTATATCTACTGTATGCTCCACAACTTCGGTGGCCGCAGTGGTATGCACGGTCGCTTGCAGACCACTATGGATGGTTACTTTGAAGCCCTTGCAAAGAACAATAACTGCCAGGGTATAGGTGCCACCCCCGAGGGTACAGAGACTAACCCCGTTCTCTATGATATGCTCTTTGAGCTTCCGTGGATGGATGTGAACAACCGCCCCACAGCCGATGAGTGGTTGAAGGATTATGCTTATTCACGCTATGGTGTGGAAAATGATATAGCTCTTGAGGCTTTGAAGAACCTCAAAAAATCTGTTTGGGACTGTAAAGTGAACCAGCAGGGTACATCGGAGGCGATTATTCTTGCTCGTCCTAACTGGACTGTAAACAGTGTCTCTTCTTGGAGTACTTCAGCAATCTACTGGGATACACAGGATGTGCGTCTTGCAGCCGACCAGCTAATCTCAATCGCCGACCTTGTTACAACAGAGGATGGTATCGCCAACTACAACTACGATGTTATCGATGCTATTCGCCAAGCTATGGTGGACTATGCGGCCGAACTGCTCCCTCTTATCAAGGTTGCATACGATAGTAAAAATACCGACGAATACACACGCCTTTATACTCTCTATCTGCAGTTGATGCTCGACCTTGATACAATGCTCTCCTATGATGAAGGTTTCAAACTCGAGCGTTGGACGAGCCTTGCACGTAACATAGCCGACGAGGTTGCCGGTACAACTGAAAACGACCGCAACTGGCTCGAGTGGAACGCTCGTACCCAAGTAACAGTGTGGGCAAACCAAGATTGTGCTCTCCACGACTATTCGAACCGCTGTTGGGCAGGTCTTATAAAGGACTTCCACTACAAACGTTGGGAGAAATTCTTCACAACCAACGGTGGCTCGTTCGACGGTGGCTGGTATGGAGGTTTCGAATACCCCTGGACTGTCGATTTCAACAATACATATAATCTTGCGAGTGACTACTCACAGGTGGTTATCCCCAACGATATGACAGCTACAGAGAAGGCTGTTGAAACTTTCGGCAAATACTTCGGTCGCGTAAAAGGCATAGAAAAGAACTATATCTTCCCTATGGGTGTAGCAAGCAACGCCACCAGGAGTATGGCCATCCCCGAGGTTTATCGTGGCCAGGAGGTAGAACTTCCTCTCATCATTGGCAAGGAGGTTACAATCTCTTCGGTTTGGATTGACCTTAACAACGACGGTAACGCCGGTAACGGTGAGACACTCACTGCCAACGGTAACAACGTGACAATCCCTGCCGATGCTGCCATTGGAAAGACAACAGCAAAGGTTACTTATAGCGACGGCACTGTAATCACATTCAACCTCGCACTCATTGAGGATATTACCGATGCGCGTACCGTAACAGCCGTTGCCGGTGAAAACGGTTCTGTAGCTATTGAGGGTACAAGTGAGCTTTCAATCACAAATACCGATGCTGTGAAGATTACAGCAACTGCAAACACCGGTTACAACTTCGAGAACTGGACAAAGGACGGCGAGGTGGTCAGCAACGACAATCCATTCATCTACTATGGCAAGGAAGAGGCTACTTTCACTGCAAACTTCATTCAGGACAAGTGGGGCGTTCCCAGTATGACAGCAGGCGGCTTGAGTGAAGCTGTTACAAACAACCAGTATGTAAGCAAAATAGATTTCGCTTATCATAACCGCGAAGCAGAGACCATATATGATGCTACATCCGCAGCACCAACAAGTCTCTTTACCACAATACCGCAGATTATTGATGTTCCACAGGGCGCAAGTTTTACAATCACTTGGACAGATAATGGAACACAGAATCTGACAAAATGCTTTATGTCAGCCTATATGGACTTTGATGGCGATGGTAACTTTGAAGAGGAGGGTGAGCTTGTAAAGGTTGTGGGTACAAGAAATGCCGACAACTCGGCTGTCCGCAGCGGCAGTTTCCAGGTGATACTTCCATACGATGCTCCAACGGGTATCACTCACTTGCGTATGCGTTTCGACAGTGCTTGGGGTAATCAATACAACAGCACAACAAAAGCGTTCAACTCAAAGGGCGAACTCAACCGTATGTGTTACGAGGTGGTTATCAACGTAACCGAAAAGAGCGACAAGGCAGCGCACATTACCGTAAAGACAAACAGCGACGAGTGGGGAACTGTCGAGGTGTGGACCGATGAAACACCCACTACAGAGACTTTTAAAGAGTATAACGTTAGTGCCAACATTCCTATGTACTTGCGTGCCACAAAGGCAAGCGAGGATGTTGAGTTCCTCGGTTGGTACGACCAGTATGGCCGCTTGATCACTACTGAACTCGAGCACACAATGTACGCCCGCGAGGATGCTACCTACACAGCCCGTTTCCGCAAGTTCCTTGAAATCGACGGCTGGCAGATTGAGTATCGCACACAGCCGGGCAGCGATGTTGTTACAACAAAGCTTGCAAACGGTGTAAAACCCGAGGCCGGCAAAAAGTATTATATCTATGCTCCTACACGCCCTACAAATGACGGCGAGTATGTAAACCGTTATCTCTACAATAATGGTGGTTCACTTGGCTTGGGTACAGCTGTCGGCGATGCGAGCTATATATGGCTCTGCGAGGTTAATGGCGAGAACTATACATTCCAGAATGTTGGTGACCCTACAAAGTACCTCGCGCACAAAGGCTTGCAGACTTGGGGATACGACTTCAAACTTGGTACAGGTGATACAAAGTATGAGGGAATTACAATCTACTCGGTAAGTGATAGCAAATATTTGGTGACAAAGGACGATGGCACAGGCTTTGACCAGTCGGATAGGACTCACAACCAGTCGTCCGAGGATTTTACTACCGATTATGTTTTTGTCGAGGTTTCTACCCCCGATGTGATTGTTTTTACCAAAGTGCGCCAGAGTGGTGTTAACGACCTTGTTATTCCCGCAACCGTTGAGGTTCTTGGCGAGCAGTTGACAGTTGCCGGCTTTGACAACGACCTGTTCAACAATAACACGGATTTGTGGTCAATTACATTGCCAAATACAATGGAGTTCCTGGGTAGCAATGTTATTTTTGAATCATCGTTGAAGGGTGAAAATACTCCGGTCGATAATAGCGATAACAGTCCTAGCGAATTGACTCAGGTTATTGATCTTAAAGGGCTTGTACTGAAGAATAGCGAACACTGGAAGATTGAGATTAAATATAGCTCTGACGGCGTTTCTTCATATAACCAGTGGGGTAGTTTCTTGCTCTGTCCAGGCAGCACCTGGGGTGGAGCTGAGTTGCTCTACTTGACAACTGCAAAGCAGGATTCGCGAGGATGGCATTTGCGTTCTCCGGCATCGGGTCTTGGCGACGACTATTTCAAGGAGCATACAATTGGCAAGGTGTCTAACTTTACCGTTACTTTTGAAAATAAGGGAACCGGCAAGGCAGTGATAGCTGTTACAAACTCCGAGGGTGCGATACAGACCAGTACCGAGTTTGCTTTTACTGTTGACAATATCTCGGCATTCTGTGCCCGTATTCCTAAAGGCTTGGATATAACAAGCTTCAAGATAATGGATAAAGAGGTTGTCAATCCTTTCAGCGGCTGTAGAAATCTTGACAAGATTGCTATTGACGGATATTGCGAGAATTACTATGTAGCTCAGGACGGCGGCCTTTACAATTCAAGTGATGTGCTTGTTTGTATGCCCGAAGGTAAGGAGAAAGGTGCCGACAGCCGCGCTCTTGCTGCACTCATTGAGGAGATGGAGACTCTTACCTCACTTGTCGCTACATACAACCCTGTTGGCAAGGCAAACAAGATTGCATTGCAGACACAAGATGCAAATGCCGTAAATTATCTTTGGACAAACAATGCCGATACAGCCGAAGGTAGTATTCATCACCTTGTAGACGGAATCAAGGGTAATGACAACAACTTCTTCCACTCGAACTGGCACAGCGTAAGTACTGCCGAGGGCTATCACTACATTGAGGTTGACTTGGGCGCCGACAATATGTACACAATGATGCAGTTTGCTTATCACACACGTACAAATTGTTCTAATGATTTCCCCGATGCCATAACTGTGATGGGTAGCAATGACAAGCAGAACTACACCGAAATCCACACCGAGAACAGTAACTTGCCACAGGCTACAAACAAAGAGTTCAAGTCAGCAGTGTTCGACTGCGGTCAGCCTTACCGTTATTTGCGTTTCAAGGTAGCTGCTGAGAGAACCTATTGGCATATGGGCGAGTTTGAACTCTACTTTATGACATCTACAGCCGATGTATACTCTTATCTTGAGGCCGGAATTACCAACGAGCAGGCTGCAACCGGTTACGATGCAATGTTGGATGCACAGGCCGTCTATGATTTTGGCACAACAGCTGCCGAAATGCAGGCTGCGAAAACTGAATTGCAGAGTGCATACGACACATTGAAGGCTCTTCTTGAGGCTGCAATTCCTGTGAAACTCACTACTGACGAGGAAAATCCGGTGTTGTACAAGGTCATCATCAAGCGTGCAAATGACGGTTCAAAGGTGTTGGGCTATGACGAACCCACCGGTATGGTTGCCGTGCAAGGTAAAGCTGACAACAGCAGTTGGCAGGCTTGGTACTTTATGGGTAGCACAAATGGCGTGACAATACACCCATACAATGCCGACGGCAAGGTGCTGAGTGCCGATAATACCGGCAACTCGCCTGCAAAGGTGTGGGCTGTTAAGAAAGGTGAAAAGGCTTTCTATGAGTGGAAGTTCGTCTCTCGCGCAGACGGCTACTTTAACATTCAAGCACGCGATGGTAGCAACTACTTCAGCAACAATGGTGGTGAAGGCAATAAGATGGGATTCTGGAGCGGTAGCCCAGACACTGATGGTGGTTCACTTTTCAAGTTTGTTGAGGCTGAGTTCGCAAACGATAACGCCCGTTTCTATCAAATGTGCGACATAAAGGCTACAATGACCGACGGTACAAACATCTATGGTGGTACAAGCGTAGGTCTTTACACAGGTGGCAAGGAGTATCGCGAGGCATACACTGCTGCTGCGGCTCTTGAAGCAGCCGACAATACAAGCGCAAGCGATGAGTGCTATGCTGCATACAAGGCTTTGCGCGCTGCAAACGAGGTGCTCGCTTACAACGCAGCCGACCCGGGAAAGGTGTACTACATTGTATCTGCTGCAACCAATGCTTATTGCAAGGGACAGTATGTACATACATATGCCGAGGTACAGCCATCGCACAACAACTATGACCACAAGGATCTTGTGTACCATAATTTCAATGACATCGCAATCAAGACACTTGCTGCTTTCCAGTTCGAGACTACTGCAACACAGGGCGAGTACAAGATGAAGAACCTGCACACAGGTCTTTATGTGAAGTCATTTGGTAAGAATGCCGACCATTTGGGTACTGAGGCCGAGGCGCAAGTTGTGAAGATTGCCGGTATAGCCGATGGTCAGGTAACTCTCAAGATTGGTGATGCAGACCCAATGCACGCTCAGGACGACAATGATTGTATTGTAGGTTGGGGTGCCTCTGTGGGCAATGCCTCTACCTGGACAATTGACGAGGTGACAGACCTTGCACAACTCGACTATTACTTCACTGTTCCCCAGGACGGTGTAGCTACATTGAACCTTGCATTCAATGCCGTGTTGCCAAGCGGTGTCACAGTGTATGACATTGCAGTGGATGACATTACATTGAACGGAACCCATTACGAGTACGAGGCTACTGCCATTGCAACAGCCGGTGAGGTGCTTGCAAAGAATACCCCTGTCGTTGTAAAGGCTAACCCCGGTACTTATGTATTCGGTGTTACTCTCACTGATGATGGTGTAAAGGGTGCTGTAACCGGTTCTGTACTCAAGGGTACTACATACAAGACAACGCTTGCTGCCGATGCAAACAACTATCAGCTTGCTGTCAGCGATGACCAAACAGTGTTCAACCTTGTGACTGCCGCTACTGCCGCTACTGCCAATAGTGCTTGGATGCAGCTTCCAGAGAACAGAGGTGCCGTAATCTATGACAATGCACCTGTTGAGCCCGAGGTTGAACTTGTACTCCCAGAGGTTGGCAAGGCTTACCGCATTAAGAGTTATGTAAGCAATGTGGTTGCTGAATATCAGAACCACTATCTTGTGAATGGTACAACAGGCTTGACATTCTCTACTGCTGTCGCAACAGACAATACTGACTTGTGGGTTTGTACCGCTGCCGGTGATGCTGGCTTTACCTTTGCGAGTGCATTGGGTACCGCAGCGCTTGGATGGCAGGCTGTAACAGAGGATGCGGCGGTTTATACACTCTCTGCCGGTGTTGCAAATGGTGCCTTGACATTGACAAGCGGTGAAAATAATCTTGCAGTGACTATTGATGCTGCCGGAAATACAACATTCACACAGTCTACAGCCAAGACACAGAGCACCGGCTGGTCAACTGACTGGTATTTGGAGGAGGTTGAGGATGCTACTGTAAGTTTTGCAACAACTATTGCAGACGGTAACATGTGGGCTACAATGTACCTGCCGTTCGCAGTGAAGATTCCTGCCGGTGTGGAGGCTTATGTCGCTGCCGGAATTGACGGCAAGACCGTTAATCTGACACCTGTTGAAACTAACATTCCAAAGAATACAGCTGTTCTGCTGCATCGTGCCGATGATACCAAGACTACAAGACTTGAACTTGCATTTGACCTTGCAAAGGAGGATGTAGCAGCTGTGGGCAGCAATCTGTTCGAGGGTAAGATTAGAACAACAGCCATTCCTGTAGCGGGCGCAAGAGTTTATCTGCTTGTGAAGTACAACGGTAATGAGAAATTCTACTGGATGCAGGATGAGTATAATGCGAATTGTGCTTATGTTGGCGCAGGAAACGGTTATGTTAAGTGCGATGCCAACAAGTGTTACTTGAGGATTGAGGACAACGCTTCTCCTGCTTCATCTTACAGCTTCCGCATAGAGGGCTCTACAGGTATTGACGAGGTGAAAACGGAAAACGGAGAGGTAAAAGCTATTTACGATCTCCAGGGTCGCAAACTCACCGAGATTACAGAGCCTGGTTTCTACATCGTAGATGGAGAAAAGGTTTGGATTAAGTAATTGACCTGGAACTATAACGCGAGGTTTTTCGCGTAGCAATAAAGGGGTGAACCGAGTGGTTCGCCCCTTGTTTTATAGAGTGTTGTGGCGGGGTTTGCCCGCACATCACAAGCAGCAACTATCGGGCAAGCCTGCCTTGCAGTCCTTTATCTCCTTTTCGCCCTTTTGGGCCTTTCGTCATTACATGGCAAAGTTACGAAAATGTTATCCCTACACTGTTCCTTTCTCTGTTTGTCTCAATGGTGATTAAACGGCAAAATAAACTTTTTTGAAAAATAATTGGCAGAACGCTTGTGAATCCCAATGTAAAGTGCTACCTTTGCACCGCAAAATAAGAGCGGAGTAAGCTAATTACAACAAGGAAGTTTGGGTGAGTGGCTGAAACCAGCAGTTTGCTAAACTGCCGTACGGGTAACCGTACCGGGGGTTCGAATCCCCCAGCTTCCGCTTATTTTTGCAAATGGCGCTTTCGTCTAGTGGCTAGGACACATGCCTCTCACGCATGGAACACGGGTTCGATTCCCGTAGGCGCTACAAAGCTCAAAGTTAAAGAGCATAAAAGTAGCAAATTTGAAATTATGGCGCTTTCGTCTAGTGGCTAGGACACATGCCTCTCACGCATGGAACACGGGTTCGATTCCCGTAGGCGCTACTTCGGTTAGAACTCTATCGGGTTCTAATTTTTTTTGCCTACGGGCCTCGAAGATTGACAAGCCTTGCTTATCGCGACCCGCCCGGCGTGAGCTTCGCCCACGCTTCGTGCGACCAATCGCTGCAAGCCTTGTCGATTACCACATGTGGTAATTATCCGTAG
>JAZOUB010000003.1:0-8405 GCA_045657945.1 Bacteroidaceae bacterium | reverse complement strand
GTTTAGCTTTTTAATCACTTCTCCTTGATGTCAACCACAATATTGAGCTCTGTCAACTGCTCTGGTTCGAGAACCGAAGGTGCATCAATCATTGTGTCGCGGCCTGAGTTGTTCTTTGGGAACGCGATGCAGTCGCGGATTGAGTCGAGACCTGCGAAGAGGCTCACCCAACGGTCTAGACCGTAAGCAAGACCACCGTGAGGAGGCGCACCATACTTGAAGGCGTCGAGCAACCAGCCGAACTGCTGCTGTGCGCGCTCGGGTGTGAAGCCAAGGAGCTCGAACATCTTGTTCTGCAATGCGCTGTCGTAGATACGGATTGAACCGCCACCAACCTCAACACCGTTGATGATCATGTCATAGGCATTTGCACGTACTGCGCCCATGTCAGTATCGAGCAGAGGAATATCCTCGGGCTTTGGTGATGTGAATGGGTGGTGCATAGCCATGTAACGGCCCTCTTCCTCGCTGTACTCAAAGAGTGGGAAGTCAACCACCCACAAGCAAGAGAACTTGTTCTTGTCGCGCAAGCCAAGCTGGTTTGCAACCTCGAGACGGAGCTCGCAAAGCTGCTTGCGTGTCTTCATTGTGTCGTCACCGCTGAGGATGAGGATGAGGTCACCCGGCTCGGCATTGAAGGCAGCCTTCATAGCCTGCAGTACCTCCTGTGTATAGAATTTGTCAACGCTTGATTTCACTGTACCGTCTGCCTCAACACGTGCATAAACCATACCTTTTGCGCCAATCTGTGGACGGCGGACAAAGTCGGTCAACGCATCGAGCTGCTTACGTGTGTATGTAGCTGCACCCTTTGCGCAGATACCACCGATGTACTCGGCGCTGTCGAATACGGGGAAGCCGTGACCCTTCATGATGTCCATGAGTTCAACGAACTTCATCTCGAAACGTGTATCGGGTTTGTCGCAACCATAGTACTTCATTGCATCGTGCCATGTCATGCGTGGGAATGCCTCGGTGAGTTCCACGCCACGGATTGTCTTGAACAGGTGCTTTGCCATGCCCTCGAAGAGAGAGATTACATCCTCCTGCTCAACGAAGCTCATCTCGCAGTCTATCTGTGTAAACTCGGGTTGACGGTCGGCACGCAAGTCCTCGTCACGGAAGCACTTTACAATCTGGAAGTAGCGGTCAAAACCAGACACCATGAGCAGCTGCTTGAAGAGCTGTGGGCTTTGTGGCAGAGCGTAGAATTGGCCGGGGTTCATGCGTGAAGGAACAACGAAGTCACGCGCGCCCTCGGGGGTAGATGCGATGAGCATTGGTGTCTCAACCTCAATGAAGTTCAATGAGTCGAGGTAACGGCGAACCTCCATTGTCATCTGGTGACGAAGCTCGAGGTTCTTGCGCACTGCCTCACGACGGAGGTCGAGATAACGGTACTTCATGCGGATGTCATCGCCACCGTCGGTGTTGTTCTCAATGGTGAAAGGAGGTGTTGCCGCCTCGTTGAGGATGTTGAGCTCGCTCACGATTATCTCAATGTCACCTGTAGGGATATTGGCATTCTTGCTCTGACGCTCGCTTACAACGCCTGTTGCCTGGATTACATATTCGCGGCCAAGGTGCGAAGCCTTCTCGCAGAGTTCGGCATTTACATCCTCGCTGAATACAAGCTGGGTCACACCGTAACGGTCGCGAAGGTCAACGAATGTCATACCACCCATCTTGCGTGCACGCTGTACCCAACCGCTGAGGGTAACTGTTGCATTTACATCGGCCAACCTGAGTTCGCCACAAGTTTTTGTTCTGAACATTATTGTATATATTTTTAGATTGTTACGTTTATATTCCTGTACATTATATATAAATGCACGTTCAAAGCGCGAAATTACAAAAAAAACAAGGATTTCGCGTTATTATTGGCAAGAAATCATAAAATAATGCCGCTACTCCACTCCTTGTGCGACATTTTGTTCACCGAACTGCACTTTTTTTTCGTTTTTTTAATGTTTTGGCACGGTTTTTGTAAGAAACTTTATGTAAAAAGATGAAGATAGTTGCTTTTTATCAACTAACTTCGCGTCCTGAAAAACAACTGGACACGAATATTCAAAATTGGAGGACTAAGAAATGAGAAATGAATTTTCGGAAAAAATATCGGAGATACTATCGTTGAGCAAGGAGGAGGCAACACGACTCCGTAGCAAGACCATAAACCCGGAGCATTTGCTGCTGGGCATCTTCCGCAAGGAGAAATGCAGCGCAGTGGAGATTCTCTGCGGAATGGAAGTGGATATAATGGAAATAAAGCAGCGTATTGAGGAGCGGGTGACCGACGCTACTACTTTCGACGCGCCATACAGCGACGATGTAGAGATGAGCCTGAGCACTGCAAGAATACTGCGTTTTGCGACTCTTGAGGCGCGTTCAAGAAAGGTACATGCCGACAGCGAGCACCTATTGTTGGGGATATTGCGCGAGCGCAACAATGTCGCATATGACATACTCGATGCCAGCAATGTCACATACCAGAAAGTAACGGACATCATAAAGACAAAGATGCCCGACACAAACAACAATATCACCGGTGGCTTTGGTTTTACCGACCAGGACGATGACGAGGAGACCTTGCCAAACGGCAACAGTGGCAACACACAGCAGGCCTACCAGAGCAAGCCACAGGCAAAGCCGTCGAACGACACGCCTGTGCTCGACAGCTTTGGCGTGGACATGACAAAGGCTGCAGCCGAGGGCAAGCTTGACCCGGTTGTAGGCCGTGAGAAGGAGATCGAGCGCATTTCGCAAATCCTTAGCCGCCGCAAGAAGAACAACCCTATTCTCATTGGTGAGCCGGGTGTTGGAAAGTCGGCAATCGTGGAAGGTCTTGCACAGCGCATTGTGGAGCGTAAGACATCGCGCATGCTCTTTGACAAACGCATTGTGGCACTTGACATGACTGCCGTTGTGGCAGGCACAAAGTACCGCGGACAGTTCGAGGAGCGTCTCAAAGCCATTATCAACGAACTTGAGAACAACCCGAACATCATCATATTCATTGACGAGATACACACCATCATTGGTGCCGGCTCTACCCCGGGTTCAATGGATGCAGCCAACATCCTGAAACCCTCTCTTGCACGCGGACAGATACAGTGCATAGGCGCAACAACCATTGACGAGTACCGCAAGACCATCGAGAAGGATGGTGCACTTGAACGCCGTTTCCAGAAGGTGCTTGTTGAACCCACATCGGTTGAGGACACATATACCATATTGAAGAACATCAAGGAGCGTTATGAGAACCATCATAATGTCACATATACCGACGATGCCCTGCTTGCGTGTGTCAAATTGACAGACCGTTACATCACCGACCGCTGTTTCCCCGACAAGGCAATTGATGCCATGGACGAGGCCGGTGCAAGGATGCACATAACAAACATTGTTGTTCCCAAGGAGATTGAGGAGCAGGAAAAACTCATTGACACAATAAACAAGGAGAAAAATGCGGCGGTAAAGAACCAGGACTTTGAGAATGCAGCCAACTTGCGCGACCGCGAGAAGGAGATGCAGAGCCAGCTTGCGCAGATGAAGGCCGAGTGGGAGAAAAGCCTCACTAACAGCCGACAGACTGTTACCGACGAGGACATTGCCGGTGTAGTATCAATGATTACTGGAGTGCCAATGCAGCGTATGCAGCAGGATGAGTGGACGCGCCTCAAGAGCATGCGCGCCGAACTCACAGGCAAGGTTATTGCCCAGGAGAATGCAATTGAAAAACTCACCAAGGCTATCCAGCGCAGCCGTGTGGGATTGCAAAGCCCAAACAAGCCTATTGGTACATTCATGTTCCTGGGCCCCACAGGTGTGGGTAAAACACTGCTTGCAAAGGAACTTGCAAAGTTCATGTTCGGCAGTGCCGATGCCCTAATACGCATTGACATGAGCGAATACATGGAGAAGTTCACCGTTTCGCGCCTTGTTGGAGCGCCTCCGGGATATGTCGGTTATGAGGAGGGCGGACAGCTCACCGAGCGTGTACGCCGCCGTCCCTACTCCATTGTCCTGCTTGATGAGATTGAGAAGGCCCACACCGATGTATTCAACCTGTTGTTACAGGTGATGGACGAGGGTCGCCTCACAGACAGTTATGGACGCACAGTCGATTTCCGCAACACCGTACTCATCATGACATCGAATGTGGGTACACGCGAGCTCAAGGATTTCGGTAGCGGTATCGGTTTCGCCAAGGACGAGCGTGCAGGCGACAAGGAGTATTCACGCGCAGTGATACAGAAGGCTCTTAACAAACGCTTTGCGCCAGAGTTTATCAACCGCATAGACGAGATAATCAACTTTGACCAGCTTGGCAAGAATGCAATTATCGACATTGTAGATCTTGAACTGGTGCAGATTGTAAAGCGTGTGACCGAGCTTGGCTACAACATTGAGATAACTACCGAGGCAAAGAGTTTCCTTGCCGACAAGGGATATGACATACAGTATGGTGCACGCCCACTGAAACGTGCATTACAGAACTATGTAGAGGATGAAATCTCGGAGCTATTGCTCGACGGCGCACTGCAACCCGGTGACACTATTGTTGCCACAGTTGGAGAAGATAAACTGAAGTTTGAAGTAAAACGCTAACATAATGATATATTCAATAGAAAGCGGCGATGGTGAAAATACACCATCGCCGCTTTCTATTGAATATACCAATAACAGCTATTATCATATACAATAAATCACAAAAACAGGGGCGGATTTTTTTAAGTAATTTTGCAAAAATTTTTAGAAGACTGTTTGTATATGGATTTTTTAGGGGATTTTCTTAAAGACCTGCTTACAGAAGGAAGTGTTGCATACTCAATGGTGATTCTGGCACTTACAGTGGGTATAGGCGTCTACTTGAGCAGAGTAAAGATCAAAGGCATCTCATTTGGTGTAACATGGGTGCTGTTCATCGGTATATTGTTGTCACATTACAGGATGACACTCGACCACGATTTGCTGCACTTTGTAAAAGAATTCGGACTTATACTCTTTGTCTATTCCATTGGACTTCAGGTCGGTCCCGGTTTCTTTTCGAGTTTCAAATCGGGAGGTCTCAAATTGAACTCTGTCACCTGTATTCTTGTATTGTTCGATGTCCTCATTGCTGTTCTTCTCATTTCCACCACCAATGAAAGTGCTGACACCATAACCGGTATAATGTCGGGAGCCGTAACCAACACCCCGGGACTTGGAGCGGCAGAAACAGCGTTCAAGGACATGAATGGCGGGGTAAGCAGCCCCAATATAGCTTTGGGTTACAGTGTTGCCTATCCACTTGGTGTAATCGGTTGCATTTTAGCCATGATTGCCATAAAATCGTTCTACAAGGGTGAAAAGAAGTTTGACAGAGGGAAAAACAATGATATCAATATACAGCGCATTTCGTTGAAGGTCACAAATAGCGAAATCACAGGCATTACACTCGAAGAGATAAGAAAAAGAAGCAACCTCGATTTCGTTGTATCAAGAATCATATACAAGAATGTCGACACCTGCGTTGCCGCCGATTCCAAGACATGTTTGAGCTTGGGTGACAAAGTGCTGATAATTGCCGACGGTTCTATCCACACCAATCTCAAAGAATTGATTGGCGAACAGATTGAGCAAGAGTGGATAAGACCTCAAGAGATGCTAGTTTCACGAAAAATTACATTCACAAAGCCTAAACTGAACGGCACAAAACTTGGCAAACTGAACATTAGAAAAGAGTTCGGTGTAAACATAACACGCATAAACCGCGCCGGCATTGACCTTGCTGCAACAGCAAACATCCGTCTTCAGGTGGGTGACATATTAACAGTTGTGGGTAACGAGGATGCAATCAACAATGTAAAGAAAATACTTGGCGACGAGCGCAAATACCTTGACCACCCAAACCTGATTCCAATTTTCATAGGTATTGCACTTGGTTGTATACTTGGCAGCATCCCACTCAGCGGTACATTGATGACAACACCGCTAAAGCTTGGATTGGCAGGAGGCCCGCTTATCGTAGCCATCCTTGTGAGCTATTTCGGTCCCAAAATGGGCGTTGTCACCTACACCACAACAAGCGCGAACCTCATGATTAGAGAAATTGGTATAACCCTGTTCCTTGCGTGCGTCGGTTTGGGAGCCGGAGAAAAATTTGTGGACAGTATTGTAAACAATGGAGGCTATCTTTGGATTCTCTATGGTGCATTGATTACAGTTGTCCCGATACTTGTCGCAGGCCTTGTGGGACGCTATATTTTCAAGATTAAATACAATACACTCATTGGTGTCATCTCGGGTTCTTGCACCAACCCACCGGCTTTGGCATTTGCCAACCAGCAGACAAAAGGCGGTGATGCAGCAGTTGGATATGCGACAGTTTACCCACTTGCAATGTTCCTGAGAATTTTCGTAGGACAGATGATGATATTGCTGCTTTGCTGAAAAAAAAATCACTTAACAAGTACTGTAACACACATATAAGGAGGATTCGTAAAGAGTCCTCCTTATACTTTACATGTAACACAGTAATGCGCTTTGGGTTTCCACTGCAAATTACAATTAGTGAATAAAAAGATGCAGTGCAAGGCTTGCGAAGTTTTTGGTGTGGGGAGTTTAGTAACCCCTAAATGACTCACAACAAAAACAAGCGTAACACAGCAATGCGCTTTTTAGTCACTAATTATATGTCAATTTGGCAGACAAAGAACTACTGGCATTTTTTTTGTTTTATATAAGGTGTCTGGAGACAAACTCCTCCTCTGTTTATAGAGGAGGTGTCCAACGGGCGGAGGAGTATGTAAACCATAATAATAAAATACATAAACTTAAAAACTTAATAATATGCAGAAAGGAAACATTGGGGTAACTACCGAAAACATTTTCCCCGTAATCAAGAAATTCTTGTATAGCGACCACGAGATTTTTCTCCGTGAGATTGTATCGAATGCAATCGATGCTACACAGAAGTTGAAGACTCTTTACGAGAAGGGCGAGTTCAAGGGCGAGCTTGGCACACCAAAGGTAACTGTGACACTTGGTACAGATACCATCACCGTGAGCGACAACGGTATTGGCCTCACAGCCGAGGAGATAGAGAAATACATCAACCAGATTGCCCTCTCGGGTGCTACAGATTTCCTTGAGAAGTACAAGGACACAGCCAACAGCATCATCGGCCACTTTGGTCTTGGCTTCTACTCGGCATTCATGGTATCGAAGAAGGTTGAGATTGTGACCAAATCGTACCGCGACGGTGCGCAGGCTGTAAAATGGAGCTGCGACGGCAGTCCCGAATACACTCTCGAGGAGACAGAGAAGGCCGAGCGAGGAACAGACATCATTATGTACATCGATGATGACAGCAAGGAGTTCCTGAGCGAGAGCCGCATCAGCGGAATCCTTAACAAGTACTGCCGTTTCTTGCCCGTTGAGATTGCTTTCGGCAAAAAGAAGGACTGGAAAGACGGCAAGCAGGTTGAGACAGATGAGGACAACATCATCAACGACACTACCCCGCTGTGGACACGCAAGCCAAGTGAACTGAAGGACGAGGACTACAAGGAGTTCTATCGCAAGCTCTACCCAATGAGCGACGAGCCACTCTTCTGGATTCACTTGAATGTCGACTTCCCATTCCACCTCACAGGCGTGCTCTACTTCCCAAAGGTAAAGAGCAACCTTGAGCTGCAGAAGAACAAGATTCTCCTGTTCTGCAACCAGGTTTATGTGACCGACGAGGTTCAGGGCATCGTTCCCGACTTCCTCACATTGATGCACGGTGTTATTGACTCACCGGATATTCCGCTCAATGTATCACGCTCATACCTGCAGAGCGACTCAAATGTGAAGAAAATCTCTACATATATTTCAAAGAAGGTGTCGGACCGTCTGGCACAGATTTTCAAGAACGACCGCAAGGAGTTCGAGGAGAAGTGGAACGACCTCAAGATTTTCATCCACTATGGAATGCTCACCGAGGAGGATTTCTATGACAAGGCAAACAAGTTCTCGCTTTTGCAGGATACTGACGGCAACAAATATACATACGAGGAGTACAAGAACCTTGTAAGTGCCGAGCAGACCGACAAGGAGGGCAACGTAATATACCTCTACTCTAACGACAAGGAGAAGGAGTACAGCTTCATTGAGAATGCCAAGAACAAGGGCTACAATGTGCTGTTGATGGATGGTCAGCTGGATGTGGCACTCATCAGCCTGCTTGAGCAAAAGTTCGAGAAAACACGCTTTACACGCGTTGACAGCGACATCATCGACAACCTCATTGTTAAGGAGGAGAAGAAGGAGAGCACTATTGGTGCAACACAGCGCGAGGTGTTGACAGGCGTGTTTGAGAGCCAGTTGCCAAAGATGGAGAAGAAGGAATTCCACGTGATGACACAGGCTATGGGCGA
>JAZOUB010000002.1:0-9056 GCA_045657945.1 Bacteroidaceae bacterium | reverse complement strand
TATCGCTGAAGAGTTGGTAAACTTGACAGTAAAGGAAGTTAATGAGTTGGCAACTATCCTGAAGGATGAGTATGGTATTGAGCCCGCTGCTGCAGCTGTTGCAGTTGCTGCTCCTGCTGCTGGTGGCGCTGAGGCTGCAGCTGAGGAGAAGACTGACTTCGACGTAGTTCTGGTTGACGCAGGTGCTGCTAAGCTCCAGGTTGTAAAGGCCGTTAAGGAGGCTTGTGGTCTTGGTTTGAAGGAGGCTAAGGACCTCGTAGATGGCGCTCCTAGCGTTCTTAAGGAGGGTCTTCCTAAGGCAGAGGCTGAGTCTTTGAAGAAGACTATCGAGGAGTCTGGTGCTGAGGTTGAGATTAAGTAAGCCCACCCAAACCCTGCACAAGGGTACAATGGTTAAGAACCCGATAAAAGGGTTCTTAACCTTTTGTGCGTAAAAAGTAAAGTAAGTTATAAAACATTTACCACGATGTCGTTAAAAACTGATAATCAAAGAATTAACTTTGCTTCTATAAAAGATCCAATGCCTTGTCCGGACTTTTTGGAAGTACAATTGAAATCGTTCGAGGATTTCCTCCAACTTGATACTCCTCCTGAAAAACGTGTGAATGATGGCCTTTACAAGGTCTTTGCGGAAAACTTCCCTATCACCGATACGAGGAACAATTTCGTTTTGGAGTTCCTGGACTATTATATCGATCCACCCCGTTACTCAATAGCAGAGTGCTTAGAGCGCGGATTGACCTATAGTGTTCCACTCAAGGCAAAGTTGAAACTTTATTGTACGGATCCAGATCACGAGGATTTCGATACTGTCATTCAGGATGTGTTCCTTGGACCTATCCCTTACATGACAAAGCAAGGTACCTTTATTATCAATGGTGCTGAGCGCGTTGTGGTATCACAGTTGCACCGTTCACCGGGTGTGTTCTTCGGACAGAGCGTACACGCTAACGGTACACCTTTGTATTCAGCACGTATTATCCCATTCAAGGGTTCTTGGATTGAGTTTGCTACTGACATCAACAATGTTATGTATGCTTACATCGACCGTAAGAAAAAGTTACCAGTAACAACTCTTCTCCGTGCTATCGGTTTTGAGAGCGACAAGGATATTCTTGAGATATTTGACCTTGCCGAGGAGTACAAGGTGACAAAGACAAGCATGAAGAAGGTGCTTGGCCGCAAGATGGCGGGTCATGTTGTGAAGACACGTCAGGAGGATTATGTTGATGCAGATACCGGCGAGGTTGTATCAATTGAGCGTAGCGAGGTGGTTGTTGAGCGTGAGTCTATTCTCGACCAGGACCTCGTTGACCGCATCCTCGACAGCGGTGTAGAGACAATTCTTCTGCACAAAGAAAATGACGATCCCAATGCTGTTGACTATTCATTGATTTTCAACACGCTTGACAAAGATACAAGCAACTCGGAGAAAGAGGCTGTAAACTGCATCTTCCGCCTGTTGCGCAATGCTGAGCCTGCTGATGATGCAAGTGCTCGCGAAGTAATCAACAACCTCTTCTTCTCGGAGAAGCGCTATGACTTGGGTGATGTTGGCCGTTACCGCATCAACCGCAAGCTCGGTCTTTCTACCGACATGGATGTAAGAGTGTTGACAAAAGAGGATATCATTGAGATTATCAAGTACCTCATTGGCTTGGTTAATTCAATGGCAACTGTCGATGATATCGACCACTTGAGCAACCGTCGTGTCCGCACTGTAGGCGAGCAGCTCTCGAACCAGTTCGCTATCGGTCTTGCGCGTATGGCGCGTACTATCCGCGAGAGAATGAACGTTCGCGACAACGAGGTGTTCACTCCAACAGACCTCATTAACGCTAAGACTGTATCGGCTGTTATCAATACATTCTTCGGTACAAACGCGTTGTCACAGTTCATGGACCAGACTAACCCGCTTGCCGAGATTACTAACAAGCGCCGTCTTTCGGCTCTGGGTCCTGGCGGTCTTTCTCGTGACCGTGCCGGTTTCGAGGTGCGTGACGTTCATTACACACACTATGGCCGTCTCTGTCCTATCGAGACTCCTGAGGGTCCGAACATCGGTTTGATGTCATCACTTTGTATCTATGCAAAGATTAACGAGCTTGGTTTCATTGTTACTCCTTACCGTTCAGTTGCTGACAGCAAGGTTGACATTGACAACAAGAACGTTGTATATTATACAGCAGAGGAGGAAGAGGGCAAGATCATTGCTCAGGGTAACGCTCCACTCGACGAGAACGGTAACTTCATCTTGAAGAAGGTTAAGACACGCCAGGATGCCGATTATCCTGTTGTTGAGCCGGGCCGTGTTGAGTTGATGGACGTTTCTCCACAGCAGATTGCCTCTATTGCTGCATCACTCATTCCGTTCCTTGAGCATGACGATGCTAACCGTGCGCTCATGGGATCGAACATGATGCGCCAGGCAGTTCCTCTCTTGACAACCGAGGCTCCTATCGTGGGTACCGGTTTCGAGAAGCAGCTTGTTGAGGACTCTCGTACACAGATTGTTGCTGAGGGCGAGGGTGTAATTGAGTTTGTTGATGCTTCAAAGATTGTTATCAAGTACGACCGTACCGAGGAGGAGGAGTTCGTAAGTTTCGAGCCTGCTACCAAGGAGTATATCATTCCTAAGTTCCGTCGTACTAACCAGAATATGACTATTGACCTCCGTCCAATCTGTGACAAGGGTCAGAGAGTCAAGGCCGGTGATATCCTGACCGAGGGTTATTCAACCCAGGCCGGTGAACTTGCTCTTGGTAAGAACCTCCTTGTTGCTTACATGCCTTGGAAGGGTTACAACTATGAGGATGCTATCGTGCTTAACGAGAAGGTGGTGCGTGAGGATGTGTTGACATCAGTTCATGTTGACGAGCTTTCACTCGAGGTACGTGAGACCAAGCGTGGTATGGAGGAGTTTACCTCTGATATTCCTAACGTGAGCGAGGATGCTACAAAAGACCTCGACCGCAACGGTATCATCCGCGTTGGTGCTTATGTGAAGCCGGGTGACATTATCATCGGTAAGATTACTCCAAAGGGTGAGTCTGATCCTACACCTGAGGAGAAATTGCTCCGTGCGATCTTTGGTGACAAGGCCGGTGATGTGAAGGATGCTTCACTCAAGGCTTCTCCATCACTTCAGGGTGTTGTAATTGGCCGTCGTCTCTTCCAGCGCGCCGAGAAGACACGCTCTGCGAAGATGGCAGACAAGGCAAAGCTTCCAAAGATTGATGACGAATTCCAGAAGAAAGTTGATGAGCTCAAGACAATCCTTATCGACAAGTTGTTGACACTTGTCAATGGCCGTGTTTCACAGGGCGTTAAGGATTTCATGGGTACAGAACTCATTGCCAAGGGTGCTAAGTTTACACGCCCTGAGCTTGAGGCTCTTGACTACACAGCAGTGCAGTTGAGCAAGTGGACAGCCGATGCTCATACAAATGATCTTATCCGTTCACTCATCATCAACTTCATCCACAAATACAAAGAACTCGATGCCGAGGTTAAGCGCGAGAAGTTCGCTCTCACTATCGGTGATGAGTTGCCATCGGGCACAATGAAGATGGCCAAGGTTTATATCGCGAAGAAGCGTAAGATTGGTGTCGGTGACAAGATGGCGGGTCGCCACGGTAACAAGGGTATCGTGTCACGCGTCGTTCGTCAGGAGGATATGCCATTCCTTGAGGACGGTACTCCGGTAGATATCATCTTGAACCCACTTGGTGTGCCTTCTCGTATGAACATCGGTCAGATCTTCGAGACCGTACTCGGCCGTGCAGGTAAGGAGCTTGGCGTCAAGTTCGCTACTCCAATCTTTGACGGTGCGAAACTCGATGACCTCTGCACTTGGACTGACAAGGCCGGCATGCCACGCTTTGGTAAGACATACCTTTACGATGGTGGTACCGGTGACCGTTTCGACCAGCCTGCAACAGTGGGTGTCAGCTACATGCTGAAGCTCGGGCACATGGTCGAGGACAAGATGCACGCCCGTTCAATCGGTCCTTACTCACTTATCACTCAGCAGCCACTTGGTGGTAAGGCACAGTTCGGTGGTCAGCGTTTCGGAGAGATGGAGGTTTGGGCACTTGAGGCGTTCGGTGCAGCACACATCCTTCAGGAGATCCTGACAATCAAGTCGGACGATGTAGTTGGCCGTTCAAAGGCATACGAGGCTATCGTTAAGGGTGATCCAATGCCTACACCAGGTCTTCCTGAGTCACTCAATGTGCTTTTGCACGAGCTTCGTGGTCTGGGCTTGAGTATTTCGTTTGAATAATAATTCCTTCACGTTTGTCAATATAGAGAATTATGGCTTTTAGAAAAGAAACAAAGACAAAAAATAATTTTTCGAAGATTACCATCGGTCTTGCTTCACCGCAGGAGATACTTGGTAATTCATGTGGAGAGGTGTTGAAACCGGAGACAATCAACTACCGTACCTATAAGCCCGAGCGTGACGGTTTGTTCTGCGAGCGCATCTTCGGTCCGGTAAAGGACTACGAGTGCCACTGTGGTAAGTACAAGCGTATCCGCTACAAAGGTATTGTCTGCGACCGTTGCGGTGTAATGGTTACAGAGAAGAAGGTGCGTCGTGAGCGCATGGGACACATTCAGCTTGTTGTTCCTGTGGCACACATCTGGTACTTCCGTTCATTGCCTAACAAGATTGGTTATCTGCTCGGTCTTCCTACAAAGAGTCTCGATGCAGTTATATACTACGAGAAATATATCGTTATCCAGCCGGGTGTAATGGCTCGTAAGGACGACGAGACACGCCAGGATACTCCGGGCAAGGACAATGTACTCAACGGTGTTGATGCTTATCAGTTGCTCACCGAGGACGAGTATATCACAATCATGGACAACCTGCCACAGGGCAACGAGTACCTTGATGACAATGATCCTAACAAGTTCATTGCGAAGATGGGTGCCGAGGCTATCCAGGATCTCCTTGCACGCATTGACCTCGATTCACTCTCATACGAGTTGCGTAACCGTGCCAATACTGACATGTCACAGCAGCGCAAGAACGAGGCTTTGAAGCGTCTTCAGGTAGTGGAGTCATTCCGCTCATCTATGGCTGCTTCAAACGGCAACAACCGTCCCGAGTGGATGATTATGACAGTTATTCCTGTCACACCTCCTGAGTTGCGTCCTTTGGTGCCTCTGGATGGTGGCCGTTTTGCTACATCTGACCTCAACGACCTCTATCGTCGTGTTATCATCCGCAACAACCGTCTCAAGAAACTTATTGAGATTAAGGCTCCCGAGGTTATCTTGCGTAACGAGAAGCGTATGTTGCAGGAGGCTGTCGATTCACTCTTCGACAACTCTCGCAAGGCAAGCGCGCTCAAGTCGGATGCTAACCGTCCTCTCAAGTCTCTTTCAGACAGCTTGAAGGGTAAGCAGGGTCGTTTCCGTCAGAACCTTCTCGGTAAGCGTGTTGACTACTCAGCCCGTTCGGTTATTGTCGTTGGTCCTGAGTTGAAGATGGGTGAGTGCGGTTTGCCAAAACTCATGGCTGCCGAGCTCTACAAGCCATTTATCATCCGCAAGCTCATTGAGCGTGGTATCGTGAAGACTGTCAAGTCTGCAAAGAAGATTGTTGACCGCCGTGAGCCAATCATCTGGGATATTCTTGAGCACGTTATGAAGGGTCACCCTGTGTTGCTCAACCGTGCGCCGACACTTCACCGTCTCGGTATTCAGGCATTCCAGCCTAAGATGATCGAGGGTAAGGCTATCCAGTTGCACCCACTTGCATGTACAGCGTTCAACGCCGACTTCGACGGTGACCAGATGGCTGTTCACTTGCCACTCAGCAACGAGGCAATTCTTGAGGCTCAGATGCTTATGCTCCAGTCTCACAACATTCTGAACCCTTCAAACGGTGCACCTATCACTGTGCCTTCACAGGATATGGTACTCGGTTTGTACTACATAACCAAGCTCCGCGAGGGCGCTAAGGGCTCGGGCATGACATTCTATGGTCCCGAGGAGGCACTCATCGCATACAACCAGGGTCGTGTCGCAATTCACGCACCTGTAAAGGTAATGGTTGAGGACCTTGACGAGAACGGTGACTATGTTCAGGTTCTCCGCGAGACATCTGTTGGTCGAATCATCGTTAACCAGATTGTTCCACGCGAGATGGGTTACATCAATCAGATTATCTCAAAGAAGTCTTTGCGTGACATCATTACAGAGGTTATCAAGCGCGTGGGTGTTGCCCGCTCGGCCGAGTTCCTCGATGGTATCAAGAACCTCGGTTACCAGATGGCGTTCCAGGGCGGTCTTTCATTCAACCTCGACGATGTTATCATTCCAAAGGAGAAGGAAGAGCTCGTGCGCAAGGGTAATGAGAAGGTTGAGGAGATTCTCGCAGAGTATAACCTCGGTCTTATCACCGATAAGGAGCGTTATAACAAGGTAGTCGATGAGTGGACACACGTAAATGCCGACTTGGCGAATGTGTTGATGAAGACTATCTCTACCGACGACCAGGGCTTTAACTCAGTATATATGATGCTCGATTCAGGTGCCCGTGGTTCTAAGGACCAGATCCGTCAGCTCTCTGGTATGCGTGGTCTTATGGCCAAGCCACAGAAGGCAGGTTCTGAGGGTGCACAGATTATCGAGAACCCAATTCTTTCTAACTTTAAGGAGGGTCTTTCGGTGCTCGAGTACTTTATCTCTTCTCACGGTGCGCGTAAGGGTCTTGCCGATACCGCTTTGAAGACAGCCGATGCCGGTTACCTCACACGTCGTCTTGTTGACGTTTCACACGATGTCATCATCAACGAGGAGGATTGCGGTACATTGCGTGGTCTTGTTTGTACAGCACTCAAGAACGGCGACGAGACTGTTGCTACTCTTGGCGAGCGCATCATGGGTCGTGTATCGGTACACGATGTTGTTCACCCGACAACAGGAAAGATTCTTGTACACTCTGGCGAGCTCATCAGCGAGGCTGTTGCCGACGAGATCGAGAACTCACCAATCGAGAGCGTAGAGATCCGTTCAGTTCTCACCTGTGAGTCTAAGCATGGTGTTTGTGCCAAGTGTTATGGCCGCAACCTTGCAACAAGCCGCATGGTTGAGAAGGGCGAGGCTGTCGGTGTCATCGCTGCACAGTCAATCGGTGAGCCAGGTACACAGCTTACACTCCGTACCTTCCACGCCGGTGGTACCGCTGCCAACATTGCAGCCGATGCAACCATCCGTGCAAAGCACGCTTCACGCCTCAAGTTCGAGGAGTTGCGTACTGTAGATACAGTTGAGCCCGATGGTACACCGGTGAAGATTGTTGTCAGCCGCTTGAGCGAGGTTCGCTTCGTGGATACAAATACAGGTATCGTACTTTCTACACACAATATCCCTTACGGTTCTAAACTCTATGCTTATGAGGACGAGCTCGTTGAGAAGGGCAAGGTAATTGCATCTTGGGACCCATTCAACGCCGTAATCGTAACCGAGGTTGCCGGTAAGGTTGAGTTCGAGTCAGTACTTGAGAATATTACATATAAGGTTGAGACCGACGAGAGTACAGGTCTGCACGAGATTGTCATCATTGAGTCTAAGGACAAGAACAAGATCCCAACCGTTCACATCAATGACGAGAACGGCAACTCACTCCACAACTACAACCTCCCAGTGGGTGGTCACGTAGTGGTTGAGGACGGCGATATCCTCAAGGCCGGTGACGTAATCGTGAAGATTCCTCGTGTATTCGGTAGCGCAGGTGATATCACCGGTGGTCTCCCACGAGTAACAGAGCTCTTCGAGGCACGTAACCCATCTAACCCTGCAGTGGTTTCTGAAATCGACGGTGAGGTAACAATGGGTAAGGTTAAGCGTGGTAACCGCGAGATTGTCGTAACATCAAAGGTCGGCGATGTCAAGAAGTACCTTGTTGCCCTCTCTAAGCAGATCCTTGTTCAGGATGGTGACTATGTACGCGCCGGAACACCGCTTTCTGACGGTGCCGTTACTCCATCGGATATCCTTGCTATCAAGGGACCTACCGCCGTTCAGGAGTACATCGTTAACGAGGCACAGGATGTCTACCGTTCACAGGGTGTGAAGATCAACGACAAGCACTTCGAGATTATCGTACGCCAGATGATGCGTAAGGTACAGATCGACGAGCCGGGCGATACACGCTTCCTCGAGTTGCAGATTGTTGACAAGCTCCAGTTCCAGGATGAGAACGATCGCATCTGGGGTAAGAAGGTTGTTGTTGACGCAGGTGACTCGGAGAACCTGAAGCCTGGTCAGATTATCACAGCCCGCAAGTTGCGCGACGAGAACAGTATGCTCAAGCGCCGCGACCTCAAACCGGTTGTTTCACGCGATGCTAAGCCTGCGACATCTACACAGATTCTCCAGGGTATCACACGCGCCGCATTGCAGACACAGAGCTTCATGTCAGCTGCATCGTTCCAGGAGACAACAAAGGTGCTCAACGAGGCTGCAATCAACATGAAGAGCGACAACTTGCTCGGTATGAAGGAGAACGTGATTTGTGGTCACCTCATCCCAGCCGGTACAGGTCAGCGTGAGTTCAACAAGCTTGTTGTGTTGTCAAAGGAGGATTACGAGCGTATCCAGGCAGGTAAAAGAGCCGCGCTTGATTTCTCTGACGATGAGGAGTAATTGATTGAAATACTATAAAAGCAATAGCAGCATGCCATGCGGCATGCTGCTATTGCTTTTAGTGGGTTGATGGAGAAGGCCCAAAAGGGCGGCTCACTGGCAAACTCTGGGGAATCAACTCTCGCTTTCGCTCGTCGTTATATTCCATGGCAGTCCTAAACCTTAATCGTTCACTTGTATTTTTCTTCAAGTCTTTCTTGCATCTACTTTCTGTGCGACAGAAAGTAGCAAAGAACTCGGCACGCGGAAAGTGAAGTGAACCCCAAAGTTTGGACAAAAAACTTTGGGGTTTATTTTATGCGTAAGAAACACGATTATTCAGCATTGCTTAAATATATGCATATGCTTGAAGATGGTTATTCCATCAATTACATTTGTGTAAAATATGGAAT
>JAZOUB010000001.1:0-172780 GCA_045657945.1 Bacteroidaceae bacterium | reverse complement strand
TATTGTGTTTTGTTTTTCAGTTTAAATTTCAAATGCGATTATGTCATTTCAATTATAAGACGGACAAGGGCCCCAATTGTTACAAGCGAAATAAGGGAAAATTTCACCCCTCGCGAAAAAATAAATCTAAAAACAGCTCTTTAGACGTCTAAAAATCAGATTTTAGACGGTTCTCAATGTGATTTTACTCTGTTTCTTGCCCGATAGTGCCCAAAAAGAATACTTTTGCAAATACAAAACATGACAGAAATGAACAGAAACATCTACATCATTATCTCCATTGCGTTGTTTGCGCTATCTTATATTTTCAACTATAACGACCGTCGCGACGAACTGCACGACAGGATAAACAGCGAGTTCAAAAGAGAGGCACCGACCTGGGGCGACAGTATAATGATTATACATGACATCTATTACTATTCCAGTGAAACAGAGTCTTCGAGATTTCCTAAAAACAAGAACTTGTACATTGAGTTTGAGCAAGGGAAAATTGTAATATCCTCTAATTTCTATAACCCGGACAATTATGCAACATACCAAAAAGACCAGATACATATTTCACTTTTGGAAGATGACGAATACCACATCTCGACAACCGACTCGCTGTTCAAAAATATGGTAACGAGGTTAGGTATAAAGGCGGATGTTGCAACCACCGTATATGCCAAAAGCCTCTTCGATATGTTTGTTTCCGAAGACAGTATGAATGTGAATGCCCCATACGTCCGCATATTCCAGGCAAGAGAGGTTGAAGGCTTTGCCACGGACAGCGTATCATTAGGTATTTGCGGACAGGGCAAGATGGTAGGCACTGTGAATATCCCTGCAATTGAGATTGTAAAAGGAATGGAGCTGTTGGCAAAATGGCAATTTGCGGCGTTGGCACTTATCGCCTTGCTATATCTGTCTGCAATATATGTACCCGAGAAACTGCGTTACATGCATAACGTGAAGTTCATCGGCAACAGTTGCATAGACTTCAATACCAACACTGTTTATTACCGGAACGGAGGCAAGCTCTCGCTTACCGATAAAAGAGCCGAGGTACTGAAGGCGTTTGTGGACTCTGCACCCGAATACAAACTACTTAAAGAGGATATATGCCGCAGGATATGGAACCGCGACGGCAAGGATGCCCAGGCGTTGTATAATGTTGCAATGAGCGAACTGCGTAGCTACCTCATTGCCGAGGATGATTCCCTTGAGCTAAAGACACTCACCAACGAAGGAGTGGTACTTATTGTTGATATCAAACGCAAACGCAAATTCCCGTTGTTGCATTTTATAGGAAGGATAAAAGGGTAAAAAACCGATAACAAGAAGAGGTAGATGCAAATCTGCATCTACCTCTTCTTGTTATCGGATAAGCGGCGCTCAACTTGCACGCTAACTTCACCCAATCCTTATACAGACTCTATCACCGGGCAAGAGTTCCTCGTTGATATAATCTGCCGGTATCTCTTTGGGAACTGTCACAATGGTGCCTACTCCTCCACTCGCGCGAGCTTGACGGTAAAGTGACGCATGAGCTCTGTCTCCCAGACAATCTTCACACCATGCTTGATGCTGTCGCGGCGGTCGTACACATTCTTCAACGCTACGGCAATCACATCCATGTGGTTGTTGGTATATACACGGCGCGCGATGCACAGGCGCAACAGGTCGAGACCGCCAAAGCGGTTCTCGCGGGTTACAGGGTCGCGGTCGGCAAGGATATAACCGATTTCGCAGCCACGGATACCGGCTTCAAGGTAGAGCTCAATTGCAAGTGTCTGCGCAGGGAACTCCTCTTTTGGTACGTGCGAGAGCACGCGGTCGGCATCGATGAAGAGGGCATGACCACCCACAGGGCGCTGATAAGGAATGCCGAACTCATCCAGACGCGCAGCAAGATACTGCACCTGACGGATTCGTGTCTCAATGTTGTCCAGCTCGGTATTCTCCTCCAGTCCGACTGCAAGTGCAGCCATATCGCGGCCGTTCATGCCACCATAGGTCAGGAAGCCCTCGAAAGGAATACAATACTTCTTTGCACCCTCGTACCAATCCTCGTGGCGGGTAGCAATGAAACCGCCCATGTTCACAAGACCATCCTTCTTTGAGGACATTGTCATGCCGTCGGCAAGCGAGAACATCTCCTTTACAATCTCCTTGATTGTCTTGTCGGCATACCCCTCTTCGCGTGTCCTGATGAAATAGGCATTCTCGACAAAGCGTGCCGAGTCATAGATGACACGCTTGCCATACTTGTCGGCCAAGGCGCGCACCTCGCGCAGGTTCTGCATTGAAACAGGCTGTCCGCCGGCGGTGTTGTTGGTTATGGTAACAATGATGAAAGGAATCTTGTCGCCATGCTCCTGCAACGCAGCCTCCAGTTTCCCCGGGTCAACATTTCCCTTGAAAGGAATTTCGAGCTGTGTATCCTTGGCCTCGTCAATGGTGCAGTCCAAAGCAAAGGCCTTGCGGCTCTCGATGTGTCCCTTTGTGGTATCGAAATGCGAGTTACCGGGAACGATGGCGCCGGCTGTCACAAGGTGGCTGAACAGCACATTCTCGGCAGCACGTCCCTGGTGGGTAGGGATTACATATGAGAAACCTGTGAGTCTCTCAATTGTATCCTTCAGCTGGAAAAACGATGATGAGCCGGCATAGCTCTCGTCACCCATCATCATTGCAGCCCATTGGCGGTCACTCATCGCGCCTGTGCCCGAGTCGGTGAGACAGTCAATATACACTTGTTCCGATTTCAGTTGGAACAGATTATAATCGGCCTCTTTCATCCACTGCTCACGCTCCTCGCGTGTACTCTTGCGGATGGGCTCAACCATCTTTATTTTCCACGATTCGGCAAATGGTAATTCCATAGTAATAGATATTATTGGTTAGTATTTCAGTATATAAGCAGCAATTTTATAGCGCCAGCGGCTCGTATGGCAAGCCCCAAGCCTCGGCAACCTGGCGATAGACAACCTTGCCCTCTACAACGTTCAAGCCCTTGCGCAGCTCCTCGTTGTCGGTGCATGCCTTTTGCCAACCCTTGTCGGCAAGCTGCAGCGCATAAGGCAATGTTGCATTGGTGAGCGCCAATGTCGATGTATAAGGCACGGCACCGGGGATATTCGCAACGCAATAGTGCAGAATGCCATCGACGTAGTATGTAGGTTCCTCGTGCGTTGTGGGGCGCGATGTTTCGAAGCAGCCGCCCTGGTCAATGGCAACATCAACGAGCACACTGCCCGGTTGCATCAAAGCAAGCATGTCGCGTGTGACAAGCTTCGGTGCCTTTGCGCCCGGAATGAGCACTGAACCGATGACAAGGTCGGCAGTTTTCAACTCCTCACGTATATTGTACTCCGATGACATCAGTGTCTTTACATTGCGTGGCATCACATCTGTCAGATAAGCAAGACGAGGCAATGAGATATCGCAGATTGTGACATCGGCACCCATACCGGCAGCCGTGCGTGCAGCAGCTGTACCCACAATACCCGCACCAATCACAAACACCTTTGCAGGTTTCACACCCGGAACACCGCCCATCAACTTGCCCTTGCCGCCACGTGGGCGCTCAAGGAAGTAGCAACCCTCCTGCACAGCCATGCGGCCGGCAACCTCGGACATTGGTACAAGCAACGGCAACGAACGGTCCTTGCGCTCTACGGTCTCGTAGGCACAGCACACCGCCCCACTCTCGACCATAGCCTTTGTAAGCGGTTCGCTCGAAGCAAAATGGAAATAGGTGAACACCAGCTGTCCCCTGCGCACAAGGGCATATTCGCTTGCAATGGGTTCTTTAACCTTTACAATCATCTCGGCAATGGCATATACATCCTCAATTGTAGGGAGAATCTTTGCCCCTGCCGCAATGTACGCATCATCGCTGAAACCGCTGTTAACACCCGCACCGGCCTGCACATAGACAGTGTGACCATGCTTTGTCATCTCCTGAACACCCGCCGGGGTCATACCCACACGGTTCTCATTGTTCTTGATTTCCTTTGGAACACCGATAATCATAGTCGTAAAGTTTAGAAATTCGACAATTGATATTTTCGTGAGTGAAAGTACATATTAAACAATTAAAAACAAATATTTGAGTATTAAAATTTCTAAATGGCAACTAGAATAACTATGGTAACTATGATGGCTAGGATGGCTAGGATGGCTAGGATAGCTAAGATTACTAAGATAGCTACGTAGTTGCTTTAGTTACCCTAGACACCCTAGTAATCTTAGAAAACACGTAGGGCTGACACATCGGTCAGCCCCTACGGATTGTATCCTTTAATATAAATAGTAAACTTTTATTTCACCATTGCCGATAGGGAGTGAATAAAAGGCAAAGTTCAAGGCTTGCGTAGGCTTCAAAACCGCAGTTTACTAACCGTAAATGAGGATTTTGAAGACAAGCGTAACACAGAAATTTGCTTTTTAGTCACTCCCTATCCTTTATCTTGTCTTATAGAACATCTTCACCGGCCTATAGCAGAAATTATCGTGCTTTTCGAGCACCTCGCCGGTGTCGGTGTCAAAGAGCCATACGCTGCCGTTAAGACCCTCTTTCTGTGAGTCGTAGAATGACACGTATGTCACCTTGTGGTCGTCGCTCATTTCAAAGCCGGTAATCTGTGCTGTAGCGCTGCCGACGGTTAGCAATGTGGGTGCCTTTGGCAGGTCTGCAATGTTCGATGTGTAGTTCCAGCGGCGCACCTTGTTGCCATCGGCAAAGAACATGGTATAGTATGTCTTGTTGGCAATACAGGGGGTTGAAATCTTTATAGGGTTGTTCATCATTGTTGTCAGCTGCTGGTTGGCAACATGGAACACCGATGCCTGGTTTACATAGTCATAGCCCCAAAAATCGGTATAGAGCACCTCGGTGCGGGTTGAAACGCCCGGTGTGCCTGCAAGCTTTGACATGGCAAGGAACTCCTGGTGACCAACGAGAGTCTTCTGGCTCTGGGTCATCCTTATCTTTACCATTGTGATGAGTTCCCTGTTTGCGAAGTGGTTCTTTGACGCATAGAGCGAGTCGCTGAGCAAGAGGCTGTAGGGCTCACCGCAGTAATATGGACCATAGCCGTTATATATGAGGCTCATGCCCTTGTTGTCATTGTCGAAGAGAAGGATATCGTAGTATCCGCCGTTGACATCGACAATGCAGCTCTGCGCGTATGAGTATTTATGTTTCAGAGGCTCTGACACCACGCCCTCGGTAACAGAGAAGTCATAGACCTTGCCGTTCTCGCAAATGATGGGATAGACTGAACCGATGGGGCTTACCGACGGTACACCAAGTATCGTCGGCTTGAAGTCGTCATACTCGGGCACGGTGAACATGTTCTCTATTACCATTGTCTTTTCGTTGAGATAATAGATGGTGGGCTCGTCGTTTCTCTCACCACCGCCCTGGCAGGCGATTATAAGGCGGCCTCCGCTCTGCACTACATCAACGGCACCCGCAGCAAAAGCCTCATCGGGGTTATTTCGGGTAAAGCAGTCGTAGGCGGTAAACTTGGCCGAATCGGCCTCGGTCATAGGTTCCTGCATGAACGAGAGCATTGATTTGCCATCGGTGTCTTGGCTCAAGACTGTAATTCCATACTCATAATCGGAATTCACATAGAGCACAAAGGGGAAGAATGCCTTGCCGTCCTCGTTCTCCACAATGAGGCGACAGTTGAACTTGCCCAATTCGTTGCCCACGTACTCGAACACCTCGTCGTGTGAATAGGGTTCAAGGTCAATCTCCCAGGTGTATGAGAGTGGCTTGTCAACATTCTCCTGTGAGATGACAGGCTTGATTACAAGGGTATCGAACTTGTAGATATTGTACACAGAGTCTATTCCCTGTTCTATTTTAATATTTGAGAGCGGTTTGTCGGCCGTGGTTGACTTGTCCTCGAAACAGGCCACAAACAATGGAAGAACCACCAGCAGCAAAAGCCATTTGAAATTTTTCATATCCGGTAATCTTAAACGTTACACACTCTTCGGGTCGGGGAAGTCGAATGGGAAATCGGGGAACTCCGACAGAATGTAATCCCTGTTGGCAGGGTCATTGAAATAGTTGTACATTGGGGTGTATATGTACTTGATGAACACTGTGCGGTACTGGTAAGGGTCGCCGAACTCAATGTGCTCAAGGTTCTCGCCATAGAGTTTTACCATTGCCTTGTAGGTCTCGGGCTGAATATCCTTGACAGCATGGAAATACTCCACCATCTTGATGAACTTGAGCGGATGCCACTCGCCAAGATACTTTTTCTGCCAAACCTTCTCGCCATGGGCATTATACCATTCGGGTTGGTTCACGGAGTTGTCAAAACGGAACACGCGCACCTGATGCAGTGAATCGAGCGTTGGGGTAAAACAGTCGTTCTGCGCCAGTCTTATACATAGCTTATAGTGTGTATAGCCTGTAGCGTATGTACCCTCGAGCTTGTCGCGGTAGATTGTGACAGGTATATATCCCACTATTGAATCGGGCAATACGCATGCCTCGCCGATGGTAAAGTGCACACCCTCCTCGGCAAATGTAGAATCGGCATCGATATAATAACCTATGGGACGCTTTTCACTGCTAATGCTACCCATCACCTGCACCGGGATGCTATAGGTGTGGGTCTTTACCTCGACCGGGGTTACGCTGAACGAGTAGTTGAGCGTGTCCTTGGTAAAATATATACCAGAATTCGAGAGGTCGAACTTCATGTAGTTCTCGTCCTCGCATGAGGCAAGGAGTGCCGCAAGAGGCAACACCGCCGCCAACATTGTACGCTTTATAATAGTTTTTATTTTCATAGTCCAAGTTTTGACATTTTAGTTTTAACAGCATTTTGCACCTTTGACAACATCTACTGTCCGCAACCCGCAGGGCGACCTATTGCTGTTGATGTTGTTGAACCCTCGGTTGAAAACCTCGGCTTTCCGTTTTCCGTTTTCAGCTTTAACCGCACTTTGTGTGCTTGAACCTGCTCCCGCTCGGCATAGTAAAAGTAAACTTTTCCTCTGCTCTCGCTTACTCGCAGCTTTCAGCTTTTAGCTTTTAATTGCGGTTTTCCTTCTCGGCATCGGGGATTGGTATTGCATAAATTCCGGCCGATGGTTGATAGGTTGTCTTGCCGTCGTGTGAAAGGATTGGAAGGTTCTGACGTTTCATGTTAAAGTAGGTCTGTCCCTCGCCAATCATCTCCTTGTAACGCTCGTCATTTATAAGTTCCACAGTGAGCGGTTTGCCGGTGAGCGGTTCAAGGCCACGATGCAGGCGAACAGCATTGTAGAGTTCCAACGCACGGTCATAGTCGCTGTCGAGCAGAGCCTCGGCTGCAATGTAGTACATCTCGGGGATGCGTATCATGTTTATTCCCAGGATGAGGTCGGCAGGGCGGTTCGATGCGTTGTTGTTCAGCTCATAGATATCGGTAAACTTGCTCAGACGGTATTTTGTGCCGCTGCCTGTTCCAGACTCGGAGAAATAGGCCATGGTGCGGTAATCGGAACCGGCCGCGTCTTTCTCGTAGAGTGACATGAAATCACTGCGTAGGTCGAGCGAGTAGTACGATGTCATCTGCTGCAACTTGGCGTTCACATTGGCATAGAAGCCCGAATAGTAGATACCGAAGATAGTCTCTTTCTTCGAGAGCACACCGGCAAGGTCATTAACGACCTCGGTCTTCTCCTTGAGAGTATATTTGCCGTCGTTTATCACCAAGAGTGCATAGTGTGCGGCATTCTCCTTGTCGCCCATTGTAAGATATACACGTGCAAGGGTTGCCTGCACGGCGCGCAGGTTGAAGTGAATCTGACGATCGAGCATGTAGTTGCTGTCGCCCTCGTGGCTATCCTCATCGGCAAGCAACAGTTCGGCCTCGTGAAGGTCATTGAGGATATGCTCATAGTTCTTCTCAAGACTCTCGAAATCTGGAGTAATCAAAGAGAAATCGGTAGCATAGGGGATGCCATCGGCTGCGGGGTTGACGGTGTACTGCTGAGCGAAGAGGCGCACAAGGTCGAAATGCATGAATGCACGCAAGCCCAAGGCCTCGCCACGATAGAGTGTATATGGGTAGGTTGTTGCATCCTTTACCAACGGAGCATCGAGAACGCTGTTCACATTGGAGATATTCTTGTACATCGCAGTCCAGGCACCATCGAAAACACCTTTCACCGACGAGTGTGCCCAATCATATTCACTCATGGCTGTAACGCCTGTGCTTCCGTTGCACCACATTGTCTGCGAGAGAATCTCGAGTGTAGAGAAATAGAGTTCCTGGCCATAGAGCGACTGGCCACGCATCTGGGAATAGACACCGTACATAGCATCCTCAATACCCTGCTGTGTACTCAAAAGTTCGTCACGTTTTGACTGTCCGTCGGGGGTGATGTTCAAGAAGCCCTCGCACGATGTTGTCGTGAGAAGCGCCACAGACATCAATACATATATAATCTTCTTCATAATTTGCACAATGTTTAGAGTGTTACATTAAGATAGAACTCGAATCCCTGGCTGTAGAGGTAGTCGGTGCCGCGCTCAATCTTCACGGTTGAGAGGCGCAGGATATCGGTGAAGTTTATACCGGCGCGCAGGTTGCGCAATCTCATGCGCTTGCACAGTTTGTCGCTGAACTCGTAGCTGAGGTTGAGCGAGCCCAATGAGAGGGTGTGCTCCTTCTCGGCAAAACGGTCGGTCTGCTCGGGGCGCGATGTGTCGGCAATATCCTTGTAGAGTGCATGGTCGCCCGGCTGTTTCCAACGGTCGTCAAAGACACGCTGGTCGGCATTACGCATTGGGTCGGCACCCTCTACCTTTGTGGCACGCGTGGTATTGTATACCCATGCTCCGGTGCGGAAGTTGAGCAGCGCATAGACGCTGAAGCCTTTCCAGAAGAGGTTGGTGCTGAATGTACCAGTGAATGCAGGCTCTGTGTCGCCAATGAGGACCTTGTCGGCAGGGTCATAGTCGAATGTGTACTCGCCGTTGCGCTTGATGTAGACCTCCTTACCTGTCGCAGGGTCAATACCGGCCGAACGCACCAGTTTGAGCGCGGTCACACTCTCGCCCTCGGCATACTGCGGTAGCGGAGTGAGATAGAGGTCAGCGTTCTCCTGGTTCTCCTTATTGATTTCCTCGAGTGCCTTGTCAATCTTGGTTATCTTGTTACGGTTCATGTAACCGCTTGTGGCAAGACGCCAGTAGAAATCGTTGGTGCGGAACACGTAGCCGTCAATCTGGTACTCGATACCCTTGTTCTGCAACTCGCCGAGGTTTGATGTTGCACTTGTGACACCTGTCGACGGAGCCTTTGCTTTGTCGAGCAGCAAATCCTCGGTATTGCGGATGTAGGCATCGATGGTGAAATTCAACCGGCGGTCGAACATACTCAAATCGAGACCTACGTTGTAGTTCATGGTACGTTCCCAAGTGAGGTCGACATTACCTATTGTCACAGGAATTGCACCTATTCCGTTCTTGTACTCATAGTCGTTGAGGTACTGGTACATTGTCATTGCCTGGAAGGGGCTGAATGTCACCTTACCGGTGTAACCGGCACTACCGCGCACCTTGAAGACATCGAAATTCTTCTTTACGGCCTTCATGAACGGCTCGTTCATCACATTCCAACCGAGACCGCCAGACCAGAAGTGACCGAAACGGTTGTTCTCGCCGAACTGTGAAGAACCGGTTGTGCGCCATGTGGCATCGATGAAATAGCGGTTGCGGAACGAGAGGTTGCCTGTTGTAAAGAAACCTACATCGGCAGTCTCGGCCTGTGAACCGAAAGGTTTGCTGTCGGTTGGATAACCCGCAGCATTGCCAATGTACGACATATCGTCGTTGAAGAAACCTATTACCTGCAAAGTTTCGGCACTGCTCTTGGAGTGGTTGATTTCCCAACCGGCCGAGAGGCTCACAAGCGACTCGTCCTTGAAGAACTTGTTGAATGTACCCACGATGTTACCGTTGTAGCCTATGGCATCGGTGGTGCCTTTTGTATATTCACCCCTCTTGGAGAGGTCGGTAACATATTTGTAGGCCAATGAGTTTGGCGATGTAAAGATATCGCTGCCACCCGCCGCGCTTGTGACGTTGAAATGACCTGTGAGCAGGAACATCTTGCTTATGTCCCAACGCAGGTCGGTGCTGTTTGTCAATGTGCGCTCTCCGCTCTTGGAGAAACTGCCGAGCGAAGCCTCGTACAACGGGTTGTTCAAATCCCATGATAGATTCATGTTTGGTGTGCCGTCGGCATTGTACATGCGGTCATAGGGGTTCATCTGCACATACTGCGAGAAAGAACCGTAAGGCGAGTTCTTCACCGCCACCTCCTGATATGTGGTGCGGTTAGAGATTGTGAGGTTACCCACGTAGTAGTCGAGTTTGAAACCGATTCCTGTGCGCTTGCGGTAGTCGCCCTTCATTACACCGCGAGTATCGCCAAAGCGTCCTGTGAGTTCGTAGCGGAGATTTGATGCACCGCCATAGACGCGCAGCGAGTGGTCGTGCGAGAGAGCCGCACGCGCAGGTTGCGAGAGCCAGTCACTGCTCTGTCCTGCTGCAATAAGCTTGTAGCGCTGGTTGTAGAGCTCGTCATATTCGTACTGCAACGGCATACCTGTTGCCGAGTTTATTGCACCCTTTGCATCGTAAAGACCGGCAAGACGCTCATATTCGAGTTTCTCGGCAGCCGACAGTACATTGTAGTCGCTGAGCACCGGGAGTTGGAAATTACCCGTGAAGTTATACTGCACGCGCAAGGTGCTCTCCTGGATGGGCTTGCGAGTAATCACGATGACACCGTTTGCCGCCTTTGAACCATAGAGTGCCGTTGCCGATGCATCCTTAAGAACGGTAATGTTCTCAATCTCGTTTATATCGAGGTCATAAAGATCCTGCATGGTAATTTCGGTACCGTCGAGGATAATTGTAGGCTGGTTCACCTGCTGGCCGCTGTTTGAGAACGAGCTCATACCACGCAACACAAGCTCGGGAGTGTGGTTGGGGTTTGAGCCCTGGCTTGTATTCTGCAGCATTGCCATGCCCGGAGTGAGTGCCGAAATGGCGCTGATGAGGTTGGTACCCGACACCTGACGCAGTTCAACGCCCGAGATTTCGGTTGCCGAACCTGTAAAGGTCTCCTTGTTCTTTGTAACAAAACCGGTGACGACTACCTCGGTAAGCGTACTGCTCTCCTCGGAGAGTTCAACACGCAGGTCATGCAATGCACCGCTCTTTGAAGAGAACTTGGCCTCATTGTAGCCCACGTAAGATATACGCAACTCAAAATCAATTACAGGAGAGATTATCTTGAACTTTCCCTCGAAATCGGTGGAAGTACCTGTGAGCAGACGACCACCCGACCACACAGCGACATTTACACTGATGAGCGGTTCACCAGTCTTCTTATCGACAACCACACCGGTCGCGACATTCAAGTCATCGGGGTCAGCCGATGTACCCGCTGCCGCAAAAGCACCCGCAGGCACCAGTGCCACGCCAACGAAAAACAGCAGCGCAAGCATTGCTCCCCTAATATTTTCAACAAACTGCAATCTGTTCATATTTCAGTCTTATATTTTCATTTTGATTTCAGTCTGCAAAATTACAAAAAAATGGCGCTTCCCACAACGGGAAAGCGCCATATATTATGTTAAATATAACTATATACTAAATATTTAACTAAAATAGATACAATGATTACTTAACAAGCACCTTTTTGCCATTTACAATGTAGAGACCGGGAGCGGTGATTGCATTAACCTTGCGGCCCTGCATATCGAAGATAGCTTTCACCTCTACGTTCTCACCTTTCACCTCCTCAATGCCTGTAGGACACTTTGTAGCAGTAACCTCCTGGCAGAACACTGCAGGACTCAAAGCCGCTGTATCCCAGTTGTAGGTTGCAAGGAAGAAGTCCTCGAATGCGATTGTGCCATCTGCATTTGCTGTGAGAATGATAGGATAATCAGCTGTACCGTTCATATCGTAGATCTTCAGGTAATCAGGGTATGAACCACCGGCGAACATATCAACCTCCATCTCGGCACTCTTATTGTCTGCAGCGATATTCAACATGATACCACCCTGGTTAAGTGCTGTCACATCCTTGCTCATGAACTGTGTAATGAGAGTCAGGCCCCAATCCTCGTTATACTCGATTGTCATATAGAATGACTCGGGATATGTCTTGCCATCGTATGAAACCTGAGAACCTACTGTCACCTCCCAAGTACCGAGCCAGTCAAATGCCTCGGGTGCCTCAGGCTCAACAGATGCGCCTGCAGGGATTGTAACATTCTGGAAATAAGCGGCAGGAGTGCTTGTACCGGTATTGTAATCAACATTCTTTACAAAGAAGTTGTCAACACTTACCGAACCGTCTGCGTTCAATGTAAACAGGATTGGGTTCTCCTGTGCATTCATGTCATAAAGATAGAGATATGAAGGATATGCACCACCGACAATTGTACCGGCAGCCATTTCAGCGCTCATGCCATCAGCGGCAACAGTAAACTCGATACCGCCATAGTTGATACCAGCGACATCATTTCCAAGGAACTCTGTCACAAGCATATAGTTGCCATAATCCACAACTGTCATTGTAAACTCTGTCGGATACTCATTCTTGTCATAAGATTCAACAGTACCAACCTTTACAGTGTGCTGACCAGCCCAGCTGAATGCAGGAGCCTCGGGCTCTGCAGCCTCCTTTGTAACTGCGAGGTTAGAGTAGAACGCGTTGAGTGATTCCTCACCATTGATAACTGTCACTACACTCAGACCGGCCACAGACATTGTGCCATCCTCATTGACAACCATCTCGATTGCTTCTGTACTCATATTCATATCGCGTAGTGCAAGATAAACGGCACCTGGTGATACTGTATAGAGATAACCGGTCTTAATATCCACGCTCTTGCCATCCTCGGCAGGTATAAAGTCAAGACCACCATTGTTGATTGCAGTAACATCCATACCAAATACCTTAGTCACGAGATAAATGCCCCAACCCTCGTTGTACTCTACCTCAATCTGGAATTCTGTTGGCCAATCAAAGCCAGCAGCATCACCGATATACAAACCGTTCTCGTCAGTTGTCTTTACTGTGTATACACCCGCCCAATCAAACGCAGGAGCATCTGTTGCCATCTTCAAAGTACCAGATGTGTACCACTGGTGATAGTTGCCGTTCACAACCAAAGAATCGGTTACACCATCGGTAGCCTTCACTGTAGCATCGCTTGCGAAAGCAAAACCGCTGTAGAGTGAGAATGCTGTCTCGTCCTGAGACTTGAACTCAATAGAACCCGCTGTTGCATCGCCATACATTGGAGCGAAACGGATGCCGTTAGCCTCATCGAGATATGTATTGTCATAGTCGAACATGACAGACACACCATTGTAAGATGCAGGAAGAGTAACAGCATCATAGCCTTCTATTGCAATTGTTGCGTCGTAAGTCTTGTTGTCGTCAGACTTCTTTGCAAGTGTCACGGCAAACTCTGTAGGAATAACAGAACCGGCCATTGTGTCATAAGTTCCGGCACCGGCCTTGAACTGGTAGTCACCGCTGATATCAGCTACCTCAACAACCTCGGCCTCAACAAGTGTCATCTTTACATTAGTGTACTTTGCAATGATTGTCGCTTTCTCGGCCTGGTAGTCAGTGATTTTCACAACTGTAAAATCGGGGATAGTAATCAAGCCATCTGCAACATACACATTGTAGTATACAGGACCATAAGACTGCACTTTCCACTCGCCATCGGCAAAGACACCATAAGGGTTGTCACCGTTCTCATTGGCAAGCAAAAGTTCGTTCCACAACTGAGGATTGTTAAGATTGTTGATCTTAAGCATGTCCTGACCGTTCTTTGCACCAATCATATTGATGTTCTGCTGAACTGATGAGCCGGCAAAACCAACGATTTTTGCAATGTAAGTTTCATCGGCAGAGATAACAGCCTCGCAATTGTCCGACAGTGTCTCCTTGTGAGCCTGTGTTGCAGCATCGGTATACTCTACATCTGCTGTAAACTGCCACTTTCCGAACAACTGGTCAATTGTAAAGCTCTGCGCATTTGCCTGTACTGCCATCATGAGCATAAGGCATACCAACATAAAGTAGTTTTTCTTCATAAGCTAAAAAATAAATATATGATGAATAATGTATACAAAATACATGCTCGCCCCAATGCGGATTCCGAAAGAATCCAATGGGGCGACAAAGGTAATAATTTATCCGTAAATGATAAAACCTTATGTATTAAAATGAACAAACAAATTTAAACAGTCCCTAATTGAGTTTCAACAACTTCAATCACTTCAAATCGATCAGGAACTGTTTGAGCAAATCTCCAGAACTTGGGCGCATAGCACCGTATGTATGTAATTTACCCTCCTTATCATATATGAGGAAGAACGGAATACCGCCGACATTCAGCATATTGCACAATTCGCCATCACGGTCAAGCAATTGATTGCCATGCATTCCAAGCTCGGCCATCTTGGCTTTCCACGCCTCGACATCGGTGTCTGTAGAAATAGAAACGAATACTACCTCACCACCTTCAAGTTCCTTTTCAAGCTCCTGCAGATATGGCACTTCCCTACAGCAGGGAGCACACCATGAAGCCCACAGATCCACATAGACATATTTCCCCTTGAACTCGGAGAAATCCACCTTATGACCATCAGAATCAACCAGCACCACATCGTCGGGGAAATCCGCACCCACCAACATTGCCTTGTGTTTCAAATAATCATCGATATAATGTTCCGAAAGGTCAAAATCCTTTACGACCCCCTCCAGATACTCAAGGCCTTCATCAAACGCACCGGCATAATCGTACTGCATCAGGTAACGGCTCATCAACATATCGGCAACAGTCACCCTGACAGCCTCACATTTATATCTATCATAAAGCACGGTAAGCAGACCGTCAAGTCCTTTGGCAGCACTTGCAGCGACCTCGACAAACACCAACTGTCTCACAGAAGGCACCAGAATGGCACGCTCGTTATCAAAGAGTCCACTATCGACTGTTGGCAGAACCTCTTCTTTAGTAAACGGTGCCTTGCGCTCTTGTGTTCTTGGAATCATAGTATACAGGTTCTGCGCAGCAGTATAGGCCCATGCACGGAGATAATCCGCCACAGCCACCGAAGGCTTTGCTGTCTCAATAATCGAATCGGAAACCGTGAGGCAACTTGTAACAAGCGACTTGAGTTCATCGTCGGACAAACCACTCACAAGCCATATCTTACGGTTGTTGGCAGAAACAATCGAATTCAGTGCAGAGAGTGCACAATTGTCACCGGTAGAACGTTCCACGATGGAAGAACCGTCAAATTCGACAACAAGCTCGGCTTTCCTGCCGGCAGCCATATAGATTGTAGACATCCACTGACCGTCGTTTATCACCAATACAAGTTCATAAAAGCCAGAAGTTGAAGCCGGTATGCTGGCTGTATATACACCACCCTTCAGTCGCAAAGGCAGAGCCTGAGTATCTTCACCCACATTCAATGGTTGCACATAGACCTTTGACAAATCTGCCGGAACTGTCGAACTGAACGACAATTCAAAACGCACACGTTGGGAAGACGCAGACATTGCCACAAACAGCAACGACAGGAGTATAAATAATTTTCTTTTCATAGCATTCAATTCTTACCTTGTCATATACACGGAGTGCGTCATGCGCACCATCATCAGCCACAAAAATACACATCTTAGATTTCATTTGCAAACAAAACGAAAGAAAATAAGTTTCAACAATTACATTTTTTTCAACAAAGCACAAAAGGCTAAACAAATAGTCACACATACATAGCTTTTAAAAAACATTTGTCAAGCACATAATCAATCATTTACGAAATTTTAACAGCAAAAGTTCCATTATAAAAGAATAATTTGATATATTCGCACCAAACAAAATACTAACCCTAAACAAGAATGCCATGAAGCGAATATTTATTATGATTACATGCGCTGCACTGCTGGCCGCATGTGGAGAGAGCAAAAAAGAGGAAAACAAACAGAGTTGCGAACAGACAAACTGTGACAAGCAGGAGTGTAAAAAAGACGAGTGCCAGAAACAAGAATGCGACAAGCAAGATTGCAACAAGGAGAAATGCAAGAAACTGCCAGCCGGCTGCATTACGCTTGATGCCGAAGATTTTGCAAAGCAAGTTGCCGACTTGAGCCAACCAGAATGGAAATATTTGGGCGACAAACCTGCTGTTGTTGATTTTTACGCAGACTGGTGCGGTCCCTGCAGATCAATTGCACCATACCTCGAAGAAATAGCAAAGGAATATGACGGCAAACTCTATGTCTACAAAATAAATATAGACAACGATCCCGAAATAGCCGATGCATTCAATATCACAGGCATCCCCACTCTACTCTTCATTCCTATGGAAGGACGTTATTCAGTAAAGGTAGGTAGCATGGACAAGGAAGCGCTTGAGCAACTGGTTGTCGAGAATTGCTTCAAATAACAAAGAGCATTATTCTAAATGATAAATTCCGCTGCAGTCTTTGGATTGCGGCGGAATATTTTTATTGGAGACAACAACAAAAAGAGGTTTCCAAAATTGGAAACCTCTCTGTTGGGCTACCCGGACTCGAACCAGGAAAGGCAGGACCAGAATCTGCAGTGTTACCATTACACCATAGCCCAATGCTCAAATGCGATGCAAAGGTACAACTTTTTTTTGATAAAAAAATATTTTCGCTTTTTTTTTGCTTAAAAAATTAAAAAAACTTTCTTTTTTCGGCATTTTGGACTAAAAAGCCTCTGTTTTTATTTTCAAGTAGACAAAATAAGAAATATCTTTGCACTAAACATTATTAAATAGTAAACAGGTATGCACCAGAACAACATTGATGCAAAAGAGGTAATCCAACAGATAGTTGAAGGAATACAGGACAAAAAAGGCAAAGGCATTGTAGTAGTTGATATGCTGAAGCTCGGCAACAGCATTTGCGACTATTTCGTAATTTGCCAGGGCAACTCACCTACACAGGTAAGCGCCATCACAGATTCCATTGAAGATACCGTAAGAATCAATTGTAAGAAAAAACCATACTCAATCGACGGTCTCCGTAATTCTCAGTGGGTAGCCATGGACTATGGCGATATCCTCGTACACATTTTCTTGCCCGATGTACGCAAGTTCTACGACATTGAACACCTTTGGGCAGATGCGACATTAACAGAAATTGCAGACATTGATTAAAACAACTGTCCAAAAACTTTACAACAAGTCATGATAAACAGCAACAAGAAACCAAAGTTCTCATTCTCTTGGATATACATGATGATAGGCGGCGTCCTTTTATATATGTATTTCTTTGGTGAAAAGGAGAACGACCAAGTCATAGGAAAACCATATACTGTAGTTGAGGACTACATCAAATGTGGGTATGTGGAGGACATTACAGTTATAAACAAGGATAAGATAGATGCATACATCATCAACGACTCTGTTTATAGAATAACAGGCAAACGAGCTACTGACGGCTCATACCTGAAAGTCGAGAGTAGCATTGGCTCCATTGATAATTTCGACAACTTCATCCGCGAACAGAAAGAGCAAGGCAACTTCAAGGGTAATGTCACCTATGAAGAGGAGAGTAACTTCTGGGGCGACCTGTTCTGGAACATCCTGCCATTCATTGTCATCATATTCATCTGGATATTCATTATGCGCCGCATGGGCAGTGGTGGCGGAGGACAAGGCGGTGTCTTCAGCGTTGGCAAGTCACAGGCGAAGCTTTTCGACCAGAATAGCGCAACCAAAATAACATTCAAGGATGTAGCCGGACAGGAAGGCGCAAAACAGGAGGTACAGGAGATTGTAGATTTCCTTAAGAGCCCACAAAGATACACAGAACTTGGCGGTAAAATCCCAAAGGGAGCACTGCTTGTAGGCCCTCCGGGAACAGGTAAGACCCTGCTGGCAAAAGCTGTTGCCGGCGAAGCCAACGTACCGTTCTTCTCAATGTCTGGTTCCGACTTTGTTGAGATGTTCGTTGGTGTGGGAGCATCACGCGTTCGTGACCTGTTCCGTCAGGCAAAAGAGAAAGCACCTTGTATAATTTTTATTGATGAGATTGACGCCGTTGGTCGCGCACGTGGTAAAAACCCATCCATGGGTGGCAATGACGAACGCGAGAACACCCTGAACCAGTTGTTGACAGAGATGGACGGATTCGGTACAAACAGCGGTATCATTGTGATTGCCGCAACAAACCGTGCCGACATTCTTGACAAAGCATTGTTACGTGCCGGCCGTTTCGATAGACAGATACATGTTGACCTGCCCGACCTCAACGAGCGCAAGGCAATTTTCGGTGTACATATGCGTCCATTAAAGCTTGACCCATCTGTTGACATTGACACACTCTCACGCCAGACACCCGGATTCTCCGGTGCCGACATAGCAAATGTCTGCAACGAGGCTGCACTTATTGCCGCACGAAACAAGAAGAAAGCCATTGACAAACAGGATTTCCTTGATGCTATAGACCGCATCATCGGCGGCCTTGAGAAAAAGACCAAGGTAATGACACAAAAGGAGAAGGAGGCCATTGCAATACATGAAGCAGGACACGCCACAATATCATGGTTCCTCGAACATGCCAACCCACTCATTAAAGTTACAATCGTGCCACGAGGAAGAGCACTAGGAGCTGCATGGTACATGCCCGAGGAGCGTCAAATCACTACCAAGGAGCAGATGCTTGACGAGATGTGTTCAATACTTGGTGGCCGTGCTGCCGAGGAGTGTTTCATAGGGCACATCTCCACCGGCGCGATGAACGACCTTGAGCGTGTCACAAAACAAGCATACGCAATGGTTGCATATGCCGGCATGAGCGACAGACTATCAAACCTGTGCTATTACAACAACCAGGAGTTCTCTTTCAACCGTCCATACAGCGAGAAAACCGCCGAGACTATCGACGCCGAGGTTCACAAGATGATTTCTGAACAGTACGCAAGAGCCAAAGAACTGCTCAGCAAGCACAAGGAAGGCCATGCCGAACTTGCAAGGATACTTATCGAAAGAGAGGTCATCTTTGCCGAGGATGTAGAAAAGATATTCGGCAAGCGCCCTTGGACATCACGCAGTGAGGAAATCTTCGAGAGCAACAACCAGGCACAGGAAGAGACCGCTGACGCCATAAAGCCGACTGAGGAGGAGAACAACGAAACCGACATCACACTTCAGCCAACCGCCGACACAGGAGTTGAAGAGATGAAACCGGAGGAATAACACAAACATAAATATATTATGAAAAACTTTCTCGTACGAGTAGCCACCGGTGCTGTATTTGCAGTCACCCTGTTAGGAGGCATCCTGTGCAACAAATACACCTTCGGTGCATTGTTTGCCATTATCACAATGTTGTCGGTCAGAGAATTCTGCTCACTGATACACAAGTACAAGAAAACGACATTCAGCACCGCATATGCAATGCTCTGTGGCCTGTGCCTCTTTGCGGCAATGTTTGTCACATACCATGTGAACAAACCTGGCAAACCGGTATTGCCGCTGTTCGCCCCATACATACTGCTTGTTGTATTTGCAATGATACGCCAGCTGTTCGATACAAAGAGCAAGCCACTTGACAATCTTGCATACTTCATCATGAGCCAGATATATGCAGCACTGCCTTTTGCACTGCTGTGCATGCTGTCAACCGCAGGTGTGAAGGATGGCCAGACCTATAATTTCCTGATGCCATTGTCAATCTTCATCTTCGTGTGGTTCAATGACACAGGCGCATTCCTCTTTGGCTGCACACTTGGCCGCCACAAGATGTTCGAGCGCGTATCGCCCAAAAAGACATGGGAAGGTTTTGCAGGCGGTGCATTTGCAGCCATTGGCGCAGGTGTGGCACTCTCGCACTTCAGCAATGTAATGTCCTTGTGGGAATGGGCTGGAATGGGATTGGTAGTTGTTGCCACAGCAACACTTGGCGACCTCATTGAATCTACCATGAAGCGTGAAATGCAGATTAAGGATTCGGGCAACATACTCCCAGGACACGGCGGTATGCTCGACCGTTTCGACAGCACCCTGCTTGCGACACCAAGCGTTATCGCCTACTTAGCGCTGATCAGTATTCTTTGACAATAAAGAGACCATCTTCTCGGCGGCACGCTGCGATGCACCGGGCTTGCCAAGAATCTCCATCATACGGCTATACTCACCGAGCATAGCCGTTCTTTTTTTGCTGTCCTCGGGCAACAGAGCGCCAAGTTCGTCAATAACATTCTGCAATTTCATATCTGCAGCAACCAGTTCACGCACAACCTCCCTGTCAGTAACAAGATTCACAAGTGAAACATACTTAACTTTGAGGAAGTGCTTCTTGAGCCACGAATAGAGTTTTGCCATAGGAGTTGCGTAGCACACAACCTGAGGCACATTGAAAAGTGCTGTTTCCAAGGTTGCAGTTCCCGATGTGACTAATGCGGCGTGGGAATTGTTGAGTATGTCATAGGTCTGTGCAAAGACAATCTTTGCGCCATCATTCAAGAAAGGTGCATAGAACTCCTTGTCAATGCCCGGAGCACCGGCTATGACCGGCTGGTAATCCGGATATTGTTTCATTGCCTCAATCATCATTGGCAGATTTGCCTTGATCTCCTGCTTACGGCTACCGGCAAGAAGAGCCACTATGGGTTTATCGGGTATTGAGTTATTATGCAGGAAATCTTTGCGTGTCAAAGCCCTGTTGCGTTTGAAATTATCTACTGCATCCACACATGGGTTTCCCACATAGTTTATTCTGTAATCATGTTTTTTCTCAAAGAAATCAATCTCAAAAGGCAAAATTGAAAAGAGCTCGTCAATATCACGCTTTATATTCTTTATTCTATGCTCCTTCCATGCCCATATTTTGGGTGAGATATAATAATAGACCGGAATATCGGTGTACTTATGTATATATTTCGCAATTGAGAGGTTGAAACCCGGATAATCGACAAGAATTAGAGCATCGGGGTTCCACTGTTCCACATCCTTCTTGCAAAGTTTCATATTGGCAAAGATTGTCCTCAGATGCAGCAGCACTGGAATAAAACCCATATATGCCAGCTCGCGGTAATGTTTTACACGCGTACCGCCGACTGCCGACATCAGGTCACCGCCGAAGAAACGGAATTCGGCATCCTTGTCGAGTTCCTTTATGGATTTCATCAGATTCGAAGCATGCAAATCACCCGATGCCTCACCAACAATGAGATAGTATTTCATTATTATTATTTATCAAAGATTCCACTGCTTCATCTCTTCAAGCAGCTTGTAATCAGTCATGTCTATGGAAATAGGAGTTATCGTCACATAGTTGTTGTCAAGCGCCACACGGTCGGCTTCGGGGTCGGTATCATCTACCACAAATTCACCGGTGAGAAACAGCCATTTCCCGTTGCTGCCACGCGGGTCATCCTTAACTTCCCATTCGTTGACCCAACGCCCCATTGCCTGGCGACAAACCTTGACGCCGGCATACGAGGGAGTATCGGGGAAATTGACATTGAGACAACTGCCTTTGGGAAGCCCCTTTTCAAGCACCTTTGCCACAATCTTGCGTATTACGTCGTAAGTTGGGGTGAAATCGGCATCAGGATCGTGCGAGCAGAGCGAAAAGGCGATGGAAGGTATACCCTTCATACAGCCTTCGAGCACAACTCCCATAGTTCCTGAATAGTGAGCATTGACAGCAGAGTTGTCACCGTGGTTTATGCCACCGACTACAAGGTCGTATTCGACCATTCTTCCATCGATTGCAGCCTTTACACAATCGCAAGGAGTACCCGTACAGGAATATATTTGAACAGGAGCATCCCTGTCATCTGTAATGGGAGTCAGCTTTACCGGCACTTCGCTGGTTATGGCACAGCCTTGCCCCGAACGGCCTTTATGTGGCGCAAAAACATCAACATCTCCGAATTCGCGCAACACCTCAACAAGAGAGTTTATTCCTTTAGCAAGGTATCCGTCATCATTGGATACCAATATACGAGCTTTTTTATCCATATTATCATTCATCTTTTCCTGTTTATGGCGCTAAGATACAAAAAATTTGGTTATTCCACTCAGAATAACTATTTTTGCTTTTAATGTATAAACATTGCAAACATTATAACTTATTGATAATATGAAAAAACTGTTTCTCGGTATTTCCGCACTGATATTCACGGCAATATCATTCAACGCAAACGCACAGACAGTCAAAATCTACCCTATTCCCCAAAGTATAGCCTGGGGCAATGAGACAGCATTTGAGAACAGCGCAAGCTACACAATCACAGGCGAGGCCGACGCTGATGCAGATGCAGTGAATCTTTTCAAGAAAAATTTTAGCACTACCGACGGCGCTGTAGAGCTTGTCATCGGTGAGCGTGGCGATGTAGCTGTGGCTGCATACGAGAGCCTCATCCCGCAAAAGGCCGAAGGTTACTATCTTGCAGTGGAAAAAGACAAGGTTATCATTGCCGGTAACGACGGTTCGGGAACATACTACGGCGTGCAGACATTCACACAAATGGCATCACAGCCTAACGTGATGTGCGCCACCATCACCGACTACCCCAGCGTACCACAGCGCGGACTTGTAGAGGGTTACTATGGTAACCCCTACAGCGAAGCTGACCGCATGGGACTCCTTGAGATGTTCGGCGAGATGAAGATGAACGTATACATCTACGGTCCCAAGGACGATGCTTACCACAAGAGCAAATGGCGCGAGGAATACCCTGCCGACCTTGCCAAGAAAATTACAGAGTATGTAAATGTGGCAAAAGCAAATAAGATTGAGTTCATGTGGGCAATCCATCCGGGCGAGGATATACAGTGGAACGACACCGACAGGGCCAACATCGTGAACAAACTCAAGGCGATGTGCGAGCTTGGCGTGAGAAGCTTCGCCGTGTTCTGGGACGACCTTTGGGGCGATGACGGAACACACGGCGACGAGCAGGCCGAGCTGATGAACTACATTGCTGCGGAACTGAGAAAGGCCTACCCCGATGTAAAGCCACTCACAATATGCCCTACACAGTACAACCGCGGTTGGGCAAACAGCATCTACCTGCCGGCACTCGGCACTATGATGAACAGCGACATCAACATCATGTGGACTGGAAACAGCGTTGTGGATATGATTAACTACAGCGACATGACATGGATCAACAACCAGATAAAGCGCAAGGCATACATCTGGCTCAACTACCCTGTGAGCGACTACTGCATCAACCACCTGCTTATGGGCCCCACCTACGGCAACGACCTGAATATCGCCGACATGCTGTCAGGTTTCGTTTCAAACCCTATGGAGTATGCCGAGGCATCAAAGGTATCACTCTTCAGCATTGCCGACTACACATGGAACATGCCGGCCTATGACTCAAACGCATCGTGGGAGGCTGCAATGAAGTACCTGATGCCCGAGAACTACGAGGCTTTCCGTTTCTTCTGCGAAAACAATGTTGACCTGGGAGCGAATACACACGGACTGCGCCGCATGGACGAGTCGCCAGAATTTGTTGCAGCAAAGGAGACATACAACAGCAAGCTTGCAACAGACAGAGAGGCCGCATACGCAGCTGTCGGCGAGCAGTTCTACAAGTTGGTAAGCACTGCCGAGACACTGCTGACAACCGATGAGGCTCCTGCCCTGACAAGCGAAATCAAGCCATGGATAGAGTCAATGAAATATCTTGGACAAAAGGGAGTATGCATTATTGAAATGAACAATGCGCTCACAAATAAAGACCCTGAGAGTTTCATCGACAACTACTTGAAATACAAGGAATACGATGAAGCGCAGGCAGCACTCCGCTCACGCGATTTTGCAGGTTCTTTACGAGTTGCCACACCTGCTGTCGGAACAGTGCACATCGAACCATTCATGAAGAACATCATAGGCACACTCGCTGCCGAGTACAAGGAGATCTATGACTACCGCACTGATGTCTTCCCCGCACAGGTTCTTGAGAACGGTACATACCACATCATGTACAACGGCAAGTACCTTACAAACAACAACAAGGCTGCCGGAACAAAGCCTGTTTTCCAAGCCGAGCTGGACAACATCCGCCCACAGAACCAGGAGTGGAAGATCGCACTGGATGGAGCCACCAACCGATTCAAGATAATCAACCTTGAGGACAACCGCTACCTCAACGAGAACGGAAGCTTCACAGTCAGCGATGCCACCAACCCGTACGAGGCGGTATGGCATACATACGACATCACACTGCTTGCAAACGGCAAATACGCCATTCAGAACGGCGGCAGCGCCGGCACCGCATTCTGGACAGTAAACGGCACACAGATACAGAAAGGCAACACAAATGCACTGCCCGACAAGTATATCTTCGACATCATTCCACTTGGTGACACTGCCAACGAGCCATTCATTGAAAACAATGAGGTCTATTACATCATGGACGGCGAGCGTTACCTTACAAACACCAATATCAATGGCAGTGGCGGCACACCGACATTCAAGGAGATTGCAGAGCCAACCGAAGCACAGGAGTGGAAGATTACACCCGATGCAAGCGGTGGCAACTGCTACAAGATAACCAGCAACGCCGACGGCAGGTACATCAACGAATATGGTGTGTTCGGCACCAACCAATACTATGCCGACTGGAACACATACCTGCTCACCAGAATGGGTGGAATGTGGTCTATCCAATGGACACAGTCGGCAGCAAAGAACGGCGCAAGCTACATTGTCGTATCGGGCGACAGACTTGAAGCCAAAGGCGTTGCACGCAGCGAGAGCTACACTGTGAAGATCGTGAGAAAAGGCGATGACACATCCGTTGAGAATATTGGAGCAGAAAGAATTACATTCAGAATAGAAAACAGTGTCATTACAACAGGGAACAATGTGACATTCATGGAGATATACACCACCGAGGGTGCATTGATTAGAAGCAGTAAAGGCAACAGTCTGTCAATAGCAGGACTGTCAAAAGGCAGCCCTTACATCGTAAAGGCCACAATCAGCACAGCCGTGTACACATACAAGTTCCTCATGGAATAAGTTATACAATTCACACACAACCCCTTAACAAGCAGCGCAATGCATTGTGCTGCTTGTTTTATACACGGGTAACATATTATTTCTTATTTTAATAATTATTATATATAGTTGTTAATAAGTATAGGCGCTTTTTCTATCTCCAACGAACTTTTTTTACTACCTTTGCCGATATAAATTCGTATATTATTGTCCGAGTTCGGGTTCGGAGAGCATACCCCATCCGGATTCACACTAAATAATTAAGACAAAATGGGAAAGATTATAGCACTGGCAAACCAGAAGGGTGGCGTTGGCAAAACAACAACAGCCATTAACCTTGCAGCATCGCTCGCTGCCTTTGAAAAGAAGGTATTGGTTATTGACGCCGACCCACAGGCAAACGCCTCGTCGGGTCTTGGCATTGACATAAGAGAGATTGAGAGTTCAATTTACGAGTGTCTTATCAACAAAGCCGTTGCACAGGAAAGCATCATACCTATAAGTGTAAAAGGATTAGACATAATCCCGTCACACATTGACCTTGTAGGAGCAGAGATTGAGATGCTTGATATGCCAAACAGGGAGAAAATCATGCGTGAGGCATTGGCGCCAATCAAGGAGAAATATGACTACATCCTTATTGACTGTTCGCCTTCACTGGGTCTCATCACAGTAAACTCACTCACTGCTGCAGACTCAGTAATCATACCGGTACAGTGCGAATATTTTGCGCTCGAAGGCATCAGCAAGCTGTTGAACACAATCAAAATCATCAAGTCAAACCTGAACCCATCACTCGACATCGAGGGATTCCTGCTCACCATGTTCAACTCACGCCTGAGATTGAGCAACCAGGTCTATAACGAGGTAAAGAAGCACTTCAGGGAACTTGTTTTTGAAACCGTAATACAACGTAACATCAGATTGGGCGAAGCACCGAGCATGGGCATACCGGCACTGATGTATGATGCAGAATCAACCGGTGCGAAGAATTATCTGGCATTGGCCGAAGAGATACTCAGCAGAAACGACTAAGACACGATTACCAAAATGGCAAAACAGAAATTCACACTCGGACGCGGACTTGACGCACTAATTTCAACCGAAGCTGTCCGCACATCAGGCTCATCATCGATAGGAGAGATTGAGATGGGCAAGATTTTTGCAAATCCCAACCAGCCACGCCGTGATTTCAACGAAGAAGCATTGCAGGAGCTCGCCGACTCAATCAAGGAACTTGGCGTGATACAGCCAATCACACTGCGCAAGATGGAGGATGGCACCTACCAGATTATTGCCGGTGAGAGACGATTCCGTGCATCCCAGCTCGCAGGCAAGAGTACCATACCCGCATACATCCTCAAGGCCGACGATGAGGAGACTATGGAGATGGCTCTCATTGAGAACATACAGCGCGAAGACCTTAACGCACTTGAGGTAGCTCTTGCATACCAGCAACTCATTGAGCAGCATAACCTGTCACAGGAGCAGCTCAGCAAGCGTATCGGTAAAGGACGTGCCACTATTGCAAACTTCCTTCGCCTACTGAAATTACCTGCAGCAATACAGATGGCCCTCAAGGAGAAAGTCATTGACATGGGACATGCCAAGGCTTTACTCTCACTCGACTCCCACAGTGAGCAGATAAAATTGTTCCACGAAATTGAGCAAAACAACTACAGCGTGCGCGAGGTGGAAGAGATTACACGACGCATGAAAGAGGGTGAAGACACGCATGTTGCTACAAAAAAGGTAGCTGCAGAGAAGAAACAGGACGAGGTGTATCACCAGCTGAAAAAGCAGCTCACGAACTTCTTCCAGGCACCGGTACAGATGACATGCACAGCCAAGGGCAGTGGAAAAATAAGCATCAAATTCAAGAACGAGAAGGAACTTGAACGCATTATCTCAATATTCGACAGGCTTAACCAATAGCATATTGTGGCAATCCAACGGTTAAAATACAAGCTCACGTATATACTCACCATGCTTTTTGTTATGGCGACAGGTGCCTCTGCACAGGTTGCCGAAACAAAAGCAATGACTCTGCTGCCGACCAGGACATTGGACGACACGCTAACCATCAGGCATGAAAGGATATTCAAACCTGACATTCATGTAATGGACAGTACATACAACGAGATAACCATTGCAACAACCGGAGCCGGAAACGACAGTATAGACTTCGCAAACGGAAAGGACAACAGCGAGCGGCTGAAAATAAGGAAACCCGACCCTTCAACAGCAACATGGATTGCCTTGGTATTCCCCGGAGGCGGACAAATATATAACCGTAAATTCTGGAAACTGCCAATTGTGTATGGCGGATTTGTCGGATGCCTATATGCCTACAATTGGAACGGACAGATGTACAAGGATTACAGGCAGGCCTACCTTGATATTATGGACAGCGACCCCAATACAGACTCCTACAAGGATTTCTTTCGCCCCGGGTACGATTTCGACGCGAATCAGGAGTATCTGAAAGAGGTTTTCAAGAAGAGAAAAGACCGTTACCGCCGTTGGCGCGATTTGAGTATATTCTCATTCATTGGAGTATATGCACTCTCCGTGATTGATGCGTATGTAGATGCGCAGTTATCTCATTTCGACATCAGTAACGACATACACCTTAGCATTGAGCCTCAAATAATAAATACCCGACAGGTGACCGACAACGACTATTATGGCTTAAACCTGAACATTAGTTTCTGATACAATGAAAAAGATCACAACAACAATATTCACCCTCACAATCATTACAGCATTACATTCATGTAGTCTGTTCAAGACTACGGCAAATAGCACTGAGCCGGTTGAAACGGGCGAAGCTGCAACAATCAATGACAGTGCGTGGGCAAGTCACATGACTACTCCACGTACAATTGCCACCACTGTAAGATACGAAGTTGACCTTGACACAATGACCGGCGCTGGATATTCATACGGAATACCCGAGAGTATGAACGCAGATATAGACAGCCTGCTCAACAGTTGGCAAGCACGCAACATGCTCCGCAAACTCGAATGCGACGCTTCCGGTTGGGAGAGCATTGTCATCACAGACACCATGTATGCAAAGCGACTTGCAAGCATGCCCACCATAGTACGCATGCCATACAACAACGTTGTACGCAGTTGCATTGACCGTTATACCAAGAAGGGACGTTCACAGGTATCATACCTGCTTGGAATATCAGAATTCTATTTTCCTATCATTGAAGAGGAGATAGACCGCCTTGGGGTTCCACACGAGCTGAAATACCTGCCAATCATTGAATCGGCTCTGAATCCCAAAGCCGCATCGAGAATGGGTGCAAAAGGATTGTGGCAGTTCATGTTCACAACAGGAAAGCTTTATGGATTGAAGGCGAACAATTACATTGACGAGCGCTTTGACCCGATAAAATCCACAACAGCAGCACTTCTCTACCTCAAGGATCTGTACGACATGTTCCAGAGTTGGGAACTTGCTATAGCAGCCTACAACTGTGGACCCGGTAATGTCAAGAAAGCGATTAAGCGTTCAGGTGGAAATACAGACTTCTGGAAAATATATCCATGGTTGCCCAATGAAACACGTGGCTACCTGCCCGGTTTCATAGCAGCCAACTACATCATGACCTTTTATGAGGATCACGGCATTTGCCCAATGGAGCCCAATATCCCCATTGCGACAGACACCATACACATAAACAAAAACCTACACTTCAAACAGATTGCCGAAGTCTGCGGTACAGACATTGAGGAGATTAGGGCACTGAATCCTCAGTTCATCAAGGACATCATTCCGGGCGAGAACGAGACATACATCCTGCGTCTCACCAACAATACCATAACCAAATTCCTGGAGAAGGAAGAAGAGGTATATAACCACGATGTCGATAAATACTTCCCCAAAGTAGATATTGACAAGATGCTCAAGGAGGCAAAGGAGAATAATGGTGCCGGAAACCTCATACGCCATAAGATAAAGAACGGCGAGACGCTTGGTGGCATTGCCTTGAAATACAAGGTATCCGTAAAGCAAATCATGAAATGGAACAACATGAAGAACTCCAACATCCGTGCCGGCAAGTATCTGAAAATTTATAAATAAAGCCATGGATAATTACGACGAGATCAGGCATATCGATGAAGAGGCAGCAGTGAGCGCAGCCTTTCAGGAATTGGTGGACACATACTTGGCCTCACAGCATCGCAAAAAAGTTGAGCTCATAACAAAGGCATTCAACTTTGCCCGACAGGCACACAAAGGTGTCCGACGCCATAGCGGTGAGCCATATATAATGCACCCCCTCGCCGTAGCACATATTGTATGCAAGGAGATTGGTCTGGGCTCAACATCCATCTGTGCAGCACTGTTGCACGACGTGGTTGAAGATACGGATTACACAGTAGAGGATATACGCAACCTCTTTGGAGACAAGATTGCCGGCATCGTCGATGGCCTCACAAAGATTTCGGGTGGTGTTTTCGGCACACAAGCATCAGAGCAGGCCGAGAATTTCAAGAAGCTCCTGCTCACGATGAGCGAGGACATCAGAGTTATTCTCATTAAGATTGCCGACCGCCTGCACAATATGCGTACACTTGAGTTCATGCAGACTAACAAGCAGTACAAGATTGCCGGCGAGACGCTATACATATATGCACCGATAGCCTACCGCCTTGGGCTCAGCCGCATAAAGACCGAACTTGAAAACCTCAGTTTCAAGTATGAATACCCCGAGGAGTATGCGCGCATAGAAAAGAAAATAGAGAAGACACAGAACGAACGCGACATCCTGTACAACGAGTTCACACAGCCCATTTGCGAGCAGCTGGATGCTATGGGATTGAAATACCATATTATAGGGCGCGTGAAGTCGCCCTACTCCATCTGGAACAAGATGCAGAAGAAGCATGTTGCCTTTGAGGATATTTTCGACATTCTGGCCGTACGCATCATATTCACTCCACGCGAGGACAAAGACGAGAATAATGAATGCTTCAATATATACATTGCACTGACCAAACTCTACAACGCCCACCCCGACCGTTTGCGCGACTGGGTCAACAAGCCACGTACAAATGGTTACAAGGCGCTGCATGCCACATTCATGAGCCGCCGTGGCGAGTGGATAGAGGTACAGATAAGAAGTGAGAAGATGAATGAGGTTGCCGAAAAGGGTATTGCTGCGCATTGGAAATACAAGAGCCAGGACAGCAACAGCAACGACGACCAACTTGAGAACTGGCTACATACAATCAAGGAGATTCTTGACGATCCACAACCCAATGCACTTGATTTCCTTGACACAATAAAGCTCAACCTCTACGCAACCGAAATATTCGTGTTCACACCAAAGGGAGAGATAAAGACAATGCCACAAAACTGTACGGCACTCGACCTCGCATACAGCATACACACTTTTCTAGGCAACCACTGCATTGGCGCAAAGGTTAACCACAAGCTTGTACCAATGAGCCATCCCTTGCAGAGTGGCGACCAGGTGGAGATTCTGACATCAAATTCGCCACGTGTCGAGGAGAGTTGGCTATCATTCGTTACAACAGCCAAGGCACGTGCAAAGATTCAGGCAGCACTACGCCGTCAGCAACGCATACTGCAGCGCGAAGGCGAGGAAAAACTCAACCTGTTCCTTGAGAAAGAGGGATTGAGCAACTACCTTGGCAACATAGAGAAGCTATGGAAACTGCATAAGCTCAAAGACCGTGACGAATTGCTTGCTGCAATAGGAAAAGGAAGCGTGGTATTGGGGAACGATGACAAGGATGCCCTGCTCGGTAACAAGAAATTCAGTTTCCAGTCACTCTTCTCATTCAACAAGGAGAAGAAGAACAACAAGGGAAATAAGGAAAATGCACAGACATACGGCGAGATTGACACCAAGAAAGCAATAAGCCTTACCGACGAGAATATCAAGGGCGGATACATAATTGCCGATTGCTGCAACCCGATACCCGGAGATGATGTCCTGGGCTATTACGACGAGGAGAAGCATATTGTAATCCACAAGCGCAACTGCCCTATCGCCAACGCGCTCAAGAGCAGCCATGGCAACAGGATTCTGGCTGCAAACTGGGACACCCATAAAGAGCTGTACTTTGCTGTCCCAATTCAAATAACAGGCATTGATAACATCGGCGTCATACACGAGATAACCACAATCATCTACAAGCAATTGAATGCCAACATACAGAAGATGCATTACGAGAGCAACAACGGCATCTTCGAGTGCACATTCTGGTTAAATGTCCACGATGTCCAAGAAGTAAAGAACATCTGCGAGAACCTCAAGAAAATAAGTTGTATAAAGACTGTAGCACGCATTGGATAATAACAACAGATGCCGCCTATGGGCGGCATCTGTTGTTATTATCAAGCATAAGAGAACTTACTTCTTCTCAAAGAAACTGAAGTTAACGCTACCGTATGCAACATGGCGGAAGAAGCATGGATGCTCACTGAAATCATAGTCTTTGCCATGTTCAAATACAAGCATACCACCCTGCTTGAGCAAATTACTCTCAAGCACCCGATCCGGAATGCTCTTGAGCTCCTTGAGCGCGTATGGAGGATCTGCAAAGACCATGTCATACGATGCAGGAGAGCGGCGAATGTAACGGAAGACATCGTCACGCACTACACTCCAGGCATCGTCACCAAGTGCAACAGATGTTTTCTTAAGATGCGCTGCGTGCATGGTATCCATCTCCACCGATGTCACAGCCTTGCAACCACGTGACAGAAACTCAAGGCTGATGCTACCCGTGCCTGCGAAAAAGTCAAGCACTGTCATCTCTTCATAGTCCACCATATTATTTAGGATATTGAAGAGGTTCTCCTTGGCAAAATCGGTTGTAGGACGTGCCTTGAAATTGCGTGGAACATCAAAATGACGTCCCTTATATTTTCCACTTATTATTCGCATAGTATCAATGTCTGCAAATCGAAAGGTATTCCTTCCATTTTATTCAACAATGTAGAGGGGAACAGCGCATTGGCATTAAGGCGCTTGTTTCTTTTAATGAAGCGCCCGATGGTCATGATGTTCGCCTCAACGGAAGAGTCACCGCAAAGATAGAGGGCATCGTCCTCTTGAGAAAGCCCCAGCTCTTTCCAGATGCTCAGAAGATAGTATATCCCATCCTGTCCGCTATCGCTGCGGAAAGCATTGGCTAATTGCAGGATACCGTCCTGCATGGATATATACATGGCAAGGTTACCTTGATAAAATGCAAGCATATATCGTTTCTCCTCAACAGGCTTTCTTGTCATAAGCCCCAGCAGAATACTTATTGACGAATAGTATGTCACGTCACCCATTTTCTGCAGATGCTCATACAACGCCTTTTCCACCGGAAAAAGCAGTGTCAACCCTTGGGCATTGAGCCTGTTTGCCACAATCTCTACACGGTTGTCATTCTTTGGGAAACAATGACGGTAATAGGTCTTGTAACACTGTTTATCGTCAAACTCAACAGGTATGGTCGTAAATTCATCACTCTCCACAATGACCTTTATATCATATCTCTCACTTCCCGAAACGAACGGACACAGCTCAACAGCTTTCTGCAGGTTGGCTGTGAGCGTTAAATCCTTCTCGGTCTTGTAGAAAAAATATTTCAACGAATCTGGAACTGATGGGATATAGCTGCAAAAACAAAATCCATCCGTACTTATACGAATGGATAATGTTCTATTGTCAAAGTTATCCTTTATCATCTGTTTGGCCAGTTACCGGCATTGTTGTTGTTCTTTGTAACATCACCAACCTTGCGACATGGAATACGGTTCTTGAGAGGACCATTATCACCCATCATCGGTTCACCAGTCTTCTTGTCCAGAATAAGTTCCTCACGGAATTCTGTACCTTTAGTCTTGACCTGCAAGAGATAGTTGTCAAGTTCCTGTTTGTTCAAGCCCTGAAGATACTGTATAAAGTCTGCACGAGCTTCAAATACCGGAATGTAACCACCGGCCTTGTTTACAGAACTTGTTTGAATACTATCGGCCTTCATGTAGAACTCGACAGGTCTGCCATTGCCATCATCGCTGAATGGGATATATCTCAACTGCTGGAGATCGTAGTTTACATTGTGGAACAATGTATCAACGTATGCGCGGTAGGTTGTATCACGACGGAAAGCCTTGGCAATCTTCAAACCTGGCGCTGTCTCGCTCTTGTACAAATCATCCAACTTCTTGAGTCGGCTAATTGCAATATTCTTCTTTGCCTGCTTGCTGTCATTCTTTGAATCTGCTATCAGATTGAGCACAATGCGGTCAGCCTCATCCTCGGAGAAAGTCATATTCTCTTTATCGGCAGGATTTGTATCTTCAATCTTGAAGTCACGCACAAGCTGCAACTGCAAGTCATTCAGAAGGTAGTTCTTGTTTACAACCTCCATGCGTCCCTCGAGGAACTTGATCAGCTCGTCAAAAGTTGCAGCATATTTGCCATTCTGTGCACGATACTCAACCTGAGCGGTTCTAATGTCGATAAGACGGTCTATAACCACGTTGTCACGTTTGAGTCGGTCATCTTCAAATTTCAGTGGAGAAGTCACGCTACCGAAGTTTGCATAGATAAGCGCAGCGACGATAACCAACAAAGCCACATTTAATACTTTTTTCATTGTTATATCTTTTTATTTAATTATTTTCGTGTCACAAAAATAAGATAAAAAAACGAATATACCTTTCTTATATACTTTTTTTTACCAATAAAAGTGATAAATAGATATTTAACTTCGCAAATTAAATTAAATTTCCCGTTCAAAGCAACAGTTGAACAGGAAAAAACTATAGAGAAGTTATCGGATTTCATTTTATCCGATGACGGACGTAAAGTCTTTTTGCTATGCGGATATGCCGGTACAGGAAAGACCTCTCTCATCTCGGCACTTGTGCGAACCATGGAACAGCTTGAGCGCAAAACAGTGTTGCTTGCCCCTACAGGACGAGCAGCTAAGGTGTTTTCGTCCTACTCGGGAAGAAGCGCACACACCATCCACAAATGCATATACCGGCAAAAATCCATTATGGACAGCTCCGTATTCACACTCAGCGAGAACAGAATGCAGAATACCTTGTTCATCGTTGATGAAGCATCCATGATTTCAAATGAAAACAATGTGACGACAGGCTCCGGCGGACTGCTTGACGACCTGATAGAATTTGTATATTCGGGACATGGTTGCTACATGCTGTTGCTTGGAGACACAGCACAGCTACCACCTGTCGGAGAGTATGAATCATCGGCATTGACAGAGAGCTACCTGTATTCGATGTTCCTGAACGTGACAAAAATAGAACTAAAGCAAGTAATGCGCCAACTCGACGGTTCCGGAATTTTATTCAACGCCACAATGCTGAGAGAAAGGATTGAGCAGGAAGATACCTACGATTTGCCGGTAGTAAGAATGAAAGGGTTTACAGACATCGGCAGCGTTCATGGCGAAGAACTCATTGAAGCTATCGAGAACTGTTACGACAAGGCCGGTACCAATGAAACAATAATCCTGTGCCGTTCGAACAAACGCGCCAATGTATATAACGAAGGCATACGCCGGCGCATCCTTTACCGTGAGGAAGAACTGAGCCGTGGCGACATGCTCATGATCGTCAAGAACAACTACTATTGGCGCGATATGTTGGGCAAGGATGAGAAGGCTTTGCTCGAGAAACTCGACTTCATTGCAAACGGAGACATGGCAGAAATTGTACGCGTACATGGAACGGAGGAGATGTACGGATTCCGTTTTGCCGACGTCACCTTATCATTGATAGACTATGAAGATTGCGAGATAGATGTAAAGATTATGCTGAACACATTGACGAGTGAATCGCCATCACTTACAAGAGAGGAGAACGAAAAGCTTTTCAACGCAGTATGGGAAGACTACCCTGAGATTCGCTCAAAGCGAAAACGCATGGAAGAGATACGCAAGAACCCTTATTATAATGCCTTGCAGGTAAAATATGGATATGCTGTAACCTGCCACAAGGCACAAGGAGGTGAGTGGAAACACGTATTCATAGACCAAGGATATATCAGCGAAGAGATGATAAACCCCGATTATTACCGCTGGCTATATACGGCATTCACGCGTGCAAGCGAGAAACTTTATCTGGTAAATTGGAAAGAACAATAAGAAGATGGGAGCGGCAATTGCCGCTCCCATCTTCTTATTTGGATTAGGGTTCAAATATTATCCCTTGATAATCTCAAACACCTTGTCGATTGCAGCAGTTACGCCCGCAGGATTCTTTCCACCTGCCTGAGCAAAGTGCGCCTGACCGCCACCGCCACCCTGCATCTCACGTGCAGCCAGACCAACAATCTTGCCTGCATTCAAACCCTTCTCCACAAGGTCTGCGCTGACAGAGATTGTCAACTGTGGCTTCTCATTGTAAACACTACCCACTACAACAAGCAGGTTCTCGGCCTGCTCCTGACGCAACATGAACACGATGTCCTTTACTGTTGCAGGTGCCAATGGAAGTACTGCACTGATGTAGCGCATGCCATTGAAATCCTTAATTTCCTTAAGAAGATCGGCCTTGACCATTGCAGCTTTCTCCTTCGCATAAGCCTCAATCTCCTTCTTGAGTTCAGCATTCTCGGCAATTGACTTCACAATTGTAGCCTTAAGGTTAGGAACATTGTTGAACAAAGCCTGAATCTCCTTCAAAAGATTCTGCAACTTATAGTTGTGGTTCTCAAGAGCTTCGCCTGTAATAGCCTCAATACGGCGTACACCGGCTGCAACAGAGCTTTCGCTGACAATCTTCACCATACCGATGTTACCGGTAGCCGCTACGTGTGTACCACCACAGAACTCGATAGAAGAACCGAACTGTACAACGCGTACGTGGTCGCCATACTTCTCGCCGAACAACGCAATTGCACCAAGCTTCTTTGCCTCCTCGATGGGGATATTGCGGAAATCGGTCAAAGGAATATTCTCGCGGATGCGTGCGTTCACAATGCGCTCAACCTGCTCAATCTCCTCGTCTGTAACTTTCTGGAAGTGAGAGAAGTCGAAACGGATGCCATCGGGGGTCACAAGTGAACCCTTCTGCTCAACATGAGTACCAAGCACCTGACGCAGAGCCTGATCGAGCAAGTGGGTACAAGAGTGGTTTGCCGCACAAGCTGCACGCTTCGCCTTGTCAACCTCGGCAACAAACCCTGCTGCAGGGTCGGCTGGCAACTGCTTTGTTATGTGGATTGGAAGATTGTTCTCCTTCTTTGTATCAACAACCTCAATGCGCTCATCGCCACACACAAGGAAACCGGTATCACCTACCTGACCACCGCTCTCGGCATAGAAAGGAGTCTCCTTGAGTACAATCTGATAGAATGTCTGGTTCTTCTGCTTTGTCTGGCGGTAACGAAGGATTGATGTAGCGCACTCGGTGTTGTCATAACCCACAAACACGCTCTCGCCCTCGCTGACTGTAACCCAGTCACCATTCTCCACTACTGCTGCATTGCGCGCACGCGACTTCTGCTTCTGCATCTCCTCGTCGAACTGCTCCATATTCACTGTGAGGTTGCTCTCACGTAGAATGAGCTGTGTAAGGTCGATTGGGAAACCGAATGTATCGTAGAGTGTAAACGCCTCAACACCGCTGATTTCACTATTGTCGGCAGCCTTTGCTGTTGCAATAATCTTGTCAAGCATGCCCATACCGGTCTCAAGAGTACGAAGGAATGAGTCCTCCTCCTCCTTGATAACCTTTGTAATGAGCTCTTGCTGCATATTGAGTTCGGGATAAGCATCACCCATATTCTCAATGAGTGCCGGAACGAGCTTGTACATGAACGCCTGCTTCTGACCAAGGAATGTGTAACCGTAACGCACTGCACGGCGCAGAATACGGCGGATTACATAACCGGCCTTTGCATTTGAAGGAAGCTGACCATCAGTGATTGAGAACGAAATTGTACGTATATGGTCGGCAATTACGCGCATAGCAACGTCAACCTGTGCATCGTTTCCATAAGCCTTGCCCGAGATTTCGCCGATAGCCTTGATGATTGGCTGGAAAACATCGGTATCATAGTTCGACTGCTTTCCCTGGAGTGCCATGCAAAGACGCTCAAAGCCCATACCGGTATCGATTACCTTTGCTGGGAGTTCCTCGAGGTGACCGTCGGCCATGCGGTTGAACTGCATGAACACAAGATTCCATATCTCAATCACCTGGGGATGTGAACCGTTCACAAGGTCACGGCCGTTGATCTTTGCTCTCTCCTCGTCGCTGCGGAGATCGATGTGAATCTCTGAACATGGACCACATGGACCGGTATCGCCCATTTCCCAGAAGTTGTCCTTGTGGTTTCCGTTGATAATGCGATCTACAGGCAGGTGCTTCTCCCAAATTGCAGCAGCCTCGTTGTCGCGGGCAAGGCCCTCAGCCTCGCAACCCTCAAACACTGTTGCATACATACGCTCAGGGTCGAGCTTTACAACCTGTGTCAGATACTCCCAAGCCCAGTTGATGGCATCCTCCTTGAAATAGTCACCAAAAGACCAGTTGCCGAGCATCTCGAACATTGTGTGGTGATATGTATCGTGACCAACCTCCTCAAGATCATTATGCTTACCGCTTACGCGAAGGCACTTCTGCGAGTCCGCGACACGCTTGCTCTTTGCCGGAGCATTACCAAGAATAATATCCTTGAACTGATTCATACCGGCATTGGTAAACATCAGTGTCGGGTCATCCTTCACAACCATTGGTGCCGAAGGAACAATGAGATGTCCCTTCTCTTCAAAAAACTTTTTGAATGAATCTCTAATTTCTTTCGATGTGAGCATATTACTGTTTGTTTAATTTATCCGTATTTCAAAAGTCTCGCGCACACGCGCAAAGTTTCGCAAATTTACAACATTTTAGGGAATTATCAGCTGTCAAAGCCAATATTATTAACACCTCACACCATTCTTTGCAGCCAAAGCATGCTTTGGACAAATATTATTTGGAAAAAAAGAGAGCATTTACTATTTTTGTCATATCAAAGGAATTCAATGCGAAAGAAATACTACATATTCAATCCCGACACAAGAACATACGACCGCGTCTATCCGAACTTCGCACAAAAGTTTCTGACCAACCTGCGTAGCGCTATACTTTTCATCATATTCGGCGGCGGTTCATTTCTTGCATTCCACTTTTTTATAGACAAGCCGTCTGTAGAAAAACTCGAAAACGATTCCCAGATTCTTGCACAATACAAGATTCTGTCAAAGCGCATTGATGACGCCATGCTGGTCCTGCAGGACATACAGCAGCGCGACGACAACCTGTACAGGGTAATGCTTGAGGCAGAACCAATCTCGTCCGATGTACGCAATGCCGGTTATGGAGGCACAAACAGATATGACGAACTGTTGAAAATGGAGAACTCCGAGCTGCTTGTCGAGACCACACAGAAGATTGACCTGCTCGAGAAGCAGTTATACATGCAGATAAAGTCATTTGATGAGATCGTAGCGCTCGACAAGGATTCCAAGACAAGACTGAGCCACATCCCCCAGATACAACCCATCAAGAACGAAGACCTCAAACGCACGGCATCGGGATACGGCTACAGAATTGACCCAGTTTATAATGTGCGCACATTCCACAAGGGCATGGACTTCTCCTGTGACAAGAAGACGCCTGTATATGCCACTGCCGACGGAGTTGTCGAGAACGCCAAATGGATGTCGGGATACGGATACACCGTTGTCATCGACCACGGATATGGATACAAGACCCTCTACGCACACCTACTCGACAAGAAGTTCCTTGTAAAGAAGGGGCAAAAGGTCGTGCGCGGAGAACAGATTGCACTCAGCGGGAATTCGGGAAAGAGCACCGGTCCCCACCTGCACTACGAAGTTATTTACAAGGGCAACCATGTAAACCCGATAAACTACTACTTTGACGATTTGGACGCCGATGGATATGACCAGATGCTCCAAATGGCCGAAAATCACGGAAAAATATACGACTAACACATTCAATAGAACATAAACAGCCCGGATATGGCACTTAACCAAAACAAAGACCTGAAGATGTACTACTCCATAAAGGAGGTAGCAACAGAACTTTCTGTAACAGAGACAACACTCCGCTATTGGGAGAGTGTGTTTCCACAGGTATCACCATACAAGGGCGCAAACGGCGTGCGTCGTTACACCAAGGAGGATATAAAGACACTACGCACTATTGTCCACCTCGTAAAGGAGCGCAAGCTCACACTTGCAGGTGCAAAGAAACAGCTGAAGAACGGTGGCGCAAAGGAGACTGCCGAGACAAACAGCGATGTAATAGACCGTTTGAAAAGGATAAAGAACGAGTTGTTGGGAATAAAGCAGGAACTCGACTCACTCTGAACAGCCGGTATCACAGGCATTACAAAAGCGGAGAGAACAGTTTGATAAACGATTCAGCGCATCGCTTGAAGAAAGAGCGCTGACGGTATTCGTTTGCCGTAAGCTGGCGGCACTGTCTCTGGTCACAAAGGAAACACTCCCTAAGCTCGTGAGCAACTTTCTTGTCATAGACGAATGCGCTCACCTCAAAATTATAGAAAAAGCTCCTGAAATCAAGATTAGTAGAGCCAATGGAAGACAAATAGTCATCGCAGACAACAGTCTTGCTGTGCAACATTCCACCACGATACAGATAGATTTTCACACCCGAGTCCAACAGACTGCCAAGATATGACATTGCTGCATAATCAGCAATGGTACTATCCGATTTCTCAGGTATCATAAGTCTCACATCCACGCCCGACATTGATGCATTCTTTAACGACTGCAAGAAAAGTTCATCAGGCATGAAATATGGTGTCTGCAGATAGACATATCCCTTTGCTTGCGACAAGACCTTTACATAACCACCGGCAATAGCCCTTACGGCGCCGACAGGATTTGACGTCACAACCTGGACAAACGAGTTGCCGCAACTGTCCATTACCGGGAAATAACGTTTTCCACTAAGCATGGTACGGTTTGCGAAGTACCAGTCTATCAGGAACGAAGACTGCAAGCCATTGACAGCCATACCACGCAACAACAACATCGTGTCACGCCACTCCATCCCATTAACACCTTTTATATAACGGTCTGCAATATTACATCCGCCAATGAGCCCAACCTTACCATCAACCACAACAATCTTCCTGTGGTTACGGTAATTGAACCTGTTAGAGAGAAGTGGGAATTTCACTTTCAGGAAAGACTCCACATATACTCCGGCACAGCGCATACTCTCAAAAAAGTCATTGCCAACTTTCCAACACCCCACGCTGTCATATATCAACCTCACCTCAACCCCCTGCCTTGCCTTTGCAATGAGCGCATCACGCAGACAGCGACCGAACTCGTCATTCTCAAAAATATAAAACTGCAAGTGAATATGGTCTTCAGCCGTTGAAACCATCTCAAAAAGGCGGTCGGCAAAAATTGAAGTATCACACAACACCTCAGCCTCATCGACAGTAAGTAATGCCGCCGATGAACTGTTTTCGAAATATGTAGCAAGAGACTGGAATTCAGGCTGTATCAAACCCTTTGCATCACTATTCACCTGCAAGGTACTTCGTTGTTTTATCTGCGACAACAGCCGTTTTCCGGCCAACCTCTTTTTACGGGTATCACGTCCGAAGAAGAAATAGAGAAGCAGAGCGAGAAAGGGTATGAAAACGAATACCATAATCCACGCAAGTGTCTTTACGGTATCACGATTCCTAAGCATTATCCTGATCATAATGAATATAACTACTATCCAGTATAACCAGTAGAGCAAACCCATTATGGCAGCATTATTCCAACTCATTCTACAATCATGTTTCTGCGAAGATAAACATAAAGAAATAAAAAAGAGACAAAAACTGTTGTTTTTTGTCTCTTTTAAGATTTACCCTATCAGAAAGGCCTTCTTCCGCCCGGAGGCATCATTCCCGCCGGAGGTGTCATTCCTGCCGGAGGCATGCCATATTCACGGGCTCCCTTACCCTTCTTGTCATTTCCACCGGTGTTGTTGAACTTATATGAGAGGTTCAACATACCATAGCTGTATATCGCATTACTCTCTGAATCCCTGCGGTAGAGCGCGTCAACAACACGGCTTATGTTGCTCTGCTGTTGCAGAATGTCAAACAACTGGAGAGAGACGGTCAGGGCATTCTTTGGAAGGAAACTTGCCGAAACTTGTGCATTCCATAGAAGTTCGTCGGTGTTTGCTTTGGGGTCGCTGTAACCACGACGGCTGCTCATTGAGAGGTTGGTCGAAATCTTTATGTTGTACCAAGGCAATGTGTAGTTCACGCTTGGGCCATAAGAGAAGTTGAACACGTTCATCTTGTCCTCAGGCTGCGCTGTTGACTTCGAATGTGAGTAACGCACGAAACCGTTGAGTGAAATGTCGAAGTTGTCGGCACGGTAGTTTGCAGTCAGGCGCTCGCTCACGTTCACAGTCTTTGCAATGCTCTTCACGCTACCCTGCACACCCTGCATACTTATGTATGACACCCACTCGGAGTAACCGCCATCGGTGAATGTGCTGTAGGTAAACTTGGTGTTCGCCGGCACTGCCGAGTTGAAGACGAAACCAGCATTGGCGTTCCAGTTACCGTTGATATTCTCGGGCTGTGTTGTTGTGGCACCGGTTTCCTCATTATATGTAGCCTTGCGCGTAATGGCATTGATTGTGTTCGAATAGCCTGCAAACACATTGATACCGCGCTGTGCATCGGTGTTGTAGGTGTTGAAATTCGCATTCACGTTGTTAGAGAACGAAGGCTTCAGCCCTGGATTACCCTTTGTAATGTTCAATGGGTTAGAGTCATCAGTGATATCAATCAAATCGGTCATTGATGGCTGCGATGTAGAACCACGGTAACGGATGTTAAGCATTGTCTGCTTCGACCACTTGTAGCGGAAACGGATGTTAGGCGACACATAATTTAGCACATTGCGTGTAAACAGGGTATCAACACCCTGATATTTATAGTCAAGTTCGGTCTGCTGCGGCAACCATGTCACACCGGCATTCAGGTTCATCTTTTCGGTAACATATCTGAATGTCACGCCGGCCTCGTGTCTTTGGGTGCGGTATGTCGAATAGCGGCTCAGGTCCTTGTCAAGATATGGAGCCAGGTCGGCAGGCAATGTCGGACGTGTGAAATCGGGGCTTACCTCAAGTATGTAATCGGCAAGCTCGTCAAAGTTATATGTCGCACGGTCGCTGTTCTTGTAGCTCTGGTTATAGCCGTAACTGAGCTGCAGGAAGAGGTTCTTCAACAATGGCTCGGTATAGCTCAAATTGAGGCTGTAGTTCCAGTTTTTGCCGGGTGTTGTCGAGAAGCGCTGCTGACGTGTAGCCATGCCGGATACCTGATAATAGTTCGCGTCATTCAAAGAGAAGCTCTCGCTCTTGCTGTCAGAATAAGAGTAGTTGCCTCGCAATGTGATATTACGTCCGGGCTTTTCCAATCTGCGGTTTACCTGCAATCTCGCGCTTACAGATCGGTTTTCACCCATAGACAACGATTCGTACACATTTTCATTGACCGCGATGCTCTTCAATTCATCCGACACGTCGCCATACGATTCCTTGGCATAATCCGTCTCATATTCGAACGGATTCTCGTTGAACGTTGCCGTGTGGCTCTCGTTCCAAAAGTCGTTGTTCGAATAGCTGACATTTGGAGTAAGGATGATATTTGTCATTGTATCAGGTTTCCACTCGAAACGGAAACTTGCGTTCAGGTTCATTATGCCGTTCAAGCTTGTGCTGCGGCCGTTTGAGAACTGGTTTCGGTCAATCTGTGGCATGAATGTCTCGGTCGAGGTCCAGCTCTTCACGTCGTTACTAACATGGTCGCCACGCACGTTACCGCCAAACTCAATCTTCTCGTTCTCGTATGCGAAGTTGAAACCGGCACGCTTGGGTGATGATATTCCACTGCGGCCGAAACCGCCGAAACCACGGCCATCGGAGAAGCCCTGGTCACCCACGTTGTTTGCCGACAGCACAAGAGTGTACTGTGCATCGTCGTTGTAGTAGCTTGTTGTGTTGCGCAGGCGATAGAGAAGGTGCTCGGCATCGAAATCGGCACCGCCACCGGCATCGGTATTCGAGAAGAAACCATCGGCAACACCCTTTTTCATCTGCAGGTCGAGCACGGTCTCTTCCTCACCATCATCAATTCCTGTCATACGGGTAAAGTCACTCTTCTTATCATAGAACTTAACCTTATCGACGGCATCGACAGATATATTCTTCAATGCAATATCCTTGTCTGTGCCAAAGAAATCCTTACCCTTCATGAGGATACGGTTCACCGTCTTGCCGTTTATCTTGATTGTTCCATCCTCGGCAATGTCAACACCCGGATATTTCTTTATGAGTTCCTCGAGCATGGAGCCCTCGGCAACACGGAATGCCGCTGTGTTGAACACCAGAGTATCCTCGGAAGCGACAACAGGCGGAACCTCCTCGCTTATGACAACATCGTCGAGCATCTTTCCCTGCTGTAGCATCTCAATCCTGCCAAGTTCACAAACCTTGCCTTTCTCTATTGTCACATCCTTCTCAACAGTCTTGCAGCCGACATATGATATGCGCACAAAGTATTTACCGGCCTGTACCTTCAGATTGACCTTGCCGTCAAGGTCACTTGCCACACCTGTCTTGAAGACAGAATCGGGCAGAGAGAACATCTGAACCGAAGCTGCAACCAAAGGTTCACCGCTCTCCTTCAGGTAAATCTCGCCAGACAATGTTCCCTCTTTCTTCTGCGCAAAGGCAAGAGTGGAAAAAAGCAACAACAAAAACAACAAACTTTTTCTCATATATCTTTATCAATTTTATTCTGCATTATACTTTTGACTGCTTTTTATACAAAAAGTTTAAACAAGGTACAAAATTAAGAAAAATAAAGAGAACATGAACATCTACTTTTGTTTATCATGCACTATATTTGCAGCAATAGAAGAGACCAGCGGATATGAACAGCTTTGCAAGAGAATTTGAAAGGATAACAGGAGCGCCACCGCCCGATGGATTCGGAGAGCCGTTCTTCACAGCATTCTCTTCATTATATAACAGCGGAAAAAGCGAGGTGACCATTGCTGCATACACATGTTCACTTTTCCTTTCGGCAATTATTGCCCAATTTTCCACATCAAGGTTGCACACATTCGTACATTATATACAAGAGAACTACAGCCGTTTTTCATTCAACTGTGAAATGTATGACACCATTTTCGCCCGTATGCAAGAAGAACAACTGTCTGAAGTCATCCTACTCAACAAAAATGCACAACCCGAAACACACAGATGCAGCAAAGAGGATGTTTATGATGCTTTTGACTTTTACACAAATCGTTAGAATATTTTCTGCGTCTTAGAAAGAAATGTGGCATTTTACTTCCTTTTCGCTCTGTTTTATACTATATTCGCAGTTAGTCACGCACAATGTTGGTGCGTCATAAATACAGCAACATGGCAAATAATATCAAAATTTACGCTCTTCTGAGCGATCAGGAGCTCGTCGAAAGACTGACAGCTATACCTGCTGATGAGAAGTTGTTCCACTTTTTTCTCACAAAAATATGCCGTAAGATTCTAAGACACATCTCTGCGAACATTTGCAACAACAAGAGTGAAAAAGAGTTGTGGGGAGAATTCTATGAATTTATATCAAACAACGACTGGGACGTGTTACGCAAATGGAAAAACAGGAATGGAGCATCGCTATCGACCTACCTGGCTTATTGTACAACCAATCACTTTGTCAGGAAACAACTAAAGGAAAAACAGTCCTGTAAACTTTTTGTATCAATATCATCACAAGAGACATACGAACAATTTGCCCAGATAAGCAACGAAGAAGAGAGGCATTACAGCAACCCACAAATATGGAAAGCCTTCAACATGCTCAATGAGCGCGACCGGACAATACTGCAACTACTTGTCATTGACGGCCATAGCATTATGGAAGCAGCACCACAGATCTGGGAATACATAAAAAGCAAAAGCGCTTTGAATGAGACAGACCCCAAGAGAGTACAATGCACTATCGCCATGGCAAAGCACCGTGCTCAACTGGCACTTTTCAACAACCTGAAAAAGACAGAGAAAGGGATTTGTTGAACAGCATATTTGAAAAAGGAGCAAGATGCCGCGGCATCTTGCTCCTTTTTCAAATATGCTTCACATACACATTAGTCTCCTTCTGCTCAAACTCGCACGAACGATACAACGCATTGGCTGCCACACGCGACGGTCGCGAGGTGAGCATCAATGTTCCGGTGCCCAAGCCTTTGGCATATTCTATTGCATGCTCTACCATTGCACGGCCAAAGGAGTGACCACGAACCGAGGCATCCACCACCACATCCTCGATCCACATCTTGCGGCCTGTGGGGGCGAGATATTCGCCAAGTGTAAGCATTGCCACAATCGCGCCATTATACCGTGCAAGGAAAAGATGTGATGCCTTGTTGGCGACCAATTCCTGTAGTTGGTCAAGCGTAATGCTTATACCTGATGACGACAGCTGCGCAAGCAGGCGGTTCATAGGCTCCACATAACAGACACAGGCCTCGGTGACCTCAAAAATCTCCAGTTGCTCCATGGCTTCAGAGTTTCACTTTACACTTTACACCCTTTGACTCGTTCTGCATGCGGTCAAGAACCGTAACGACATAGGTGTATTTACCCCTTGTACCCTTTGGCAACTTGTAGAAAGGCTTTGATGTTATTGCCACAATATTCTTGGGATTATCCAAGTCAACCTTTTCGCCCTTGGCAAAACGATAGACGACAAAACGGTGAGGAGCATTCATCTCATCCTTGTCGGCTTTCTTGCCAAGCACCCACACAAGCACATTGCTGTTGCCGTCTTCAATCAGCCTGACACCCTTGACCTTTGCAGGTGCCTTGTTGTCAATGAAATCGTAAACGGGCATAAGTGCCGGGTAACGATAGATACCTTTAGCGAGGTAATCGCGATAGCCGTCAACATTATTGGCTGCCGACGCCGCATCCCAGAAACAAGAGCCCTGTATGTTGCCCTGTGCACGCTGCAATTCATACTTCTCGACCTGCTGGTTGCCTGTCGGGCTGCCGGCATCCTTCGCCTTTACCGTGCGCTGCACGTCCTGTCCAATATACAAAGGACGCTTCGCGGCATATTTTGCCCACCATTGTACAAGTTCCTCATAATCGGCAGCCTTGTGACCAATTTCCCAATATACCTGTGGAATGCAATAATCGACCCAGCCCTGCTCTATCCAGTAAAGCACATCGGCATTCAGGTCATCATAACACTGCAGACCATTCGTCTTGCTGCCGAACTCCCAACTTTTGTCATTGCGGTATATACCGAATGGAGAGACGCCGAACTTCACCCAAGGCTTTACCTCGCGTACGGTTTTGTGAAGCTGGTAAATAAGATGATTTACGTTCTCTCTTCTCCATTTATCCTTGTCTGTAGCCTTGCTCTTCTTGAACCAGGCCTCATCGTCAAACTCCTTGCCTGCAGCAGGATAAGGATAGAAATAGTCATCAATGTGAAGACCGTCAACATCATAACGGTACAGAATATCGCGCACGATACCACAGATGTGGTCGCGGTTGCTCTGCAATGCAGGATTGAAGAACAACATACCATCATATTTTATGAAGTCACCCGGACGTTTCGCACTTGGGTGATTCGCAGCCACGCTCTTTGTTGTCTTTGTACGGGCACGGTAAGGATTTATCCATGCATGCAGTTCCATATTGCGTTTGTGACACTCCTCGACCATGAAAGCCAGCGGATCCCAACCCGGAGATTTTCCCTGAACGCCGGTGAGAAAACGGCTCCAAGGCTCGTAACGTGACTCATACAAGGCATCGCCCTCTACACGTACCTGGAAAATGACAGCATTCACATTCACCTTCTGGAGATTGTCGAGCATACCGACAAGATATTTTTTCATCTCAGCCTCTCCCATGCCCGTGAACTGGCCGTTCACAGCCTGTATCCACGCTCCGCGGAACTCGCGCTTGGGGTTATCGGTAACCTTCGCCTGCACTGCAAATGAGAACAACGAAAGCAACATCACCAGAAAAGAAAATCGTTTCAATCGCATATATGTATAATCTATTTGTTTTCAGTTGCAAAGATAACCATTTTTTATCGTATATAAGAACATTTAACAGCGGCATTGGCTCTATTTTTGTACAAACGGGAACAATGTGCACGTTTTTTTTGTAAATTCGCAAAAATAATCCCAAACAGAGATGGACGGCAGCAAAAGCATAACAATAAAGGGCGCACGCGTCAATAACCTGAAGAATGTAGATGTTGAGATTCCGCGTGGCAAGTTCGTTGTCATAACAGGCCTGTCAGGCTCGGGCAAGTCATCGCTTGCCTTTGACACGCTGTATGCCGAGGGACAGCGCCGTTATGTAGAGTCGCTGTCATCATATGCCCGCCAGTTCCTTGGGCAGATGAACAAGCCCGAGTGCGACTTCATCAAGGGCATTCCGCCTGCCATTGCCATTGAGCAGAAGGTCAACAATCGCAATCCACGCTCAACGGTGGGCACATCAACCGAGATTTATGAATACCTGAAACTCCTGTATGCACGCATTGGCAAGACCTATTCCCCAATAAGCGGCAAGCTTGTCAAGAAAGACACCCCCGAAGACCTTGTGACCTGCATGCAGAGCCGCCCCGAAGGAACCCGTTTCCTATTGCTTGCCCCGATACCGCAGCGCAAGGGACGCACCCTTGAGCAGCAGATGCAGATATACCTGCAACAGGGATTCACTCGCGTGGCAATAGGTAAAGAGATTATACACATTGAGGAATATACCCCGAAGAAGGGCGACAACCCGGCACTGCTTATCGACCGCTTGGCCGTAAACTACAGCAACGAAGCAACAAGTCGCCTGCTCGACTCGGCCGAGACCGCGTTCTACGAAGGCAACGGCACATGCCTGCTGCAGTTCATGGACGAGGAGAAACCACATAGCTTCAGCATACGCTTCGAGGCCGACGGTATGGAGTTCGAGGAACCTACGGAACAGATGTTCTCGTTCAACTCGCCCATTGGTGCCTGCCCCGACTGCGAGGGTTTCGGACGCATTGTGGGCATAGACGAGGACCTTGTCATCCCCAACAAGACGCTGAGCGTGTATGACGGTGCCGTGTTCTGCTGGCGTGGAGACAAAATGGGCGAGTGGAAGACCGAGTTCTGCCGTCGCGCGCCACAGGACGATTTCCCCATCTTCGAACCATATTACAACCTTACACAGGAACAGAAGGACTATCTGTGGCACAAAGGTCCATGGATTGAGGAGTACGGCGAGGGCATCTGCATCGACAACTTCTTCAACATGGTCAAGGCCAACCAGTACAAGATACAGTACCGCGTAATGCTTGCACGCTACCGTGGCAAGCCCATCTGCCCCACATGCCGTGGTACAAGACTGAAAAAAGAGGCAAGCTATGTAAAGGTAGGCGGCACAAGCATCACCGAACTCATAGAGATGCCCGTTACAAGACTAAAAGAGTTCTTCGACAACCTTGTACTCGACGAGCACGACGCAGCCATTGCCAAGCGAATACTCACCGAGATACGCAGTCGCGTGGAGTGCCTGTTGGATGTAGGCCTTGGCTATCTCACGCTCAACCGCTTGAGCAACACCCTCTCGGGCGGCGAGAGCCAGCGCATAAACCTTGTAACATCACTTGGCAGTGCATTGGTAGGTTCGCTCTACATCCTTGACGAGCCAAGCATCGGACTCCATAGCCGCGATACCGACCGTCTCATCAGTGTACTCTACCGCCTGCGTGACCTGGGCAACACAGTCGTTGTGGTTGAGCATGACGAGGAAATCATACGCGCAGCCGACTATATCATAGATGTAGGTCCCAAGGCCGGTTCATACGGCGGCAACATCGTCTATCGCGGCGACCTTGCCGACATTGCACCGGGCAGCAACAGCTACACGGTAAAATACCTGCTTGGAGAGGAGACCATCGACATCCCCAAGCACCGTCGCACATCGAACAACAGCATTATTATAAAAGGAGCAAGGGAGAACAACCTCAAAGGCATTGATGTCAATATACCGCTGAACACATTCACCGTGGTGAGCGGTGTCAGCGGTTCGGGCAAATCGACACTGGTGCGCAACATACTATACCGCTCGCTCATGCGCCACTTTGGCAATGTGTGCGATGCACCCGGACAGTGCGAGGGCGTTGAGGGAGCACTGAAACAGTTGTGCGGAGTCGAGTTCATAGACCAAAACCCCATAGGCAAATCATCACGCTCGAACCCCGTCACCTACCTCAAGGTATATGACGACATACGCCATCTGTTCGCGCAGCAACCACTTGCCAAGCAGATGAAGTTCGGTGCAGGACACTTCTCGTTCAACGCTGACGGCGGTCGTTGCGACGAGTGCAAGGGCGAGGGAACAATCACCGTATCCATGCAGTTTATGGCCGACCTGAAGCTCGAGTGCGAGGCATGCCACGGCAAGCGTTTCAAGAACGAGATTCTGGAGGTGAAATTCCACGGCAAGAACATACACGACATACTTGAGATGACCATTGGCGACGCCATAAATTTCTTCCAGGAGCATGGACAGAAGCGCATTGCCGAGAGCCTGCAGCCATTGCAGGATGTAGGACTTGCCTACATCAAGATGGGACAGTCATCATCAACCCTTTCGGGCGGTGAGAACCAGCGCGTGAAACTCGCCTACTACCTGAGCCGCCAGAGCGACCGCCCCACAATGTTCATCTTTGACGAGCCGACAACCGGATTGCATTTCCATGACATAAAGAAACTGCTCAAGTCGTTCGAGCGCCTGCTCGAACGCGGACACTCTTTGGTTGTGATTGAGCACAACATGGATGTTATCAAGTGCGCCGACTATCTCATTGACCTGGGCCCCGAAGGCGGCGAAGAGGGCGGCAACCTTGTCGCCTGCGGAACACCTGAAGAGGTCGCAAAATGCGAAAAGTCATACACAGGAAAGTTTTTGAAAGAAAAATTGGTATAAGATAAACGGCAAGCCTCACAGCTTGCCGTTTATCTTATATTAGCCCATAGAACACACCTCCGAACACACCTGCCAGAACCAATATCAGTATTGGACTTACCTTAAAGAATTTCATTGCGACAAATGCAGCAACAAACAGCGCGACGCTAACCCAGAACTGCAACGGGGTTTCGGTTGGCGAACCGAAGTTCTCCTCGGTCATCAGCAGCAGCGCTGCCGATGCAATCAAGCCCACGACTGCCGGGCGCAACACGCGGAACACCGCCTCTACATTGGGATGCTTGTAATATTTCATGAAGAAACGGCACACTATGAGCATGAGCACGATAGAGGGCAACATCACAGCAAGCGAAGCTGTCAATGAGCCAAGCACCGCCAACACCTCACTGCCTGTAGCATTGAACACAGCGGTGTAACCCACATAGGTGGCAGAGTTTATCCCAATGGGGCCGGGAGTCATCTGGCTCACAGCCACAATATCGGTAAACTCCGACGCTGTGAGCCATGCATGGCGTGTTACCACCTCGCCTTGAATGACAGATAGCATGCCATAGCCTCCACCAAAGGAGAAGAGGCCAATCATGAGAAAAGAGCACAGAAGTTCAAAGAAAATCATTGTTTTTCCCTCCCTATTTTACCCCATACATAACCGGCAACACCGGCAACCAGAATCACGAACACAGGCGACACGCCAAGTGCGACAATCAGCAGTGCCGATAGCACAGGAATCCATGCCATGCTCCACCCCACCTTTGCACTCTTTGCCACATTGAACACCGGCACGGCAATGAGCGCGACCACCACGGGGCGTATTCCCTTGAACACATTGTTCACCACCTCGATGTTACGGAACTGACGGAAGAAGAGCGCAATCATAAGGATTATGACCACCGACGGCAACACGCAACCGAATGCCGCCGCCAACGCACCACGCACGCCACGCTGCCTGTACCCTATGAAAACAGCCATATTGACAGCAAAGACACCGGGAGCAGCCTGCGCCACAGCCAATAGATCAACGAACTCCTCTTTCTTCACCCAACGGTTACGCTCAACGACATCGCTCTGGATGAGCGGTATCATTGCATATCCACCGCCAAAGGTAAAGAGCCCAATGCGGAAGAATGTAGTAAAGAGTTTAAAGAGAGATGCTGGCATATATTTCATTTAAAAGACAGGCAAGCACGTATGCTTGCCTGTTACATTATTCAGTTTTAACCTTTAACCGCACTCCGTGCGCTTGAAGCAGCTCCCGCTCGGCATTTGCCTGTAGGGGCAGACCGGCGTGTCTGCCCGACACATTGGCGGTTGTTTTCGCTGTTACCCGTTCGCGGTTCCAGGGCAAACACATCGGTTTGCCCCTACATTTCCGCTTTAACCTTTCACCTTTTCTGCAACCCAGTTATAAGCATTGCGGAAAATCTCAATCCATGGTGTCACATCATCTGCCAAGTGATTAGCAGGATATGTAGCACATTGCCATGGGAAGATAGCACGCTCAGGGTGAGGCATCATTGCAACGTGACGGCCGTTTGCACTTGCAAGGGCTGCAACATTGAAATCGGAACCGTTGGGGTTCGCAGGATAGCCCTCGTATGCATACTGTGCAACAATGTTGTACTTCTCGGCATCGTATGGGAGTGAGAACTTGCCCTCACCGTGAGCAACCCAAACACCAAGACGGCTGTTAGAGAGCGAACCGAAGAGAACGCTGTTGTTCTGTGGAATGTTCACGCCCACGAACGAAGACTCGAACTTGTGTGAGTTGTTGTGAAGCATGCGGCCACGCTCCTCAAACTCGGGGTTGATGAGGTTAAGCTCCATCATCAACTGGCAACCGTTACAGATACCCAGTGACAATGTATCCTCACGCTGATAGAAGCGGTCGAGCGCTGCCTTTGCCTTTGGATTGAAGAGGAAGCCACCGGCCCAACCCTTGGCTGAGCCAAGAACGTCGGAGTTAGAGAAACCACCGCAGAATACGATGAAGTTAACCTCGTCGAGTGTCTCGCGACCACTGATGAGGTCGGTCATTGTAACGTCCTTGACATCGAAGCCTGCAAGGTGCATAGCGTATGCCATCTCACGCTCGCCGTTTGTACCCTTCTCGCGGATGATTGCAGCACGAACGCCCGATTTCTCGCGACGATCGGCCGACATGCCGTAATCCTTGAGCATACCGCTGAAGCGTGAAGGCAAGCGGTAACGCAATGGCTGGTTCTTGTAGTTCTTCAGACGCTCGCTTGCGCAACCGTTGAAGCTCTGCTTGAGATCCATGAGGTATGAGCTGTCGTACCATACATCGCGATAGTGGTCGATGTCGAACAGGCGTGTACGCTTGTCCTTAGCAACAGCAATGTGACGCTTCTCGCAAGGAGTACCAATCTTCACGAAGCAGATACCGGCCTCGTCAAGAATCTCCTGCATGCGGCACTTGTCCTTGTCGGCAACCTGGATTACCAATGCCGGGTTCTCGGCAAACAGCAGTTTAACGATGTCTTTCTCAACAACGCCGTTGAGGTCGATTTCCATACCGCCTGTTGTGTTTGCGAAACACATCTCGAGCAATGTGGTGATGAGACCACCGGCCGAGATATCGTGTCCGGCCATTACAATGCCTGCGTTCACGAGTTTCTGTACAGCGTCGAATGCCTCGGCAAAATACTCGGGGTTGGCAACTGTCGGAACATCGTCGCCAATGCAGTTGAGTGTCTGCGCAAAAGCAGAACCGCCAAGACGCAAGTGGTCGAAGCTGAAGTCGATATGATAGAATGCACTCTTTGGCTCGTTGACCATTACAGGAGATACCACCTTGCGTACATCGGAAACCTCACCACCTGCAGAAACGATTACTGTTCCCGGGCTGATTACCTTTGTTCCGTCGGGGTACTTCTGTGTCATTGACAAAGAGTCCTTACCTGTAGGTACGTTAATCTTGAGTGCGCAGCAGAAATCGCTGAGTGCCTCAACACCGCGGTAGAGGCGTGCATCCTCACCCTCCTGTGAGCGGCAAGGCCACATCCAGTTGGCGCTGAGAGAGATGCTCTTGATTCCGTTTGCAAGCGGAGCAAGGGCGATGTTTGTCAAAGCCTCGGACACTGCAAGCACCGAACCCTTTGCAGGATCGGCAAGACCGGCCTGTGGAGCGTGACCGATAGATGTTGCAATACCCTGCTTGCCACGGTAGTCGAGTGTTACCACACCGCAGTCGCTCAGTGGCAACTGAATCTCACCCTGGCACTGCTGGCGTGCAATCTTACCAGTCACAGAGCGGTCAACCTTGTTTGTCAACCAATCCTTACAAGCAACAGCCTCAAGACGGAGAACATCGGTCAAGTAATCCTCGATGTTCTCTGCATCGTACTCTGCATCCTTGTAGTGACGCTCGACGGTCTTGTCGACCATATATGTCTTTGGTGAAGAACCGAACATCTGGCTCACTGAGAGGTCGAACGGACGAACACCGTCGGCCTGCTCGAAAGCGAAGCGGGCATCACCTGTTGTTTCACCTACTACATACATTGGAGCACGCTCACGCTCGGCAACCTTGCGTACATACTCGATGGCATCCTCCTTAATGAGCAAGCCCATGCGCTCCTGTGACTCGTTGGCAATGATTTCCTTTGCCGAGAGTGTGCTGTCACCCACAGGCAGGTTTGCCATGTTGATTACACCACCGCACTCCTCTACAAGCTCGGACAAGCAGTTCACGTGACCTGCCGAACCGTGGTCGTGAATTGAAACCACAGGGTTTGTCTCGTCCTCGCAAAGCGCACGCACTACATTGTATGCACGCTTCTGCATCTCGGCATTGGCACGCTGCACGGCGTTGAGCTCAATACCCGATGAGTAACGGCCTGTATCAACCGATGATACTGAACCGCCACCAAGGCCGATGCGATAGTTGTCACCACCCATAACAATCACCTTGTTGCCCGGCTCTGGAGCACCCTTGAGGCAGTCGCGGCGTGTACCGTAACCCACACCACCGGCAAGCATGATAACCTTGTCATAGCCATAGACCTCATCGTTCTCCTTATGCTCGAATGTAAGCACTGAACCGCAGATGAGTGGCTGACCGAACTTGTTACCGAAGTCCGATGCACCGTTTGAAGCCTTTGTCAGGATCTGTTCTGGTGTCTGGTACAACCACTTGCGCACGGGGAGTACCTCCTCCCACTTGCGGTCGTTATATGTGCGTGGATATGATGTCATATAGACCGCTGTACCGGCAATAGGCCATGATCCCTTACCACCACCCATACGGTCGCGGATTTCACCACCTGTACCTGTTGATGCACCATTGAAAGGCTCAACGGTTGTGGGAAAGTTATGTGTCTCGGCCTTGAGCGAGATCACGGTCTCGATATCCTTGATTACGAAATAGTCGGGAATAGAGTGATCGGCTGGAGCGAATTGCTCGACAACTGGACCCTGCGCAAACGCAACGTTATCCTTGTAAGCAGAGATAATGCTGTTGCGGTTCTCGTTTGTAGTGCGCTTGATCATTGCAAAGAGCGACGATGGCATCTCCTCGCCATCGATGATGAATGTACCGCCGAAAATCTTGTGACGACAGTGCTCCGAGTTGATCTGTGCAAAGCCGAACACCTCACTGTCGGTGAGTTTGCGGCCAAGCTCACCCTCTACACGGTGCAAGTAGTCAATCTCCTCCTTTGAAAGGGCAAGACCCTCCTGCTCGTTGTAGCTCTCCAAATCTTCGATAAACTCGATTGGCTTTGGCTCAATATCAACGGTGAAGATCTCCTGATCGAGACCACGGTACATGCGCTGCAGCATTGGATCATACTCGGCATCCTCGTTCTCAACCTCGAAATACTCCTCAATGCGCTGAATGCCGCAAAGACCCATGTTCTGTGTAATTTCCACAGCATTGGTACTCCAAGGAGTAATCATTTCACGACGGGGACCAACGAAGCAGCCATTGACTGTCTCGCCTTCTACAAGAGTTGCCTCACCATACAGCCAGCAGAGTTTCTCTACATCCTCGGCTGTTAATACATTCTTTGTCTGGGTAGCAATTACAGAACCACCCTGTGTACTGAAAAAGTAAATCATATATATGATGTTTTGTTTTGCATAGCGTTTTGCCCAATACTATAAGGGCACAATATGGAACAAAGATAACGATAAAAAACAATATTAAGGAGATTTTGGGAACATTTGTTGTTGTTTATATAAGATTATTGCAACAAGCGGTTGTTTGTACGCTGTTTTTTATAACTTCGCGGCAGAAAAGGCATTCCTCACCGCCAAAGCTCCTCCACTCTCACAGAGGGGAGGTGTCACAAAGTGACGGAGGGGAGCAAGACTGTAAACTTTAAAACCATGGAAACAATTATAGGACTCACAATACCCTTCTTGGGAACAGTGCTGGGCGCGGCAATAGTGCTGATGATGCGCAACGGCATAACCGAAAAGACAAACAGTGCGATGCTTGGATTTGCATCGGGCGTGATGGTGGCAGCCAGTTTCTGGTCACTGCTACAGCCGGCACTGGAGCAGGTGGGCGAAGGAATAGGCAACACATGGCCCGTACTTGCAGGTTTCGCAGCCGGAGTATGTTTCCTGTTGCTGCTCGACACCGTAATCCCCCATCAGCATGTCGATGACAATGGCTCAGAGGGACCACGCTCACGCCTGCCACGCTCAATAAAGATGATTCTTGCCGTGGCACTGCACAACATCCCCGAGGGAATGGCCGTCGGAGTTGTCTTTGGCGGAGTCCTGAGCGGAGACACCGACCTCACCCTTGCCGGCGCCTTGGCACTTTCAATAGGTATGGCAATTCAGAACATCCCCGAGGGAGCAATCATCTCCGTCCCATTGCGCAACGAGGGTAAAAGCCCACGGAATGCCTTCATTTGGGGAGCGGCATCGGGTCTTGTAGAACCCATTGCGGCACTTGCCACAATGTTCATCCTCAAGGACAGTTCATCGGCAATGCCCATTCTCCTTGCATTCGCTGCCGGAGCAATGCTCTATGTAGTGGTCGAGGAGCTGATCCCTTCATCGCAGAAGGGCAAGCACAGCAACATTGGCACAATAGGCTTTGCCATTGGATTCATGCTCATGATGCTGCTCGACAGCTGCCTGGAATAACCTTTAGGGATTCAAAAAGGCAACTAAATTGCCTTTAAGCCCTTTTAGGTCTTTTGGGCATCGGCTACAACAAACACGAATGGCGAGGATTGTTCCTCGCCATTCGTGTTTACAGAGACTGCGGCTATCACATATTTTCCCACATATTGCTCCAGTCGCCACGCGCTGCACCGGCAGCCTCGCCTTCAAAATCATCCTCGCCCCACTGGCCACCATTGTCGGTAGGCAACGACGCAGCAATCATTGCACAGGGAATGCACTTTACAAATTCGGTTTCAGGGCTTATATATATTTTTTTCATCTTCGTATATCTTCTTTATTCACATTATTACTTGAGATTCTTCATTTCACTCAGAATGACAAAAACATCATTTACTTTACATACACTTTCTTGCCGTTTATAATATAGAAGCCCGGCTGAGTTATCTCGGTGAGTTTGCGGCCCTGAAGGTCATAAATCACATCATTTTCCGGTTCGTCTCCAAACTCATCGACACCGGTTGTTTCCGGTTCCTTGAAACGCATGCCGAACGATGCTGCCTGCTCACGCTGTGGCAGTGCCATATAAATCTTGTTGGCACTGCACTTGATGTGGCCACCGTCGTTAGTATCGCCCTGGCTCACGCCTTCGGCATTGAACTCCTTGTACATCCAGTACATCTTGGCCTCACCACTCTTGATCATCAGTTTGTAATAGTCCTTGCCATCGTCGCACTTCACGTACTTCTGATAGAGGCTACCGCCAAGAACGGTTTCAGTTGGTACATCTGCAGCTGTGGTTGTATATGTAAATGTCTTGCTTGTGTTATTGTCGGTACGGTAAAGGATAACAGGAGTATTCGCAGGGATTACTTCACCCTCACTTGCAACCTCAACAAGTGACACATAGCCATCCTCGACACCCTCGGCATTATAAGCCTCGACACCGGCTGGTACTGTTGCATTGTAACCGAGCATCACCGAAGAGAATGTAGCGTTCATTGTAACGGTGTGCTTGATGGTTGTCAAATCTTCTATCTCCTCGATATACCAAGCCGAGGCTGTTCCAAGACCACCTGTATATCCAACCAGTTTACTGCCATCCGCCTGCGCGTGCAATGGATAACCGCCGGCAACGTTCAAGCGCACAATGCCGTTTTCTTTGTCAAGGAAATCGACTGTAACCAGTCTGGCCGCAGCCTCATCGCCAAGAACAACCTGAGTTCCCCAAGACGCAGCTGTAACATAGCTTTGTGTGTGGAGGCTCTTCAAATTGTAACCACCCTTGACAGGCACAAATTCCCATACATATTTTGAAAGGGTTTCATCTGTAGCCTGCTCAAAATAGGGGTTGTTCACAGCATCCACATAAACGAGCTTGTTCACGCTATAACCACCGGTATATGCCGACCTTATCTTGCACAAACCACCGTTGTACTCAAGCGCATCGTATGCCCCGGCCAATGTTGTGCGAGCATCGTTATACTCTTCATCGGCAGAGTTCTTAGCCTCAAGCAACACTGCAGCGTTGTTATATGCATCGTTATATGCAGTTGCACTCTCCACCGTATAAGTACCGATTACTTCGCCCGAAGCCGCCTCGCTACCGCAAGCTACATACTGGTTATAAAGTGCATAGTAAGCATCGGACAAAGAGTAGTCTGTCTCATCAAGCACAAACTGGAACTCAGAACCGTCGTCGCTCGAACTGTTCCAGAAGCCCATCTTATTGTTCACACCGCCATTATTGCTGAAATAGTTATCCTTACCCTGGGGGCGTATATTCCACCAGCCCTCGGCTGTGTTACCGGCATCAACAGTTATGTACCAATTCTGCTTCGTTTTGCTTGCATCACCACTTTCTACGGCCCAGACTGCAGCCGTAGCATTACCTGTTGAAGCCGCTCCAAGTCTCAATGCGGTATTTGCCGCACCCTCGTTCCAATAAGGCAGAATAAGGATATCATCATTGCTTTCAGTATCTGTTCCCTGCATGAAGTACCAAGCCTGATACTTGTTGCCAACATACTCATCAGCAACAGCAACCTGTTTTGTTGCATCGGCGGTTGCGCCATCATATTCAAGGACAGTGGTAGTGCTTCGATTAATCTTAATCTTGTAGAGCACAGGGTTGTTTACATCTGTTGTAAGCCTAACAGGGATGTTCTTCAACGCAATTGCTGCCGCCAACGCATTCTTTGCTGCCTGCAATTCGGCAACAGCGGTATTATAAACAGTTTCTGTAACATAGAACTGCTCATTCACAGTGGTACCATCCATCAGCTCATTGCTTGCAGCAACCACTACAGACAAAGGCAAGTTTGGCGAAGCAACCCCCTGGGCAACCTTAATTGTCTTGCAAGCGGTCATTTCAAAGTGACTCATCGCAAAGAACGGATGCCCGTTGTAAGCACCGTGGTTATGTGTATCCTTAACCATAAAGCGGATGTAGCGATAAGCCTTGCCGTTGGTTATCTCGCCCGACTGGTAAGTGGTAGCCATATCGGTGAGTGTTGTAATCTCCTCAAAGTTCACGCCGTCGTTACTACCCTCAATAAGCATCACCAATGGTGCATTATTGGTATTACCGATTCGGGGAGTATAACGGAACTTGAAAGTTTCAACAGCAACCTCTTCGCCCATATCAACACGCAAATAGTGGTCGAGTTCATCATCGTAGCTATTGCCTGTATATGTTGTATGCAGGAATGTTGCAGTGATAGGCTCGCCACCCTCATCAACATCGAGCAATGCAGCAACACCCAAGTTATCACCACCGTAGTTGTTTGTTTTACCCGGCGCATTGCAATATATATAATAAGATGCATTCTCATCATCGCACTGCAATGCAATCTTTGACTCCGTTTCATCAATTTTTGCAACCTCGGCAAGAAGAGTATTTGTTTCGGCTATAAGGTTTGCCAACGAATTACGGTCACTGACATTGGCGTTCTTTATTGCCAACAAAGCATCATATTGTGTTTGCAAAGTTGTGAGAGCCGCATTGTAATTTTCTTCGGTCACAAACTTATCCCTTGCATCGATACCTGCCAGCAACGCAGCATTCATAGCAAACAACTGTGCACTTGTTATATCGGATGTGGAATAATTATCGTTCGCCTTTACTGCACTATGAGCATAGAGATTGAAGTCGGACATATTGAAGTAGCCCACTTCTGTAGCCGGTGCAAAACGTATGTAACGGTAATAACTGTTCAATGCGACAGCAGATGACATCTCCCATTTTTCGCACTGACCGACAGGCATACCCTCGCTAAGGGTTGTAATTTCAGCATACTCGCCTTCCTTGTCATTGCAACCAAGAACCTTTATTGCTGTAGGACGCTGGTTTGCATGGGTACTGTTTCGGGTTGTATAATCGATAGAGAGTTCACTGATTGCAACATCCACACCCAGGTCAACAGCAATATAGTGGTCATAACTGTTTACAGCACCGCCATCCCAAGTTGTTCCGAAGAATGTTCCGGTTTTTGCCGTACCGTCATCGTTCTTGTCAATCAGGGCACCAATACCATTGCAATCCCAAGCTGTCGCGTTAGACCATATATAGAAATCACTCTCATCATCGGTTGTCTGCAAAGCAAGTGCTGTTTTTGCAGTTGTCTTGTCGGCTACCTCGGCAAACAAAGTTTCCATTTCGGCAACAAGTTCTTGAATGGCAGTTCTGTCACCTGCAAAATCGGTGCTCTTTATTGCCTGGAACTCGTCATAGAAGCTCTTCAATTCATCATAAGCAGTCTTGATTTCATCGGCTGTTGCTTCATTGTTGTTTGCAACAGCTGATGCCTCCTCCATTTCTTGAAGGAAAGCAAGAAAATCATTATATGCAATTGCATTGCTATAATAAGGACTCAAGTCGCCATAAAGGTCAATGATGCTCCTATGCAACTCCTCTGCTTGAGCAAGGAGCGCATTCAATTCATCTTTCAAAGCAGATGTCGAACTCATAGCCTCCTCAAGTGCATCCTTTGCAGCCTGCAGCTTATCTATCTGCACCTGCAACAAATCCTCTGATGTTGCAATGTTCTTCATTGTTACAGCGGCGTCAACCTCTTGACGAGTCTCTATAAGCAATTCCTCCGAAACAAGTCCCTCATACTCGGGGTTGATGGTTACAGAATACTCACCGAGTATATTAAAACCGAATTCAGAGATTGCAAAGTAATAACCACCGGCATTACTACCCTGTGATTCAGCCACCTCGAACTTGAAGAAACGGTAATCCTTTGTCGATGCAATATCTGTAGAGGTCCACTTTGTAGATGCACCGGTAGGCAACGGATTTGAAGCATCAGTGGATTTAAATGTCGCAATTGGAGTCGTGTCGTACGAAGGGGTGTCATTCTCAGTCTCGGTTACAAGATAGACATTGTGTACAGTCCAACCACCGGTACCGCTATTACCCAAACGGGGAGCATCACCAGCAGTATTCACATTAAGCCATGTTGATTCACCATCTTGTACAAAGCGCACAAGATTACCGGTATCAGAACCCGTGGCAAGAGTTTCTGTAGCAAATGCATTTTCACCACTGCCACCAGATACAGGTGCAGATGTATGGAACACCTGTGCAGTTTCCTTTGGGCCAAGTGTTACACTTGCGTTCACCGCAGTACTTGCCTGGATGTAACCATTCTTGGCATCTGTTGTACGCAGGTAGTATTTACCGGCAACATCAACTTCAACAGGCTCCCATACAAGAACAGCGGCACTGATATCATCTACATTGCTTGTTCCTGCGAAATATTTGCTGTTTGTACCTGAAAGGTTCTTTATTACAATCTTTGTGGGGGTTGTTACTGCATTGAGGGCAGCTGAACTCTGAATCGCACCCTGTGAGTATTCAACACCGGCAACACCGCCATAGACATTGATTATTGTAGGCGCACAACCCGTTTGATTTCGCGTGGTATAATTAAAGTTCACCTTGTGGGCAGAGTTTCCTTTTCCCAAATCAACACGCAAGTATGGTGGTGAAACCATTGAAGAGGTGTTATAATCTGAGTGGAAATGTGTATTCACATTGCCATCGAGCAGGTTATAACCGTTCTCTGCCGAAGAGTAGTCGCTGTGAGAGGTTCCACCTGCGGTATAAGGATTTTCGGCATAGAGTTTGCCAAGCAAATCGACATTGGCACCGGCTATCACGGTAGCCTCGCCAACCTGAGCGATAAGTTCATTTGTAGCATCAATCAAATCCTGCAGTTCTTTTTTCTTGGCATCGGCAACGCCGTTATATTCTTCAACAAGAGTTTCATAAGCAGACTGCAACGCGGTTTTTGCTGTTGTTAGCTGTTCAGGAGTGAGCGACGGATAAGCAAGCCACGCCGATGCCTCTTTCATTGCATGGTAAGCAGCAACAACGGTTTCATTGCTGATACTTGTGAAACCATCGCGCAATGTTGCTGTTGTGTTGACAGGCAAAATATCGAACTCTGCCATATGCCAATAGTTGTGTTCTGCGCCATTATTAGCTACACGGTTAGTGCTTGTGGTTGGAACCATAAAACGCAAATACTTATATGCAATACCGGCTTCAATAACAGACGGATATGTATAGGTTGTTTGAGTACTGTTCGCAGGCAAACCCGAAGAGATTGTCGCGAGAAGAACATACCCACTCTCATCACCTGTTTTGTTCTCTGTGTTAGAGCCATATACCTTTATCGTCTGCGGATAATCGTTTGCCACGCCGGCTCTTGTTGTATAAGAGAATTTGAATGCAGAAAGCGCGCCATTGCCCATGCTAACCTCAATATAGTGGTCAAGATCATCATCAGACGTCGCACTGTTTGCATACTGTGTATGGAAATAATTATCAAGTTCACCATCCACGAGGTTTGCAATAGGACCTTCATTGTTACCACCGGTGTTAGTAGCATTGGTGCGAACATAGAAGTCACCATTTGTATTCGTTGTCTGCAATGCAACGGGATCGCCGGCAGAAAATTCAATAGTTGCCACCTCATTCATAAGTGCCTCGGTCTTTGCAATAAGTGCCTGCAGTTCATCACTGGCCTGTGTCGCCTGGCTGTTTGTACTGCCCTCAACAGCTGTGAGATACCACTTTGACGCATTGGCGCCGGCCTCCCAACCCACGACATTACCGTGTGAGTTGTCGTGGAGAGTTGCAAATTCAGCCGCAGGCGATACTGAAATAGCCCAAGTACCTACAGGGGAATCCTGAATCAAAGAGTATGTTGCAGCGCTTGCCTGGTCCGAAACAGAAGAGACAAGAGTGCTCTTTGATGCTGCAGCAAGATAATTGCCCGAAACATTATACAAATTATAAACGCCATCGGTTCCGGTTGTCTTGAACTGCCATTTTGAGGTGTCGAGTGTTTTGTCTACACCCGTATTTGAACGCACACCGGAACTCAAATACATTGTCTTGTCCTTATAGGCATAGTTTGTGATAATGTATGTAAGCGATGGGTCAAACGGCACATAAGAGAGACTTGGAGAATTTACAAATTTCTCTTTCTCGGTATAGAGCAGTTCGTATGCAGCGGCAAAGCCTGTTCCGCTTGCAAGCACCGTCTTTGCAGACTCGACAGCAGCCAACAAGTCGGTTGCACAAGCCTTTGTATAGAAACCGACATGGGTGTATGTGCCATCATCGATTGGCATAGCATCTACCTTTTCGATAAGTGCCTCCAACATCTCGCGCTGAATGGCAGAGAGGTCAACCTCGGCCTCGGCTGTTTTGCTATCTGTATCGACAGCCACAATTGTTGCCTTGCCGGTTGCAAGCAAGTAGGCAGCCTCGTCATTGAGCGCAAATTCAGTCTTGTTACTGAACGAAACAAGTTCGCCGTCCTCGTTGAGCACAAGGAAACCGATACCACCCTCGCCGCCACTCATGGAAACTGTTCCGTCGGCCGAAACAGCTGCGGTATAATTGGTTAGCGTTTCAATATCACCATCGATAAAGTCGTTAACCGAACCAAGATCGGCTGTCGCGCTGCCATCCCAAAGAGAGCGTTTTGTTGCACCGTCGTGCTTTACGGTTGTCTCGCTTGTGGCATCGTTGATGAGAAGAGCGGCATAGTTCACAGGATAACCCTTATCCTTAACGCTCTTTATGGCAGCATCAATCTGCTCTTGGGTTATATTGTATGTAGCATTGCTGTAGTCACCTACAAAACGGTTGTCCATAATTTCAAAATAACCGTGAGCGCGGAAGAACTCGGTCAAGTCCTCACCGGCAGCATCGCAAGCGTGCTGATAGAAACGGAGCAACGAGGTCTCACCGCTTATCTGTCCACCGTTCACCAATGGCACCTGACGACAAAGTTCGAACAGACGGGGCCAGAACTGTGTGTTATTACCGGCAAGGTGGTAGTAGAGCCACAGGCGGTAGTACAAATGGGTGATAGCCCAGATGTTGTTTGTATAAAGGTCGTTGCCATCGGTATTGAACGCACCGAGCACGCTCGCCAAAGAGCCCTCGCTACCATTGACACGCGATGTTCCCATACCCATATACCAAACGGCTACGTTTGAGAAGAAGTTGTTGGTAACCTCTGTCTGTCCGTTGAGGTTGAAGACACCCTGGTGCTGGTGACCAATCTCGTGCGCAGGTCCCCAAGTGGGGCCGGCCTCGTTGGCAATGACACCAATAATACTACCCATTGTGTTGTAGTGGTAGTTACATACTCGCCAACCACCGCTCATATAACCGCTAGGTGCACCGACAGCGGCACCGTGGTGGTTGAAATATTCGCTGTAATCGAGACCCTGACAGAAATCCTTGTAAGTTTTTGTTTCTCCATTAACTGTAGCCTCGCCATAGTTATAGATTTCGGCAGCAGTTCCCTCGCTTGTCCAGCGTGGATAGAGTGAGTTCATCTTATCCATTGCAGATGTACTCACAAGACCCATTGTTGCAAGTTCGCTGTACATAATGCGGTCCCAAGCCTCAAGCATAATGTTGATTTTACCGTTTGAGGCATCGAGGTTCATTCCGGAATAACTGCCGGCAAAAGTACCGAATGTATTGCCACTGCCGCCATAGCAGTTGGGAGTTGAGGGGACAGTTATATTGTCAAGATGGTAGGCAAGAGCATATTCCAAGCCACCGCCATCGTTATAGGTACAGAACGCACCTTTACCACTCTCGTATGTTCCGAATGGGAACAATGGAGTCTGGCGGTGACCAAGCAACGCGAAATCTGTAGAGAGGGCAACACGCGCCTTGTAATAGTTCCAATCCTCGTCGTTATCCACCTCGCCCCAAAGATTTTCTGTGCCCGAATCTGTTGCGCGGAAGTCACCGATTGCATTGTAGTAACCATTGATATGTCCACCCTCTATGTGGATTTTCAAAGGTTTATAATCGGACAGTTTATGTGGGAATTTCTCTTCGATTGTCGCACCACTCCCATTGTATGTGTGAACAAGATAGTTAATCCACAACTGGCTGCCGTCGTTGAAATAAGGAACAACATTCAAGCCCTCGTACAAACGGGTATAGGTTGCATTGCTATAATAACCTGTTGCTCCGTGACCGGTCTGATGGGCAATCCAAAGTTCTGCACCATCCTCTATAGTACCCTCGACCATAATATAGATGGGTTCGCCGCCATTGGCGTAGATACCGGTAGGGTTATCCATATTACAGTGCGCATTGAAACGCAGGTAACTTGTAATCTCGCCCTCGATACTGTAAGGTTCGTACATCTGCACACGGAAACGCTTGGCATAATCATTATTCCAAGTGTCTGAAACTGTCCACAAACTGTGGTTTGTATTATTGTTGCCATTAGGGCGGTCGGCTGGAGCGACAGTAGATTCAGTCCAATCGCCACCATACACCTTATCTACCATATTCTGCAAAGCAGTCGGCAGGTTCTTATATGCATCGGTTGCTTTTGCAGCATCAAGCGTTGCAAGTTTGGGAGTAACACAAGACTTATCGCTAAAGAGAACATCAAGGTATCCCTCATATGCATCCACCGTAGTCGATGGAACGACAAGAGATTCAACCTCTTCCCAGATTGTTTGAAGCTGCTCTGGCGTATAAGCCACTTCCTTTGGAGTCCACTGAGAATTTCCGGCATTCGATTCCCAACTGACGATGTTGTTGCCTGCATCCTTGTGCATATATGCATATCCATTGGAATGCCCTGTTTGACGGATGCAATAGTTGTTGCTGACAGTTGAGACAGTGAAGTTGTTACTGGTCTCTGTCAAGCCCCACTCCCCTGACGTACCGTTGTTACCCAAAAGATAACGACCGTTACTGAGGTTGCGGAAAGTGTAGTTACTGCCGTCTGTAGTCACATACCACTGTTGAGACTTGTCGGTCTCACTTGTAGAAACCGCAGCAACATCGGTAAGCGCGCTTGCACCCAACGAAACAGAAGTGGTTCCACTGCATACAATGCGGTAGACTTTACCATTCTCAAACTGCGCCCACGATGTTGTGCTCAACATCAGCAGCACAGCAACAAAAAGATGTGTAAAAATTCTTTTCATTTTTATATTTTGTTTTTCATTTATTCTCAACACATTGCAAACCGGAGCTTTTTAAATAATCATTTACACAGCTCTCAAAAGCACCCGGAAAACTGTTACAAAAACACTGTATTTTTATGCATAAAATATTACTGCACAAAGATATGCAAACGCACAAAGTTACAAATTTTCACGCTTTTTTACAATCAAAAACCGGAAATTCTTTACGCGCGCGAGGATTTTGTATGTAAAAGGCGTTTTTTGTACAACGAACACCGGTGACTGCATAGCGTAGTTACACGGTGTCCTACAGCAGAGGAGAAGAAAAACGGCATCACATATACTTGTTTACAGAGATTATTACTATCTTCGCGACACAAGTTGAATAAATTAACAGATAAAATACCATGACAAAGAAACTTAATACAGGCACGCTCTGTGTGCAGGGCGGCTGGCAGCCAAAGAAGGGCGAGGCACGCGTGTTGCCTATATTCCAGAGTACTACATTCAAATATGAGACAAGCGAGCAGATGGCACGCCTGTTCGACCTTGAAGACAGCGGTTATTTCTACAGCCGATTGCAGAACCCCACAGTTGACGCGGTTGGTGCAAAGATCAACGCACTCGAAGGCGGCGTGGGCGCCGTGATGACATCATCGGGCCAGGCTGCGAACTTCTACGCGATACTCAACATTTGCCAGGCCGGCGACCACTTTGTATCGGCAACTACCATCTACGGTGGCACATACAACCTGTTTGCAGTAACATTGAAGAAAATGGGTATTGAGGTTACATTCGTGGATGCCGACGCTCCTGCCGAGGAGATTGAGAAGGCGTTCCAGCCAAACACAAAAGCACTCTTCGGTGAGACAATCTCAAACCCAAGCGTGAATGTGCTTGACATCGAGAAGTTCGCCGACATTGCTCACCGCAACGGCGTGCCCCTCATCATTGACAACACCTTTGCCACACCGGTGAACTGCCGACCCATTGAGTGGGGCGCAGACATTGTGACACACTCTACAACAAAATACATGGATGGCCACGCGGTAGCAGTTGGCGGTTGCGTCATCGACAGCGGTAATTTCGACTGGGAGGCACAGCACGACAAGTTCACCTGCCTCACCGAACCCGATGACAGCTACCACGGCCTCATATACACAAAGAACTTTGGCAAGGCTGCCTACATAACAAAGATGGTTTCACAGGTGATGCGCGACCTGGGTGCAATGATGGCTCCCGAGAATGCATTCCTGCTGAACCTTGGACTGGAGACACTGCACCTGCGTATGCCATGCCACTGCGAGAACGCGCAGAAGGTTGCCGAGTACCTCGAGAAGCACCCTAAAGTTAAATGGGTGAACTACTGTGGCCTGCCAAGCAGCAAATACTACGCCCTTGCACAGAAGTACCTGCCAAACGGAGGTTGCGGCGTTATGGCGTTTGCCGTTGAGGGCGACAAGGAGGATGCAATACGCTTTATGGACAGCCTGAAGTTTATCGCGATTGTGACACATGTAGCCGATGCACGTTCATGCGTCCTTAACCCTGCGAGCCACACTCACCGCCAGTTGAGTAACGAGCAGCTCATTGAGGCCGGCATTGACCCCGATTTGATTCGTTTATCAGTAGGTATCGAGGATGCCGAGGATATAATTGCCGACATCGAGCAGGCATTGCAGACTATCTAAACGCTGTCAATCATGAAGAAGCTGCTGTTACTTGCAAGCATCACTTTGCATTCATTAACCCACGCCGCGACAGCATCCGGGAGTTCGCACAGTTGTCATATTGGGCAAGGTAAAAAATCGACCCCCGTTGTTGCTGATTCGGTACGCGCCAAGATGGAGATAAAGCAAATGGATGTAAAAAAAGCCGATATAACTCCCCGAACCCAAAAGGAGATAAAAGTAGCCAACCCGACAAAGGTTGAGACACTCGACAAAAAGAGTTTAAAACCTATAGATTCAAAGGGAGAGATGCTTCTTAAAGAGGAAGGACTTGAGCCAATTGACAAAAAGGAGACAAACAAGGCGAAGAGTGCATCAATCGATGAGATTAAAGCAACAGCAAAAAGCGAAAACAGAGCAAAGACACCAGCCAAGAAAGAGGTTATGCCAGCTGTGAGTTATCCCTACTACACAGGCGGCAATGTCGCTATAAGGGAGTTTGTCAGGAAACACCTACGTTACCCACAGGAGTGCAAGAGCGAGCGTCTTAGAGGCAGAGTAGAAGTCACCATGACCATTTCCTGGGACGGCACACCTCACAGCCCCAAAGTAACAAAGAGCAGCGGAAATGAATACATGGATGCCGAAGCCCTGCGAATTGCCGACATGTTGCCAGGGTGGAACCCTGCCCCCGAAAGCGAAAGCCCACAGGACATACAATATACTATTTATGTAAATTTCCGCCCCGGAAGATAATGGCAAAACTACTTGAATACAATATTACAGCAGCCACCGCCTTCTCCACATACCGTGGAGGGGGCGTCGGTTGTTATGGAGGGTTCAACATCACCCCATACTGCGGTGACACCCCGGAACATGTTGCAGCCTGCCGGGAAGAGCTTTGCAGGCAGCTTGGCGTAACCGACGACAAGCTCATACTGCCTTTCCAGACACACGGAGACAAGGCTGTAATAATTGACGATGAGTTCCTGAGATTGGACAAGGAGAAAGAAGAAGAGGCTCTGAATGGCGTAGATGCGGTCGTCACCGCACTGCCCCACATCTGCATTGGCGTATCCACCGCCGACTGCATCCCAGTGCTGCTACACGACACGGAACTGAATGTCATTGCTGCAATACATGCCGGTTGGCGTGGTACGGTGGCAAAAATCGCACAAAAGACAATAGAGACAATGACACTACGTTTCGGATGCCATGCAAAGAACATGAAAGCGGTAATTGCACCGGGTATCTCAATAGATGCATTTGAGGTTGGCGACGAGGTGTACAAAACATTTGAGGCAGCGGGTTTTCCTGTTAAGGATATTGCAAAGCGATACCCGGCAGCCGAAGGGGAAGAGAAATGGCATATTGACTTATGGGAGGCAAACAGCTTAATACTGCAACAAAGTGGCATTAGCAAAGAGAATATCCACATAGCCGGTATATGCACATTCACCCATCACGAGGAGTTCTTCTCGGCACGCCGGCTTGGAATAAAATCGGGCAGGATATTCAATGGTATAATGGTTGTTTAGCAGAACATTCACATTTAACAACTGCTATTTCAAATCGTTTACAAGGTCATTCAAACCCGGTTCTTTTGTTGTTGATATTTGCTATTTCTTCATCGCTCAACAAAGTGGCAAACGGCAAGTTCCAAGCAACAGGCACTGTATCGCACAGGAGATTCAATGAATCGCCATAAAGCACCATATCGAGTTCTTTATTGAACAGCGCATAGGCAAAGCGGTATTGTACTCCTTTTATTTCGGTTTGGAAAGCTGTAAAGGGGAACTTGGAACGATGGGTATCGTAAAGCCCACGTGCCAGCACCTTGCCACTTGTCTTTGATGTAAGCTGTACATCGCTGGCTGTCAAAAGCTCCAGACAGAGTGTATCATCCCCGTATGGTGCCTGCCACCGGCATCCCTTGTAGGGTGTAAATTCGTAATCACTACCGTTGCAGGAGGGGAGCAGGGAGAGCAGAACAGCCACAAGGGCTGAAATTGTAAATAAAATCCTTCTTTTCATAGTGTTTTGCGTTTTACGTTTTGTGTATTGGGTTACAGGTTCTATAACAACTGAAGGGGGCGTTTTGTTTTGGGATAGACACAAAAAGCGCGGAACTTTTTGCATCGTCTTCTAAGCAGGTGTTTGGCATACCCCAGAAACAGACAACGACAAAAAGCCCGCGCCGTAGCACAGGCATTTTAACCGTTTCGTGTTTCTGTAAAACAATGTCGCCAAACTTTGCTTAGTTACGAAATCAATTAAAACGCTTTAAATATGTCTAAAAAATGTGCGCACAGTGCGCTTTTAAATCATAGGCTAAAAAGGTATTAATGTTATATATGTGCAAATGTAGAAATTAATTTGGAATATACGGCAAAACCTGAGAGATAAAAAAACATCCCGAACTGCGCAGTTCGGGATGTTCCTGTGATATATCGGGGGATTTAACCTCCAAAGTTATCATACATGATAGACTTCTCCTCAACGCCAAGGTCTGTAAGCATGTTGACAACAGCCTTAGACATTGGGCCAGGACCACACATGTAGTACTCGATATCCTCAGGAGCCTCGTGATCCTTGAGGTATGTCTCATAGATAACCTGGTGTACGAAACCTGCTGTATATTTTACGCCTGCTGCATCGGCTGCCGGATCGGGACGGTCGAGAGCCAAGTGGAAGGTAAAGTTGGGGAACTCCTTCTCAAGCTGCAGGAAGTCCTCGAGGTAGAACACCTCGTTGAGAGCACGCGCACCGTAGAAGTATGTCATCACACGGTCGGTTGTCTTCAAGGTCTTTGTCATGTGCATGATCTGCGCACGCAATGGAGCCATACCGGCACCACCACCTACCCACATCATCTCCTTCTTTGAATCGAAGATTGGGTGGAAGTCGCCATAAGGACCACTCATGACAACCTTGTCGCCCGGTTTCAATGTAAAGATATATGATGATGCAATACCGCATGGTACATCCATGAAGCCTGAACGGTCGGCCTTGAAAGGAGGTGTCGCAATACGCACTGTAAGCATGATGCGGTCACCCTCAGCAGGATAGTTGGCCATTGAGTATGCACGGATTGTCTCCTCTGTGTTCTTGCACTTGAGGCCGAGCAAACCGAACTTCTCCCATGCTGGAAGATACTCGTCACCAATGAGCGACTTGTCAATATCCTTATCGTATGTCATATCGTATGCAGGAATCTTGATCTGCGCGTATGAACCAGGCACGAAGTCCATGTGCTCGCCCGGAGGCAATGCAACGATAAACTCCTTGATGAAAGTTGCGACGTTCTTGTTTGAAATAACCTCGCACTCCCACTCCTTGACACCCATGACAGACTCGGGCACCTTAATTTCCATATCGTTTTTACACTTGACCTGGCAACCCAGACGCCAGTGAGCCTGCTGTTCCTTGCGTGTGAAGTGACTGGTCTCTGATGGCAGAATCTCACCACCGCCCTCGGTTACCTGAAGTTTGCACTGACCACATGAGCCCTTACCACCACAAGCCGAAGGAAGGAAGATACCATTCTCGGCAAGTGTACCGAGCAATGCACCACCGGCAGCAACCTCAACCTCTTTCTCACCGTTAATCTTGACCTTGATATTTCCGCCCGGCAACAAGAAACGTTTTGCAACCAGAAGGATAACCACCAGCAAAAGGATGATTACAAGGAAGACTGCTATACTTGAAATTATCAATTGTGTATTCATATCCTTACTTTATTACATTTTAATACCTGAGAAGCACATGAATGCCATAGCCATGAGACCTACAGTGATGAAGGCGATGCCAAGACCACGAAGAGGCTTTGGTACATTACAGTACTCCATTTTCTCGCGTATAGCCGCAAAAAGGACAATTGCAATCATCCAACCCAAACCGGAACCAATTGCAAATGCCACTGAATCGGCAAAGCAGGTGATGGCCTGTGAGTTGTCGGCCGGGAGTCCGATACGCTGCTGCATAAAGAGCGAGCCACCCATAATTGCACAGTTAACGGCAATAAGAGGGAGGAAGATACCCAACTGGCTGTAGAGAGCAGGAGCAAAACGTTCTACAACCATCTCAACCAGTTGCACGATACCCGCGATAACCGCAATAAATAGGATAAACGCAAGGAATGTGAGGTCAACACCGAATATACCGTCGGCAGCAAGAACCTTTGTCTGCAACAGATAGTTGACAGGCAATGTCACTACCTGAACGAATATAACGGCAACACCAAGTCCAATGGCTGTCTTTACGCTCTTAGATACAGCCAAGAACGAACACATACCCAGGAAGAAGGCAAAAATCATATTGTCCACGAAAACCGAACGGACAAGCAAACTAATGAAATGTTCCATAATTATTATTCTTTACTGTATCTTAAATTATTCTTGCAAGTTCTTGTCCTTCGCTCTCTGATACCACACGATGCAGGCGATAAGAATGAACGCTGCAGGGGTCATGAGCATAAGACCATTATTCATATAACCGGCTTCGTATGCACTCTCAGGAATAATCTGGATGCCAAGAAGTGCACCTGTACCGAAGAATTCACGGAAGAACGCCACGATAACCAGAATCATCGCATAACCAACACCATTACCGATACCGTCAAGGAACGAAGGCCAAGGTTTGTTCTGCATTGCGAACGCCTCGAGACGACCCATGAGGATACAATTGGTAATGATAAGTCCAATGTAAACCGAGAGCTGTACGCTCACATCGTATGCAAACGCCTTGAGCACCTCACTAACCAATGTCACCAACGCCGCTACAACCACCAGCTGCACGATGATACGGATACGCATTGGGATTGTATTGCGGATAAGTGAGATAATTACATTGGCCATTGCCACAATAATTGTCACAGAAAGACCCATTACGATTGCCGGCTCGAGCTTGCTTGTTACAGCCAATGCTGAACATATACCGAGCACCTGAACGGTTACTGGGTTCTCCTTGAAAAGAGGAGTGTTGAGTGCCTCTTTATTTTTCTTTGAAAGTAGTCCCATAATTATTCCTCCCCTTGTTTAGTTTCTTCATCTTTTTTAGAATCGTCTTCGGTATCATCAGATCCAGAAGTTTCAAGCACCGGCAAACTATTCTTGTCAAGCTCACGCTTCAAGAAGTTGTAGTAAGGTGCAAGTTTTCTCTTGAGCATGTCATCCACACCATTACATGTGAGTGTTGCACCGGAAACAGCGTCGATGTGATATTCAGGAGCTGCTTTCTTGGCCTTCTCAACAGTGAGGGCAACCTTGCCATTCTCAAACACTTTCTTTACGATAGCATTACCATCCTTGTCCTTTGTAAAACGATTCTGGAACTTGTCTTCTGCAATTTCGGCACCAAGACCAGGTGTCTCACTTGCATGCGAGAAGTAAACGCCATAGATTGTGTTGCAGTCGGCATTGAGAGCGATGTAGCCCCAAATTCCACCCCACAAGCCATTACCTGTCATTGGAAGGACATACTTTGTCTCGCCCTTCACTTCGGCAATATAAAGCGGATAGAGACCTATCTCGTCCTTGATTGAATCATTGGGGAAATCAAAGCCACCTTTCTCACGTACTATTTCGCCGTTTGCATCAACAACATATTCATGCAGAATTGTATTCTCATAGACCTTTTCTACATTACTTTTCTCTTCGATGTTCAAAGATGCAAGAATCTGCTTCTTCTTATCAAGTCTCACATTGGCATCCTGCTTATCTTTCAATGCCGAAGAGACACCGGCCAGAAGGAATGCTACAATAACAACCACTACAGCCGAATAGATGATGGCATAAAGGTCACTGTTTGTATCGAAACCTTTCTTCTTTGCCTCCTTCACAGCCTCGAACTCCGAAGCACCGGCTTTACATAGAGGACACACTGATGGTGCCTCGTTGCCTTCGTGTGTGTATCCACACACCTTGCATACATATTTCTTTGCTGCCATAATCTATCAGTTCTTTTTGGTTACACGTTTAGCACGGGCCTTCACATTTGACTGCACCACGCAGTAATCGATAAATGGAGCAACCACGTTCATCAGCAATATCGCGAGCATCATACCTTCGGGGTAACCGGGGTTCATGACACGGATGAGTATTGCCATTGCACCGATACCGAAGCCGTAGATATACTTACCCTTCTCGGTACGAGCCGATGTAACTGGGTCGGTTGCCATAAACACTGCACCAAAGCAGAAACCGCCAAGGATAATGTGCTGCCAGAATGGAATCTGAGCCACTGGATTCTCAGGCATTGTGTGCTGGAACAAAAGTGACATTGCGATACCACCGACAAAAACACTGAGCATGGTCTTCCAGCTTGCCACGCCTGTGAAAAGGAGCAGCAATGCACCAAGAGCAATTGCGATGACGCTTGTCTCACCTATTGAACCCGGCATGAAACCGAAGAGCATGTCGCTTACTGAAAGCTGTGATGCTACAGAAGTTGTAACCACAGTTGCAGGTTCTGATGCGATGGCTGCAGGTATTGTATCTGTTACAAGATACTGGGCACCTGTGATTGGAGCACCATCAGCGAAAGCGTTTGCAAATGTCAAGGTGGTGTCATTTGCCAAAGCCTGCAACTCTGTAATATTACTGTTTGCTATCTGACCAAGTGCTGTTGCACAAGTATAACCGTCAACATTGGGAAGAACGGGAACATCCGCGCCCAAACCGCATATCTGCTCTGTTGCCACCCATACGCCATCACCTGAGATAACCTGTGGATAGGCGAAGAAGATGAACGCACGGGCAATGAGTGCCACATTAACGATGTTCATACCAGTACCACCGAATACCTCTTTTGCAAAGATTACTGCAAAGGCTGTTGCAAGGGCAAGAACCCACAATGGACAGCCCACAGGCACAATCATTGGGATGAGGATACCGGAAACAAGGAAACCCTCATGAATCTCCTCCTTCTTCCACTGGGCAACGGTAAACTCAATACCAAGACCCACTGCATAGGCTACGACAATCTTTGGCAAAGTAACAACAAGACCATAGAGGAACATGTCGAACCAGCATGTTGTAGCCGCTGTGCCAGCAGCAATTGCGTTCTGCAAACCAATGTTGTACATACCCAAGAGAAGTGAAGGAATGAGCGCGATTACAACGAGCGACATGATGCGCTTGCTGTCGATTGCGTCATGTATGTTCACGCCACTCTTTGAAGTGTCGTTGGGCACGAACAGGAATGTCTCAAAACCATCGAACAAAGAACGGAAAGCATGAAGCTTGCCACCCTCCTCGAACTTTGGTTTAATCTTATTCAAATAATTTCTCAAAAATTTCATATGACTGTTTTTTATTTTGCATTAAAACCCGGCCGCTTATGCCTGAAGACTGGCGGCCTCGACCAATTAGCACATCTCGGCACGCAACTTGTCAAGACCTTCGCGAACGATGCGCTGCAACTCCAATTTTGAAGAGTCAACAAACTCGCACAATGCGAAATCTTCGGGAGCCACCTCGTAGATACCAAGCTGTTCCATCTTGTCGATATTGCCGGTGATAATTGCCTTGAGCAAGTACTCGGGGTAGATGTCCATTGGGAACACCTTGTCGTACTCGTTAGACATAATCATATGACGCTCGCCTCCCTTGATGCGTGCATCGATTGTATACTTGCGCTTTGGACAGAGCCAGCTGAAATAGCTGCGGCTTGTACTGTACATGCCAAAGCGAGGCATTGCCCAACCAAGCATTTCGTCGCCGCCCACAACCTCGGGAATAACTGTTACCTCGGTAGAGAATGCACCAAGGAAACCGTCGGCTGTGGTCTTTTTGCCGGTGAGTACATTACCGTCAATGATGCGGTTCTCGTACTTATCCTCGAGACGGCCTGCAAGAATATTTGTCAATTGTGCACCAAGAACAACCTTGCTGTATGAAGGATTCTTTACCTCACTACCTGCAAGTGCGATGGTACGTGTGAAATCGACCTTGCCTTTGTTAAAGAAACGGCCAATAAAAATCACCTCCTCGGCACCGATTGTCCATACAATTTCACCCTTGTTCACAGGAGCTGTCTTGTTAATCTGTACACCAACATTACCTGCAGGATGTGGTCCCTTGAAGATTGTTGTCTTCACGTTCTTTGCAACTGTGAGTGCTGTAGACTTCTGACAAGCGCAGATACCCAAGTGGACAGGTGCAATGCGCGAAAGGGCATCAAGACCGGTCTGGAAATCCTCTTCGTTACCCTTGAGGGCTACTTCGAAACTTACAGCGAGTGGCTTTGAATCGAATGCCGATACATAGATGGCACGAGGCGCATCTTTTGGGTCAGCAATAACATCGTAGGGTCTCTGACGCATGAATGCGAACAAACCGGCCTTGAGAAGGTCAGCCTTCACTTCCTCGGCAGAGAGCGAAAGTACATCCTTCGCCTTGCACTCTACAGACTCGAACTTGCCATCCGATTCTACTACTACGCTAAGTACGCGTCTTCTCTCACCGCGGTTAACCGCTACAACCTTTCCGCTCACGGGCGAAACAAATTGCAATTCAGGGATGTTCTTATCAACGAACAAAGGATCACCCGCCTTCACGGTATCCTCGGGTTTAACAACAACCTTTGGAGTAACGCGTGTAAAATCGGCTGGCATCAAAGCATAGAACTTTGGTGTTTCAACCGATGTCATTTCTTTAGCAGGAGCGCCTTTGAGATTGATATTCAATCCCTTAGAAATTTTTACGACTTTGTGCATATAATTTGAGTTACATTAGTACATAATCCGACACAAATTTAGAGAAAATTTTCCGCATTTCTCACAAGTTATTTTAAAATATTTTAATATTTTTCAGTTTGTTAGGTGTCAAGACTAGCATTTTTTAAACAAGAACAGGAGGGGCACTGCATATATTTAGCAAAAACAGGGTTACAGGCAACGTATCAAAAAGCAAAGAGTCCGATACATGTACCGGACTCTTTACCTATAAACCGTTGTATTACTTACAAACCGGGCGCACGCTATAACCGTAATAACGTGGGCTACTTCCCCAATTTCGGTTACCGTTACCGAAGAGCATATAGCAAGCGGCGTTGCAGCCGTAGCTGCTAAGTGAAGACGAAAAATAGTTTCCGTGCTCACCACGGCCATATACTTCTGCGCCATAGCGGTTACCAGCTGCAGGCAGGAAGATACTGTAACCACTGGGACCGGTTACCTTATAACCGTTTACGCCATTTAGGGCAGTCCATTGCCATACACAGCAATCAAGCAGTTCCTGCTGCTCCTCCAATGTAGGCACCCTCCAACGTCCGCACAATTTTGCGTGGGCAACATCGTCCTCGGGCTCGAGAACAGTTTTATCATCGACTACTCCATAGCTACTATTGGTAGAGTATTTGGTCAATGCATATTGGTTGCCGCTACACAATTTGTAGGTACTCCAGTCATAGACATTCTTCTCTTCTGTTTCGCCCCAAGCGTAGTAACCGCCGTAGCCCTCAGGGGTCAATGCGCCGACATTGCAGGTTGCCCATTTAACGCCGCTGGGCAGGCCGAGACCAACCCATTCATAGCCATTAATAGGCAGAGGGGCAAACTGTGCAGTCAAGACGGCATCCTCTTCTACTATAAAAGTATATTCTGCATCGGCGCATACAGGTGTCTTATCACCGGCAAACCAACCGATAAATTCACAATCCGCGTGAGGTGTGGCAACAGCAGTAACCTCTGTACCGGGCAAAACGACAAGCAATGAGTCGGTTGAGTCCTTAAAAGAGACACTACCGTAACCCGCACTGCAAATAGTAACGACACTCTTGCTGAATTTTGCTGTCAAATCAACACTTTCAGTCACAACGAATGTGTATATGCTATCGGCAGTAACAGAGGTCTCATCATCACCTATGAACCAACCTAAAAAATCACTCTCATCATAGGGTGTGGCAACGACTGTAACTTCGTCACCAATCACAACATCAACCGATTTTCCAATGTAATTGAGAATTTCTACACCACCGTAACCGCTATTGTGCACGGTTACATTGCAGATGGATGTATCCTGCACCACCTCGTTATCGTCACAAGAGATGAAGAATAACGAAAAAGCGAAAAGGATACCCGACAAAAGCGAAAAAACTTTTTTCATAAATGTTTGATTTAATTGATTATGTATGCAGACAAAAATGTACCGGACCACAATAGTGAATATTGCAGCCTTTGGATAGTAACAACAGATTGTTTATCTGATATTAATTTACAGTATAGATTGGAATTGTGTGTGTGTGTGTGTGTGTGTGTGTGTGTGTGTTATACAAAAATTCAAGACTACCAAATTTCAAGCAGTCTTTTTCACACATCTGTCTATTATTTAATGAATTAACACACATCAAAAGATTCTATCTTTAAGACATATGCAAATATAACAAGTTGTTTTGTCTTAACAAAATTTAAAGCGAGAAATTTATATTTGTCAGCAACGCTGCAAGGTTACGCTTGGTGCAATTAATTTTCAACGATAGTTCTGTTTGACAGAGCTTATCGCCGAGAGGCTTGCACGAATCGACAAAGGTTCACAACACACATTGGCAAAGAATAACCCCAAACACAAAATCTAACAGCGCGTGAGTCACCAGCATAGAACCGTAGCCGCAACAGAGCTACAGGGACTTATTGACAAAAAAATGAGAGAGTATCTCACGATACCCTCTCACATCTATTAAGTAAGTAATTTTTATTATTCAGCAACTGTTGGTGTAGCTTCTTCTGTTGCAACAACAGTCTCCTCTACAGCAGGCGCATCAGCCTTCTTTGTAGAACGACGACGGCGTGTCTTCTTAGCCTGAGACTTAGCCATGTTCTCGTTGTAGTCAACAAGCTCGATGAAGCACATCTGAGCTGCGTCACCCAAACGTGTACCAAGTTTGATGATGCGTGTGTAACCGCCTGGACGCTCTGCAACCTTTACAGAGATCTCCTTGAACAGTTCAGTAACAGCCTCCTTGCTCTGAAGGTTGCTGAACACTACGCGACGAGAGTTTGTTGTATCGTCTTTTGACTTTGTGATAAGTGGCTCAATGAACTTCTTCAGCTCTTTTGCCTTTGCAAGAGTCGTAGTGATTCTTTTGTGCATGATCAACGAAACTGCCATGTTAGAAAGCATTGCGTTTCTATGAGATGCAGTACGACCCAAATGATTAAAAGATTTCTTATGTCTCATAATTATTCTTTGTCTAATTTATATTTTGAAATATCTGTTCCAAACGAAAGATTCAGACTCTCGAGCAAATCATCAAGCTCAGTGAGCGATTTCTTACCGAAGTTGCGGAACTTGAGAAGGTCGGTCTTGTTGTACTGTACGAGCTGGCCAAGTGTCTCAACCTCGGCAGCCTTCAAACAGTTGAGGGCACGTACCGAAAGGTTAAGGTCAACAAGCTTGCTCTTGAGCAACTGACGCATGTGCAATACCTCTTCATCGAACTCCTCGTTGCCGTCCATGTCGGCCGACTCGATTGCGATCTTCTCGTCTGAGAAGAGCATGAAGTGATAAATAAGGATCTTTGCAGCCTCCTTAAGAGCCTCCTTCGGGTGAATGGAACCATCTGTTGTAATCTCAAGTACCAAACGGTCGTAGTCGGTCTTCTGCTCTACGCGGAATGGCTCACGAACGTACTTGACATTACGAATCGGAGTGTATATCGAGTCGATTGGAATCATTGTGGGCTCTGTGCAGAACTCACGGTTCTCATCAGCAGGAACGTAACCACGTCCCTTGTTGATGCTGATTTCAATCTGCATTTTAGCCGATGAGTCAAGATGGCAAATGACTAACTCGGGATTTAACACTTCAAATCCTGTTAAATACTTACCTATCTCACCTGCAGTAAATACCTCAGTATTCTCTACATTGATTGAGACTTTCTCAGTTTCGAAATCCTCTACGATTCTTTTGAAACGCACCTTCTTAAGGTTGAGAATGATGTTGGTAACATCCTCCTTCACGCCTGGGATTGTAGCAAACTCGTGCTCTACACCGCTGATCTTGATGCAGTTGATTGCGAAGCCTTCCAAAGAAGACAACAAGATGCGACGGAGTGCATTACCTACGGTTGTTGCAAAACCGGGCTCCAAAGGACGGAACTCGAACTTTCCGAAGAAATTGTCCGCCTCAAGCATCACCACCTTATCGGGTTTTTGAAATGTTAATATCGCCATTACTTAATATTAATTTTTGCTATACAACTCAACGATTAACTGCTCCTTGATGTTCTCGGGGATCTCTGAACGCTCAGGTACGCTCAAGAACTTACCTGCCATCTCAGAGTTGTTCCACTCCAACCAAGGATATTTGCTGTGATTCAAGCCTGCCAACGAGTTCTGGATTACCTCGAGTGACTTAGAACGCTCACGTACGCCAATAACCTGACCTGGTTTGATGTGACGAGAAGGGATGTTACATACCTTACCATCAACAACAATGTGGCAGTGGCTTACCAACTGACGTGCTGCTGCACGTGTAGGAGCGATACCGAGACGATAAACTACGTTGTCGAGACGAGCCTCAAGGTTCTGCAAAAGAACCTCACCGGTAATACCGGGAGCTGAATCGGCCTTCTTGAATGTGTTGCGGAACTGTTTCTCCAATACACCGTATGTATATTTAGCTTTCTGCTTCTCAGCGAGCATCACACCGTACTCAGAAGTCTTACGACGACGGTTGTTACCGTGCTGGCCGGGCGCATAGTTCTTCTTTGAAAGCACTTTATCTGCGCCAAAGATAGGCTCGCCGAAACGACGTGCTATCTTGCTTTTTGGTCCTGTATATCTTGCCATTTCTAATCTTAAATAAAATTGTTATACTCTTCTTCTCTTAGGAGGACGGCAACCGTTGTGTGGCAGTGGTGTTACGTCAATGATCTCTGTAACCTCAATACCTGCATTATGTACAGTACGGATTGCTGACTCGCGACCGTTTCCGGGTCCCTTAACATATGCCTTAACCTTACGCAAGCCAAGATCGAAAGCGATCTTTGAGCAAGCCTCGGCAGCCATCTGAGCAGCATAAGGAGTGTTCTTCTTTGAACCTCTGAAGCCCATCTTTCCTGCAGAAGACCAAGAGATAACCTGACCTTCGTCATTAGCAAGGCAAACAATAATATTGTTAAATGATGAATGAACGTGAAGCTGTCCGTTTGCACCGACTTTCACATTTCTTTTCTTTGTTGCAACTGTTTTCTTTGCCATATTACTTACTTATTATTTTGTAGCTTTTTTCTTGTTAGCAACTGTCTTCTTACGTCCCTTACGTGTACGAGCATTGTTCTTTGTGCTCTGACCACGAACGGGCAAACCGTTACGATGACGGATGCCACGATAGCAACCAATGTCCATCAAACGCTTGATGTTAAGCTGGATTTCTGAACGGAGGTCACCCTCTACCTTAAACTCTGCGCCGATTACCTCACGAACCTTAGCAGCCATATCATCGGTCCAATCCTGAACCTTGATGTTACGGTCAACACCGGCCTTGTCAAGGATTTTGGCTGCACTGCTGCGTCCAATACCATAGATGTATGTCAACGCAATCTCTCCTCTCTTGTTCTGAGGAATATCTACACCAACTATTCTTATAGCCATATACGAATATATTTTTAATTACTACTTAATTACCCCTGACGCAGTTTGAATTTGGGATTCTTCTTGTTGATCAAATACAAACGACCATTTCTGCGAACGATCTTGCAATCGGGAGTGCGTTTCTTAATAGATGCTTTAACTTTCATAATATATTGTTTTTATTTATATCGGAACACAATTCTTCCTTTGGTCAAATCATAGGGAGACATTTCGATTCTCACCTTGTCACCCGGCAATATCTTTATGTAGTGCATTCTCATCTTGCCCGAGATGTGTGCAATCACTTCGTGACCATTCTGCAACTCAACGCGGAACATTGCATTTGACAATGCCTCTACAATTGTGCCGTCTTGTTCAATAGCGCTCTGCTTAGCCATATCAATAACCTTTCTTTCGTAAGACTTCTTCTACATATTCAAACGATGACAGTATATCGGCACCGTTCTTACCAACAGCAATGGTATGTTCAAAATGTGCAGCGTTCTTTCTGTCGCGTGTCCTCACTGTCCAACCGTCACGTTCCATAAAGATCTGACGCTTGCCAAGTGTTATCATCGGCTCAATCGCGATACACATTCCCTGTCTCAACTGCAAGCCGTTACCCTTGCGACCATAATTGGGAACCTCGGGTGCCTCATGCATGTTTCGACCAATACCGTGGCCTACAAATTCACGTACAACACCGTAACCGTTCTGTTCGCAATGGGTCTGAACCGCACTGCTAATGTCACCGATACGTTTCCCGTGAACTGCTTGTTCAATACCTTTGTACAATGACTCCTTGGTTACGCGCAGCAACTGCTTTGTCGCCTCGTCAACCTCGCCTACACAGAATGTGTAGCAGGAATCACCACAGAACCCATCAAGCAACGTTCCACAATCGACCGATACAATATCGCCCTCTTTCAAGGGAACGTCGTTAGGAATTCCGTGTACAACCACATCGTTTACCGATGCACAAATGGAGCCCGGGAACGGTGTCCCTTCGTGGTTTGGATACCCTTTGAAAGTAGGTATCGCCCCATTGTCTCGAATGAACTCCTCGGCCACTTTATCAAGTTGCCTTGTTGTTACACCCGGCTCTATTATCTTAGCTACTTCGGCAAGTGCCTTGCCAACGAGCAGGTTCGCCTGCCGAAGTAGTTCTATTTCATCAGATGTCTTAAGAAATATCATTCTTAGCCAACATTATTAACCAATACGTCCCTTTATGCGACCTGAACTCAAAAGACCGTCATAATGTCTCATCAAGAGATGGCTCTCGATTTGCTGCAATGTGTCAAGAATCACACCGGCCAGGATGAGCAGCGATGTACCTCCGAAGAAGTTTGCAAACTCGGGCTGAATACCTAACATTCCGGCAAATACTGGAAGTATTGCGATAAATGCAAGGAACAATGCACCTGGAAGTGTTATACGAGACATGATTGTATCAATATACTCCGCTGTTGGCTTGCCAGGCTTAACACCTGGGATGAATCCATTGTTGCGCTTCATATCCTCGGCCATCTGCATCGGATTGATTGTGATGGCTGTGTAGAAATATGTAAACACTATAATAAGGAGCGCAAAAATAAGATTGTAGAGCCATGAAGTATTTTTTGAAATCAATTGCATGAATTCAGATGATGCGCTCTCGGTATTGAAACCCATTATTGCTGCAGGGATAAACATAATCGCCTGAGCAAAAATGATAGGCATCACATTGGCTGCATTGACCTTCAAAGGAAGATACTGACGTGCACCCGAAACGGCTGCTCCACCTGTTGCCTGCTTTGCATACTGAACAGGTATCTTACGGGTGCCGCGCAAAAGCGCAACAGCACCGGCAATTACCAATACAAGCAATACAAGCTCAACCATGAACATAACAACACCACCACCTTCTGCACCACTCATTCTTGAACCGAACTCATGAATGAGTGCCTGTGGGAAACGGGCGATGATACCAATCATGATAATCAATGACACACCGTTGCCGATACCCTTGTCGGTGATACGCTCACCCAACCAAAGGATGAACATACTACCTGCAGCCAAGATGATTGTAGATGTTGCGTAGAACATTGCATCAGACTCGACCTTGATAACACCACTGGTGCCTAAGAGGCTTTCGAGGTTTGCCAAATATGCAATAGCCTGAGGTATGAGAATTGCCAATGTAAGATAACGAGTATATTGGTTCATCTTACGACGGCCACTCTCACCCTCACGCTGCAGTTTCTGGAAATAGGGAACTGCAAGCGCCAACAACTGAATTACAATTGAGGCTGAGATATATGGCATGATACCAAGGGCGAATATAGATGCATTTGCTAACGCACCACCCGAGAACATATCAAGCAGAGACATCAAACCGCCCTCTTTCGCTATTGCATCCGAGGTGTCAAGCAATTTTGCAGTATCGACACCTGGGAGCACGATCTGTGAACCAAAACGATATATAGCGACGAACAAGAGTGTGATTCCAATACGCACTCTCAGGTCTTCAACTTTCCAAATGTTTTTAACAGTCTGGACAAATTTGTGGTTTGATACTTTATTTGCCATTTTTTAAAGCTTTACTACTGTTCCACCAACTGCCTCAATAGCCTCTACTGCCTTCGCAGAGAAAGCATGAGCCTCTACTGTCAATTTCGCAGTCAAAGTACCGTTTGCAAGGATCTTAACCAACTGTGTTGATGAGATGAAACCTGCAGCAACCAAAACCTGAATGTTGATAGTCTCCAAAGACTTGCTCTCGGCAAGAGCCTGGAGAGTTGACAAGTTGATTGCCTTGTACTCTACACGATTGATGTTTTTAAAGCCGTACTTAGGTACACGACGTTGCAAAGGCATCTGACCACCCTCGAAACCGATCTTCTTGCTGTAACCAGAACGAGACTTGGCACCCTTGTGACCACGTGTAGAGGTACCACCTCTACCTGAACCGGTACCACGGCCAATTCTTTTGCGCGCCTTAACAGCACCCTCAGCTGGCTTAAGATTATTTAATTTCATAGTCAAATTCTTTTTAAAAATTCATTACTCTTCAACAATGGCAACCAAATGCTGAACTTTCTTAACCATTCCGCGAATAGAGGCGTTATCAGGACGCTCAACAACCTTATTCATCTTTGTAAGGCCAAGAGCATCAAGTGTCAGCTTCTGGGTCTTAGGAGCGCCAATACGACTTTTTACTTGCTTAATCTTTATTGTAGCCATAATTCAATCTCCTTATCCGTTAAAAACCTTACTCATACTAACACCTCTGTTCTGAGCAACCATACGTGCATCACGCATCTCGCTCAAAGCTGCGATTGTAGCCTTCACCAAGTTGTGTGGGTTAGAAGAACCCTTAGACTTAGCAAGAACGTCAGTAATACCAACACTCTCAAGAACGGCACGCATAGCACCACCGGCAACAACACCGGTACCGTGAGAAGCAGGCTTGATGAAAACCTCAGCACCACCGAAGTGAGCCGACTGCTCGTGAGGAACAGTACCTTTGAGCACGGGTACGCGAACCAGGTTCTTCTTAGCTGCCTCAACACCCTTTGCAATAGCTGCAGTTACCTCGCTGGCCTTACCAAGACCATAACCGATGATGCCATTCTCATTACCTACTACTACGATAGCAGAGAAACTGAATGTGCGACCACCCTTGGTAACCTTAGTTACACGGTTGATAGCAACCAATCTATCTTTCAATTCAACGTCGTTTGCGACTTTTACTCTATTATTAATTGCCATATTCATTAGAATTTAAGACCTCCATTACGTGCAGCATCAGCCACTTCTTTAACTCGTCCGTGGTAGAGGTAACCGTTACGATCGAAAACAACAGTAGTAATACCTGCCTCGATAGCCTTCTTTGCGATCATCTCACCTACCTTTGCAGCCTGCTCTTTCTTAGGCATTGCCTCAAGACCGAGAGAAGAAGCTGCGGCCAATGTACGGCCTGTCTGGTCATTAATTATCTGAACATAGATCTGCTTGTTGCTACGGAAAACGCTCATACGAGGACGCTCTGCAACACCAGAAACCTTATTGCGCACTCTATATTTAATCTTGGTACGTCTTTCTATCTTTGTCATAATGCTTACTGTTTTACTTTATTATTTAGCACCTGCCGACTTACCAGACTTGCGACGGATAATCTCGCCAACAAACTTGACACCCTTACCCTTATATGGCTCAGGCTTACGGAATGAGCGGATCTTAGCACAAATCAAACCAAGCAACTCCTTGTTGCAAGACTCGATAATGATAAGTGGGTTCTTGTTTCTCTCAGACTTAGTCTCAATCTTAACCTCTGCAGGGAACTGCATATAGATTGGGTGGGTAAAACCAAGCAACAACTCAATAGCATTGTTGGGTTTATCGTTCACACGGTAACCAACACCAACGAGCTCAAGTTCCTTACGGAAACCTGTTGAAACACCGATAACCATGTTGTTGATGAGCGCACGGTACAAGCCGTGGAAAGCGTGCTGCTGCTTTGTAGCCTCTGCATAAGTCTCGCAGTTTGCATACTTAACAGCCAAAGTGCCATCCTCAACAGCGATAGCGATTGATGAATCAATCTTCTGTGAAAGCTCGCCCTTAGGACCTTTTACAGTGATAACGTTATCATTGCTTACAGCAACGGTAACATTTGCGGGAATACTAATAGGTAATTTACCAATTCTAGACATTGCTCAATCCTCCATGATTAGTAGACATAGCAGAGAACCTCACCACCGATCTTCTCAGCAGCAGCCTCCTTGTCTGTCATTACACCTTTGGATGTCGACAAAATAGCGATACCCAATCCATTGATCACTCTGGGCATATCTTTGTATCCCGTATAACGGCGCAAACCTGGTGATGAAACGCGAACCAAGTTCTTGATTGCGTTAACCTTGTTTACTGCGTCGTACTTCAAGGCAATCTTAATAGAGCCTTGAGGGCCATCCTCAACAAACTTGTAGTTCAAGATGTAACCCTTGTCAAAAAGGATCTTTGTGATCTCCTTCTTGAGGTTAGAGGCAGGAACTTCTACCACTCTGTGCTTTGCTTGAATGGCATTCCTCAACCTCGTCAAATAATCTGCAATAGGATCTGTCATAAAAATTAATTTTAAATTAATCAGGCCTACCCTGACAATATTTAATTAAACACTCAAAAATTTACCAACTTGCTTTCTTAACACCTGGGATGAGACCCTGAGATGCCATCTCACGGAACTGGATACGTGAGATACCAAAAAGACGGATATAACCTTTGGGACGACCTGTCAACTTGCAACGGTTGTGCATGCGGATAGGGTTAGAGTTCAAAGGCAATGACTGAAGCTTGCGAGATGCCTCATAAGCCTCCTCAGGAGTACCGGTGTTAATAATCTGCTTGAGAGCAGCACGCTTTGCAGCATATTTCTTGGTCAATTTCGCGCGCTTTACCTCACGCGCTTTCATTGATTCTTTTGCCATAGTCTAAATTATGAATTTTTAGCGTTTTTAAAAGGAAGACCGAACTCTTTCAACAAAGCATAACCCTCCTCGTCAGTCTTGGCTGTAGTTACAAATGTAATATTCATACCGTTAAGACGCATGATGTTGTCAATGTTGATCTCGGGGAAGATAATCTGCTCCTTGATACCCAAAGAGTAGTTACCATTACCATCGAACTTGCTCTCGATACCCTTGAAGTCGCGGATACGGGGAAGAGCCACACGGATCAAACGCTCCAGGAACTCATACATACGCTCACGACGCAATGTAACCATAACGCCGATAGGCATCTTCTTACGCAACTTGAAGTTTGAAATATCCTTACGTGAAACAGTGGCAACGGCCTTCTGACCTGTGATAGCTGTAATCTCGTTGATTGCAACATCGATGATCTTCTTGTCCTGTGTAGCAGCACCGAGACCTTCGTTGATAACGATCTTCTTGAGTACAGGCACCTGCATTGCCGATGAATAGTTGAACTGCTTCATCAACGCCGGAGCAATACGCTCGGCATATTCTTTCTTAAGGCTTGCTGTATTACCCATTATTAAATCTCCTCTCCTGATTTTTTAGCATAACGAACCTTCTTTCCCTCTGCATTAACCTTGCGGCCGATGCGTGTAGCCTTGCCTGACTTGGGATCAACCAAGTTGAGGTTAGACACATGGATTGAAGCCTCTTGTTTTACAATACCTCCCTGGGGGTTCTTTGCGTTTGGTTTCGTGCTCTTTGAAACCATGTTAACGCCCTCTACGATGGCACGGTCCTTCTCAACGATTACCTGCAACACCTTACCGGTCTTGCCCTTGTCCTCGCCAGCGTTTACGATGACCATATCACCTTTTTTGATATGTAATTTCTTCATTACTTCAAAATTTTAAAAATTAAAGTACCTCTGGTGCCAAAGACACAACCTTAGTATAGTCAGTTGCACGAAGCTCACGCGCTACGGGGCCGAAAATACGGCTACCGCGCATTTCGCCGTCATTCTTCAGCAAAATGCAGGCGTTGTCATCGAAACGGATGTATGAACCATCCTGGCGACGAACCTCTTTCTTGGTACGAACAATAAGAGCCTTAGAAACAACTCCTTTCTTCAAATCGCTTGAGGGAATAACGCTCTTCACAGAGACTACGATAACATCCCCCACAGAAGCATAGCGGCGACGTGTACCACCGAGTACACGAATACACAAAGCTTCCTTTGCGCCGCTATTATCACATACTGTAAGTCTTGACTCAACCTGTATCATAATTACTTAACTTTTTCGATGATTTCTACTAATCTCCATCTCTTGGTCTTGCTCAAGGGACGAGTCTCCATTATGCGTACAGTATCGCCAACTGAGCACTCCTGCTTCTCATCGTGCACGTGATATTTCTTTGTTCTGCTCACGAATTTGCCATAGATAGGGTGCTTCTCCTTAAACTTGGCAGCAACGGTAATTGTCTTCTCCATCTTGTTGCTAACGACAATACCGGTACGCTCTTTTCTTAAATTTCTTACCTCCATAAGTCTTATTTATTTATTTAATTCGCGAGAACGCAACTCACCCTTCATACGCGCAATATCACGACGAAGCTTCTTCAACAACTCAGGGTTCTCCAGAGGTGAAATCGCGTGATTCATCTTCATCTGGGCATAACGAGTAACATCAGCCTCTACTCTCTCCTGCAGCTCCGCTGTAGAGAGCTCTCTAATTTCTGCTATTTTCATAATTATGCCTTATTATAATCGTAATCGCGTCTAACAATAAATTTTGTTGTAACAGGAAGCTTCTGAGCTGCAAGACGCAAAGCCTCTTTTGCAATCTCGAATGAAACTCCCTCAATCTCAATGAGGATACGACCCGGTGTAACGGGGAATACAAAGCCCTCGGGATCTCCCTTACCCTTACCCATGCGGACATCGGCAGGTTTACGTGTGATTGGTTTATCAGGGAAAACACGGAGCCATACCTGACCCTGACGCTGCATGTAGCGAGTTACCGCAATACGCGCAGCCTCGATCTGACGGCCATTCAACCATTTGTACTGCAAACACTTGATTCCGAAAGAACCGAATGCGAGCTGGTTACCGCGTGTTGCGAAACCCTTGCTCACACCGTGTTGCACTCTTCTATATTTTGTCTTTTTAGGCTGTAACATAATTCTTGAAATTCAATTCGTTAGCGATTGTTGTTTTTCTTACGTTTGAAGTTTCTGCCACCAGCCTGGTTGTTATTGAAACCGCTCTCCTTGCTCTGTGTAAAGTTAGGAGCCAAATCTCTCTTACCGTAAACCTCGCCGCGGCAGATCCATACCTTGATACCAAGGATACCTACCTTTGTGAGGGCCTCAGCCTGGCAGTAGTCGATGTCTGCGCGGAATGTGTGCAATGGAGTACGACCCTCCTTGTACATCTCCGAGCGAGCCATCTCGGCACCGTTCAAACGGCCTGAGATCTGAATCTTGATACCCTCGGCACCCATACGCATTGTATTCGCAATGGCTGTCTTGATTGCGCGACGGTATGCAATCTTACCTTCAACCTGACGTGCTATGCTGTTAGCAACAATAGTTGCATCAAGCTCAAGCTTCTTAACTTCAAAAATGTTTATCTGTATCTCCTTGTCAGTGATCTTCTTCAACTCCTCCTTCAACTTGTCAACTTCCTGACCACCCTTACCGATGATGATACCGGGCTTAGCGGTACATACGGTAATTGTAACAAGCTTCAAAGTACGCTCGATGACAATCTTAGAAACGCTGGCCTTTGCCAAACGTACATTAAGGTATTTTCTGATCTTTGAATCTTCAACCAATTCGTCACCGTAGTTCTTACCACCGTACCAGTTGGAATCCCATCCTCTGATGATACCTAGTCGATTAGCAATTGGATTAACCTTCTGTCCCATTTCCTTCTACTTTTTTATTGTCATTATTTACTTTGGTATCCACGTAGATAGTAACGTGGTTAGAACGCTTACGGATTCTGTATCCGCGGCCCTGAGGCGCAGGACGCATACGATAGAGTGTGCGTGCCTCATCTACGAAAATCTGCGAGATGTAAAGCTCGCCGTTCTCAGCCTTGCGCTCATTCTTCTGCTCCCAGTTCGCGATAGCCGAACGCAACAGTTTCTCAACGTTGTTTGAAGCAGCTTTTGTAGAGAACTTCAAGACACCGAGTGCACGGCCAACCTCCATACCACGAACCATATCGGCTACAAGACGCATCTTGCGTGGAGATGAAGGGATATCCTTTGCACTGGCGAAGTAAAGGCTCTTACGTGCCTCTTTTCTCTTGTCAGCAGCTAATTTTTTTCTTGCTCCCATTATATTATTTAATTTAATTCAGTTTTTAAATACCTGCTTATTTCTTACGGTTACCTGAGTGACCGCGGAAAGTGCGTGTTGGAGCGAACTCGCCCAACTTGTGACCTACCATGTTCTCAGTTACGTAAACAGGGATAAATTTATTACCGTTATGAACAGCTATTGTGTGTCCCACAAAATCGGGAGAAATCATAGAAGCACGAGCCCAAGACTTGATGACCGATTTCTTACCGCTCTCGTTCATGGCAAGCACCTTGTTCTCCAACTTTACATTGATATATGGACCTTTTTTTAATGAACGACTCATATTAATTCAAAAATTTCCTTATTATTACTTCTTTCTTCTCTCAATAATGTACTTGTTAGACTGCTTCTTAGGCGCACGAGTCTTGAGACCCTTAGCGTACAAGCCCTTGCGTGAACGTGGGTGACCACCAGAAGCACGACCTTCACCACCACCCATCGGGTGATCCACTGGGTTCATAACAACACCACGGTTGTGAGGACGACGACCCAACCAACGTGAGCGACCTGCCTTACCAGAGCACTCGAGTGCGTGGTCTGAGTTACCTACTGTACCAACTGTAGCACGGCAAGTACTCAAGATGCGGCGAATCTCACCTGAAGGCAACTTGATAACGCAGTAGTTCTCGTCACGAGAAACAATCTGTGCGAAGTTACCTGCTGAACGAACAAGGATAGCACCCTGTCCAGGACGGAGCTCGATGTTGTGAACTACTGTACCGATAGGAATGTTCTTCAAAGGAAGAGCATTACCTACCTCAGGAGCAGCGTCTGCACCAGACATCAAAACTGCGCCAACCTCCAAACCATTAGGAGCAATAATATAACTCTTCTCACCATCAGCATAACAAAGCAAAGCAATACGAGCCGAACGGTTAGGATCGTACTCGATTGACTTAACTGTTGCGGGGATACCGTCCTTGTTACGCTTGAAATCGATAAATCTGAATTTACGCTTGTGACCACCGCCTCTGTAGCGCATAGTCATCTTACCGTCGTTATTACGTCCACCTGTTGAACGCTTACCGGTTACAAGCGATTTCTCTGGTACCGCAGCAGTGATTTCTTCGAAGGTACCAATAATCTTATGTCTTTGGCCCGGTGTTGTAGGCTTAAATTTACGTACTGCCATCTCTATTAAATGTTACTATAAAAATCAATAGTATCGCCCTCCTTAAGTGTGACGATAGCCTTCTTCACAGCGCTTGTACGACCCTTGATGAAACCTGCCTTAGTGTAGCGGTTCTTGTTCTTGCCTGCGTAGTTCATAGTGTTTACATCTACGACAGTTACATTGTACAACGCCTCAATCTCTTTCTTAATTACCAACTTGTTAGCCTCGGGACGAACAATAAAACCAAAGCGGTTCAACTGGTCAGTAATCTTAGTCATCTTCTCAGTGACTATAGGTTTAATCAATACTCCCATTTTTATGCCTCCTTAGTTTTGTTGAGTGTGTTATTAATTACCTCGAGAGAACTTTCAGTCACAACCAAAACCTCGGCATTCATTATACCATAGGTATTAATGTCCGAAGCAATAGCCATCTGAGTTCCCTTCAAATTTCTGGCTGACAAATATACTGCTTTATTGCTAGATGGCAAAACAAACAACTGCTTCTTTTCAGAAACTTTAAGATTATTTAACACATTAACAAAAGCCTTTGTACTTGGAGCCTCGAATGCGAAGTCTTCAACAACTACAATCGCATTGTCGATAGCCTTCTGTGAAAGAGCCGACTTACGAGCGAGCTGCTTAACCTTCTTGTTCAATTTGAAGCTATAATCACGTGGAGTAGGACCGAACACGCGAGCACCACCTACCAACAGAGGTGAGTTGATGTCACCACGACGTGCACCACCGCCGCCCTTCTGACGACCGAGCTTACGTGTAGAACCTGAAATCTCGCTTCTTTCCTTAGACTTGTGAGTACCCTGACGCTGAGCAGCAAGATACTGTCTTACCGCCATGTACACAACGTGCTGGTTAGGCTCGATGCCGAAGATTGACTCATCCAAGACAACCTTTCTACCGGTATTCTCACCGTTTATGTTTAATACGCTGATTTCCATTACTTTTCAATTATTACGATTGAACCATTGTAACCTGGAACTGAACCCTTGATAACCAAAAGGTTGTGTTCTGGAATTACCTTTAATACTTGGAGGTTGTGTGTAGTAACACGAGCATTACCCATCTGACCGCCCATTCGGAGGCCCTTGAATACCTTTGCAGGGTATGAACAAGCACCGATAGAACCCGGCTTGCGAGCGCGGTTGTGCTGACCGTGAGTAGCCTGACCTACACCACCAAAGTTGTGTCTCTTAACAACACCCTGGAAACCCTTACCCTTTGAAGTACCTGTTACGCTAACGTAAGCAGTATCAGCAAAGAGATCTACTGTGATAACATCGCCCAAAGCGAGCTCTGTCTCAAAACCCTTGAACTCGGCCAAGTGGCGCTTGGGAGCTACACCGGCCTTCTTGAAGTGGCCTGCGAGAGGAGCACTGATACGGCTCTCCTTCTGATCCTGGAAGCCAACCTGAACAGCCTCATAGCCATCCTTCTCGATTGTCTTCACCTGTGTAACTGCACAAGGACCTGCTTCGATAACAGTGCATGGAACATTCTTACCATCGGCACTGAAAACGGACATCATTCCGATTTTTTTTCCTAATAATCCTGGCATTTCAGTTTAATTTAAAAATTAATAATTCGCATTAAAATTACACTTTAATCTCAACCTCAACTCCTGAAGGCAACTCAAGCTTCATAAGAGCATCAACAGTCTTAGCTGTAGAGCTGTAGATGTCGATAAGTCTCTTGAACGAAGAGAGCTGGAACTGCTCGCGGCTCTTCTTGTTAACAAAAGTAGAACGGTTAACAGTGAAGATACGCTTGTGTGTAGGCAATGGAATTGGACCGCTAACGATAGCACCTGTTGCCTTCACTGTCTTTACAATCTTCTCAGCCGACTTGTCAACCAAGTTGTGATCGTAAGATTTAAGTTTGATTCTAATTTTCTGACTCATTGTCTTAAATGGTTTTTATAAAATTTACAATTGCCTGTCGGTTAAGAGTCATTCGCTAACCGACAGGCTTTAGTTATTTATTTCTGAAGTTCTTCAAGTATCTGCTTTGTCAAAGAAGCACTTACCTGCTCGTGGTGATCGTAAGTCATTGAAGATGTCGCACGACCTGAAGTGATAGTACGCAATGATGTAACGTAACCGAACATCTCAGACAGCGGAACCATAGCCTTAACGATGCGCGCACCGGTACGACTTGTCTCAAAGCCCTCAACCTGACCACGACGCTTGTTAAGGTCGGCGATAACATCACCCATGCTCTCCTCTGGAGTAACAACCTCAAGCTTCATAACAGGCTCAAGGAGTACCGGGTTTGCCTTCTGACATGCGTTCTTGTATGCCTGGATAGCACATACCTCGAATGACAACTGGTCAGAGTCAACTGGGTGGAAACCACCATCAAGAAGAACAACCTTCAAAGACTCCATTGGGTAGCCAGCGAGGACACCAGCCTTAACAGCAGTCTGGAAGCCCTTCTGTACTGATGGGATGAATTCCTTAGGAACGTTACCACCCTTCACCTCGTTAACGAACTGAAGGTTACCCTCCTTGAAGTCCTCATCAGCTGGACCTACAGATACAAGGATCTTAGCGTACTTACCCTTACCACCGGTCTGCTTCTTGTAAGTCTCATCAACCTGAACAGTGCTTGTGATAGCCTCCTTGTAGCTAACCTGTGGACGACCCTGGTTACACTCAACGCTGAACTCACGCTTCAGACGGTCGATGATAATCTCAAGGTGAAGCTCACCCATACCAGAGATGATAGTCTGACCAGACTGCTCGTCTGTTCTAACTGTAAATGTTGGATCCTCCTCAGCGAGCTTAGCAAGACCGTTAGCGAGCTTGTCAAGATCCTTCTGAGTCTTAGGCTCAACAGCGATAGAGATCACAGGATCAGGGAATGTCATAGACTCGAGAACGATTGGCGCCTCCTCTGCGCAGAGTGTATCACCTGTACGTACATCCTTCATACCGATAACAGCACCAATATCACCAGCACCGAGAACCTCTACAGGGTTCTGCTTGTTTGAGTGCATCTGGAACATACGAGAAATACGCTCCTTGCGGCCTGAACGGCTGTCATAGATATATGAACCAGACTCGAGCTTACCTGAATAAACGCGAACGTAGATCAAACGACCAACGAATGGGTTTGTAGCAATCTTGAACACGAGTGCCGATGTCTTGTCATCCTCAGAAGGAGTACGAGACTCCATCTCGTCAGTCTTAGGATTCATACCCTCGATAGCTGGAGTATCGAGTGGAGAAGGCAAGAATGCACATACGAAGTCAAGAAGTGGCTGAACACCCTTGTTCTTGAATGAAGAACCGCAAGTCATTGGAGTGATCTCCAAAGCAAGTGTACCCTTACGGATAGCAGCAATAATCTCCTCCTCTGTGATTGACTCTGGCTCCTCAAGAACCTTCATCATCAACTCCTCATCGAAGTCAGCAGCCTTCTCAAGAAGATGCTCTCTCCACTGGTTAGCCTCGTCAACCAACTCAGCAGGAATTTCCTCTACTGTGTAATCCAAAGCACCGTCTCTGTAAACGAGAGCCTTCATGGTGATAAGGTTGATTACACCAAGGAACTTCTCCTCAGAACCGATAGGAATTGTTACAGGACATGGGTTAGCTCCAAGAATCTCCTTCATCTGACGCATTACAGAGAAGTAGTCAGCACCTGAACGGTCCATCTTGTTCACGTAAGCGATACGTGGAACGTTGTACTTGTCAGCCTGACGCCATACAGTCTCTGACTGAGGCTCAACACCACCTACTGCACAGAAAGCAGCGATAGCGCCGTCAAGTACACGAAGTGAACGCTCTACCTCAGCGGTAAAGTCAACGTGTCCCGGAGTGTCAATCAAGTTGAACTTGTACTGCTGGTCCTTCCAGTTCCAGAAAGTAGTAGTAGCAGCAGAGGTAATTGTAATACCACGCTCCTGCTCCTGCTCCATCCAGTCCATGGTAGCAGCACCGTCGTGCACCTCACCAATCTTGTGTGAAAGACCGGTGTAGAACAAAATACGCTCAGATGTAGTAGTCTTACCAGCATCGATGTGAGCACTAATACCGATATTACGGGTAAATTGTAATTCGTTTGCCATTTTCTTGTACTATTACTGATTAGAAACGGAAGTGTGCGAATGCACGGTTTGCCTCAGCCATACGGTGCATATCCTCCTTACGCTTGAAAGCACCACCCTGGTTGTTGAATGCATCCATAATCTCTGCGCAGAGCTTCTCTGACATTGACTTACCGCCACGCTTGCGAGCGAAAAGGATCATGTTCTTCATTGAGATTGACTCCTTGCGGTCAGCACGGATTTCAGTAGGAACCTGGAAAGTAGCACCACCGATACGGCGTGACTTAACCTCTACCTTTGGAGTAACGTTCTCCAAAGCCTGCTTCCAAATTTCAAGTGGAGTTTTCTCCTCGTTCTTCATCTTGTTACCAACGAGCTCGAGGGCACCATAGAAAATAGTGTAAGAAATGTTTTTCTTTCCATCGTACATCAGGTGGTTAACAAACTTAGAAACCATCTGATCGTTAAACACGGGGTCTGGAAGAACCACGCGCTTTTTTGGTTTTGCTTTTCTCATTTTCTTTTGCGAAAATTTACGTTTTGTGTGGCTGTGTTATTGCAAATTCTTCAACGCCTCCACCGAGGCATTTACTCAACCTTTTATAACCTTTTCCAACAAACCAAAACTAAGTTATAAAATATATGTCTTAAAAAGTTTTGAGTCGTATCCCGTTTTTTACAAGCCGGGATCACTCAGCTACGCTTGAAGGCGGGAATTACTTCTTAGCCTTAGGACGCTTAGCACCATACTTAGAACGACGCTGTGTACGGTTAGCTACACCTGCGGTATCAAGAGTACCACGAACGATGTGATAGCGTACACCTGGGAGGTCCTTAACACGGCCACCGCGTACCAAAACGATTGAGTGCTCCTGCAAGTTGTGACCCTCACCTGGGATGTAAGAGTTTACCTCCTTCTGGTTGGTCAAGCGTACACGAGCAACCTTTCTCATCGCAGAGTTAGGTTTCTTTGGAGTTGTAGTGTAAACACGCACACACACACCACGACGCTGTGGACAGTTGTCGAGTGCAGGCGACTTGCTCTTCTCTACAATAACCTCTCTGCCTTTTCTTACTAATTGCTGAATTGTAGGCATTTTGTTAAATTTTTAATTATTATTATATTGTTTTTAAATATTTCTGCGCTATTGGACACATCAAAACACGATAATCCATTTTGGACTGCAAAGGTAAAAATTATATTTCAAATAAAAAAGTGTTTGACTGCTTTTTAGCGTCACGCCCCAAACAAAAAGCCCCTTTTGTGAGAAAAACACCTCAAAAACAGCATAGAAACCACATTTTTTATTGTTAAATAATCTTAAAATTTAAAATGCAGGTGTTTTTTATACAGGACAGCAGAAAAAGAAGGCGGCAGGCACAAACATATATAATGCATGATGGGCGACGGTTAACCGTCGCCCATCATGCATTATATATTATAAGGTGTTATTTCACCTCAGCATTTTCCTCTACCAGCACTTCAGTTTCCACCGGCACATCTGCGTCATCAGCAGGGACTGCGTCAGCTTCTGTTTGAGCCTCAACAACCTCAACCTTATCTTTCTTGAAACAAGACAATGGAGATGAGACACCCATCCACGAAAGCAAGTTTCCAAGCCACAAGCCTGTCACAACGACAGCCACAACCAACAAAGAAACCATCCATTTCTGGAACAAAGAGAGACCCTTCTTGGCAAATGGATCCTTAACCTTCATCTTAGGAAACTTTGCAATATCGGTCAAAGTCTCGCCGAACGGAATGCTGATCTTTGACGAAGCATTGATTGCCCATCCATTGGCATTGAGCAATGGAGCGATGTTACGGCGACGCAACTTCATCCATGCCAAAATCATCGCTGGTCCGGAAATCACAAGCAAGATGCCTGCGAACGCCAGAATCAGCTGCCACCATTCAAGTGCGAAGAAGCCTTTGAATATGCTTACAAGAAGAGTGCCAATCATGCCGACAGCCATACCTATTGCAGCAAAAATACCGGCAAACTTAGCAATATCAAATGGAGCCTTAGCCTCTTTTTCAGCAGGCTTTGCATCCGGAGCTGCATTGATTTTCGCATTGGCGTCATTCATCACTGCTGCATCCTTTTCAGCCGCACGCTTGTTTATCAAATTCTCCACAGTGGTAGCCATACGACGATAAGGAGACCAGAACGCCTGACCTATACTGATAGGATTATCAACGATCTTTGTAATGACAGCATCCCACATCATGCCATCATTATCAAAATAGATAGCATTCTTACCAACGAAAAGATCGCCGACATCACCAACGGTAACAGCTGCCACAATACATCTCTTTACAGCACTAGCCTTGGTAGAGCAATCGCAATATACAAGGTACATACCACTTGCAGGAGCCATGGTGTTATGCTTTGCCATGTCAGCCACATTCATGCACATGCGACATTCACGCTGGTCAATAAGCAGGCGTCCGCTCTGGAAAATCGCCTTCACTTTCTTGTCTTTGGTGTAGAAATCCTGGAATGTCACATAATTACAGAGCAGGCGATAGAAATCGCGGAACATAAACATGAACTTGTGCACCAGATCAATACCATCCGCAGTCTCTTTAAGCTGCAAATCCTGTGCTATAAGGTCAAGCAAGGCCTGCTTCTTATCGTCAGCAAGCATTTGCTTTATGGCCTCAATACCCAAAGATTCAACTTCGCCACCCTTCTTTGCTGCCTTCCAAGCGTGATACGCAGCAAAAGATGCACCGATAGCCGCCCAAGACTCCTCTGTGAGAGCCTTTTCCTTTGGCTTCACAATAGAAATGAGAGTATTGAACTTTGCCGACCATGCAGGGTTTATTGCTGTATTCACATCCAAATCAGTCTTACCGGTGATACGAGCAATAGGATATGCAGCGATTGCATCGGTCTTACCGGTCAGATTATCGGCACTGATAGCCTCAATAAGACCAGTCTGGACATCAAGTTTTGTTGTGCTTTCAGGCGAGAAAGAAGCGAGCTTGGCACGTACAAAATAGTCCTTCACCTTTGCATCAAGAGCATTATAAACCTCAATTGCCCTGTCAGTATCAGCACCATAAGGAGCATCAACTACAACCTCATGCCATGCAACATAATCAGCCAGAAGCTGATAGAATTTCTCAATGAGTTCTACATTCACACCCAGATCGCCACTACGGTCAGCAACACCGCCCAAAGTTCCGAGTATTGCAGACACAACTGCTTTCTCCGCCGCATCTTCAGGAGTACCCTCGGTTATCACGCCGTCACCATTGAAACGTGTCTTGGCAAAAATGGCAGCAATATCCTTTGTATCAGCCAAAGAAATTACCTCCCCCTCCTTACCGAGGTTCACCAAAATCTGTTTTGCTGAATTATACAGTTTCTTACCATCAACATTCTCTTGATTGAAAGCATTGACATCAATACTATCATCGCCTTTAATCAAGGATTCTGCATCATTCACCACCGATGTCAGCCATTGCGCTGTTGCAATGACATCATCAACACGGATACGTCCATCATTGTCGGCGTCGATATATTTCAAGCTTACCTCATCAATATCCAAACCCACTGTAGGACACGAAAGAACTGTCCATTTCTTAAGATCGAGTTCCCCAAGATGAGCAATATCAGCACCGGTCTTGATCCTTACACGGGTAGTACCACCGACATTGTCATAACTCCAAGAATGTTTTTTTGTAGCCATAAGTTATCTTGTTTTATTTTGTATTTATGCTTTACAATATTATTCCTCTTCCCAATCAAGCTCCTCATAATCAAAGTCACCATCTTCAAAATCCTCGTCATCCTCATAACCAGCTTCCCAATCAGCAAAATCCGCCGCAAGCATCTTGCGGTCATAGTTACGATGTACAAGTTCTTCACGCTTGACAGCCGCAAGACGATTCTCCTCGCTATTAAGCGCTGCCCATAGAATATCCTTCAGTTCCTGAATACCCTCACCTGTCGGAGCCGAAATAAACACGCAAGGAACATCATCGGGAAGATTCTCCGAAAGCATTTCCTTCAGTTCCTCATCAATAAGATCGCACTTTGTAACTGCAAGCACACGCTGCTTATCAAGCATTTCCGGATTAAAGGTTGCAAGTTCATTCAGCAACACCTCATACTCCTTCTTAATATCATCGGCATCGGCCGGAATCATAAACAGAAGCAAAGAGTTACGCTCGATATGACGCAAGAAACGCAATCCAAGACCGCGTCCTTGACTCGCGCCCTCGATTATACCCGGAATATCGGCCATCACAAAGGACTTGCCATCACGATACGAGACAATTCCCAGATTAGGCTCCAGTGTTGTAAATGGATAATTGGCAATCTTGGGCTTTGCTGCAGACACAGAAGAGAGCAATGTCGATTTACCGGCATTAGGAAAACCCACCAATCCAACATCGGCAAGCAACTTCAGCTCAAGCGTTACCGTCATCTCCTGCATTGGTTCACCCGGTTGCGCAAAGCGCGGTGCCTGACGCGTCGGTGTAGCGAAATGTACATTTCCAAGACCGCCACGACCACCTTTGAGCAGAGTAACCAATTGGCCATCCTCCATTACATCGCAAAGAAATTCTCCGGTCTCGGCATTGTAAGCGACAGTACCGCATGGGACATCAACGATCTTGCTTTCTCCATCGGCACCCGTACTCTTGTTGATACCACCGTTCTGTCCGTTTCCGGCAAAGATATGACGTTGGTATTTTAGGTGCAACAAAGTCCAATAGTTACGGTTTCCACGCAGGATTATATCACCACCCTTGCCACCATCACCGCCATCAGGGCCACCATTAGGTATATATTTCGCACGATGCAAGTGAGCCATTCCACGGCCTCCGCGACCCGAACGACACACAATCTTCACATAATCAATAAAGTTTGATTCTGCCATAAAAAACTCTTTAAGACCCTCACGAGCCATCAAACAAATAAACAGTAAAAGTTGCCACACATAGCGGCAACCCGATTACAATTGGGAGAAGCCCCTCAGAATCCGCAAACAAAGTCACATCTTTGAATCAATCGCAGCAACAATGTCGGCAAAAATGCGGTCAAGCCCACCAAGACCATTGATATAACAATGCTTGCCATCATTCTTGTACCACTCCTTCAGCGGCGATGTCTGCTCATTGTAAACAACAAGCCGTTTCTTGATTGTTTCCTCATTATCATCGGCTCTACCCGACTCCCGTCCACGTTTCAGAAGGCGTGTCATGAGTTCATCTTCGGGCACATCCAGCTCTATCATGGCTGTCACATCCTGTCCACGCTCATTAAGCATCACTTTCAACGCCTCTGCCTGGGCTATTGTACGCGGAAAGCCATCAAATATAACTCCATTACCATTGGTAAGCGAATCGAGTTTTGAGGCAAGGATACTTATCATCAACTCATCGGGGATAAGCTGTCCTTTATCGATAAGTTTCTGCGCTGTTGCACCAAGTTCTGTACTTGCGGCTATTTCACCACGCAAAACCTCACCTGTCGAAATGTGGTTCAGACCATATTTAGCGACAATCCGTTCACTCTGTGTACCCTTTCCACTGCCGGGTGCACCAAAAATCACTATATTAAGCATTGTATAGATCTTTATTCTTTAACGTCATAAACATCGGGCAAATTACGGCCAAGACCATCATAATCCAAACCATAGCCCACAATAAACCTGTCGGGGATTTCAAAAGCCGAATACTTCACCTCTACCGGGACACGCAAACGGGCCGGCTTAAGGAATAGCGATGCTATCGCAAGCGAAGCCGGCTTGTTCTCGGCCAACGTCTGCAGCATCTTATGCATTGTAAGGCCGGTATCCACAATATCTTCAACAATAATCACGTCGCGTCCCTCAATTGATTCAGTAAGACCCATCACCTGATTCACAGTGCCGGTTGTTTCAGAACCCTGATAAGAGGAAAACTTCACAAACGAAATTTCACACTCAATCTCAAGTTCTTTCATCAAGTCCGACATAAACATGAAACAACCGTTAAGAACACCAAGAAGCAGAGGACGTTTACCAGCATAATCCTTGTTTATCTTCTCAGCCACACGCTTTACCTGAGCGGCAATCTCTTCACGAGAAATTGATTTCTCAAATTCTCTGTCGTGTATTTTTATTACTGACATCTTTAAAATCAATATTTATACTTTCACAAAAGTAGAACAAAGTTCCGAAAAAAACGCAAAAATCACATCATTTTATTGTAAAAACAGCGAATAAATACCTATTAAAAGGAAAATTAGATAGAATTTAAAAACAAATTACTATCTTCGCGACAAATTAGAGATTTTGTGCTTTTGCAAAACAACACCTACAGATAAGATGAAAAAAATCATTACAGCGTTCATCATGGCACTTGCAACACCCTGTGTTGCACAAATTGACGTGAGCGCATTCTTCTCTGGTACAAGCGAAGGAGTGACATATTTCTTACCCGAGACCAAAATCAACATAACAGTAGAAGCCAGTTGCATAACACGCACTCCTGGCGAATTTAGCAGTTATGCCGAAAGGTTCCTGCACATCAAGGATGCTGTAACCGAACCAAGCAACAGCTGGGACATAATAAGCATTGGCAGCTGCAGCGAAGGCATACCATGCAAGGAGAAAGGCTACACCGTAAAGCTGAACGGCAGTACAGCAAGCAATATAAAGCTTAATGACAAGGGTATCATAGAAGCCATCAACACAACAGCACCCGGCAAGGAGGTTTCCGAAAGGAAAGAGACACTGCAGAACTCGGGCAAACATATCGACGCCTCGCAGTACATGACCGAGGAGGTACTTACAGCCACATCGACAGCGAAGATGGCCGAACTCACAGCTAAGGAGATATACACAATACGCGAGAGTAAACTTGCGATAACAAGAGGTCTGTCCGAGAATATGCCAAGTGACGGTGCTGCCATTGCGCTCCTTCTGCAGGAACTTGACAAGCAGGAACGCGCCCTCACAGAAATGTTCACAGGATGCACCGATACCCTCTACCACACATACAGCTATGAGTTTATTCCGGGCAGCCACTGCGACACAACCAAAGCTGTATTGTTCCGTTTCTCGCGCAAACTTGGCATACTTGACAAGGAGAACCTGGCCGGCGAGCCTGTTTATTATGACATCAAGGACCTTAGAACCGTAACACTGCACACTGCAGACGAAATAGCGGCCGACAGGAAGAGCATCAAGAAAGAGGGTATATGCTATAACATTCCCGGACGTGCAAGGATAGAGATTTACACAAGGGCCAAAACCTATGTAAGAAAAGAGATTGCAATTGCGCAGTTAGGTACAGTAGAGATCCTGTCCAAGACTCTGTTTGGAAAAAGCAACACCACTAAAGTCCTGTTTGACACAACTACGGGAGGTATAATAAGCATAAAGAGAGACTAATAACGAATAAAATACAAGAAAAATGTTTGAAAACTTAAGCGAGCGTCTTGAACGCTCATTGAAGATACTTAAAGGAGAGGGTCGCATAACCGAGGTCAACGTTGCCGAAACCCTCAAGGATGTACGCAAGGCACTCCTTGATGCCGATGTCAACTACAAGGTTGCAAAGACATTCACCGACACGGTAAAGAACAAGGCTATTGGCCAGAACGTACTCACATCGTTGCATCCAAGCCAGTTGATGGTAAAAATCGTACACGATGAGCTCACGACACTCATGGGTGGCGAGACTTCGGAGATAAACTACGAAGGACATCCGGCCATCATTCTTATGTCTGGTCTTCAGGGTAGCGGTAAGACCACATTCTCATCAAAACTGGCCAACTACCTCAAGAAAAAGAAGAACCGTAGCCCTCTGTTGGTAGCATGTGACGTTTATCGCCCAGCAGCCATTGACCAGTTGAAAGTACTTGGCGAGACCATCGGCGTACCCGTATATAGCGAGCCCGAGAGCAAAGACCCTGTACAGATAGCTCTCAACGCTATCAAGGAGGCGAAAGCCAAGAGCTACAACCTTGTAATCATTGATACCGCCGGCCGCTTGGCTGTCGATGAAGCAATGATGAACGAGATTGCAGCAATCAAGGAGGCCGTCAAGCCAAATGAAACCCTGTTCGTTGTTGATTCAATGACCGGTCAGGATGCAGTGAACACCGCCAAGGAGTTCAACGACCGTCTGGACTTCACCGGTGTCATACTCACCAAGCTCGACGGTGACACTCGCGGTGGTGCCGCATTGTCAATCCGCACAGTCGTTACAAAGCCCATCAAGTTCATCGGTACAGGTGAAAAGATGGAGGCAATAGACCAGTTCCACCCCAGCCGTATGGCCGACCGTATCTTGGGTATGGGTGACGTTGTTTCACTTGTTGAGCGTGCACAGGAGCAGTTCGACGAGGAAGAGGCGAAGAAACTGCAGCGCAAACTTGCACGCAACCAGTTCGATTTCAACGACTTCCTTGCACAGATTCAGCAAATCAAGAAGATGGGTAACATCAAGGATCTCATGGCAATGATTCCAGGTGTTGGCAAGGCTGTAAAGAACCTTGACATTGACGACAATGCATTCAAAAATGTAGAGGCCATCATACAGTCCATGACTCCAAAGGAGCGCGCTAACCCAGACATCATCAACACATCACGCAAGGAACGTATTGCACGTGGTAGCGGAAACACCATTCAGGAGGTTAACAAACTCATGAAGCAGTTCGACCAGATACGCAAGACCATGAAGGGAGTCGCAGGCGGCAAGATGGGTGGTCTCATGTCAAAATTCAAGTTCTGATAAATCAACCAAGCATCATTGCCGTGGCAATGATGTAAAAAACATAAATGTCATGCAACTTATCGACGGCAAGGCTGTAGCAGCACAGATAAAGAGAGAGATCGCAACCGAAGTAAATGAAATTATGGCAAATGGAGGCAAGCGCCCCCATCTTGTCGCAATACTTGTGGGACACGATGGTGGTAGCGAAACATACGTTGCCAACAAAGTAAAAGCCTGCGAGGAGTGTGGCTTCAAATCTACCCTCATACGCTATGAAACCGACATCACCGAAGACGAGTTGCTTGCAAAGGTCGAGGAACTGAACAATGATGCCGATGTCGATGGTTTCATCGTGCAGTTGCCTTTGCCCAAACACATCGACGAGCAAAAGATTACCGAGGCAATAGACTACCGCAAGGATGTCGATGGTTTCCACCCTGTGAATGTAGGACGTCTATCCATCGGCTTGCCATGTTTCCTTTCGGCAACCCCAAATGGAATAATGGAGTTGTTACGCCGATACAACATTGACACAAAAGGGAAGAAGTGCGTTGTGCTTGGCCGCAGCAACATCGTGGGCAAACCAATGGCAAGCCTCATGATGCAGAAGAACCAGCCTGGCGATGCAACCGTAACCGTCTGCCACAGCCACACACAGAATATTGCCCAGGAGTGCCTCCAGGCAGACATCATCATTGCAGCACTTGGTCAACCACACTTCCTGAAAGCCGAGATGGTAAAGGAGGGCGCTGTTGTCATCGATGTTGGCACGACACGCGTACCCGATGCAACACGCAAGAGCGGATTCCGTCTCTGCGGCGATGTTGACTTTGACAATGTAGCCCCTAAGTGCTCATTCATCACCCCTGTCCCCGGCGGCGTAGGCCCCATGACCATTGTTTCGCTCATGAAGAACACCCTGCTTGCCGGAAAGCGCGAAATCTACAAATGAAGCATATAAACAGAATACTTCATATACTTTTACTACTCTGCGCAATGCCACAAACGGTATTTGCGCAGATTTTTGAGATACCGACACTGCAGATAGACCTGCTTTTTGCCGGCGACATCATGCAACATGAGACGCAGCTCAATATGGCAAAGGAGAGCAATGGCACATATAGTTTCTCCTATTGCTACCGCCACATCTCACAACATGTAAAGGATGCCGACATCTCTGTAGCGAACCTTGAAACCACCATAGGAAAGAGCGGATACAGCGGTTACCCTTCATTCTGTGCGCCCGACAGTTTTCTCTACGCCGTAAAGAACGCAGGGTTCAATGTGCTGCTGTTTGCCAACAACCACTGTATGGACAAAGGCAAGCGCGGGGCGTTGCATACACTCGACATGCTCGACTCTCTGCAGTTCTCACACTGCGGAGTATATCGTAACGCCAAAGAGCGCGAAGAGAGATACCCACTCATAATAGAGAAGAAAGGCGTACGTGTTGCCATTCTCAACTACACATACAGCACAAATGGTCACGAGATTCAGCCACCGATGGTGGTAAACCTGATTGACAAGGAGACAATAGCCCGGGACATACAGACAGCAAAAGAGATGCAGCCCGATGTAATTATCGCCTGCATGCATTGGGGTGACGAGTACGTCAACCTGCCACCTGCGAGTGTAAAGGAGATGAGCTACTGGCTTATTGAACAAGGCGTAAACCACATAATAGGTAACCATCCCCATGTAGTACAACCGCTTGAGATACGTGAGTCGGCAACCACGCCGGACAAGCATCTGGTTGTCTTCTCCACCGGAAACCTTGTATCCAACATGTCGCTACGCGGAACAGACGGTGGCATCATGGTCGGGATGAAGCTGCGCAAAATACTGAACTACACGCGCGCATCTGATGTACGCTACCTGCTAACCTGGATAGCACCAAAGGAAGAGAACGGAAAACGTGACTTCACCATTTACCCGGCAGCGACAACCGGCATTGAAGATTGGAGCCACGCAGAACAGAAACGGCAACAGTTCATAAATGACTGCCGCTCACTATTCAGGAAGCACAACAAAGGTGATATTAAAGAGATTATTATTGACAGCGTAAGGATTACTCGATGACAAAACGCTCCCCGTTCCATCTGTAAACAAGCTGGCGTAATAACGGGGTCACCTTCGCAGCATCCTCGGCACTCATATATGCCGGCATTGTATATTTGGCAACAAGAGTATTGTCATTGGCATTCAGAGCAAGCGATACAAGATATATGTCACACATGTCAATAGCCTTGCCTGCCACAACTCCGGGCATAAAGAAATCCTTTATCGCCGGCTGCACGAACATCGCGTTACCATCAATCACATTCCAGTCCAAATCATAGAAAAGAATGCGACTGTCTGTAGCCTCGGCCTTTACACTTTTCACTGCGCACATGATTGTATCGCCATGCAATGGCAACAGTTTCAACTGCATTGTCGATGACGCAGTGGTAGCAAGTAACAGATAGTCATCATCCATACATTCAAGCACACTCACACCATCAAAATCATTTGTAACCTTCGCCTTCATTCCGGCATCGACAAAATCCACCAGGTCAGCACGCAAATTTTTTGTCAACAAAGGGAATATCTCATCGGGAGCCTCCCTGAAGATTGTACGCATATCCTGAGCCGACACCGAAGTCACGGCACCGAAAAATACAAAGAGTATCAAAAACTGCAACTTTCTCATTTCGAGCCCAAATATAGGAAAAATAATCCAACAAGTATCAATAATATATCAAACGCCTTGCGCTTAAGGTTCTTTTCATGCAACAGCATTGCACCGAAGATGAACGAAACCACCACGCTGCCGCGCCTTATCATGGAGACAACCGCTATGAGCGCGCCATCTTGCGACAACGCAGTGTAATAGCAGAAATCTGCCATTCCCAGAAAAAGAGAAATCATCGGTATCGACCAATGCCACATGAACTTACGCTGTCGCTGTGCCGGATTCAGGGTATTCATCACAAGAATGATTATGCCCATCAGCACGCACTGGTATATATTGAACCAAGATTGCACTACAATCGGTTCAATGCTACGCATCAGATACTTGTCATAGAGTGCACTCACTGCGCCAAAGAGAGCAGCCAAAGCTATGAAAGCCACCCATTTGTTACGCATAAAATCAATACCCTCGCGCTTGCCGCTACGGCTCAGCAGGAATACTGATACTATAGCTATAATAACACCAATCCATTGATAGACATTCAATGACTCACCAAAGAGGAACAGCGCACCAAGCAACACCAGGACCGGACGGGTTGATTGTATCGGCGAAACAATGGTTATTGGGAGATGTTTTATGCCAATATAGCCGCAAAGCCACGATGACAGCACTATCACCGCCTTAAGCAACAACAGGAGATGTGTATTTGCATCAATGACAGGGACATACAGTTGCCCCGATGTAATTGTACCCGTGCGCGAAAGCAGGATAAAAGGCGCAAAAAGAAGTGTGGAGAAAAGCGTGTTCAGGAACAACACCGCAAGAACAGAGTTATCCTTCAACGACACCTTCTTGAAGAAGTCATAGCAGCCAAGCAGAGCTGCCGACATAAAAGCAAGCAATGCCCACATCATATATAAATGTCATTCGGATATTTCACATCGACAAGAAAAAGAGCCTCGCCCATAGCCGAATCACCAGCCTCACCACGCGCCTTGTTCTCAATGACATCACGAAAACCCTCTATTGTCATCTTGCCACGCCCCACCAGCAACAGCGTACCCACAATTGCACGCACCATGTTGCGCAGGAAGCGATCGGCCTCAATCTCAAAGACCCACTCATCGGCACTCACATTGCGCCATGCTGCATACGTCACCTTGCAGTTGTTCGTCTTGACATCGGTATGCAGTTTGCTGAAACTGGTAAAATCGGTATATTCATACAGCAGCTCCGCTGCACGGTTCATAGCATCAAAATCTATTCCCGGCATGACACGCAACGCATAACGGCGAACAAATGGAGACTTTGCAGTAACCACGCGATAGCGATAACGGCGCGATGTAGCATCGAAACGGGCATGTGCACCGTCGCGCACACGCCTGATTGCACTAACGGCAATATCCGGTGGCAATATCCTGTTGAGTTTGTATATGAGTTGCGGTACATCCACATCACAGGGCAGATCGGCATGCGCCACCATACACTCGGCATTCACGCCGGTATCGGTGCGTCCTGCCCCCATAAGAGGAACCGGCACACGCAGTATTGTTGCCAGCGCCTCCTCAAGCACCTGTTGCACAGTTATTGCATTGGGCTGAACCTGCCAACCATGATAGGCAGCACCGTCATAGGAAAAGAAGATGAAATGGCGCTGTGTCATATCTCATTTTTCAATATATATGTGTGGCACGCTACAAGTGCGGCAGTCTCGGTACGCAGGCGCGAACTTCCAAGACTTATGGGGCGATAGCCGGCCTTGATGGCAAGTTCCACCTCCTCTGGGCTGAAATCACCCTCGGGACCAATGAGCACCGTAGCCTCCTCACCAGGCACAAGCACATCCTTTAAGAGCACCCTCTCGCTGTCATAGCAGTGCGCGATGAACTTTGCACCCTGACGCTCCTGGGCAATGAATTTCTTGAAATCAATCATATCCTCCACCACCGGCTTGCAATACTTGAGCGACTGTTTCATTGCCGACACCACAATGCGCTCGACACGCTCGGACTTTATCACCTTGCGTTCGGAGAAACGGCAGTTAAGGAATGTCACGGCATCGAGTCCAATTTCGGTCGCTTTCTCGGCAAACCACTCAATGCGATCCATGTTCTTTGTAGGAGCTATTGCAATGTGCACACCACCCTGCCAGTTCTTCGGTTTCTCTAACGGGGCACAAGGCACCACATAGCAGTGCTTGCCGCTTATGGAATCAATGGTAGTCCTGTAAAGGTTTCCCTTGCCGTCAGTTATCTCAAGTCCGTCGCCTACCGAAAGGCGCAGAACGCGCAAAGCGTGGGCAGCCTCTTCCTCGGAGAGTTCCCAACGCTCTGCAATATCAGGTACATAAAAAAGTGCCATTTACAGAAGTTCTTTTTTGTCGTTATCCATGTTGTCCGTGCATACCTCGCGGTGCGTAGCATGACGGGAGTCTATCTCCTCTTTCAGTTTATGCGCCAGTTCATAGTTCTCAACCTTTACGGCATTGGCAATTGCCACGCGCAATGTAGCCTCGTCGGCAGCAGTGATGGGGATTGAAAACGCGCCGTTCTGCTCATCACGTATGCACATCTGCGACAACAGAGTCTCATCAATGTATATCGGTGCACCGGCACGCAATGCTATTGCTATGGCATCGCTCGTGCGCGAGTCCACACTCTGTTCCACATCACCCAGCCTGTAACAGAGACGCGAGCAGAAAGTGCCGTCGCAAATACGGTCTATGAGTACATGTTGCAACTCGATGCCGAATGCCATGGTCACATCACCGAAAAGGTCATGAGTCAAGGGACGGTCGGTCTTTATTCCGCGCAATGTGAATGCAATGGCCTGTGCTTCAAGAAAGCCCAGAGCAACAATAATCTTGCGCAGTCCCTCCTTCTCGCTCAGCAACAACACATGAGCGCGATGGTCGTTCGCCTTCGACATTATATCAGTTACAACAAGTTCTACCATATTGCATTAAGCTTTGGTCTCTTTTTTATCCTTGAATACCACCCAGAACAGCAGTGCAATCACCAGTGCATAGCCGGCGAAGATGTACCACGCTGTAGGCCAATCACCTACTGTATAAAAAACTTTTTTGCCATTATTCATGACCAGATGCGATGTTGTGTAGGAATCAACAATTGCTCCGGCTGCAATTACACCAATTGATGCGCCAAGACCATTTGTCATCAGCATGAACAATCCCTGCGCACTTGAACGCATGCTCTCGGGCACTTCCTTGTCCACAAACAATGAACCGGAGATATTGAAGAAGTCAAACGCCACACCATATACAATCATTGAAAGCACAAAGAACAGCACTCCCGGCATTCCCGGGTCACCCACTGCAAAGAATCCAAAGCGGAACACCCAACCGAGCATTGCAATGAACATCACGGTCTTTATACCGAACTTTCTCAGGAAGAAAGGAATGAGCAGGATGCAGAGAGTCTCTGAAATCTGTGACAACGAGATGAGCATATTGGTGTGCTCTACCGCAAATGTGTTGGCAAGAGTTGAATCGGCTGCAAAGCTGTTGATGAACGGACTTGCATAGCCATTGGACACCTGCAATGCTGCGCCAAGCAACATTGAGAAGATGAAGAACAGCGCCATCTTTCTCTTGTTGAACAGTTTGAAGGCGTCGAGTCCAAAGGCTGAAGCCAAGGATTTCTTGTCGCGACCCTTGTTCACCGGGCAATGTGGCAATGTCAACGAATATACAGCAAGCATTACACCCCAAATTGCCGATGTAAGGAACTGCGAATAATCGTTCTGGAAACCGGTCAAGTCAACAAGCCACATTGAAGCAATGAATCCCACAGTTCCAAATACGCGGATTGGGGGGAAAGCCTTCACGGTATCCAAACCGGCCTTTGTCAACGCCGTATATGAAACAGAGTTGGACAAGGCCAATGTAGGCATGTAGAAAGCAACACTGATAGTGTATGTCCAGAAGAGGTCATTGAAACAGACATCCGCACCCTTTGACATCCCAATGAAGCCGGTTATTGCCATGAATGTAGCAGCAACTGCATGGCAGAAGGCAAGCATGCGCTGCGCAGGCACCCAACGGTCAGCAATAATACCTATGATGGCAGGCATGAAGATTGACACTATACCCTGTACCGAATAGAACCATGGAATATCCGAGCCCATTCCATATCCGTCAAGATAGCGACACATCGAAGTTAGATAGGCCCCCCAGATTGCAAACTGCATAAAACTCAGGACAATGAGTTTTGTCTTTACATTAAAATTCTGCATAAAATATATTTTTTTCAATTATAGTCGTCTCGTTCCACCTTTTTTGTAGCAAACTAATAAACCGCATAAAGGCCATTATGTTCACTTGAACACAATATCTGTTATAACCTGCGCCTTTACATAATCGTTCAACTTTGCCACCAGTGAACGCCTGTTCATCAGCAGTTCCTGGCGAAGCACCGATGATGTCACAGTTACAAAAAGCACCTGGTTATATATTTTCAAATCACGGGTGTAGTTGCAGACAGCCTGCCCCAACACCTTTGGCCATGCATTTATAAGGCGATACTCGTTGAGCGGGGTCTCAAGTCCCTCTTCACGGCACATCACCTTCACAAGTTCCGCTATTGATTTTGTCGATCCTCTTTTCATACTTCACGCGATTTCAACAACTCAACACTACCGCCCTGCACCTCGAACAGATGATAGCCGTCACTCACTCTCTCAAGAATGCTGTCAATGTGCTCACGGTTAACATCAGTAATGAATATCTGCCCGAATCCTTCACCTGCCACAAGGGCGATAATCTGCTCCACGCGACGGCTGTCGAGCTTGTCAAAAATATCATCGAGCAGCAGCAACGGCATTTCTCCACCCTTTGAACGCAAGAAATCATACTGCGCCAGTTTCAATGACACAAGAAAAGTCTTGTTCTGTCCCTGCGACCCCTCGCGTCTCAGTGGATAACCGCCAAGCAGCATTGTCAGTTCATCGCGGTGCACACCCTTTGAAGTGTGACCAAGACGGTAGTCATCGGCACGCGATTGGCGTAACTGCTCAAGCAGGTCACCGTCGTTCATTTGAGAACGGTATTTCAAAGAGACAACCTCGCTGCCACACGCTATCGTGCTATGGAACCTTTCAAAAACAGGAACTAGTTCATCAATGAATGCCCTGCGCCCACGGTTAATCACCAGAGCCTCCTCAACCATCATCTCCTCAATGAGTTGCATCATCTCACCATCGGGCTCACGCTCGCCGCGCAGCAAAGCATTACGCTGTTGCAACGCACGATTATAGCGTATGAGCGCACCAAGATACCCCTTGTCATACTGCGATATCACCACATCCATAAAACGGCGCCTCTCCTCGCTGCCACCGGCAATCAGTTCACTGTCGGCAGGCGACACCATTACGAGTGGTACAGAACCGATGTGATCCGAGAGACGGTCATAGAGTTTGCCGTCCTTGCGGAACAGCTTCTTCTCGCCACGCTTCAGGCCACACGAAACCTCACTTCCAATGCTACTGTCGCTTTGGTAATAGCCCTGCAGCATGAAGAAAGGAGCATCGTGCATGATGTTCGAAGCATCGGAAGCCGTAACGGCACTCTTGCAGAAAGAGAGATAATAGACCGCATCGAGCAGATTGGTCTTTCCCATTCCATTGCTTCCAATGAAACAGTTTATCTTGGGGGAGAACATGATGTTCACCTCCTGCAGATTCTTATAGTTGAGTAATGATATACTGCTGAGTATCATTGTGGATATTCTAATCTATTACAAAGATAACGCAAACGAGCGAGATAAATAAAGCTTGCTTTAATTTATTTTACAGCGAGTGAAGCAAATCTTATCCAAAGATAACGCAAACGAGCGAAATAAATAAAGCTTGCTTTGATTTATTTTACGGCGAGTGCAGCAAATCTTATCCAAAGATAACGCAAACGAGCGAAATATATTTGCTTTTCTCCGTGGATACACACAAATGAAGCCTCTACATTCTTCAAAAACAAAAACCATATAATTTCCCACCAACGGGGATTTTGATTACTTTTGCACAAACAACATAAAAACAACAGATATGGCAACAGAACTCAAGAACCTTTCATCATATGACCCCACCAAGGTGGCAAATGGCAAAGGCCGCAGAATTGGCATTGTCTATGCCGAGTGGAACGATGAGATAACATATGCACTGCGTGACGGTGCAGTGAAGACATTGATTGACAACGGAGTTGAAGAAAGCGACATTGAACTGGCGAGCGTTCCGGGCAGTTTCGAGCTCATCTTCGGTGCATCACAGATGGTAAAGAGCGGCAAATATGATGCTGTCATTGCCATTGGCTGCGTCATCAGGGGCGATACTCCCCACTTTGACTACATTTGTGAGGGCGTTACAGCCGGACTCTCAAGGCTGAATGTAGAGTATGACACTCCCGTGATTTTTGGCCTCATAACAACAAACAACCTGCTCCAGGCACAGGAGCGCAGCGGTGGCCGCCTTGGCAATAAAGGCGATGAATGCGCAGTAACTGCGCTACAAATGGTAGCGCAGTTCAAGCATCGATAATGCGAGCAGCGATAGGTCGCACGAAGTGTGGCAACAGTCACACCGTGCGGGTCGCGAATAGCGAGCATTATCAATGTGCAAAGCTACAAATGATAGCGCAGTTCAAGTAACGGCGCATCGACAAAGCGAGCAGCGGCAGGTCGCACGCAGTGTGGCAAAGTCACACCCGTGCGGGTCGCGATAGGCGAGTTTTGTCAATGCAAAAAACAAATGGTAGCGCAGTTCAAGCATCGATAACACTTGCAGCAATATGTCACGCGAAGTACGGACGAAGTTCGTACCGCGTGGGTTGCGAACCAAAGGTCGACGCCCGTAGGGGCTAAAGTCAAAAGCAAGGGTTATCAATGTGCAAAAAGCAAATGATTGCAAGGTTCAAGTAACGGCGCATCGACAAAGCGAGCAGCGGCAGGTCGCACGAAGTGCAAAACCAGTTTTCAGATTTCAGATTTTACATTTCAGTTTACAACAAAAACCCCGACAGGTGATTCATTTCACTTTGTCGGGATTCTTGTTTACGAAATCGGCCCAGGAGGAGTATTTTTTCTCACTCACCGGCTTACCGTTTTGCAGGTAATGGCAGAACGCTGCGCCAAGAGCATCGGTGGCATCCATGAACTGCGGCATCTCTTCGTTGGAAATATGTAGCATGCGACGCAGCATATCGGCAACCTGCTCCTTGGAGGCCGAACCGTTGCCGGTAATTGCCATCTTTATTTTTAGCGGTGCATATTCATAGATTGGTACCTGGCGGCTTATGGCTGCTGCAATGGCAACACCCTGCGCCCTACCCAACTTGAGCATACTCTGCACATTCTTTCCAAAGAAAGGTGCCTCAATGGCAAGTTCATCGGGCAGGAAAGATGCAATAAGTCCCTGCACTCTCTCAAAGATCTCGCCAAGTTTCATGTACATATCCTTGCATTTGCGCATATCAATAACGCCCATGGTAATGAGGCGTGCACGGTTCCCGTTCACGCCAATGAAGGCATATCCCATGATGTTGGTTCCGGGATCAATGCCCATTATCACCTTGTCGTCGGCAGTTGTCCTCATATCAATAGCCCAAATACTTCAACAACCCCTTGCACCCCAGTTCTATCTCCTCGTAAGTCTTGTCGAAATTACCATGATACCAGGGATCCGAGATATCTGCACCATTGCAAGACTGCGGTTCCTCGGCCACAAAGTCGAGCAGTTTCCACACCTTGTTATCGCAGTCACACCCGATGAGACGCATGAGATTGCGCTTGTTGTAATCCTCCATCACAATGACCATGTCAAAGTTATTGTAGTCGGCTACGGTAAACTGACGGGCGCGATGCCCCTTGCTCCCAATCCCGTGCATTGCCAGAGTGTGTGCTGCAGGCGGGTATATGCCGTTGCCAATCTCCTCGCGGCTGGTTGCCGAGGACTCGATATGTAGTTCCGCGCCATTCTTTTGCGCGAGTGATTTCATCACGAATTCGGCCATCGGGGAGCGGCATATGTTCCCGTGGCACACGTACATTATCTTTTTCATCTCTTTTTCGTGGTAATTTATTCAAGGAAACCGGCATCGAAAGAGAGAGGCAGCAATGCCTTGACTCCATCTTCTATCACATAGCACTCCTTCGCACCATAGAGAATGATGCGCATGGCCTTGTTGAAACGCTTTTCGGTTTCAAGAATTACCTGGCGGCAAGCACCGCAAGGAGGGATTGGAGTCGCGAGCTCGCCCTGGTCGGTACGAGCCGCAATGGCAAGCACCTCAACAGCCTGTGTGGGGTATTGCGAATTTGCCCAGAAAAGTGTGGTACGCTCGGCACAAAGCCCCGAAGGGTAGGCAGCGTTCTCCTGGTTGGTTCCGCACACGATTGTTCCACCGGCAAGACGTACGGCTGCGCCCACATTGAAATGCGAATACACGGCATAGCTATTGGCAGTTGCAGCACGCGCTGCATCCACGACCTCCCTGTCTGCAGGCGAGAGTTCGTCAAGCGTGCAAACCAGCACCTTGGTATTTATTGTCATCTCTTTCATAATCATATCTATTTAACAGTAAAGCCACCGCAATGGTTGCTCAGCACACATTTATTTGTGCGAATATAACCAAAATCTTGCGCAAAAACAATTTATTCGCTTATTTTGTGGCAAGTTTAGCAACCGGTACACATGAAAACAATCAGAATAGCGATATTGATCATAGCTCTGTTGCTTACAGCAAACGGTTCCATCCAGGCGCAGGGCATGAATGAGAGCGAGGCATACTTGAGCAAATTCCACCCGGCAGCCATTGAGCAGATGAAGAAATATGGTATCCCTGCAAGCATCACACTTGCACAAGGACTACTGGAGAGCGGCCGCGGAACAAGCATGCTTGCCACAAGAGGAAACAACCACTTTGGCATCAAGGCCGATGACAGGTGGCAGGGGGACACCATCCACTCGTTCGACAATGGCCGATGGTGCATATTCCGCCGCTATAAGGATGCGGCCAAATCATACGAGGATCACTCGAAGTTCCTGTGCGACAACAGCCGGTACAGTTTCCTCTTTGAACTTGAAAGAACCGATTACAAGGGCTGGGCAAAAGGTTTGAAGGATGCCTATTATGCCGAGGACAGAGAGTATGACAAGAAGCTCATAAGCATTATCGAGAGGTATGAACTGTACAAATATGACAACAAGAACTACAACAGCAAAACCAAAAGCCAGAAGGCAACAAATATTGCATATGAAAGAAGGGAGATTCTTAAGGCAAACGGTCTATTGTACATAATTGCACGAAAGGGCGATACATTCAAGTCGCTGTCAAAGGAACTGGGAATCTCAAAACGCAAGATACGCAAGTACAACGACCTGTACAAGGAGTATAAATTCGAGGACGGCGACATTGTCTATCTGCAGAAGAAAAGAAACAAGGCTACCAAAGGGTATAATTTCCACACAACCAAAAGGGGCGAGAGTCTTTACCGCATTTCACAGATTTACGGTATTCGGATAAAATCACTCTATAAACTGAACCCACAGTACGAGAACTACACGACGTTAAAGGTGGGGGATGTGATAAGACTTAGATAACAAGAAGTGACAGAGGTCACTTCTTGTTATCTTCCAACTTGTTTATTTCGTGCGACAAGCGAAACACACAATAGAGTTCCATGAGCGCGCCACACAACAGAATAACTATCCATTCATTATTGTAGTGGGTGAACATCAGCACGCCTGCGCCCACAAGGAACAGGCCGGCAAGTTGCTGTTGCGAGACAAGACGGCGCATGACCAGCCCCTCGCAACGGGGACGCAACAGAAACTGCGTAACCGCAAAGACCACAGCACCACTAAGATATACTATGGAATAGACCTCGGGAAGCAGCACGCGCATCACCAGTCCGGCCAAGAGCGCCAATGCACCAATGTAATTCAGGTATTCAATGAGTTTTTTCACCTTTTCTTTATTATATAAACATCTTCGTTTTCTTTGAACAGGCCATTCTCACGTGCCACGTTCTCGATAACCTCGGGGTTACCATCGGAATACAATTTCAATTTCATCTCCAGATTCGCTGAATCGGCCTCCATCTCCTTTATTTCACTGCTGAGTTTGTTGATGACAGAACGGTTCTTCATGTGTCCCATTAGGTTGTTGTCATCAAGAAGAAATATGATGGCAAAGAAGACAAGGGTCACAAATATATATTTATGATTCCTTATCCACCTGAAAACTGTCATTATGTATCCAAAAGCACTGCGAAGCATAAGTCATGGTTAATCTGACGCAAAGTTAATGAAAAAACAGTGTCCGGCATCACAATCAAGTGACAAGTTTTGAGCTGATGACAAAGTTATTTCACCGGGAGAATACCAAAACCTATCTCTTTCTCCCTATTCACGCTTGGAAGAGGCAAGATTTCCAACACTCGCCGTGAAATAAATCAAAGCAAGCTTTATGTTTCACTCATTTGCATTATCTTTGCCATTCATAGCGAAGATATGCTACATTTGTTGCAAAACATCAAAGCAAGCTTTATGTTTCACTCATTTGCATTATCTTTGTAAAACATATACACATAATAATATAATTAGGAGAATGGAAAACTACATAGTTTCGGCAAGAAAGTACCGCCCGGACACATTCGAGACCGTCGTTTCGCAGAAATCACTGACAACGACCCTGAAGAATGCAATCCACAGCGGTAAATTGGCACACGCCTACCTCTTCTGCGGACCACGAGGTGTGGGAAAGACCACTTGCGCACGAATATTTGCAAAGACCATCAACTGTACCAACCCTACAGAAAACGGCGAGCCATGCAACCAATGCGAGTCGTGCCAGTCTTTTAACCAACAGCGCTCATATTCAATATATGAGCTTGATGCGGCAAGCAACAACTCGGTCGAGGATATACGTTCGCTGAACGAGCAGGTACGCATCCCGCCCCAGGTCGGGAAGTACAAGGTGTATATCATCGATGAGGTACACATGCTTTCGCAGGCAGCCTTCAACGCTTTCCTAAAGACACTTGAGGAGCCACCGGCACATGCTATTTTCATCCTTGCCACAACTGAAAAGCACAAGATTATCCCTACGATTCTGTCACGTTGCCAGATATATGACTTCAGTCGCATTGAAGCCGGCGACATAATCGCGCACCTCCAAAGCATCGCTGCCAAAGAGGGTATAAACTGCGAATATGAGGCTCTGCGTATAATTGCACAGAAATCGGACGGTTGCATGCGCGATGCGCTGTCGCTATTTGATCAGATGGCAAGCTTTACACAGGGAGACTTGACATACACAAAGGTCATTGACAGCCTCAATGTTCTTGACTATGAGTACTACTTCAGGCTAACCGATTTCATCATTGAAAAGAAAACATCGCAATGCCTGCTGCTCTTCAACGAAATTCTCAACAAAGGATTCGAGGGCAATATCTTCATAGAAGGCGCAGCATCTCACTTCAGGGACTTGCTTGTAAACAGCGACCTGGCTACAGCCGAACTTTTTGAAGGTAGCACCGAACTGCGCAACAGATACATAGAGCAGGCGAAACGTAGCACACCAAAGATGTTGTTCAACGCCATAAGGCTATGCAGCAACTGCAGCCTTAACTACAGGACAAGCCGTAACAAGCGTCTGCAGGTAGAACTCACACTCATTGAGCTATCGCAGATGAGCGACAGCGACGGGGAGGATAGCCGGGGGCGCCGCCCCAAGATATTAAAACCAATTTTCAACACTGCCGAGCAGGGTGCCCAGCGTGTACAGCATGATGCACCTACAGCACCTACAGCAACCGCAGCTCCGGCACAGACAAAACCTGCAGGGAACGTCACTCCAACGACAACTTCAAAAGAAGAGACTGCGTCTGCCACACCTGAATCGCATAGCGTCCAGACGCAGACACAGACACAACCTGTACTGCAAGGACGTCCTGAGGGGTTACGGGCAAGGAACGAAAGCGGAGGTACACTTGGAAGAATGTTCCAGAGGTCAAGAACTGTCATTAACAACCAGCCACAGCAGGAGACACAGCAACCGACTGCCGTCGAGAGACCGAAACAGGTTGTTACTGAGGCGCAGGACGTAAATCCTATTACCATAACAGACGCTTCACTGGTACAGGCATGGACTTCGTATGCACTTGTACTTCCAGAGAACGAACGAGCACTGGCAGACCGCATGAAGATTATCGCGCCTAAGAAAGAGAGTGAAACGACCTTTATAATCTCGGTAGATAACCCTATGGCAGCAGAACTCTTCAGCAGAGAGGAGAACAACATTTGCGAGGGCATAAGCCGGTTCCTTGGAGGCGTCAGGATGAAGATGAGGATTGTTGTAAACAAGGTGGTTGTCGAGCGACATACAAGTGACAAGAGCAAACAATTTGCCATACTTGTAGAGAAGAACCCTTTGATAGAGAAACTTCACAAAGAACTGAACCTTGAAATTGCAAGATAACAAACAACAGCGGCTGCCGAATGGCAGCCGCTGTTGTTTACAGAAAAAGAGCACCCAAGACACTTTGGTTTCAAAAGGAAGAGGCCGTATAAGTAAAACTATAAATTCATAAAAAGCAAATTAAATTGACACATTTTTCACATTATATCATGGGTCTATAAATTATTTCCAAATAAAAAAATTTATCACACTATATAGACTCATTCCAAATAGTACAAAAACAAGATACTTGGGTGAACCGTCGCCATAAAACCGACACCACATATAGAAGGAAAGCGTTTTTCAAAAGACATTCACAATACAGTCCTAGTGTGCAAGATGGCTTAAAGCACTGAAAATCAATGTTTAAAAAAAATAACTCAAAACAACAACCTTTGCCTTTACACTATTTTTAACACACTGATATACAACCTATTATTGCAAGCAAGTTTTTTGGTTCTTTTTACATGCTTGCATTTTCATTATTATTTGCGGATATTTGCATAGGATTTGATGTAGGAGAGAGGATAGGACTGTTCTGCAATGACTGCCGTTCGGCACGATATTCAATCAAGCAGCGTCCGCGTTTAACCCTGTTCCAGAATCCATTATTACTTTAATATACATAATATAAGAAAACACAAACCGTCGATGATAACCCATCTCGATACAAAATGGAGCAAATGTTTGGAGATCATTCGTGACAATGTCTCTGAAACTACCTTCAATACTTGGTTTGCGGACATCAAGCCGCTCAAGTATGAGGGGAATACTCTTACCATTCAGGTAAAGAGTAATTTTGTATATGAGTTCCTTGAGGGCAACTTCGTCGATTTGTTGCGCTCTACCCTGTTCAAGGTAATGGGTAAGGGCACACAGCTCATGTACAGCGTGCTTACCGACAAGGACAACAACCTGACAATGGAGGTTAGCGCAGAGAACCACGGAGCAACAGGCAAAAGAACCGCAAACAGCGGAAACTGTGCACCGGCTCCAATGCAACAGGCTGTACAGGAACTTGACTCGATGCTCATCAACCGCTACACTTTCGACAATTTTGTCGAGGGTATCAGCAACCGTTTGTCACGTTCTGTGGCGGCAAGTGTTGCCGACAAACCGGGCAGAGCATTCAACCCACTGTTCATACATGGTTCATCGGGTGTAGGCAAGACCCACCTTGTGAACGCCATTGGTATAAAAATAAAGGAGTTGCACCCGGAATTGCGCGTACTTTATGTCTCGGCACACCTGTTCCAGGTACAATATACTGACTCAATACTCCAGAAAAACTTCAATGATTTCATGAGATTCTATCAAAGCATTGATGTCCTTATCATTGATGACATTCAGGAGTTTGCGGGCCTTCAAAAGACCCAGAACGCGTTCTTCCATATTTTCAACCACCTGCATCTGAATGGCAAGCAGCTGATTATGACATCTGATCGCTCGCCTGCGCAATTGCAGGGTATGGAAGAGCGTTTGATTACACGCTTCAAGTGGGGTATGACTGCCGAAATAGAGAGACCCGACCTTGAGTTGCGCAAGAACATCCTGCGCAACAAGATCTACAGGGATGGTCTCAAGTTCCCCGAGGAGGTCATCTCATACATTGCCGAGCATGTAAATGCAAGCATCCGCGACCTTGAGGGTATTGTTGTCTCTTTGATGGCACATTCTACAATAAACAACACCGATGTTGACATCAACCTTGCACGCAGAATAATCGGCGACTACTCGGACTACGAGAAGAAGACAATTACCATTGATGACATTATCAAGACCGTTTCGGACTACTACGGCATAGAGTGCAATGCCATAAACACACGCTCACGTAAACGCGAGGTAGTTCTTGTCCGTCAGGTAGCAATGTATCTTGCAAAGAAACACCTCGACATGTCAACCTCAAAGATTGGCAAATATATCGGAGACAGAGACCATGCAACAGTACTTCATGCATGCAAGACTGTTGCAAACCTTGCCGACACAGACAAGCAGTTCAAGGTTGAGCTTGAGGAGATTGACAACGCACTTCAAAGCGCATAAAAAGCAAAGCATCACACATACAAGTCAGGCGGTTGCACCAGCAACCGCCTGACTCTTTTTTCATATACTCGACAAATTGAGTTATCCAAGGCTTTTTATCAACATAAAAAAACAAAGAGCAAACGGCATCTCACACACGATTTCCTTTTTGGAAAACTTTTTGTAAATCTTAAAAAAACATATCGCTCATTATCAATGTTTTAAAAAATATTTTGGAAAACTTTTACAGAAAAATCAAAGTTAGAATCGAAAATATTTGGCAATTATGCGAATGATTTTTAAATTTGCGTTACCATAAAAACACAAAAAAATGGAGAAAAAGCACTATACATACGACGAGGCATTCAAGGCTTCGCTCGACTACTTCGGCGGCGATGAACTTGCCGCAAGGGTGTGGGTAAACAAATATGCCGTCAAGAACTCATATGGCAACATCTATGAAAAATCACCCGAAGAGATGCACTGGCGTATCGCCAACGAGATTGCAAGGATTGAGTCTAAGTATGAGAACCCGATGTCCGCGCAGGAGATCTTTGATATGCTCGACAAGTTCAGGTATGTAGTCCCATCGGGCAGTCCGATGACCGGTATCGGCAACGACTTCCAGGTTGCCTCACTGTCCAACTGCTTTGTCATCGGCATGGACGGTAAAGCAGATTCGTACGGTGGAATCATTCGCATAGACGAGGAGCAGGTGCAGCTCATGAAACGCCGTGGCGGCGTAGGACACGACTTGTCACACATACGCCCCAAAGGTTCACCTGTAAAGAACTCGGCACTCACATCAACCGGTCTTGTTCCATTCATGGAGCGCTACTCCAACTCGACAAGAGAGGTCGCGCAGGACGGACGACGCGGAGCATTGATGCTGAGCGTCTCAATAAAGCACCCCGACGCAGAAGCGTTTATTGATGCAAAAATGACCGAGGGCAAGGTTACCGGCGCAAATGTGTCAGTAAAGATTGACGACGAATTTATGAAAGCCGTCACGACCGCTACCCCCTACAGACAGCAATACCCCATTGATGCGAAGAACCCGATATGCACAAAAGATATTGACGCGACAAAACTATGGGGTAAAATCATCCACAACGCATGGAAATCGGCCGAACCCGGAGTCTTGTTCTGGGACACCATAAAGCGCGAATCCATACCCGACTGCTATGCCGATTTGGGCTTTGAGACCGTATCGACAAACCCATGCGGCGAGATTCCACTATGTCCATACGACTCTTGCCGCCTGATTGCCATAAACCTGTTCTCATATGTAGTAAACCCCTTCACACCCGAGGCACATTTCAACTATGACCTCTTCAAGGAGCATGCTGCAAAGACACAGCGCATAATGGACGACATCATTGATCTGGAACTGGAGAAAATCAAGGCCATCAAGGAGAAGATCGACAGCGACCCCGAAAGCGAGGAAGTGAAGGGAGCAGAAAGAAAACTATGGGAAAAGATTGAGCGCAAGAGCAGCATGGGCCGCCGCACAGGTGTCGGCATCACAGCAGAGGGCGATATGCTTGCTGCAATGGGATTGCGCTATGGCACAGAGGAAGCGACAGCCTTCTCCGAGGAGATCCACAAGACATTGGCAATTGCAGCATACTCTTCATCGGTAAACCTGGCAAAGGAGCGCGGAGCATTCGAGGTGTTCGACATAAAGCGCGAGGAGAACAACCCGTTCATCAACCGCCTGAAAGAGGCATGCCCGGAACTGTATGAGAACATGAAGAAGTATGGCCGTCGCAACATCGCCTGCCTCACAATCGCCCCTACCGGAACAGTGAGCATCATGACACAGACGACATCGGGAATAGAACCCGTATTCATGCCTGTCTACAAGCGCCGCAGAAAAGTAAACCCTAACGATCCTGAGGTACATGTGGACTTTACAGACGAGAACGGTGACACATTCGAGGAGTACATCGTCTATCACCATAAATTTGTTGAATGGATGAAAAAGAGCGGTATTGACACCACCAAACGATACTCACAGGTGGAAATTGACAGTATTGTCGCTCGCTCACCATACGCAAAGGCCACATCAAATGACATTGATTGGGTTGCCAAGGTTGAGATGCAGGGGCGCATACAGAAGTGGGTTGACCACTCTATCAGCGTCACAATCAATCTCCCGAACAACGTTGACGAGAAGCTCGTGAACGAACTTTATGTCACCGCATGGAGATGCGGCTGCAAGGGATGTACCGTATACCGTGACGGTTCACGCGCCGGCGTGCTGGTTTCAACAGAGAGTAAGAAGGAGAAAAAGGAGAACGAGGAGATGAAACCATTCATAACCGAAGTGCGCCCCACTATTCTGGAAGCAGATGTCGTGCGTTTCCAGAACAACAAGGAGAAATGGGTTGCATTCATCGGCCTGCTCAATGGAGAGCCGTATGAGATTTTTACAGGACAGCAAGATGACGAGGATGGCATTCCATTGCCAAAGAATGTAACACACGGAATCATCATAAAGCACACCAACGAGGACGGAACAAAACGCTACGATTTCCAGTTCGAGAACAAGATTGGTTACAAGACAACCATCGAAGGCCTTTCAGAGCGTTTCAACCCCGAGTTCTGGAACTACGCAAAGCTCATATCGGGAGTACTCCGTTACAAGATGCCAATAGTACAGGTAATCAAACTCATCTCTTCACTGGAGCTTGCATCGGACAACATCAACACCTGGAAGAACGGCGTTGAGCGCGCACTGAAGCGATATATCAAGGACGGAACATCCACTGCCGAAAAATGCCCCAACTGCAAGCAACAGCTCATTTTTGAGGAGGGTTGCCTGCATTGCCCGGGATGTGGCTATTCAAAATGCGGATAACAAACTAAACACCATTCAGAGCCTAGCTCTGAATGGTCAAATTTATATATATGGAAATCAAAGGATATACTATAGAATTGCGCGATGTACACCTATTCGCACACCACGGAGTAATGCCACAGGAGCAGAAGATTGGAGCGTGGTTTACAATTGACATCAAGTTGGAAATTACCGACTACGGATGCGCCACAAGCGATGAGATCGAGGGTACGGTGAGTTATGCCGACGTGTTTGAGATACTGCGCCAGGAGATGGCAAAGCCGTCAAGACTATTGGAGAATGTGTGCCAAAGGATTTCCAAAAGGCTCTACGACACATTTGGACAAATCACAACAATTACAATAACCTTATGCAAGGACACTCCACCCATGGGCGGAGACAGACTAAAGGCAGCTGTTACGCTGTCAAGCAAAAGATAATCAAGAATCCTTGAGTTTGGCAAGAGCTTGACGGGCCGCTTTCTGCTGGCTCTCACGCTTTGAGAAACCGTCACCAACGCCATACACACTACCATCTACGAGCACCTCGCTCACGAAGTAAACACCATCCTTGCGCATCTCTTCGGAGATAAGACGGAACTCGACTTCAATATGTTTCTTCTGTCCCCATTCAATGAGACGGCTCTTATAGTTCTTGTCCGATTTGACAACAGACTCAATATCGGCAAGACGGGAGAAAACCCTGTCGAGTAGAAAACGGCGGCACTGCTTGTAGCCCTTGTCAATATAAATTGCACCAACAAGCGCCTCGAGTGCATTACCGTATATATAATTATTGTGCTGGTGAGCCACTCCACACGCATTGACATACCTGTCAAGGCCAATCTGCAACGCCAGCTCATTCAACCTTTCACGGCAAACGAGATTGCTGCGCGATTTGGTGAGAAAACCTTCGCGCTCACGGCTGAATCTGGAATAGAGATAGTCGGCAGTCACCGAACTAAGGACTGCATCGCCCAGGAACTCCAACCGCTCATTGCAGGATAGTTTCTGATTGCCCGACAATGAGCTGTGCGTCATAGCCATCTCATAAATCTTGATGTCACGAGGCACATATCCAAGAATGGAATATAACAACAAATAAGACTCCCTGTCCTTTCGGGACAGGAGTCTTATTCTATCAATAACTTTTCTAAAAAGTCTATTAGCCTTCAATTTTCTTAAAAGCAATGCTTGCGTTATGGCCACCGAAACCGAATGTATTTGACAATGCAACCTTCACATCCTTTTTCTGCGCCTTGTTAAAGGTAAAGTTCATACCATAGTCAATATCCGGATCCTCGTCACCATCGGCGTGGTTGATTGTAGGAGGAATTATTCCATGCTCCAATGCAAGCACAGTAAGAACAGCCTCCAATGCACCGGCACCACCGAGCAGATGTCCTGTCATTGATTTTGTAGAACTTATGTTCAACTTATAAGCATGTTCACCAAAGAGGTTCTTGATAGCTTTTGCCTCAGCGATATCACCGGCAGGAGTAGATGTTCCATGCACATTGATGTAGTCAACACTATCCAATGGCAACCCGGCCTCATCCAGCGCAGCCTTCATCACACGATATGCGCCCTCACCCTCGGGATGTGGTGCTGTTATGTGATACGCATCTGCAGTCAGTCCGGTACCGACAATCTCGGCATATATCTTTGCACCACGGGCAACAGCGTGCTCATACTCTTCAAGAATAAGAGACGCCGCACCTTCACCAATAACAAAACCATCGCGGCTCTTACTGAAGGGGCGTGATGCACCCTTAGGATCATCGTTGCGCACCGACAATGCATGCATTGAGTTGAAAGCGCCAACACCTATGTTGCAAATCGCAGCCTCGGCACCGCCCGAAACAACCACATCAGCCCTACCCAAACGAATCTGGTCATAGGCGTCAACAATTGCATTCGACGATGAAGCGCAAGCCGATGTTGTCACATAGTTGGGACCTTTCAAGCCGTATCGGATAGAAATGATACCCGTGGTCATGTCCGAGATCATCTTTGTTATCAGGAACGGAGAAAAACGGGGGCCATTTTCCTGATTAAGTGCAAAGGCACGTACCTCATCCTCGAGAGCACCCAAGCCTCCAATACCCTCTCCAAATATAACGCCTACTCTATTGCAGTCAACCTTTTCAAAGTCAATACCGCTGTCATTGATTGCCTCAACAGCCGCAGCCACACCATAGTGTGTATCTGTGTCAACCTTGCGCAGATCACGACGATCCATGCCCACTGTAGGGTCGAAATTCTTGACCTCACAAGCGAACTGTGTCTTGAATAGGTAGGCATCAAAACGAGTAATAGGTCCTGCGCCACTCACACCATTGACAGCATTCTCCCACATTGTGGGAACATCATTGCCAATGGGCGAAACGGCACCAAGACCTGTTACAACAACTCTTCTCAGTTTCATATAGAATTGTTAGAGTACAGTAGGGAGAGAGCCTGATTACTTCTCGGCAACCTTCTCCTCTACATACTTGACAGCATCACCTACTGTCGCAATTTTCTCAGCCTGCTCCTCTGGAATTGAGATACCAAACTCGTCCTCGATCTCCATGATAAGCTCTACTCTATCCAATGAGTCTGCGCTCAAGTCGTTTGTAAAGTTAGCCTCTGATGTAACCTCTGACTCTGATACACCGAACTTCTCGATGATGATAGCTTTTACTCTTGATTCAATTTCTGACATAATCGTAATTTTTAAAGATTTGAAAAATATCTTTTATCTTTGGTGCAAAAGTATGATAAAATTTAAGAACTACAAAAAAAGAAGGCAAAAAATTGCGCAGTCATTGCACAAATATCACAAATTGTGCAAAAAGAGGGTTAAAAGCAGACTTTTTTGTCAATATTTGCCGGTTAACTCAATATTGTAGGCCGTTGGTTCTCGCCTTAATTTGTATCCGTTGCGCAAATTCTCGAATGCAGAAGGTGAATTTCTCAGCGCCACAGTATCTTCCACGGGCGAGTATATCGAGAGTAGCGCCTCCTGTTCCGTGGTAGCTGTCACCATTGGCTCCCCGGGAGCCTCAAGTGACAGATGAGGTACAACACCTTTATAACAGACAAAACGCACAAAAGCGTCAAGAACCATGGTTGTAGCATTCATTTTTCCCTCGGCCGAATAGCCGGCAATGTGAGGAGTCGCGACAAAGACCTTATTTAATAGGTGGGTGTCAATTTCAGGTTCATTTTCCCACACATCCAATGCAACGTTGCCGACCTTTCCACATTCAATCGCCGAGAGCAATGCCGAATTGTCCACAACCTCACCACGCGAAGCATTTATAAGGAGCTTACAACAGCGGAGTGAGTCAAAGAATTTCTCATCGGCAAGATGAAAGCTACGGTATAGACCCGAGAGATTGAGCGTCGGGTGAAAAGTGATGATATCGCACTGGGCAGCAATTTCGGAGAGCGAAACAAGGCCATCTACTCCTGCATCAGCCTTGGGAGGGTCATTTGCCAACACTTTCATGCCAGCACCTTTTGCCCAAGCCGCCACACGCGAGCCAATCTCACCAAGTCCCACAACTCCAAGCGTGAGACCACCGACACAACACCCGTTATCACGCGCCCACAAGTATATCACGGACTGCACATACTGCAACACCGCACCGGCATTACAACCGGCAGCATTTGTCCAGATTATTCCTTTCTCCCGACAATAATCGGCATCAATATGATCATAACCAATTGTTGCAGTCCCAATGAAACGCACATTCGTCCCATCGAGCAAGGAACTGTTGCATTTCGTGCGGGTACGGACGAAAAGCGCGTCAGCATCCAGCAACACCTCACGTCTTATCTCCACACCAGGCATGGCAAGCACATCAAGACCCATTGAAACCAAGACATCTTGCAAATACGGTATTTTTTCATCAACAACAACTTTCATATAGCCAGGACTCTTTTTCAAATTTAAAACACACAAGTTCTCCTACCGGAAGCCTATTCAGACATTTCACGGCATGCCAAAGCAATATTCGCACACAAATATAACAAGTTAGCGCGACTTTTACGACAAAGTTTTGCAGTTATAATTAAATTCGTTAGATTTGCACTACGATAAGAGAATTCGGGTGCACCCCAATTACATGACACAGGACAATAATAAATAAAAGACAATATATGAAAAAGTTCACTGAGATGAGCTGGCCCATCTTCAACGAGGCCATTGCCGACTATCACAAGACAGACAATGTCGATACCCCAATCAACAACCCCTATCCGGTAAAGAGCATAGAGTACTATCTCTATCTCAAATGTTGGATAGACACCGTACAGTGGCATTTTGAAGACATCATACGCGACCCGAACATCGATCCCGTTGAGGCACTCACCCTCAAGCGTCGCATCGATAAGTCAAACCAGGACCGCACCGACCTTGTAGAGCTCATCGACAGTTATTTCCTTGAGCAGTACAAGGAAGTAAAGCCACTTGATGGCGCCACCATCAACACCGAAAGCCCAGCATGGGCAGTTGACCGCTACTCAATCCTCTCACTTAAAATATACCACATGCAGGAGGAGGTAAAGCGAACCGATGTTGACGAGGAGCACCGTGCAAAGTGCCAGGCAAAGCTCGACATCCTCAACGAGCAGTACAAGGACATGACAATATCAATCGGTCAGTTGCTCGACGACATTGCAGCCGGTCGCAAATACATGAAGGTGTACCGACAGATGAAGATGTACAACGACCCTGCGCTCAACCCGGTTCTTTATGGCACAAAAAAGTAACGGCAAAGCAAAGACCATACTCATAACCCGTTTCTCGGCAGTAGGCGATGTAGCAATGACAATTCCATTGCTATATTCGCTCTGCGCGAGCTACCCCCAGCACCGTTTCATCTTCGTGAGCCGCGAGAGGTTCGGGCAGTTCTTCATCAACAAACCCGAAAACCTTGATTTCATCGGCATAAATCTGGACGAGCACAAAGGCATACACGGCCTTTTTAGGCTCTACCGCGAGCTATCGAAGCAGAACCCCGACATGGTTGCCGACCTCCACGATGTATTAAGGACCAAGATCCTAAGGACATATTTCCGTCTCTTTGGCAGAATAAAGGTAAAGAGCATCGACAAAGGACGCAAGGAGAAGAAAGCACTCACCAGACCCGGAAGCGGCAAGACCGCGCTCAAAAGCACATTCGAGCGCTACCGCGATGTCTTCACACGCCTCGGCCTGCCTTTTGAGCCCAATTTCACATCCTTATTCAAGGAAGGCAAGGGTAACATCGACGATTTCGCAACCATCATCCCCACAAAGGGTAGCGACAGATGGGTGGGCATCGCACCTTTTGCCCGCCACAATGGCAAGATATATCCACTGGACAAGATGGAGCAGGTTGTCGCGCTGCTGTCAAGACAGGAGAACATCAAGTTGTTCTTCTTCGGTAACGGCCCCAAGGAGGAGAGCGTCATCAACGATTGGTGCAGCAAATATCCCAACACTGTCTCATTCCTGGGCAAGAGCAATTTCAACGGCGAGCTGCGCCTCATAAGCCACCTCGACGCAATGATATGCATGGACTCGGCAAACATGCACATGGCATCACTTGCCGGCACACCGGCCATATCCATCTGGGGCGCCACATCACCCCTTGCCGGATTCCTTGGTTGGAGACAGAAAGGCGAGGACTGCATTGAGCTGCCGCTCGAATGCCGCCCCTGCTCAATCTTCGGCAACAAGCCATGCCGCCACGGCGATTACAGATGTATGGACATCGCCCCACAGACCGTAGCCGACCGCGTCATCAGCAGAATCGAAAAGAAGAACACAGAAAAAGCACAATGAGCAATTCCATAACCAACAAGGAAAAAGACCCGATGGGAAGGGCAATTTCCGACTATTTCCACACCGGGAAAGCCGGTAAGTTGCGCGTACTTTCATCAATGTTCTACGAGGATGAGATTCCTGTCCCCACCCTGTTCCGCACATACGATGACATGCCCGTACAGGAGCAGCAGGCCATCGCGCTCTGCCGTGGCCGCGTGCTCGATGTAGGTGCAGGCAGCGGATGCCACAGCATCATCCTCAAGGAACGCGGAATGGAGGTTGTCGCCATCGACATCTCCGAACTGTCGATTGAGGTAATGAAGGAAAGAGGCATAGACGCGCGCAACATCAATTTCTTCGATGAGACATTCGGCGAGAAGTTCGACACACTCCTGTTTGCCATGAACGGCATTGGCATCGTGGGCAAGGTCGACAACCTTGGCAACTTTTTCCGTAGCGCAAAGCGTCTTCTGGCACCGGGCGGACAGTTGTTGCTCGACTCATCGGACATCAAGTATGTCTTCATGGACGAGGACGGCGGCATGGACATTGACCTTGCCGCAGGATACTATGGCGAAATCGACTACAGGATGCGTTACAAAAACATAACCGGCGAACAGTTCGACTGGCTTTACATCGATTTCGACACACTCTCCATGTATGCCGAAGAGCATGGCTTCAACTGCGAAAAATGCATTGACGGCGAGCACTATGACTACCTCGCCCGCATCACGCTCAAGTAAAATTTCCTTACAAGCGCTCCCGCTTGTTAAAAAAAACTTGCAAAATACAACAATTCTTGGTAAATTTGTATTGAAGGCAAGCGGTTCCACGCCTGGCATCGCATGTCCTTTTTTCATACACTCGTTTGCTTATAGCAATTCGCAAAGAGCTAAAAACTTAAGGGATAACACATTACACAACCCTTGAGGAGCCAGAAGTATGTCTACCAGGCAACATAACCCAGCAACAACAACCGTGGAAGATGACTGCACACCGGTGTGGTTTGCAATGAGTGCTCCCTACCGCCGCGAACTCAAGGCAAAGGAGTTCCTCGACCGCAAAGGAGTAGAGTGTTTCGTCCCTATGAAGGAGACACTTGTTGAAAGACCTGGCGGAACCAAGAGCCGCCGAATGGTGCCGGCAATCCACAACATGATATTTGTCCACACCACAAAGGAGAGAATCAAGGAACTGAAACAAGGCGTCAATTTTCTCCAGTACCATACCCGCCCGGTAGCAGGCAGGAACACCCCAATCATTGTCCCAGACCGCCAGATGCAGCAATTCATAGCAGTCACGACAGCCGCAAACAAGGATATCACCTACCTGCGCCCCGAGGAACTCGACATCGCAAAAGGCACAAAGGTGCGCGTCCATGGCGGTGTGTTCGACGGCACCGAGGGCTACTTTGTAAAACTCCAGGGCAAGCGTAGCCGCAGGGTAGTCATGCTCATTGAGGGCATAACAGCCGTTGCATTGACCGAGATAAGCACCGATTTCATCGAGGTCATCGGGTAAGATACCACAAACACGCACGCACAAAAATATTTCAATAAAATATATTTACACATAAACGCGCGCGCATAATGAGCGCAAGCAAAGTCCAGAATCAAAAATCAAAACATAAAAGCTATGAAAAGAATCATTCCGGCACTGTTCATGCTCCTCATCGTAGCATCGTGTGCAACCCAGAAGAAAGTTCCCTATTTCCAGGATCTCAATGACGGAGAGAGTGTTAGAATCGCTACCCCACAGGACATCAGGCTCAAGGCCGGCGACCAGTTCACAATCCATGTCAACAGCAAGGACCAGGAACTTGCCCTCCCGTTCAACCTTACACGCTCAACCAATAACAGCAGCGGAAGCAACAACACACGCCTTGCCTACACCGTTGACGAGCGCGGTTATATCGATTTCCCCACACTTGGCGAAATTCATGTAGAGGGCAAGACACGCGACGAGGTTGCCAAGCACATCAAGAACATCATCCTTGAGCAAAAGTTAGTGCTCGACCCTGTTGTCATTGTCGGTTTCTATAATCAACAGGTATCTGTTATCGGCGAGGTTGCATCTCCTGGCAAATACGACATCAACAAGGACCGCTTCACAGTGCTCGACGCCATAAGCCTTGCAGGCGACCTCACCATCCAGGGCAAGCGCGAGAATGTCACCGTACTGCGTGAGGAGTATGGTGTGCAGAAAGCCTACACCCTTAACCTCAACGATGCAGCGCAGTTCCACGCCTCACCTGCATTCTATCTGCAACAGAACGACATTGTCTATGTAGAGCCCAACCCTACAAAGGCAAGCCAGTCATCAACAAACGGCAATACCGTGCGCTCCGTTTCGTTCTGGATGTCGCTTGCATCACTCGCACTCACCATCGTAACATTCGTAACCCGTTTCTAACATAAAGACAAGATGGCAGATAACAAGTCTCACAAAAAGAAAAACGAGAACATCCTTCCCATCAGGGACCTGATATTCCACTGCCTCAAACGGTGGTACTGGTTTGTCATTACCGTGGGCATTGCATTGGGAGTAGCTGCGTATAAAATCAAGTCCACACCACCCCAATATGTGCGTTATGCCGAGGTTCTCATAAAAGAGAGTGGAGACGGAGGAGGTAGCGGTGCCGGAAGCACCTTCAAGCAAATGGGCGAGGCACGCACAAGTGCCGATGCAGCCCATGAGGTCATAGCATTCAAATCGGCCGACAACATGAAGGAGGCCATTCGCCGCTTGGGACTTGAAATCGAGTTCCGCACCGAAGGCCGATTCTATGACGGTATCATCTACAGCGACAGGCCACTGAAAATCAAAACTCTTGACCTGAACGAGAGTGATGCTGCAGAATTCACCGCAGTCATAACATCCGACAGCACCGTAATCCTCAAGAATTTCTCAATCAACGGTGAGTCCCTTGGCGGTCGTGTAACCGCACACGCAGACGCTGTTGTCCAGACACCGCTCGGACAGATTTCCATCGAGAAGACCAATGCATACAACATGTTCAGGAACCGTGAACTGCACATCAAGAAATACAACATCGACCATCTTGCCAATAGTTTCTGTGGCAACCTGAAAGCCGGCCTCACCAATGAAGAGACAAGCATTGTAGGCCTTAGCATCAAGGATGTCTCAACGGTGCGCGCAACCGACATTCTTAGAACCATCATCGAAATCTACAACGAGAAGTGGGTCGAGGAGAGCAACTATACCACCCTCAAGACCGTTGAATTCATCAAGGGCCGCGCCAATGATGTAAAGCAGGAACTTGAGACCATAGACAAGGAGATAGCCAAGTTCCGTGGCGACAACAAACTCTCTACCGGCACAAAGAACCAGCTTATCAGTGATGCCGAAAGCAGCAAAGAAAGTGAACTGCTGCTGTCGCTCAACAACCAGCTGGAACTTGCCAATTTCATAAAGTCATACATGGCGCAAAGCGGCAACAGAGAGCTCATTCCTGCAAACACCGGCATCTCAGCGACCAATGTCGAGACACTCATTGGTAGCTACAACACCAAACTGCTTGAGCGCAACAGGCTTGCCGCCAACAGCAGTGAGAACAACCCGGTTGTCAAGGACCATGACAAGGACATCGAAGCCATGTATGCCGGAATACAGACTGCAATAGACAGCCACATCAAGGATCTTGAGAAACAGATTGCCGATGCAAACAAGGAAATCCAGAAGAGCAAGACAAGAATCACCACAACAACACACAGCGAAAAGGAACTGCAGACTCTCCTTCGCCAGCAGAAGGTGAAGAACGCGCTCTACCTATTCTTGTTGCAGAAACTTGAGGAGACCGAGCTTTCAAAGGAGTTCTCGCCATCGAACAACCGAGTGCTTCTCTACCCAACCGGCAGCAACACACCTGTCGAGCCATTGAAAAAGCCCATACTCACGCTCGCATTCATGCTCGGATTCCTTTTGCCCCTTGTGGTCATTTTCATCCGCGAAATCACGAACAAGAAGGTGCGCGGCCGCCGCGACCTCGAGGAGCTGAACACCCCGTTCATTGGAGAAATCCCCATGCACAGCGAAGGACGAAGGCTTTTTGGAAAGAAAAAGGAGGATAAGAAGTTCGTCGTCAAGGGCGGCAGCCGCAACATCATCAACGAAGCATTCCGCGTCGTGCGCACAAACTTCGAGTTCATAAACGACAAGGAGAGACAGAGCCATGTTATCATAACCACATCGTTCAATCCCGGTAGCGGCAAGACATTCCTCACCATGAACCTTGGCGCGACACTTGCACTCAAAGGGGCAAAGGTGCTTGTCATTGACGGCGACTTGCGCCGTGCCTCGGCATCGGAGTATGTGCAGAGCACATCGGGAGGACTCAGTGAATACCTATCGGGAGGCACCACAAATGTCAACGAAATCATAACCAAAGAGACCGGATACGAGAACCTGCATGTCATCACAGTGGGAACACCGCCACCAAACCCCACCGAGCTGCTCAACAGCAACCGCTTTGAGCAACTCATCAGTGCCATGCGTGAGCGATACAACTACATCCTCATCGACTGCCCGCCAATTGAGATTGTGGCCGACACGCAGATCATTGAGCGCTACTGCGACAGGACACTCTTTGTTGTCCGCGCAGGCCTCCTGAACCGCGAGATGCTCGGCGAACTGCAGAATATCTATGACGAGAAGCGTTTCAAGGGACTTGCAGTCGTGCTCAACGGCACCCATAGCGGCGGCAGCCGTTACGGCTACAGGTACGGCTACAGTTATGGATATGGTTACGGCTATGGCTACCACTACCACCAAAAGAAGTGAAAACTGAAAGGGGAAATCTGAAAGCTGTTTGTTTTTCCGTTTCCCGTTTTAACTTTTCACCTTTGACCTTTCACCTTTATTTACCCGTGTGGCCTTTCAGTAAAAAAACAACAATAGCAGCAAGCGGCATCCTCTCGGGTGCAGCCGACCACCACTCCCACATACTCCCGGGAGTGGATGACGGCGTCGAGACCATGGACGAGGCACTGCGCATACTCGCCACATACGAAGAATTGGGTATAAAGGAACTGTGGCTCACCCCACACATAATGGAAGACATCCCCAACACACCCGAGAAACTCAAAGCGCGCTTTGCCCAGCTACAGGCAGCATACAAGGGAAACATTGCACTGCACCTTGCTGCCGAATACATGATTGACAACCACCTGCGCAAATTGTTGCAAGAAACTCCGCCCCGCTTCAGGGGGGAGGTGGTCGAAGACCGGAGGGGAGAGAAAAGCCCAAAGGAGTGCCCCGCAGGGGCGACAAAGGGGGAGGGAGATAAAACAACCGAACCGCAGGGAGAAATCTCATTAATAAATAACTGCCCCTCTTGTGTAAGAGGGGCGAGCAACGCAGTTGCGGAGGGAGATCCCCCCCTCCTCCCCATTGGCAACAACGGCAAGCACCTGTTGGTGGAGACATCATACTTCAACGCACCAATCAAGTTCCGCGAGACACTGAAGCAGATAAAATCATTGGGATACCATCCCCTGCTTGCACACCCCGAGCGCTACCTATACATGGATGAGACCGAGTACCGCCGCTTGCGCGAGGAGGGAGTCAAGTTCCAGCTAAACCTAGCATCACTTGCCGGCGGCTATGGCAAGACCGTAAAGAAAAAGGCACAGTGGCTTTTGGAAAATGGATTCTACAGCGTTGCCGGCAGCGACCTGCACTGCGAGGATGCCATTGAATACATCACAAAATGCAAATTAGACAAAAAAAGCCTCGGCAAAGTTGCCCAGCTACTTAATAACAGAATCTAATGCCCACAAAAGAACGCAACTCAGCATATCTTTGGTTAATATTCTTTGTCTGAACAAGTACCACACATTTGACACAACAATAACAACATGCAAAAAGAATCAAGAGTAAAGAAAACGATGTTGAATGCAAAAATTAACCTAATATGTTATTTTGCATCGTTCATCACAGCATTCTTTACCCGCAAGATACTATTAGACCACCTTGGAGCCGAATTCATTGGATTCACTGGCACGGTCGGTAGCCTGCTGTCATTCCTGAACCTCGCAGAACTTGGTATTGGCACAGCCATCGGTTATGTACTCTACAAACCTATTGCAGATGGTGACAAGTTTAAGATAAACGAAGTAATATCGGTTCTCGGTTACCTGTACCGCATCATCGGCCTTGCCATCCTCTCATTAGGCATTCTTGGTTCACTGTTCTTGCCGTTAATCTTTTCCGACACAGACATACCATTAGGAGTCATCTACTGTGGTTTCTATGCCTACCTTGCTGCATCAATGATTGGTTATTTTGTCAATTACCGTGCAGCACTCCTCTCGGCCGACCAACGCAACTACATTGTAACAGGCTATTTCCAAATCACCACAACCTGTAAAGTCATATTACAAATGATACTCGCCATTTATTATGGCAGTTTCTACATCTACTTTGCCATAGAACTCATTGGCGGCATAATCAATGCTAAGATTCTTAATTGGAAAGTAAACAAGACCTATCCTTGGTTAAAGAGCGAAATTAAACAGGGTAAACAGATATTCAAAAAATACCCCGAAATAGCCAAATATATTAAGCAAATATTTGCCCATAAGGTAGGAGGATTGGTCCAAGGACAACTTACTCCATTTCTCATATATTCATTTGTATCACTGCCAATGGTTGCATTATACACCAACTACACAATATTGACACAGAAACTTGAAGGTCTCATCTCCGGGGTAATCAACAGTACAGGTGCGGCTATAGGCAACCTCATTGCCGAAGGAGATAAAAACAAGATACTCAAGGTTTTCAGGGAACTCTTGGCAATAAGGCTATTCGTCGCATCAATTATCACAGCCTGCATATACACTTTCGCTTCAAAATTCATTGGTGTGTGGCTAGGGAATGAGTACATTTTGGACAATTACACTGTTGCCTTGGTAGCAATTCTCAGTGGGCTTGGTATCGCACGCGGAATCCTTGACCAGTTCTGCTATGGTTGCGGGCTCTTTGCCGATGTCTGGGCTCCATACGCAGAAAGCCTTATAATGGTTATTTTTGCTATTGCCGGCGGATGTTACTATGGACTACCGGGTGTTCTTTGTGGACCCCTAGTTTCAATTATAGCCATTATATACATTTGGAAGCCCTACTACCTATTCTCACGAGGTTTCAAACTACCAGTTCTCAAATATTGGAAACTCTTTGCAATAAATATATCGGCAACAGTCATGGCTTTTTTTGCAACAAACTTCATATTCAACAGATTTATTCAGGTTCGCATTTCCACAGATAATTGGTTAGGGCTGATTGCTAGCGGAGCCATATACATCGTTATCATAACAACAATAACATTTATTGCATATTGTACAATTTCTTCAGGTTTCAAAGAGTTTGTACGTAGGAGCAAACTTTTCAAAAAGATAATTAAATGACATTAGACAGTTTGATAACAAATATCAAGTGGAGATTATCAAGATTCCTCTTTAGTGAGAAACAATTAGCATGGCAAAATGCAAAAAGACTATGCAGTAGTTTCAGACAAGGTAAAATCGTGCCACTTGACGAATATACGATCAATCCCCCTATCAAATACAATGAAAATAAAAGGGCTATATGCATATATGATGGCAAAATCAAACATGGAGGTTTAGCAGACCGTTTAAGAGGCATTGTCTCCGTGTATCAAATTTGCAAAGAACAAAACCTCGAATTCAAGATCGTATTCACAAGCCCATTTAACCTTTCCGATTTTCTTGAGCCAAATATAATTGATTGGCGCATCACCGGACAAGAACTAAACTATAACACCACTATTACCGACCTTTGTTATATTGACACCCTTTCCGGCAGTGAATACGAAGCAAAAAAACAGGAACAATGGTTTAAAAGAGAATTCAAGAAGAACTACAAAGAGTTCCATGTTAGGAGCAATGCCATATTCTCATATAACGGAGACTATTCAACCATGTTCAACGAACTTTTCAAGCCATCACCCAAGCTGCAGGCAAGTATTGAAAAGCAAAAGAAGATATTAGGTACAAACTATATAAGTACCTCTTTCCGTTTTATGAACCTTCTTGATGATTTCAATGAAACCGTTGAATTACATAGTAAATTGACAAAAGAAGAACAGAAGGAGCTGATAACAAAGAACATTGAGCAAATGCAATTGCTGCACAATAAATTCCAGGACAAACACATACTTGTTAATTCTGATAGTACAACATTCCTACAGAGTGCGGCAAAACTTGATTATGTATATGTAATACCCGGCAACATCACGCACATAGACGGGAAGAACGATAAAGACGAGTACAGCGCGTACGAAAAAACATTTCTTGATTTCTTTATGATTGCGAATGCCGAAAAGATATACCTCTTGCGTACAGGGCAGATGTACAACAGTGGGTTCCCATTTGCAGCATCAAAGATTTATAACAAGCCATTTGAGAAGATTGAATACTAAAAAGGCTCAAATTATTTATGAGAAACAGTTCTATAGACATACTAAAGTTCATCTGTGCTGTACTAGTTATTTTCATACATACACCACAACCTGCTTACATTGAACCATATATAGACCCTATACGACGTTGTGCAGTTCCAGTGTTTTTTATAATCTCGGGGTTTCTCACTTATGGAAAAACCGACATTGACAATATCATAAGAAAGCGATTGAATTCTATTTTTAGAATTTTTTGCTGGAGTCTCCTATTATATTTTATCCTTAAAGTCTTACATAACGGATTGCATGATGTTTTAAACATGTTGCAGCACACTTTCATAAGTTTTATCTGCTGCAACAATATCATAATAGCAGAACCGCTATGGTATATACACGCATACTTATATGTATTGGTAATAATTTGGGTTGTTAACAAATACAATCTATACCGGTTTCTCTTTTTTGTCACTCCGATACTTCTTGTTACGGGATTGTGTCTGGGGAAATACCACGAAATAATAACAGAAAACTATATACCGATTTATTATTCCCGAAATTTCATCTTTACAGGACTTCCATTCTTCAGTATTGGTCTTTTTATAAAAAAAAATGAGGTATTTATACAAAAACACACAAACGAATGTGTAGCAATGTTGGCATTTATAGTTTTCTGCATTGCAGGAATATTCTGCAACATTTCATTTGGTATGCATAATAAAATAGGTGACATGTACATAACAACCATATTCGCATCCATTTCGTTATTCATATTTTGCATAAAATTAAAAGTAAAAGAAAATGCATTATCAAGAATAGGACGGGATGACTGCTTATATATCTATATACTCCACCCTGCCATCAGCTATGAAATACTCAGTATAATTCAAAAAGTGGGATTACAGTCAAGCTATCAATATTTTAGTACAGCAATAGTACTTATAACTACTATCATATCAATTAGAGTACTGAGAAAACTGCGGATTATAGGTAACTTAATATGATTGCCCTGAAAATAAATCAACAAATAATGACCGAAGGACTTATTGGAGTAATAGTACCTGTATACAAGGTTGAAAAATATATTGCAGAATGCATAGAAAGCATTCTTGCACAGACATACACGAATTTTCGTCTTATATTGGTCGATGACGGAACGCCCGATTACTCCGGCAAAATATGCGATGAATACGCAAGAAAAGATTCACGCATAACCGTAATCCACCAAGAAAATGCAGGTGTTACACGCGCAAGAGCACGAGGTGTTGGCGAGGCTGTGGATTGCGAGTTCATCACATTTGTGGATGGCGACGACACAATACCCACAAATTCTCTAGAAACTTTAATTGGATTATTGAACGAGAAAATAGACATTGTCGTAGGAGAATACCAGGAATACAGCGATAAAGAAACTACCATTTGTATCAACAATTGTGAATATATCTCAAAATTGGTAAATGCAGAAATACCTCAAGCCCCCTGGGGAAAGTTGATTAGAAAGAAGGTTTTCAGCGAGTATGCTTTTGACATTCCGCGGGAAATAACTGTCGGAGAAGACACTATTATGAATATCAGGATTGCGACAAATATGAGCGGAAATGTAATACTCTCCAAACATAATATATATAATTATAGGATATTGCCTAACAGTACATTCCATTCATTTAATAATACATTAAGTTTTCAGGCGGAATATTTTGAGATATTAGAAAAATCAATACCAAATTCCATGTTCAAGAGGATTCTCCCAAGCCTTGCTTCAAGAGCAATCGGAAATTGGAAACCACACTATCAATATTCATCCAAAAGAATAAAAAAAGAAGACCTACATTTCATAAGAAAGACAAAAGAGTACATCAAAGAATGTAATTATAAACTTGGGCTCTTTGATTGGATACAACTATATTGCCCCGTAAGAGTCATCCGATTTATCGCAGTTAATATTCGTAAAATCAAGAATCGCATATTATGAAATATCGTATTGCAGTAATTATACCAGTATACAAGGTAGGAGCATATATAGCTGAATGCATTAAGAGCGTTCTTGCGCAGACATACGCCAACTTTAGTCTTATTCTTGTTGACGACGGAACCCCCGACAATGCCGGTAAAATATGCGATGAATATGCACAAAGAGACTCACGCATAACGGTCATTCACCAAGAGAATACCGGAGTAACACGCGCAAGAGCACGAGGAGTAAAAGAAGCCAAGGAGTGTGAGTATATTATGTTTGTAGACGGAGATGATACAATAGAAGAAGACACTTTAGAGACATTATATACTGAAGCAACTAATAATGACTCTGATATTGTCATCAGTCATTTTAAGCCATTCAAAAACATTGGGAAAGACTCTATTCCCATAGAGAAATATCGTTATTATCTACTGACGGAGTTAGACATTTCACCAGGGCCTGTATGCAAATTATTTAAAAAAGATCTATTTGATGATTTCACTTTTGACATACCAAGAGAGATTACAATAGCAGAAGATGTTTTAATGAACTTGAGATTATCATTCAAGACAAACAAGACTGTAAGATACATCCAGAAACAGATGTACAACTATAGACTATATCAGGAGAGCACATATCACTCGCACATAAGAACACCCAAAAATGAACAAATAATCCAAGAATACAGAATAAAGTCTATTCCCGAGAGTGACATAGAGAAATACATCTTGTACACAATTACCATAAGACTTTTAAGATTCAGAGAATTCTGGGGTTACAAGTATGTCGTTAAAGGGATGAAAGGGACTGAGTTCTACAAACAATTACGCGCTGATGTTGAAAAGTACAATTATAAAATGAACTTTTTGGACAATGTCATATTCAGATACTCAAACCCTTTTATTCGTTTAGTTGCCATCAACCTTAAAAAAACGATAAACTATTTTAAATAATCCAGAATGAGGTTTTTACCGTCCTCATTGCGTTATTTTCACTCAGCACATGAACATGAGACATCCAAAAGTATCAGTCATCGTTCTTATATACAAAGTAGAACTATACATTGAACGTTGCGCAAGGTCTTTATTTGAACAGACATTGGAAGACTTGGAATACATCTTTGTCAACGATTGCACAACAGACAAGTCTATGGAAGTGCTTAAAAAGATAATCGCACAATACCCAAATAGACAAGAGCAGATACAAATCATCAACCTGCCCCAAAATAAAGGAGCAGCGTATGCACGAGAAGTGGGAATCAAAGCTGCAACAGGAGAATATATCATCCACTGCGACAGCGATGACTGGGTAGATACCGACATGTATAGACTTTTGTATGAAAAAGCGAAGAATGGCAATCATGACATTGTCATATGCGATTGGTATGAAACAGATGGAACATGTCATAAGCCGACATTCCAAGAACTTGACAAACATAAAGATTTATTAAAAGGGCTTGTCAACCGTTCTATTAACGGAAGTCTATGGAACAAACTAATACACCATTGCGTATATAATAAAATCACACACTATCCCCAAGCACACATGATGGAGGATGTCTACTATTCCATCCAGTTATTTATATACAACCAAAAAGACATTGGTTATTTGGTAACTCCACTATATTATTATTATCACAACGAACAATCCATCTGCAACCATATAAGTGATGAATATTGCCTGATGCGCTGCGAGCAAGCATGCACAAACATCAATGGTATCATAGACTTTCTTCAAAATAACAAACTTCAAGAAAAATATCGTAATGAACTGGTTGTGCTGAAAAACAGCGCTCGCGTATTTATCTGGCCATTATATATGCGTGACCCCAATATTTTCCGTAAGAAATGGCGTTCCGTGTTCCCAGAAATCAATTGGAGATATCCATTTACGCCAGGAATAAGCTACAATTTACGAACAATATTCTTTCTTGCAAACATTGGTGTTTATCCATATATTCTACGACTGATCCGTAAAATTAGATCAAAGAATGAATAGGCACATCAGCAGCAATATCATCTGTTTGAACATTCTAAACAAAAAAACAATGATACCCAAAAAAATCCATTTTTGTTGGTTAAGCGGAGATGAATATCCACCGCTTATCAAGCATTGTCTTGAAACTTGGCATAAAGTTCTGCCAGATTATGAAATAATCATTTGGGACACAAATAGATTTGATGTCAACTCTGTAGCCTGGGTTAAGAAAGCTTTTGAGGAAAAGAAATACGCATTTGCAGCAGACTATATTCGTGTATATGCATTATATACCGAAGGAGGTATATATTTAGATTCAGATGTTGAAATGGTAAGGAGTTTCAACCCACTATTGAAATACAAATCATTTGTGGGATTCGAAGCTGCAACCAATGATGTTGAAGCAGCCATTATGGGAGCTGAGCCAGGAATGGAATGGTGCAAAAAAGCCATGTCATTTTACGAAGAGCATGAGTTTGATATGGAAGATGTAAGAAAAAATGGTTTTTTGGCTCCAAGCATTATCAAAATGGCGTTAAAGCAAACATACCCTGATATTGAAATACAACCCACAGAAGAGGAAAGAAGTTTCAACAACAACGAACTATTGCTCTGCCCGAGTTCATATTTTTCTCCAATAAAATATGACATTGAGAAATGCTACTCATCTAACAGAAACAACATCAACAAGTATAAACAGAACCCACAGACTTTCTGCGTACATCGTTTCAATGCTTCTTGGACAAAAAGGCCTGCATTGAAGTTGCAGATATGGGAGTACATAAAGAAAACACTTTTGTCATCTTTCTACAGAAAATAATTCTTTCTGAAAAACTTATGAAACTTGCAATCGTTATTCTCAACTACAACAGCAGTGCTGATTGCTACAAATGTATCGGTTACCTCAAGCAACAACAAAGCATTGAGCAAGAGATTGTAGTTGTGGACAACCATTCGCGCGATGACGACCGCCTTGCCGTGGAGCAGTTGTGCAAAGAACAAGGCTGTACATTCATTGCCAACAGTGAGAACAAAGGTTACAATGCTGGTAACAATGTTGGTTTACGCTATGCCGCCGAAAAAGGATATGAATATGCCCTGATAGCCAACCCAGATATGGAGTTTCCGCAAACAAATTACCTTGTGACCCTGCTTGCAAAAATGCAAAAAGACAAAGACATTGTTGTTTGTGGCAGTGACATCATAGGTATTGACAGCATTCACCAAAGTCCTATGGGCAAGGAAGGCAATTGGCGAGGTTCTTTTGGCTGGTTAAAAGAGATTTTCGGTAATAAGAACAAGAACAACGATGCTTATAAATTCATTGACAACTACAAGGAAAGCCACTACTGCCACAAGGTGAGCGGTTGCTGTTTCATGATAAGAATGTCTTTTCTAAAGGAGATAAATTTCTTCGATGAAAAGGTCTTTTTGTATTGCGAGGAAGCAATTCTCTCGCGCCAGGTGGAGATGGCTGGCAAACGCATGTACTACCTTGCAACAGCACAGGCGGTGCACCGCCATGTCAAGAATGAGAAGGGCGACCCTGTAAAACGCTTCAAGGCATGGGGAAAATCGCGTTGCTATTTTATTGACCGCTACAGCAACGACCATTGGTTTGGCAAACAAATTGCAAAGCTATCAATGAGACTTTATGTTTTGGTTTTTACTTTATACAATAGACTAAAACGATGAGTGCGACACAAAAACAACGCTATGATTATATAGATGCCACAAAAGGTGTTGCAATCCTTTGCATAACATTTCTCCATTTTGAGCAAGGGGTTATTCCTGCATGGCTCAACATCTGGATTGGGCTATTCATGATTTCTGCATTTTATGTAACATCCGGTTGGGTAACAGGAATCAATGACAAGCCCATAACTGCAAAACAGCTGTTCAAAAAAAGAATAAGGCAATTGGGCATACCATACCTTTGGTTCAGCCTGTTGATTATTCTTTTTGACTTGCTGTGGGTATCGGTTGGACTTATGGGAAGTGACATCATGCTACGGGACATTTACAAGACTATTGTGTTACGTGGAATTGGTACACTATGGTTCCTGCCGGTATTGCTGATTGGAGAATGTATCTTCACACTCATAAAGAACAGTAAAAGAAGATGGATATGGACCACTATTGCCATGGTCATAACATTATCTGTAAATTATGCATATAATAGTATCTGGCTCCCAAAGAGTAATATCAGTGAACTGAACAAGATGCTTTATGCCCCAATGCAGCCCATTGTACGCGGATTGTATGCTTGGCCCATAATAGCCATTGGTTATCTCTTGGGTAAAAAATGGGGAAAATCGATTATGCAAACCAGCAAGGTCTGGTTACTCATTGTATCTGCACTGATTTTCACCGCGAGTTTTGTCCTGGTTATCAATCCACCATTTACAGTTTATTATATCAATGACCTATTGAGCAACATACTGCCGGCAATTGCTTTCATGTGCCTGTTTGCAATATTCGCCAAAGGCATTAAATTCTTCACTTATTGGGGAGTAAATTCTCTGATACTGATGTGCACGCATTTCAGTATTACACAAGTCATAATGACAACATTTGATATGCGTATTCTACACCACCCGGTTTTTGAAGGACCAAGGACTATCGTGTATTTTGCCATTTGTGTACTGCTCACATATCCATTGGTTTATCTATTCAATGGCAAACTCCGATTTATGCTCGGAAAGAAATAGCGAGCGAAAGCTGGTTCAACTAAGTTAAAAGAACAAAAATAAAACCACAAACAATGTTTGATATATTCAAAGGACAAAGAGGCCTTACACTCTTCGCAACAATACTCATAATATTCTATGGCATCTACTATATGCCCATAGACTCTTTTGGAATGAATGCCCCTGTCAAAATGGCACTGATGTTCTCATCAATAACAGTTCTGCTATTATACACATTCAAGGCTTCTAAAGCATTTGTCTGGGGACTTTTATATCTGCTTCTGCAATATAGCGTCGCCAGTTTTCATCCCGAAAGCTTCCGATGGAGCACATACATATATTCCATTCTACTTGTCCTTACTTTCATCTGTTTTTATAATTTAGTATGGATTGAGAAAGTGTTCACCATAGACCATTTTATTAAAATTTGCAAATGGTTCATGATGGCATACTTTATTGTATGTATCATACAACAGGTGCTGACACTGGCAGGTATTGGATATTTGCCATACCTGAACATGATGAAGGTTCTTGACCGCGGTATTGGATGCCAATCACTTTCAATGGAACCAAGTACCTTCGGTCGTTTTATGCTGGTATTCTACTATGCATATGTAAAATGCCAAGAATACAAGCGTGATGAAGGGCCTTTTACATTGAGCGAACTGTTCAGCGGTGAACATAAGTGGATTACGATCCGCTTTCTATGGATGATGCTCACTATGGGTAGCGGAACGGCTTATTTATGTCTTATTCTTTTTGCACTATACTTTGTACGCAAACACAATTGGTACTACATCGCTCCAGCTCTTATTGGCTGTTACATGTTAATACAAAATTCCGGTATTGAGGCCCTTGACAGAACTACAAGCACCATTGAAGCAACTGCAACACTGGATAAAGAAACCGTACAAGAAACCGATGGTTCAGCTGCCGCAAGAATATCTCCAATCATCAACTCGATTAATGCAGATTTCAGCAAAAGCGAGACTTGGTTGGGGTATGGTATTGATTATGGGAAAAATAGGAATGATTTTGCAAAACAAACCGGAACTCTGTTTGATGATTATGGTCTCATTTTTTATATTTTCTCCGTAATCTTCGCTTTTACTTGCGCATATAATTTCTGGTCACTTGGATGTATCTTTATGTTCGCTGGAGTTGCAGGTGGTGCAGGTAACAACATACAGTATCTTTGGGCATTGATGATGGTTATGACCTGCGTGAAATACTTCTATGAAAACAGATATAACCCTGAAATTTATGAGGAGGAGGAAGACGACAACTCTGAAATAACAACAGAGAGCGCATAAGAATTCAAGAACTTCTTAAAATGACAGCGATGAACAATCTCACCCTTGCCATTTGCGTTTATAACGCCGAGAAATACATAAAGGAGACGCTTGAAAGCGTTATGGCGCAGACCATGCAGGATTTTCACCTGCTTATAGTCAACGATTGCAGTACCGATGGCAGCCTAGCCGTCATTGAGCAGTTTTTCGCCGAACACCCAAGACAATATGAAATAATAACACTTGAGAAGAATGGAGGTATTGCAAATGCTAGGAACTTTGCTATTGCTCACGCCACAACAAAGTATTTCCTTTTCATAGATTCCGACGACCTTTTAGAGCCGACACTCGTTGAAAAGGAGCACACGGCAATTAACTGCGACAGCAACTTGATTGGAGTATCCTGCTGGAACGACTTTATTGATGCCAAAGGCAAAAAAGTTCATGGCGGAACCTTCTTGGGTGAAAAGACAAAGGAGGCTTTCATTGAGAAAGCTAGCAAGAGGAAACTGATATTCCTTCCCATCCACACAATGTTTAACAGGGAGTATGCCATAAAAGCCGGTAGCATCTGCATTAAAGGTTTCCCCGAAGGCAAGCCACGTTATCAGGATTTCTGTGAAGAACTTGATATGTGGACCCGCATGAGTGATTTCCACACAGAGGGGAAAGCTATCATAGCACTGCCCGAGGTTTTGTATCATTACCGTAAAATGGATGGACTCTCGTCCAACCATTTTAATATGATTCTAAAGATGCGCTATACGAAACAGAACCTTCTAAAGCGCCGCAGTGGTGAAAAGGAGCTAACTTTCATTGAGTTCTATGATTCACAGACTCCAAAAGAGATCAAGCGTCTTGAACACGATGCCAAAGCCGCAGATTCCTTGCGCAACGGCGCGTTCTACCTCAAACGAAAAAATATATTCAAAGCTGCATGGGAGATTATGAAATCAATCTACTACCGCCCTGGATACATATTTGACAAACTAAAGCACAACTTCTTCAAGAAGAAATAATACATACCCGACCGGTCTAAAGACAAGCCTAACGGCACTCCTTTGGAGAACTAAAGTTCCCGTCGTCGCAAGCAACGCTCCTTCGCGTTGCCCCTATAGTAGAGGAATTACATGATTCCTTTATAATGGGCTGAAGAACTAAACTAAGTATCTATGACAAATAATAAAGCAATAGAACATATAAAAGAAGTTATCGGGTTCCTGAACGCGAACGCCGATTATGCGGTGTTGCGTAACTTCGAAGGGTTGCCCGACAGGAACAACAGCCGCGACATTGACATTATAATCACCCGCAAGAGCTACAAAAAAATGAGACGCGCTCTTGTGGAACTTATTGACCGCAGCGGCTGGAAAATCATCACATACCTGAACAGCGACCGCCTGATAAGCTATGTTTGTGCTACAACCACGGAGGAAAAGACCGAGATTGTACAATGGGACTTCTTCTTTGACACATCGGTGTGGGGCGTGCAGCTAATGAGCGCAAAGGAATTCCTTGCACACAAGCAGTTCAACGGTTTCCTATACTATGTTGGTGTGGAGTGCCAGTTCCTTGACAAGATTCTCTATAACAGTGCAGTGGGGAGTAAATACCCCGAAAAGTACCACGCAACACGCGAGGCCGCAGAGAACAGCGATATAGTAAAAGAGAAAATAAAAAGGATTTTTGGTTGCAAAAGCGTTGCCGAGTGCGAGCAGAAACGTGGCAAGCGCCTGTTCTTCAAAGCTCTTTGGAGCAATCTCAAGCGTCGTCCGTTTGGAGTAATTGCCGGGATAATAATGTTCCTCTACACTTTCATTGGTAATTATCTGCGTTCGCGTACCGGTTTCAGCATAGGTTTCACCGGCCCAGACGGTAGCGGCAAGACAACGGTAATTGACACAATATTGGAGCGCATTGCACCGGTATTCAGGACTGCGCACAAGTATTACCACTTCCGCCCTGCCCTCTTTGGTAATTTGGGCGAGGTAGCGCACTCTGCCGGTATAAAAAAGGAGGTTGACCGTAACTACAGCGACCCTCACCGTGGTGGCAAGACAGGTAAGGTGAGTTCTTTCCTGCGCCTGTGCTACTACTCAATGGACTATGTTATTGGCTACTTTACAAAGGTAAAATCGGTCACACGCATCACACGCGTGGTGGTGTTCGACCGCTATTATACCGATATCATCTGCGACAGCCGTCGCTCACGCATATACCTCAGCCCCAAGTTCCTCTATTGGTGGGGCAAGCTGTTCATCCCGACATTGAATTATAACATACTGCTCACAGCAAGCAGCGAGACAATCTTCGCACGCAAGCGCGAGCTTGACGAAGAAGGAATAAAAACCATCAATGCAAAGATTGACTACCTTGCCGCCAAGAAAGGATATACAAAGGTGCTGAACGAAAGCACTCCCCAAGTTGCAGTCAATGAGATTTTGACATTCGTGTTCAACGAACAGCACAAGAAAAATTTGAAAAGACTAATATCACACACGAACCATGCACAAGGTGAAAAAATATTCAATAGAATAAGCCTGATAACTAAAGAAACTATCCAACTGCTCCGCAGTGGATGGTCCGTTGGTTATGTCCTGTGGAACTTTTTATGGTGGTTCTCATGGAGCATCAAATTACAAAAATTAAACAAGACTGCAACAAGAAAGAAAACTGCTTACATAGAAAAGCATCTACTCAAACACTATGCAGATATAATAGAAAAATACCGGAATGCAGAAGAAAGCCGTACAACTTGTAAAGATTTCAAAATTTGGGTATTTTGGGGACAAGGAAAAGATAAAATGCCGGCTCTGGTCAAGGCTTGTTATAATAAAATGGTTGAGAACAATCCCAATGTACAATTCATTGACATGAGCAATGTTGGGGAGTTTATTGAAATACCACAAATCGTATATGACAAACTTAAAAGAAAAGAAATTTCTTATACAAATTTTAGCGATATTCTAAGAAATTCGCTTTTGGCACAACACGGCGGTGTATGGATAGATAGTACTATTTGGTTTCCACATAAGATGCCGGATATGGTTAAGCAATGCGTATTATTCTCCCCTCACAATGTTGCCACTGAAACCACATTAGTTGGTTACGCATTAGGCAGCAACAAGATAGGCAGTGTTACATTTAGCTTTATGAGAGACATATTGACTACTATTTGCATAAAAGAGAAAGTCTGGCCCGATTATTTGTTGATGGGATATCTGCTTGATTTTGCATACAAAAACTTTTCCGCTACCAAAATTGCAATTAACGAAATACCACAAAATAACTCTCGTAGATTTATGCTTTTTGCACTAATGAATAAACCATACGATGACGATACTTACAAGGAACTTATAAAAGACAATTTCATCTTTAAATTGAGTTATAAAGCCAATTACAAGTTAACTTGTGAAGGAAAAAGTACATTCTATGCACAATTAATAGCAAAAAATCAGTGAAACCAAAGATATTCGTCTCGGCATACGCTTGTGAGCCGGGGCTTGGCAGCGAGATTGGCGTGGGCTGGCACTGGGTGCTCGAGATGTCAAAGCACTTTGAGCTGTGGGTGCTCACACGCGAGAGCAACCGTGGAACGATTGAGCCATGGATTGCACAGCACTCCGAATTCAGCGGCATACATTTCCTATACTTTGACCTGCCAAAGTGGGCAAGGTTCTGGAAAAAGGGAATGCGCGGAGTGCGCACATACTACAATATATGGCAGGCATGTACCAACCGCATTGTGAAACACACCATGCGCGAGAACGGGATAAAGGTGTTCCACCACCTGACATACGGCAATGTACTGTGGAAGGTGAGTTCATACGGCCAAAAGCAGTTCTTCGTTTGGGGACCTGTTGGCGGCCTTGAGACAATCCCTGCCGAATACAGCAACCACTATGCACGCAAGAGCCGCATGATTGAATGGGTACGCCGTGCAGCGGTAAAGATGTTGCCGTTGAACATAGGTTTCAAAAGACGTTGCAAGAACGCCGACCTTATGCTGTGCAAGACCGAGATTACACGCGACCTTATACCGGCAAAGCACCGTGAGCGCGCAGTGCTGTTCACCGATGTTGCTGTTGAGAAACAACCTGCAGCGACAACCACAAATGACAAGAGCGGCGAAAGAGTTGAGTTCATTACCGTTGGTCGCCTTGATGCATGGCGTGGTTTTGACCTTGTAATCGAGAGCTTTGCGCGCGTTGCAAAAGAGAACCGTAACCTACACCTTACCATTGTGGGCAAGGGTGCGGACAAGGAGCGCCTTTGCGGCATTGTGGAGCAACTTGGTGTGCTGGAACAGGTCACATTCACCGGCAAGGTTTCAATGGATGAATACTACAACCTGCTTGCTGCAAGTGATGTTGTAGTGAACGCATCGCTCAAGGAGGGCGCCGTAACAGTTTCATTTGACTCAATGGCAATGGGCAAGCCGCTTATCTGCCTTGACACAACGGGCTACACACGCTACTTCTCAAATGATTATGCCATTGTCATTCCGCGCACCGGTCGCGATGAGGTTGTTGCCAACCTTGCTGCGGCAATGGAGCGAATGACCGACGCCGATGAACGGAAATCCATCGGTGAAAAGGCGCGGAATGCCGGAGCACAATTCACCTGGCCTGCCCGCGGAGAAGAGTTCAAGGAACTGCTGATAAAGAGACTGGAGGAAGCAGAAATAAATAATACCCCTTTGGTCTAAAGACCACCTCCCCTACAGGGGAGGAAATACAAACAATACAGACAAAATCCCAAACAATTTGCTCCTCTGTAGGGGAGCTGTCCGAAAGGACTGAGGGGTAAAAATCAACATGAATACAGAAAAGTACAATCCTTTATATAATCAAAAAGATTTGAAAGAAAAAAGGAAAGAACTACGTTCAAACTCAACATCAGCAGAGGCCGTATTGTGGAGAATGTTAAAAGGTAAACAAGTTGAGGGTAGAAGATGGAGAAGACAGTTTTCTATAGGCAATTATATACTTGATTTCTACTGCCCCGAAATTAAACTTGCCATTGAACTTGATGGCAATGAGCACTATACAGTTATTGGAAAATTCAATGACGAACGAAGAGAAGAATATCTAAATTCTTTAGGAATAAAAATTATAAGATTTGAAAATAAAGACATATGGTGCTCTACAGATCTGATTCTTGAAACGATTAAAAAATACTCTTCAAAAAAATAATACCCCTCTGGTCTAAAGACCACCTCCCCTACAGGGGAGGAATTTTAACAATGAAAAATATCATTAACAATATACTCGACTTTACCGGCGGAGAGAAGTTCTACCGCTTTGGCAATGCCGACGGCAAGTACTGGATTGTGCCGGCAAAGGGCATGCGCACTGCACTGAATCTGTACCAGCCAAGCGGCATAAAGGGCAAGATGGTAAAGGCACTGTTGCCCTGGCTGCATTGGCTTGCACCGGTGCGCAAGACTATAAAGGCCGAGACATTGAACTGTCGCCTTGGTAACGAGTTGCACAGTCTGTTGTGCAAGGTCTTTGGCGTGCAAGAGATTGAGTTTTCGATATTTGAGGGAACACCATCGGTACACCAGAAGATAACAATGCAGCTGAGCCAGGGGAGCAAGATTCTGGGATACTGCAAACTGAGTGAGAGTAACGAGATAAAGGCTTTGTTTGAAAAGGAGAGTGCAATGCTGAACTTGCTTGCCAAGAAGGGCATTACAAATATTCCACAAGTACTCTACTGCGGTACTTTGGGCAGTGGCACACACATTTTTGTGCAGAGTACCAAGAAGAGCGCGTCGTCGAGAGTAATCCATGAATGGGATGCAATGCACGATGATTTCATTAAGCAGTTGCATAAAAAAACAAAGGTGCAGTTGCCGTTTGAAAAGAGTAACTACTACAATACAATAACACAACTTGAGCTGCACCGGGATTGGTTGCCACAGAATATTGACCACAACATCGTTGCAAGGACAATTGAAAACATAAAGGATAATTATTGTGGCAAGCAGGTTGAGTTCTGTGCTTTCCACGGTGATTTCACTCCGTGGAATATGTTCGCCAATGGCAATGAACTGTTTGTCTTTGATTTTGAATATGCAGCAATGAGTTACCCTGTAGGGCTCGACCGTTATCATTTCTTCACACAGACAGCTGTGTTTGAAAAGCATTGGGGGATTGGTGAGATTGCGGCCTACATGAAAAGCGATGCAGGCAATTGGATGGAGAAGGAACTCTATGCCATGTATCTGCTCGATGTTATCTCGCGCTTCACAATGCGCGAGAACGGCAAGGTGACTGCCGATGCTGCAAAGCCATTTGCGCTATGGGGCAAGGTGCTGGAACGGATGATTTGATATAAATTTGGATAATAAGCCTCAACCCTCCCCTCAGTCAGTAAACTGACAGCTCCCCTCCACAGGAGTGGAGCAGCAAAGTTGCATGAACCATTCAAAAAAAGCTCCGCCACTCGCTAGCGAGGGGAGGTGGCACAAGCGAAGCGAAGTGACGGAGGGGAGTTGTTTAAACCAACATAAAAACACTATCAAATGAAAAATATAGTCTGCTTTCATCTTTTTAATGACTACAGCGGTAGTCCGAAGGTCCTGAAAACCGTAATTGAGGGATTGATTGAAAAGGGTTACAATGTTGACCTTGTAACCTCGCGCGGTGGAGTGCTCGATGAGCTGAAAGGCAAGGAGAATCTGCGACTCAGGCAATACAGTTACAAGTTCTCGAGGAACATTGCCATACGCGCCATGCGCTATGCATGGGTGCAGTTGTTGGTATTCTTCATGGCACTCGGTTACATGTTCAAAAGAAACACTGTGATATACATCAATACAATACTGCCCGTTGGCGCTGCTATCGGCGGACGCATGGCATGCAAGAAGGTGGTTTACCACTACCACGAGAACGCAAAGGCGAAAAGCACGGCATACCGCATTCTGGCAAAAATCATGCAATGGATTGCAAGCGAGATTATATGCGTATCGCAGTACCAGCGTTCGTTCCTGCGCCGCAAAAAGAGAGTGCATATTGTACCCAACGCGTTATGCAACAGTTTTGTCGAAAGACTCACGCCCGACAGCGACAGGGCTTTTGAGGCAAAGCGCGTGCTGATGCTTGGTTCTCTAAAGGGATACAAAGGCACTGATGAGTTCATAACCCTCGCAAAAAGGGTGCCACAATACAAGTTCGAACTTGTTATAAATGACTCGCAGGAGAACATCGACAAGTATCTGAAGGAAAAGAATATCACCCACACAGGCAACCTTACAATATATCCACGACAGGAGGATGTAACTCCATTCTACAACCGAGCCTCGCTAGTACTGAATCTTACAAACAAGACACAGGCAATTGAGACATTCGGTCTCACCGCCCTGGAGGCAATGGCAGCAGGCCTACCTGTGATTGTACCCACAGTGGGCGGAATTGCCGAGATGGTCACCGATGGCGAGAATGGGTTTAAGATAGATTCACAGGATTTGGCTGAGATTGAAAAGTGTGTGGGAAATATTTTACACAATAAAGAAATTTTCGTACATTTGTCAAGTAATGCTTTGGAAAAATCCAAGTTATATTACCCACAACAGATGATTGAACATATTGCAAAGGTTTTATAACAAGCCGCTTGCAACATTTTGCGAATGAAGAGAGTCGCTATTATAGGCACACAGGGAATACCGGCCAACTACGGCGGATTCGAGACACTGGTAGAAAATATTATCGGAGACAACTGTTCCGGTGATATACAGTACACCGTCTTCTGTAGCAGCAAGGACATGCCATCCAAAATTAAGGAGCACAAAGGTGCAAGGCTGAAATATGTTCCGTTGCGTGCAAATGGTGTTCAGAGCATTCCATACGACATCCTGTCAATGATGCGCTCAATATGCGGATATGATACCATTCTGATTCTGGGTGTTTCGGGCTGCATCTTCCTGCCAGTGTTCAAACTCTTCTGCCGCAAAAAGGTAATTGTAAACATCGACGGCCTTGAATATCGCAGAGCAAAGTGGAAAGGTTGGGTAAAGAAATTCCTGAAGTTCTCCGAGAAATGTGCCGTGCGTTTTGCCAATGTAATAATCACTGATAACAAGGGCATACAGGACTATGTGAAGCAAGAGTACAGGAAGGATACCACACTCATTGCATATGGTGGCAACCACGCACTGATTGACATAACAAAGGAACGCGAGGCCGAGATATTGAAGCAATATGGTCTTGAAGCAGGCGGTTACTCCATGAGCGTGTGCCGCATTGAACCCGAGAACAACTGTCACATGACCCTCGAGGCATTCAAGAACAGCAAAGAGAAACTGGTTTTCATTGGTAACTGGAACCGCAACGACTATAGCAGGAAACTAAAAGAGGAATATAGCAAATACAGCAATATCACCTTGCTCAACAGCATATATGACCTGGACATCCTTTACACCCTGCGCAAGAACACCAGATATTACATACATGGACACAGTGCCGGTGGCACAAACCCTTCACTTGTTGAGGCGATGTTTTTTGGCCGTCCAATCCTGTCGTTCGATGTCATATACAACCGCGAGACCACAAAGAACAAGGCGCACTATTACAGCAATGCCGACGATTTGCAGCAGCTCATCAAGCAGGGCGTTGACAACGGCAAGGAGTTGAAACAGATTGCCTGCGAGCAGTACACCTGGTCAAAGATTGCCAAGGAGTACGAAGCGTTGTATTGATTTTAGCGTTTCATTGCTTTCCGTTTTGACCTTTCACATTTAACCACGCTCTTTGCACCCTCCCCTCAGTCTGCAAGCAGACAGCTCCCCTCCACAGGAGTGGAGCAGCTAATTACCCAAAATCACTCAAAAAAACTCCGCCCCGCTGCAGAGGGGAGGTGGTCGAAGACCGGAGGGGAGTCCACTAATAAATGAATACAAAAGAAACTTTATTAAAAAGTAAAGAATTAAGGAGATGTTTGACTCCTGAAGAGGCTGTATTGTGGACTCAACTTAAATCACACAAACTTAATGGAAGCAAGTGGAGAAAACAACATCCGATAGAACCATACATTCTGGATTTCTATTGCGCAAGCGCAAAATTATGTATTGAACTTGACGGACAGAGCCACTACACATTCCATGGGGCAAGAGAAGATGATATTAGAACTCAATTCTTAAATAGCAAAGGAATAAGAGTCATTCGATTTGAAAACAGACTCATATGGGATAACCTGCAAGGAGTTCTGGATATTATAAAAGCTGAATTAGAAAACGAGGTAATAGAAAATAAAGAATATTAGCCCTCCCCTCAGTCTGCAAGCAGACAGCTCCCCTCCACTGGAGTGGAGCAGCTAATTACCCAAAATCACTATTAACAAAAGCTCCGCCACTCGCTCTGCGAGGGGAGGTGGCACGAACGAAGTGAAGTGACGGAGGGGAGCAATAATCAAAAAAACATCCAATAGCTCCGCCACTCGCTATGCGAGGGGAGGTGGCACGAACAAAGTGAAGTGACGGAGGGGAGAAATAATTAATTGAAAGTTCTAAAACAGTGCTGCCACACCTGTGAGAAAAGTTAAATAAAACAATAACTGCTTGCCAATTGGCAAGCAGTTATTGTTTTATTTACGCTCCAGTTCACTCAGTTCCTCCATCTTCTTGGCGGCGAGGAACTCATAGATTCCGCACAGGTGCTCACGCACCTTGCCGTGGCCAAACTCATAGACCTTTGTCACAAGACCATCGAGGAAATCACGGTCGTGGCTCACACAGATGAGTGTGCCGTCGAAGTCCTTGAGTGCCTGTTTCAGGATGTCCTTTGTCTTGAGGTCGAGGTGGTTGGTAGGCTCGTCAAGGATGAGCAGGTTCACAGGCTCGAGCAGAAGTTTGAGCAACGCCAGACGGGTGCGCTCACCACCAGAGAGTACCTTCACTTTCTTTGTGCTTGCCTCGCCACCGAACATGAATGCTCCAAGCAGGTCGCGTATCTTGTTACGGATTTCACCCTTGGCAACATCGTCGATTGTCTGGAACACGGTCAACTCCTCATCGAGCAATGATGCCTGGTTCTGCGCGAAATAACCAATCTGCACATTGTGGCCAAGCTGCAACGAACCCTCGTGTTCAAGTTCCTTCATGATACACTTTACAAGCGTTGACTTACCCTCGCCGTTACGACCAACGAAAGCCACTTTGTTACCGCGTTCAATGGTGAGTGTCGCGCCTGAGAAGATGCGTTTCTCGCCATAGGCCTTGCCCACACCGTCCATAATCACGGGATACTGCCCTGCGCGTGGTGATGGTGGGAACTTGAGTCGCAATGCCGATGTATCCTCCTCGTCAACCTCAATGATTTCCAGTTTCTCGAGCATCTTCACGCGGCTCTGCACCTGCAGTGTCTTTGAATATGTTCCCTTGAAACGCTCGATGAAATCCTTGGTCTCCTGAATCATCTTCTGCTGCTCCTCGTACTGTTTCATCTGCTGCTGACGGCGCTCGGCACGCAACACAAGATATTGCGAGTAGTTCACCTTGTAGTCATATATGCGACCCATTGTCACCTCAATGGTGCGGGTTGTGATGTTATCGACAAACTTGCGGTCGTGGCTGATGACAACCACAGCCTTACCGTTGTTGATGAGGAACTCCTCGAGCCAACCGATTGACTCAATATCAAGGTGGTTTGTAGGCTCATCGAGCAGCAGCACATCAGGATTACGCAGAAGCATCTTCGCAAGCTCGATACGCATGCGCCAGCCACCGCTGAACTCGCTTGTCTGACGGTTAAAGTCCTTGCGCTCGAAACCAAGACCAAGGAGTGTCTTCTCCACATCCTCCTCGAAGTGGGTCATGTCAATGGCATAAAACTTCTCGCTCTTTGTAGCCACCTCCTCAATGAGTGCCATGTAATCGTCGCTCTCATAATCGGTGCGGGTAGCAAGCTCGTTGTTCATGCGATCAAGCTCGGCCTCCATCTCATAGAGGTGGGCAAAAGCCTGTGATGCCTCCTCGAAGACGGTACGGCCGTCCTCGGTCATCAGGTGCTGTGGCAGATAGGCGATGACTGTATCCTTGGGAGCCGACACCGTGCCACGCGAAGCAGTGCGCACACCTGCCAGAATCTTCAACAATGTACTCTTTCCGGCACCGTTCTTTCCCATGAGGGCGATGCGGTCCTTCTCATTTATCACGAACGAAACATCACTGAAAAGCGTTGTTCCGCCAAACTCAACAGCCAAACCGTCTACTGAAACCATATTATTCTATATGCCAATGTTATTAAAACCAAATATGACGCGAAGATACTCATTTTTTGGCAGATAACGGCAGTAAAAACGGGACAACAAGCCATTGGATGGCAATTATGCCACATATCGTGTTGCAGTACAGGCGCAGACAGGCTATTTATAGTCCTTCAACAGCCCCTGAAGTTGCTGACGGGTAAAAAATATCCGGCTCTTGACGGTACCGAGAGGCAGGCCAAGACGGTCGGCAATCTCGCGATACTTGAAGCCGGAAATATGCATGAGGAAAGGTATGCGGTAATCGCGCGGAAGACTGTGAACGACACGGTAAATCTCTTTCGTATCGTATCCATTATCGGTGATGTAGTTATCGCACTCCTGCGAACTGTTTATGTGGAAATAGTTGTCGGTGGTATCGACAAAGATCTGGTCGCGCGTCTCCTTGCGGTAATTGTTGATGAAGATATTACGCATTATCGTGTAGACCCAGCCCTTGAAATTAGTCCCCGGCGTGTACTTGTCCATGTTACCCAATGCCTTTAACGATGTCTCCTGAAGAAGGTCATTGGCCTCTTCCTTGTCTGCAGTGAGTTTATAGGCAAAGCGTTGTAACTCCGACTGAATCTCAAGCAGTTCTCTCCTGAATTTTGCTGTATCCACTATTTGTTAAATTTGAATGTTTACACCGGTAAAATCACCGGTGTATGGATATATAACAATCGGGAAGAGTGTTTTGTTTTACAAAACAGAAAAATTGAGGACAATCTTTAATAATTGCCCTCAATTCATATTTTAATTCTACGAAAAAACAACTTGTCACTTTCGCTCTTTGTCACTATTTATCAACTGCAACAAGCGTTCAATAGCCTCCTCCTCGGGGATATTCTTCTCGACGCACTCCTTGCGACGATAGAGAGACACCTTTCCGCGTGCAGCACCCACATAACCATAATCGGCATCGGCCATTTCGCCGGGGCCGTTCACAATGCAGCCCATAACGCCAATCTTGAGTCCCTTGAGGTGCGAAGTAGCAGCCTTTATGCGTGCCAGAGTACCCTGCAAATCGTACATAGTGCGGCCGCAACCGGGACATGCGATATATTCGGTCTTGCTTATGCGGGCACGGGTTGCCTGCAATATACCAAACATAATGGCATTGAGCTCCTCGGCACTGCTTGAAGGGTTCTCGAGCCACAAGCCATCGACAAGACCGTCAATGAGAAGCACGCCCAAATCGGCAGATGCCTTTATGCGCAAAGATTCCACCGATGGTTCGTTATATGCCCTGCGTATGATTACAGGAGCATCAACACCCTCAATAGTCAACTTATGCACCAAGGCACGCAATTCAGCCACTGGGTTTGCATGGGTTGTTGAAGCGACAATCGCAATATTCTCAAGCGACTTGAGCTTTGTAATATTCTCTGTTGTAAGGTCTTTATACTCAAGTGCCACAAAAGAGCCATTTGCAGCCTCACATGGCTGGCACACAGCCACATCGGCTGCTATGAAATCGGCTGCTATGTCAACATCCTCAACCTCGCCGCCAAAAACAACGGGTACATTCTTTCCACCAATAATGCCCCACTCTTTTGTTGCACGGCGCACAGGTTCTTCATAGTTGAACGATGGAGCGACAACAGCATCAATATATTCGTGGCCGGCACGGCAAGCGACATAATCGGCAAGTTCCTTCGCTACAGGGATTTCGTTCTCGGGAGCCTCAGCAAGTGATACACGCAAGGTATCACCTATTCCATCGGCCAACAGCGCGCCAATTCCCACGGCACTCTTTATGCGCCCATCCTCGGCATCGCCGGCCTCGGTAACACCAAGGTGCAAGGGGTATGATATACCCTCCTCGGCCATCACACGCACAAGACGGCGCACGGTTGTAACCATCATGGCAGTGTTGCTGGTCTTTATTGAAACAACCACATTGTTGAAGTTCTCGTCGCGACAGATGCGCAGGAACTCCATGCACGACTCCACGACACCCGACGGTGTATCGCCATAACGGCTCATGATGCGGTCGCTGAGCGAACCATGGTTCACACCCACACGCACAGCCTTGCCCTCGGCCTTGCATATATCAAGGAACGCCACAAAACGCTCACGCAAGCGTTTGAGTTCCTCGGCATACTCGGCATCGGTGTAATCTATATGCTTGAATGTACGCGCCGTATCCACGTAGTTACCGGGATTTACACGAACCTTGTCGGCATAACGCGCTGCAGTATCGGCCACCGATGCATTGAAATGCACATCGGCCACAAGTGGCACCTGGCAGCCACGCGCAAGCAACTGCTGCTTGATGTTGCCAAGATTCACCGCCTCGCGGTTGCCCTGTGTGGTCAAGCGTACAAGCTCGCCACCACGCTCAACAATGCGCAGTGTCTGCTCCACGCTGCCATCAGTATCCATCGTGCTGGTGTTGGTCATCGACTGCACACGCACGGGCTGTGCGCTGCCAATGAGCACATTGCCAACGGCAACCTCAACAGTAGCACGACGCTTGTAGTTGAAAATATCAATTTGTCTTGTATTCATATTTGAGTTCCTTGAGCTCTTCGTTAGCCTTCTCAATTTTCTTGCAGAGGCCACTCTTGTAAGCGGCAAGACGCTCGGCAAGCTCGGCATCGGCAAGCGACAGCATTTCAACCGCCAGGATTGCTGCATTGAGCGATGCATTGATACCTACAGTGGCAACAGGGATGCCCGGAGGCATCTGCACAATTGCGAGCAACGCATCCATGCCATCGAGTGTACTGTTGATGGGCACGCCAATCACGGGGAGAGTTGTGCTTGCAGCAATCACACCCGGAAGATGAGCCGCCATGCCGGCTGCTGCAATTATAATCTTCACGCCACGCTCCTTTGCACCCTTGGCAAAGGCCTCCACAGCCTCGGGAGTGCGGTGAGCCGAGAGGGCGTTAACCTCAAAAGGCACCTTCATCTCGTTAAGGAAATCTGTTGCTTTCTTCATTACAGGCAGATCCGATGTACTGCCCATTATAACACTTACTATTGCTTTCATATCTTGCTTTGTTTTATTGTTCGTTTTAACTTTAACCACACTACATGTGCACCTTTCAGTTTTAACCACACTTCGTGCGATTGAACCTCGGCTGCGCTCGTTGCGATTGAAAATAAATTTTCACTCACTCGCTTGCACGAGCTTTAACCTTTCCGTTTTCAGTTTTCCGCTTTCACCTTTCACCTTTCACCTTTCACTTTTCACCTTTTATTGCGGTCTCTCTTTTATCACACCCTTGCGGTATGCATAGAGCAGACGCTCAAGGTCGGCAATCTTAACCATGATGCCACGGCCTATATCGGTATCGCGAACCTTCTCGCGCTCACCCACAATCTCCACAATGTTTATCGTACCGGCAATGTCGGTTCCGTTGAGGATAGCCTCCTCGGTAGAGGTGAACGGAGTAAGCTGCACCAGTTCAAAGCCTCGGCTGTGATAAACGAGTGTATAGCCGGCGATACCTGTGCGGTTATGGTAAATCTTTGAGAAACCGCCGTCAATGACCATCAGGCGGCCATCGGCCTTGATAGGTGTCTCGCCCTTGAACACACGCACGGGAACGTGACCGTTGATGATGTGGCGGTGATTACCCTTGACACCGAACTCGTCGAGGATGTAGTCGCACACCTCGGCATTGTCGCGCAGAATGTAGTACCAACCCTTGGGTTCTTTCTGCACCTCCTTGTCGTCGAGCAGATAGCGCTCGAAGGTCGCCATCTTTGCCTTGCCGAAGAGAGGCGACTCGGGACCGCACCACAGGTACCAGAAGAAGTCGGCATACTTCTCGCGAGTAGCCTCATCAACATCGCTGTCGAATGCAGTACGCGCCATGCGCTCAACCTTCTTCATCAGTTCCTTGCCCTTTACCGGCACGCCGTCAAAGACAACCTCGCGCATTGTACCGTCCTCGTTGATGGGTACAGCAGCATGGAACATGAGGTTAGAGTTATATATAACAAACATACCGCCACGCATGAGCAGGCAGTTCACATGGTTCTGCAATCTCTCGCTACGCATGAACGAGTGACGCAGACGGTCTATCACATCCTGTTCCTCGGGAGTGAGGGCATACGGATTCGCAGGGTCAAGCGTTGGCCACAGCTTGTCGCCAAGCTCATACTCCTTGCCATCTATGGTGATTATACCGCGCTCCTTGTCAATGAACTCCATGAGACAACGGTCCATCATGTTCCACTCGGGGTGCTTCATTGCAATCTGTCCCGAGAGTTTGAACTCTATTACAGAGATAGCCTTGTGCATCTGTGCAATGAGTCGCACATCCTTCTCGTTGAAGTTGGTACGCTCCTCATCCACGCGAGGCTGATATATCGTACAAGGGTCATCGGCATACTGCTCCATTGCAAAAGTAGCAAGCGGAACCATATTTATAGCATAACCCTCTTCAAGGGTTGTAGTGTTGGCATCGCGCAGAGAGAGACGCAGCACACTTGCGATACAGCATGTATTACCTGCCGCAGCACCCATCCACAACACATCGTGGTTACCCCAAGTTATATCCAAGTGGTGGTAATCGCACAGCGCATCCATGATATGATGCGCACCCGGGCCACGGTCAAATATATCGCCAAGGATGTGCAGGCGATCTACGATCAATCTCTGTATAAGATAACAGAGTGCCGTTATGAAATGGCCGGCACGGCCTGTGCCTATAATCGTATCTACAATGACCTCAAGATAGGCCTGCTTGTTCTGGTAGTCGTCACTCTCGTGCAAAAGTTCCTCAATGATATACACATACTCCTCGGGGAGGCTCTTGCGCACCTTGGAACGGGTATATTTTGACGACACATTGCGGCACACCACAATAAGGCGGTTCAGTGAACGCTTATAGTAGTCATCAAGGTCAATATCCGTCAGCTTCACAAGTTTCAGTTTCTCCTCGGGATAATATATCAGCGTACACAGGTCCTTCTTCTCCTCGGCTGTTATGGAATCACCGAAAAGGTCATTCACCTTGCGTTTGATGTTACCCGACGCATTGCGCAGGATATGCTGGAAAGCCTCATGCTCGCCGTGTACATCGGCAAGGAAATGCTCCGTAGGCTTGGGCAGATGCAGAATAGCCTCAAGATTGATAATTTCGGTCGTCACGCTCGACACTGTGGGGAAATCACGTGCCAGCAGACGCAGATAGCGGAGGTCTTCCTTTACCTCCTCAATTGTTATGTGCTGCTTTGCCATAATTACAAATTGTTTTTGACGCAGGAATGGGTAAACACCCACCACGCACTTATTACTGCAAATTTACAGTTATTTTCTCAATCTGCAAATATTATAAGAATTGTTATCCATTCCCACCCCTTTTCAAACAACAAGGAGGGCGATGATAGCCCTCCTTGTCCGTTTTTAACCTTTCCAGATGTCACCCCATTGGCCTCGTGAGCCACGAGCGGCATTGGGATCTTCATCCTCAACTCCGGGTGCAGTTCCCACCTCGTTTGAACCCGAAATCACCAATATCGAAGATTCACATTCTACATTGCAGGCATTGGCCTGCGGTGCTACATAATCCTTTTTTATATTCATTTTACTATACATTTTTGTCCGTTAACAATATAAATACCGGGTGCAAGAGAACTTGCGTCATTTCCAAGATAAACACCCTGCAGATTATAGATTCCGGCATTGCCGTTACCCTTCTCCTCAACAGTCTCGCTGATACCGGTGAAATTGTCTCCAATATAAATTATTGCCTTTCGGCCCTGCGGAATAACGAAGTAACCACGCATACCCTTCAATGCTGCAGTACTCTCCTTGGCCTTGATTATATTGTTGCTCTTCACGCCATAATAGTACTCATCGGCAGGATTCCACTCATGCGGAGTGTAGTTGCCGGCAAACTGTATGCCATCATAGTCGGTCACTATCGGTTCGTTCTCCACCACAATATTGTTGTCATAAGTGAAGTATGGAGTTTCAACAGTCCTTTCGGGCTTTACAAGGTATGGCACACCCGCCTTAATGTTGTATGCCGATGTGAAATACATCTTGTCGTCCTCGACCTTCGTAAGCTGCACTATCATTGTAGCATATCCCCAAGTCTTGTTTATCTGCTGTTCCGATACATCGAACGGCACACAGAACGGATTCCACTGCCAAGCACTCAGCTTGCGGTTCATCGTAATCTTGTAATGCTTTCCGTTTGTATCGGCAAACATCGATGTATTGTCAGCCGAATTCTCGTCAAGGAATACTACGACCACCTCGATTGGCTCGAATACAGCCTCGTACTCATCCTCACCCTTTACAGTGAATTCAAGTTCCGCATCTGTTTCAATAATCTCTCCCTCGTGACGCCAGCCCACGAAGAAGTAACCGGCAGCAGGCACAGCCTTAAGTTTGATTTCCTGGTTGTAACTGAACATTCCGCTTCCAGCGCCCTCAACAGAGCCACGTGCCCTGCTGTAGATGATGTTCACATTGTATTGTATTGGTTGGAACACAGCTGTCACAGTCTTTGGACCGAACATAGAGACAACGGTCTCGGCATCCTCGCTTATAATCTCGTCACCGCTCTTCCAGTATAGGAACCTGTAACCCTCATTGGCAACAGCCGATACCGCAACATCGCCTTCATACTCCTGTTTAGAAGTTCCCGGTGTAAGCACACCTGCGCCCTCGGGCAAGCACTCCATAGTAAAGTTCGCCTTGCCATCACTCACCTGAATCCAACCGGTCATCTTTCCGTTCACACCAGGCTCGCCTGTAGCGTCAATGATGTTATTGGTATTTACTGTCAATGAATAGTAACCGTCAAGCGTTGTCAGTTCACCCACATATAGTTTGAATACCTTATCGTCGGTTCTTATAATCTTCACCTTTGACACATCCACAGACTCTCCCTGGAACAACAACTGAATATCATCGGTTGTAAATGTTGCCGGGTCAATAGGTAAATTGAACCCTACTGTAACGGTATCTACAGCTTCTTTTGTGATATCATTCTTATTGGGAACACCTGAGAATGAAAGCACCTGCAGAACATTCTCGGGTTTCTTAGAGAAGTAAAGCACATAACTGTCACCTGCAATAGCCATAGTATCGGCAAAATGCAGCAGGTTCTCATAAACAGGCTCCAGCTTGTCAATCAGGGTCCTGTCCGTCTGCCAGAAGTTCGCAAGCGGAATCTCCGCGCCGTCACTCTTTCTCACGATTCTCTTTATCTGCTGCTTGCCGGCTGTCGGGTCGGGCATATTACCATAGCACCAACCGCTCTTTTCGGGGTGTATGGTCAACTCCCAAGTGTTGGCCTCAGCACCTTCAACAGCGGTACCTGTTGCTCCATATACAGGATAGGTCTCGCCGTTTGTCATATATATGATGTCCGGGCGGTCCTCGTAATCCTCTTCGTCGTTCACAAGGAATCCAAGCAACTTTGGTTTGTTCAGTGCCAACGGAATCTCAATCTGGTGAATGAGTTCGTGAATATGTACGCTGTCGAGCAACGACAAGTCGGGATTGTCATACGATGTAACATGAGTAGCCTTCACATCATATTCCACAAAGTGACCTGTCAACGAACTTGTCATCCACCACTGTGCATACACCTGTGACAATGCAGGTATTGTGCCGAAGTCTGTCGCCACGCTCTCGCCCATGGCAAGCACCTTGTCACCGCCGTTGAGTTGCGAGCTCTCGATCTGTATGTCAACCAACAAACCCTTTTCGTTCTCTATAATCTTAGGCTGCTGTGTAAGCATCTTCACCTTTGTCGCATCGCCATACCCCTTGTTGTTTATAAGGAGCGAGAACTGTGAAGGAACGATTGGCTCAACCTCATCGGTCAGAGCATCGTCACCGAATATGTCACGCTGCATGAAGTAAACCAGTTCGAGGTTCGGGCTCGGATTCACTGTCAGACGCTCAGCCTCAAGTTCACGGGTCATTTCAAGTCCTGTGAATGGATCAATGAACGAAATGCTGCCCGAGAATGTGTACTGCAACGGTTCTGTAGGAGCTGCATACTTTGTCGGGATGAAGAGGATTTTTGCAACACCGGTTTCTTTGGGAGCAAGTTCCCAGCCACTCTCAAAGTCATCTTCACCTGTGAAACCGCTCTTCTCCTCGGTGTGAATCTCCATGATATGAGAATCTGCAATGTTTCCGTACGGGTCGGTAACGACAAGATTCAGTGTCACATTCTTCATGGCCTCGCTCTCGCTGGCATTATAGACGGTGAGCGTACCGCGTACTGCCTGACGGGTCATGGTCATCTTCTGTTCAATCTGCAATGTCACGGTAGCACACATTGAAGAGCTGCTCTTTGTCAGGTACTCCAGGCATTTATCGCTTTCGACATTGTACAACTCCACTTCATCCTCATATCCCATTCTTTGGGCAGCCTTTCGTGCTTCGAGCATATTGTCGTAGCATCTCTGCAAATAGTCATAGTCAATGTAGTTGTCTCCCTCAATCTCTTCGCCATTGCGTATCTTCAATGTATTATTAACACGCTCGACGAGTTTCTCTTTTGCAAACTTGAACGAATCGTAGTTCGGCATGCTCGGGAAGTCTTCAATTGTAACAGATGTTCTTCCTTCGTTAATCCACTTGTTGTAGTAGACGAAATATTCGGCCAAATCATCAGGAGCGAGATACATATAGCCCCAATCGCCAAAGAGTTCGTGATAAACAAGAATGAAGTGATAGTAAACCGACAAAGGCATCTGTACATTATTGCACCATACACGCAACCATGACGGATATTCCGCCGGCAACTCAGCCGAAATTGTATCGGCAGACGGAACATCCTCGGTAAAGTATTCATTATTGAAGAACATTGGTGTTTCTTCAATAATATGTTTGCGTTTGTCTGCTGCTGCTATGGACAGATAAATTCTTTTCACCATTCCCGACACAACTTTCATATCATGAGAATACACAGACTCGAAATCGACATTGCCGTCAACAACAGCTCCAGAATTCCTTTGTGCCGCGGTTTTTGAAGCCGATATATCATATACGCCCGGCCATTCGCCTCTGTATGCAGCGCTGCCACTACCACTGAATAATCCCATTCCGTTTGCTCTGTCTGCCGCATCCACCATTATTGCAACTCCTTCTTTTCCAGCTGCCGATAATGCTGTTCCGGCAGCCATTGTCAGTGCACCGGTCGGGTCACCATTAGCCATACCACTGGCTGCAAATCCTGCACCGGCTACAGGACTTACACCACCCACCAAATTATCAATGGTTTCGCCGCCATTCTCTTGCAGCCAAGGGTCACAACTGACAACCGATGTACCGCCGCCACCACTGGCACCGCCGCCGGCACCGCCGCTACTGCTGCTGCCACCGCCGCCCGGAGGTGCAGGATCTCCACCCGAAGATGGCGGGATGATTCCCGCAAGCACATCTCCTATCTGGATACAAGAAGAGCCGATTTGCATTCTGTCTCTAACAAAACGCTCAGGGCTGACACCCGCACAATGGTCAAAGAATTGGCCCAAAGCCTCAATACCACAAGCTGCACCACGACGTGGCTGTGCAGCGCGGCTACCTCTTACGCGTGTAGGCTCACCCTCGACCATCTTCGTAATCTCCACCGGAATTGTTATTGTCTGATGAGGCAAAATATCCCATGGACCCTCAATCAATGGAGAGAAATAATAGCCGTTCACCTCTTCGGGTATTGAGAAACGCGCCTGAGAGGCTGTCACAAGACCCACATTGGTCATTGTTGCATAGAACACATACGGTGTCTGTATAGAGTCGAGAATAATTTTATCGGGTATATCAAGTACAACAACAGGCTTGGGCACATTGGTCTCGTACTTCACGGTTGTTACGATGTTATACTCATCCTCAACCTCTGTGGGTTCGTACTTCATCTCGACAGTTATGGCACTGTACTCTATGAATGCCACATACTTTGTCGTACGCTCGGGGTCAACAATCACATCCATTGTCCTTGACGAGTGCTTTGGATGTGTAACCTTCACAATGTAGCGTCCTTCGGGCAACATGTCAAATGTTGCCAGTCCATCGGCACCTGTAACATATTGACGCAACAGCTTCTGCGTTACAGGGTGCAGCACATTCACTGTCGCTCCTTCAACATGCGGAGCCTCTGCCGTATTCAACGTGAATTCGTCCTGCACATCTATGACAAGTGTACCGGTGCTTTCAGAAACCACTTCAAGGAAGTAGCGTATATTCACACTGCTGCCGTTCTCGCACGAAATCACGAAGTTTCCTTTGTAAACCGAGTTCAGTTCGGTCTGTGCTATTGGAGTCATCTGCAGCACAATCACCGCGCTGTCACCCTGTGCCATTGAAGCCATCTTCGTTGGGGTCGCAGTCTTTAGCCAGCCCACATTACCAAGATCAACGGTAACGGCTCCGGTCTCTCCACGTCCCTGATTTGTGATATGAATCTCATAGTCACGGGTTTCGCCCTTGATTATCGTAGTGTTTATCTCGTTTACACTGGCTTTGAGCACCGGCTTGGATGAACGCACATAATAATATGCAGTCTGTTCGAACACAGCACCCTCGGCACTCTCTATCCTTATGTTTATCTTCTCCCAGTCTTTGCCTTCGCTAGGTGTGAGACCCTCTATTGTATAGGTAATTCTGCCATTCTCTCCCGGCTGCAGACTTGTGATGCCAGTAAAGTCAATCTTTGCGGTAGCAGTATTGTATTCAGCAATCACCTTGAGACCAGTCAAAGGCAATGAACCGTGATTGAGGAGGTGCAGATAATTCCCTGCCGTTTCACCTGTTTCAAGTTCATCTTTAATGAAACCGCTGTCATAGCGGCGCATACCGTACACATCGAACGCATCCATCTCCGTACTGAGGTTCTCACCTACAGTACATGCGCCCACAATGAACCTGCCGGCCTGGTTACCTACCGGAACCCATTTGGCCTCATAGTCACCGTTCTCGTCGGTTCTTGCCATTATTGTATTGCGTGTAGAGTTGGATTTCACATACACCTCGACATCGGCATTTCTTGAATAAAGACCTTCGACATGACCTGTAATGTAAACAGTATCACTGTTCAGATATCTATCCTTGTCAACATGCGCAGTTGCCTTGAAGAGCGGGTTAAGCACAAGAGTGCAACGCTCCGAGTAGTTGTTGGATTCGTTTATCTCCTTTATAATGTTGTCATCGTCACACGATGCCTGCAGATAATAACTGCCGGCAATCTCTTTGCTGCTTATGGAATCCCTCTGCACAAAGGTTTCACCCGGTTGAACTGCTTTTTGCAGGAACACTCTCTGGCTCTTGTCGCTGTGCTTGAAGATAATAGGTGTAGTTACAGGCAATACAGCATAACCTCCATTATAAATTTCAGTCTCCACAACAACTTTATCACCGGCATAGACATTGTTTGTAACAATATTCAATGCGGTAATCATTGCATCGGGCAGTGTCTGGTCGGTTGACATCACCCAGCATGTTCCACTGGCATAAGAGGCGGCCGACACCTTGAAAGTTATAATATTAGAATCATCCGAAATATCGTTGCGTGCCAATGAAACTTGCACATCTACAGACCTTTGACCTGCCGGTATTGTAACAGTTGCAGGATATGTAAGACCTGTGCCTGTAGATGACATCTGCACAGTAAGGTCATTGTCGGGCGAGTCGTTGCGTGATATTGTAAACACGTTGTTCTCCGAGCCTTCCAATATGTTGCCGTTCTTTGATGTTATGCTCAACGCAGGACCATCGTTGTCCACGACATGTATCGTATCGCATAGATAACCGCCACTTGTCTGCCCTGCAAGACAGTTACAACTGCTTATGTAAATGGCAGCTTCGAACTCCACATCACGGTCGCCCTCTTTCAATTGGTTATCGACAATACCGATGCTGAACTCTGCCCTTGACTGGCCTCGTTTCAAGGTTATACGTTTTGTTGAATAGTAAATGTCGCCGTTTATTGAGTTGTCGCTCAAACGGATTGTTATGTCGGAGTTTGTCTTGTCGCGTGTGATTACGCCTACAATTGCCGACGGGCCTGCGGCCTCACTTATGATTGTCGGTGTCAATATCATTGTCAGTTGTGGCATATCGTTGTCCTCCACAACAATGCAGCACTTGCCGCTGATATGATTTTCGGCAGACGCAGTAAAATCGACAGAATTGAATTCGCTTACAACATCATCGTCAATAGCAACAGCATCAATGGTAACACTTTTTTCGCCGGCAGGTATTGTAACCGATGAAGGCAACTTGAAGAGTGCCGGTTTCTGGCAGGTAAGCTTTACCTTCAAATCCTCGCTGACAGCTCTTGATACTGTAATGGTTATACCAAACTGTTCTCCCTCTTCCAACAAAGACTTGGAGGGTGTTATTTCAATGGCGGGCTGCTCGTCGTCAAGGAGTTTACCCGGACTTTGCACTGCAGCATAGCCGTTGGCAGCCGGCACCTCTATTACAAAATCGACATCACCTTCAAGTGCTGTAGTACCGGCAACATTGAGATATACATAGGCCGACTGGCTGTTCTTCTTGAACTCCACCTCGTTTGCACTGAGAGAGAGACGCGAATCGCCGCCTGCAAGGTTCACAGGGAACGTCATCTGCTCGGCACGGCTTCCGCTTCGCTCCACATTGTAGGTATAACGATTTCCGTTATCGGTCTCGGTTATTGTTGTGCGATTGGTTATGTACAGCACCTTATTCATTGTATATCGCTTCGCCTCATTACTGAGCGTGGTGTTGTTACCCTGATACTCCCTGCGTTCGCCAGAGTCACTGTTGGGAGTGAGCACCACCTTCACTTGGAAAGTGCCGTCGAGACCCACAATACGAGGTACAAGGAATTTATGGGTAACTGTCTGTGATGCGCCTGCCGAAAGAAGCATATCATTGTGATATACTGTTCCCAAATTCACCGATTCGCCGGTAACTGTAGATACCAGTGACACCTGCTCGCGGAAACCGCCCAATGCATTGGCAGCACCGCTGTTCCTCACACTCCAGGATATTGCAACCGAATCCTTGGGATTTACAGTCGAAGTTCCATTGAGTACCACATTTTCAATAACGAAATCGGGATTGGCACCAATGCTCAATGAACCATTTTCGTAGGCAGTCATCACATTCTTGCCCAAAGAGTCGCTGAGCACGACTCCCGACATTGTAAGCGGATAGGTTTCACCTTCGACAAGCGGTGCCGTATCGCTTAACTTGGCTTTTATTGTACCGATGGTACCCTTGTTGGCCCTGAACGGTTTGTTTGTGGGCGAGAGCATTATTACACGGTACTGTCCCGAAGGCAGTCTTCTCACATTGATTCTGTGGTCAACGGCACGTGTAGGCTCGGATTTGTTCTCCGACGATGAAGTTGAGATGGTAGCTCCCTCGGGAACCGACATGTCAAACTGCAACGCCACAATGGCAGGGTCGGTGTTTTCAAGGTACAAAGGCAGGTCAATGGAGAGGCCTTTCATACAACTTGCATCGCCCAAACTGAGTTTGTTTACATCCTGCGCTGTAGCACCTGTTGCAAGGAGCAACAGAGCAACGACAAGATTCAATAAGCTGAACTTTTTCATATCGCGTTTGTATTCTTTATTTTCAATTCTTTAGAGTCTCACTTTGATTTCGTCGAGGTTGTTCACGTTGACTTCGTCTTCCTCCTTCTTGCAAGGCAGAACAAAAGTAAACTTTCATTCTGCTCTTGCTCCGTGCGTCGGCTCGGCAAACCAAAGTAAACTTTGATTCTGCACTCACTTAATCACAACTTTACGACCATCCTTGATATAGACTCCTCGTGTGGGATTGGCTATCTCGCGCCCCATAAGGTCATAGCAGGGTGTTTGAGCCTTAGGAGCAATAAACCCTTCTATACCTGAATTTAGATTCACCCTCTTCGTTGTCCAATCTGATGCTTTACCATTGGGATCGATGGTGCGTGACCACACCAACACTATGTCATCTGATGGGCAAGCAATTTCTGCTGTAAAGTGACACTCGCCTTGTGCTCCACACACTTTTGATTGGGCGTAAAGTTCTGTTTCGTTAGTTGATGTTATCTTTATATCAACAGTATAGTTCATCCATGCTGGGGCGCGACTATAAAGACCTTTCTTGTCTCCACCTCCAATACGTACTGGAATTTTATTGTCTGAACGTGCCGTAATAGCAATCGTTATAGTCTTACCCGAGCCAGACATGCCTATGTCCCCGTCCTCACCATCTTTACCATCTTTGTTTTCATCATCAACATCTGTAAAGAGGTCTACACCTATCGATCCCGTAGACATCACTTCATTTTCTGGCGAAACATTCCCCTTGATAAAGTCATCTATGGTTACCATTTGCGTGTAAGTCCATTGAATATCACTCACGATATAGGTGGGCAAGTTGGGCACAACATAAGTCATACGATAGGTAGGATTGGCATAATTCGCAATATAACCATCCGCTATCGACGGTGGAGTCGCGCCACTGAACACTATACAAAGATCACCAAATGAAGAATTTACACCAAGACCTCCGTTGAGTACTTTTACACCTGTAAAGGCATCTTTGCCGATATATCGAAGTCTTTCGGTAAAGTACAATATCTGTCCTTGACGGAAGGTCGCTTCAGAAAAGGCATTCTCACCTATACTATCCACATCAAGACAGATCACGGTCTTGTCATTCCAACGAGCAAAGTCTGTAGAGTCCTTTACAGCCTCCCCTTCATTGATGATATAGCGATACAGATAGGAATCACCATGATAAACACCATAACCTGACACATATGCTGCCATATTTTGCGCAACACACATCATTATAAACAAAGAGAGTGTCTTCTTTCTCATAATAGGATTGTAGTTTTCTTGTAACAAAAGTAGAGAAACCGCAACAATGCACCAAATTTTTGATATTACAAAAGTATTACATTTTCAATCCTCCTCAAAAAACCACGATGAAATGGGGCTTTTTATTACGCTTGAAGTTCTATAAACACACAACTTTTTATCATCCAAGAGGTGTAACGTGAGATAACAACTATAAAATAGGCTAAAAAACGACCTATAAAAGAAGGGGTTCCGAGGTGTCTTTTTTGAGATGTCGCGATGTTACAATTGCCCCCTCGGGAGGAAAAAGTTTTTTCTCCTCGTGAAAGATTACGTCCCAAAGCTTGGGACGAAAAACATATCAGGATGTAGAAACTTTTTCCTCACGTGATAATGATTGCAACCTTGGGAGATCTGGAAAAGTAAAAAAAAGATAAAGGAGAACATAAAAAGCGAGCGTTAACTATTAACATCTGGAGATGTTTATGCATTCAAAGCCCCATAAAAGAAAAACAAATGAAGGCCACCCATACGGGCAGCCTTCAATATGATCTGTTGCAGTAGTAGTGATAGTAAATCCTTACTCCTAATTAAAGTTATTTTAGAATGTCAACTTAAATTTCATGCCTGCAGAGAGCTCCGGCTTGCTTCCTTGCAGATATTGCGGACGTTCATAAGCTACCGAGGGCTGCATGCCAAAGGCACAACGATCATTGAGCTGGTACATCACAAAACCATTCTCGGCATTGATGCGCTTGGATGATTTCACGGCATCGCAGATTGAGTGGATAAGGTTTCCATAAACCAAGCAAGCACCTCCTAATGTCAATGCCAATCCTATCATATATTGTCCGTCATCGACATCGTAGTAATAATCTGAAGTGAGGT